>DATCKZ010000022.1:0-91585 GCA_036564175.1 Natronosporangium sp.
CTCCCGGTACCGCTCCTTGCGGGCGTTGGCGCAGTCGTGCACGTCGATGCCGAGCATGTGCCCGAAGCCGTGCAGCGTCCACCGCCGGTAGACAGTGGACTCCTTGTCGAGCGCCTCCTCGACCGAGCAGGGCAGCAACCCGAGCTCGGCCAGCCCTTCGGCGAGCACCCGGTTGACGGTCAGCGCCAGGTCCTCCCACTTCAGCCCCGGCTTGACCGCGTCGATGCCGGCCTGCTGGGCGGCGAGCACGATCTCGTAGATCCGCCGCTGGGTGGCGGTGAACCGGCCGTTGACCGGGATGGTCCGGGTGACGTCGGCGGTGTAGAGGTGCCGGTTCTCCACCCCCATGTCGGCCAGCAGCAGGTCGCCGGGGCGGATCAGCCCGTCGTTGCGGTGCCAGTGCAGGATCGTGGTGTGCGCACCGGCGCCGACGATCGAGTTGTACCCGACGTCGTTGCCGTCGTGCCGGGCACGCAGCCCGAACACCCCTTCGATCAGCCGCTCGGAGACCGGCCGGTCGGCCGGCAGCACCCGGACCGCGTCCTCGAACCCGCGGACGGTCGCGTCCACCGCGTCCCGCAACTGGGCCAGCTCCCAGTCGTCCTTGACCAGCTTCAGCTCGCTGATGGTCTGGGCCAGCTCCTGGTCGCGACCCTCGCCGTACGGCGCCACCTGGGCGTCGACGCTCGGGTCCAGGCCGCGCAGCACCCGGGTGCGGGCCGGGGCGCATTCGCCGAGCGCGGCCGGCAGGTCGGCCAGCGGCGCGGTCTCGACCCCGAGCTCGGCGGACTTCTCCGCCAGCGTCGCCCGCCGGCCGACCCAGAACTCGCCGTACATCCGGTCCCGGAAGAACTCGTCGGTGTCCCGGGGCGAACGGGGGCGGGCGTACAGGGTCGCCTCGCCGCCGGGTCGGATGATCAGCACGCTGTCCGGGTCGTGGTCGCCGGTCAGCCAGGCGAAGTCGCTGCCCGGCCGGAACCGGTAGGTCGTGTCGTTGGCACGGACCCGCTCGGGGCCGGTCGGGATCACCAGCGTCTCACCCTCGAACCCGGCCGCCAGCGCCGCCCGCCGGGCGGCGAACCGGTCAGCCTCCGGCCGCCGGGTCACCGACAGGGAGGACTCGCGCCAGCCGGTGCGCATGAACTCCAGGTACGCCTCCGGGAAGTCCGGGTCGTGGGATTGTTCACCACCGGTCTGTGCAACCGGATCGGTGTCACCGGCGTCTACCTGGTGGAAGTCGTCGTTCATCGCGCGGATTCCTCCTGTCAATAGCTACGGTTAGACCGTACCTCGTGCAAAAATGCCCCCTATGTGTGGACTGATCGCTTTCTTCAGCTCGAGCGGCAACGCGGAGGCCTACCGGGACAAGGTCGCCGACGCGCTCGAAACCCTGCATCATCGCGGTCCCGACGAGACCGGCGTGGAGGTGGTCAGTTCCACCGACGGCGGCTCCGATGCGGTGTTCGGCCACAAGCGGCTGTCGATCATTGACGTGGCGAACAGCCCGCAGCCGCTGCCGTACGCCAACGGCCGCTACCTGCTCGCCTTCAACGGCGAAATCTACAACTACCGGGAGCTGCGCGAGGAGCTGGCCCGCGAGCACGGCGCCCAGTTCGCGACCGCCGGCGACAGCGAGGTGATCCTCGCCGCCTACCACGTCTGGGGCGAGGCGGCGGTGCACCGGCTGCGCGGCATGTTCGCGTTCGTGATCTGGGACCGGTGGCAGCGGCGGGCGTTCGCCGCCCGCGACCCGTACGGGATCAAGCCGATGTTCTACCTGGTCACTGGGGACGGGCTGTTCCTCGCGTCGGAGAAGAAGGCGCTGCTGCCGTTCGCGCCGGCGGCCGGCCAGGGCGACGCCGGCGTCGACACCGGCAGCCTGTCCCACTACCTGACGTTGCAGTACGTGCCGGAGCCGCGGACCATGCACCACGGCATCGCCCGGCTCGGTTCGGGGGAGAGCCTGGGCTGGCGGCCCGGCGGCGAGCCGGAGATCCAGCGGTGGTACCGGCCGGTGTTCCGGCCCACCCCGGTCGACGACCCGCAGCGGCTGTACGACCGGATCCGCGAAACTCTGCGGGAAAGCGTCCGGGTGCACATGCGCGCCGACGTGCCGGTCGGCGCGTTCCTGTCCAGCGGCATCGACTCCACCGCGATCGTCGCGCTGGCTCGCGAGTTCCACCCGAACATCCTCACCTTCACGGTCGGGTACGACGTGCCGGGCTACTCGGAGATCGACGTGGCCCAGGCCTCCGCCCGCTACCTGGAGGTGACCACCATCCCGACCAAGATCGGGCCGCAGGACATGATGGACGCCCTGCCGAAGATCGTCTGGCACCTGGACGACCCGGTCGCCGACCCGGCGCTGGTGCCGCTCTACTTCGTAGCGAAGAAGGCGGCCGAGCACGTCACGGTGGTGCTCTCCGGCGAGGGGGCGGACGAGTTCTTCGGCGGCTACACGATCTACCGGGAGCCGCTGTCGCTGAAGCCGGTGCAGGCGCTGCCAGACCCGGTGCAGCGCGGGCTGCGGGCGGTTTCCCGGGTGATCCCGGAGGGGGTCAAGGGCAAGAGCTTCCTGGAGCGCGGCACCACCCCGATCGAGGCCCGCTACTACGGCAACGCCCGGATCTTCACCGAGGCGGACAAGCAGCGGCTGCTGCGCCGGTACGACCCGTCGGTGCGCTACACCGACGTCACCGCCCCGATCTACGCCGAGGTGCCGGACCTCGACGACGTCACCACCATGCAGTACGTCGACCTCTACACCTGGCTGCGCGGCGACATCCTGGTCAAGGCGGACCGGATGTCGATGGCGCACTCGCTGGAGGTGCGAGTGCCCTATCTCGACAAGGAAGTGTTCGAGGTAGCGGCGACCATCCCGGTCGAGCTGAAGCTGCCACCCCGGTCGACCGACACCAAGTTCGCGCTGCGCCGGGCCCTGGAGCAGGTGGTGCCGCCGGGCATCGTCAACCGGCGCAAGCTGGGCTTCCCGACCCCGACCCGGGTGTGGCTGGCGAACGAGATGTACGACTGGGCGCAGCACCTGCTCACCAGCTCCGGCGCCGGTGAGCTGCTCGACCTCGGGTACGTCAGCGACCTGCTCGCGGCCCACCGGCGCGGCGAGGCGGACTACTCCCGCAAGATCTGGACGGTGCTGGTGTTCTGCATCTGGCACGCGATCTTCGTCGCCGGCACGCTCGATCCGGGGATCGAGCGGGCACCCTCGGCGCTGCTTACCAAGCCGGTGGTCGGCTCTATGGTCTGACATTCCTGTCTGGACAGACCAGTCCGGTTCTGGCTGGTTGGTCCAGTCTGGTTGCTTTCCGCACCCGTTAGGGTGCGCAGTGTGACAGCGGCGTCGAGTCCTGATGCGGGCATCCTGGTCACCTGGCGCGACTCGCCGCTGCCAGTCAAGGCGCTGCTCATCGGCATCTTCGTGCAGCGGCTCAGCTCGTTCGTGCAGGTCTTCCTGGTGCTGTTCCTGACCAACCGCGGGTTCGCGGAGGTGGAGGCCGGGGTCGCGCTCGGGTTGTGGGGCGCCGGCTCGGTGGTCGGGGTGCTGGTGGGCGGTGCGCTGGCCGACCGGCTCGGCCCCCGGCTGACCATCGTGAGCAGCCTGCTCGGCACCGCGCCGTTGCTGGTGGCGCTGCTCTACGCCGATTCGTACCCGCTGGTGCTCGCCGCCGCCGGCCTGCTCGGGCTGGTCAGCCAGGCGTTCCGGCCGGCCGCCACCACGCTGCTGTCCACGCTCACCCCGAAGCACCGGCTGGTGATGCTGTTCGCGATGGTGCGGTTCGCCACCAACCTCGGCACCACCGCGGCGCCGCTGCTCGGGGCGGCGTTGGTGGAGGTCTCGTACTCGCTGCTGTTCTGGGTCGAGGCGCTGATCGTGCTCGGCTACGGCGCGGCGGTGGCGGTCGCGCTGCCGCGCCGCGCCCCGGCGACTGGCGAGCCGGCGGCAGCCGCGGCGGCCGACGTCGGCCGCCGCGGCTACCTGGCGGTGCTCGGCGACCTCAAGTACCTGCTGTTCCTGGCCGCGGTGCTGCTCAATCTCGCGATCTACATGCAGTACGTGAGCACGCTGCCGGTGGCGATGACCGCGGCCGGGCTCAACACCTGGTGGTACGGGGCGGTGCTGTCGCTGAACGGGCTGGTCGTGATCACTAGCGAGCTGCTCACCACCAAGCTGACCCAGCGCTGGCCGGCCCGGGTGGTGGCGCTGATCGGGTTCCTGCTGCTCGGCGCCGGGCTGGCCGCCTACACGCTGCCGCTCGGCGTCGCCGCGTTCGTGATCGGCACCCTGATCTGGTCGCTGGCCGAGATCGTCGCCGGCCCGACCGTGCTGGCCCACCCGGCGGCGATCAGCCCGGAACACCTGCGCGGCCGGTACATCGGGCTGGTCTCGGCGACGTTCGGGCTCGGCCAGACGATCGGGCCGGCACTCGGGTTGGCCGGCTGGCGGCTCGCCGGCCAACAGGTGTGGTGGTGGTACGTGGCGGCGTGCCTGGTCGGCGCCGGTCTCGCCTGGGTCGGGATGACCCGGCCGGGCGGGACCACCGCGCAGGTCGAGCCGGCCCCGCCGCCGGAGCAGGAGCAGCCGACGAAGGAGCCGGAACATGACCCGGAACAGACTCACTGACCGATACCTCGCCGAGGTGCGCCTCGAGCCGGACGAGTTGACCCGGTTCGTCCGGCAACGCCGGGACCTCATCCACACCATCTACCGGGGCCGGCACTTGACCCGGCCGGCGTTCCTGACCCGCGCCGAGCGGGAGCGGCTCACCGAGGATCTCACCAACCTGCACAGTGCGCTGGCGGCGCTGCCGGAGCGCCGGTTCGGCGGCGACGTGGCGGCGTTCGCCCGGGCGCTCGGGATGACCGAGCAGCAGGCGGCGATGGCCGCCCGCGGGGCCGGCCGGCCGGTGAGCCGGCTGACCCGGGCGGACATCTACCACGACGGCAGCGACTTCCGGCTGATGGAGCTCAACCTCGGCAGCCCGGTCGGTGGCCAGGACAACGCCATCCTCAACGAGCTGTTCCTGGAGCATCCGGCGGTGGCCGAATTCGTCAAGGCCAACTCGCTGTCCTACGTGGACACGATGGCGGCCGGGGTGGCGACGTTCCGGGCCGAGTGCGGGCTCGAGCCGGACCAGCCGGTGTTCATGGCCGCGGTCGACGAGCCGAGCAGCTACGCGCAGATCGACTGGATGCTGCACGCCGCTGCGGCCGAGCTCGCCCGGTACGGGATCGAAGCGGTCGCCTGCCACCTCGGCCAGCTGCGAGTGCACGGGGGCCGGGTCTGGTACGAGGACCGGCCGGTCGACCTGCTCTACCGGATCTTCCTGCTGGCCGACGTCGCCGACCCGGCCTGTGCGGCGCTGATCGACCCGTTGCTGCGGGCGGCCGAGCGGGGCGAGGTGGCGCTGTTCAGCCCGATCGACACCGACCTCTACATGAACAAGGCGACCCTGGCGATGCTCTCCGACGAGGCGTACCGCGACCAGCTCACCCCGGCCGAGCGAACCAGCCTCGATCGGCTGTTGCCGTGGACCCGGATGGTCCGGGACGAGCCGGTGACGGTCGGCGGGGAGCGGGTCGGGCTGCTCGACTACGCGCTCGACCAGCGCCGGCAACTGGTGCTCAAGCCGGCCTCGCTCGCCAGTGGCATGGGGGTGGTGCTGGGCTGGGAGGTCGACGACGCGCAGTGGCGGGCCCGGCTCACCGAGGCGCTGGACGGCCCGTACGTGCTGCAGCAGCGGCTGGTCGGCGAGCCGGAGCCGTTCCCGGCCACGGACCGGCCCGGCACCGTGCCGTGGCTGCTGCGGTGGGGGGTGTACACCGCCCACGACGGCTACGCCGGGTCGATCGTGGTCGGCAGCACCGACCTGTCCGGCGGGGTGCTGAACATCGGCGGCGGCGCCACCGGCGGCTGCGTGTTCCACGAATGACCGCGAACTCCCGGCCCGCGAGCGATCGGGTTATATATTCGGGTCGATGACGGGGATTCCAGTCGTATACGTGCTGGGTCGGGGGCGCAGCGGTAGCACCGTGTTCGCGCAGGCGGTCGGGGCGCTCGACGGGTTCTGTTTCGCCGGTGAGGTCCGGTTCCTGTGGGATCCGGTGCTCACGCACGACTCGCCGTGCGCGTGCGGGGAGCCGATCCGCGACTGTCCAGTGTGGTCAAAAGTGCTGGCGCGGCTGCGGCACGTCGACCCGGCGCAGGTCGCGCGCTGGCAGCAGGAGGTGGTCCGGGAAGCCCGGCTGCCGCGGCTGCTGCGCCGCCGCAGCGCCGAGCGGTGGCCGGCGCTGGTGCGCTACCGCGCCGTGATGAACCAGGTCTACCAGGCGATCGCCGAGGTCACCGGCTGCTGGGCGATCGTCGACTCGTCCAAGCGGCCGTCGTACGCGCTGGTCGTGCGGGACCTGCCGGCGGTGTCGCCGGTGTACGTGCACCTGGTCCGCGACCCGCGCGCCTCGGCGTACTCCTGGCGGACCCGGCGCCACCGCGGCGCCGCCGGCACCACCGTCCGCCAGCGCGGGGCGGTCGACGCCACGCTCCGCTGGGACCTGCTCAACCTCGGCGCGGAGGCGGTGCTGCGCAGCGCTCCGGCCGACCGGCGGCTGCGGCTGCGGTACGAGGACTTCGCCGCCGCCCCGCGGCCGGCGGTGGACCGGGTGGCGGCGCTGGTCGGCGGGCCACCGGCGAGTTCGGCGTTCGTCGACGAGCGGACGGTGCTGGCGCCGGTCAGCCACGCGATCGCCGGGAACCCGGCCCGGCAGCGGACCGGCCGGGTGGTGATCCGGGAAGACGGCGAGTGGTGGTCGGCGCAGCCGGCCCGGGACCGGTGGCTGGCGGCGGTGACCGCCGGCCCGCTGCTGCGCCGCTACCGCTACCCGCTGCGGCCGTCCAGCTCGGCGTAGCCCCGCCGGGCCGCCAGCAGCGCGGGTTCGGCCGGCAGGTCGGCCTTGGCCGCGACCGCTTCGACGGTGGCGTGGTCGGCGTGGCCCTCCCGGATCAGCCAGGCCAGCGCGGCCAGCTCGGCGTGCTGGCCGGCGACGAACTCCCGGTCGACCACCGCCCCGTGGCCGGGGACCACCACCGTGGCCGGGCCGGTGAGCTGGAGCAGCTCGTGCAGGGTGTCCGGCCACTGGAGCGGGTACGAGTCCTCGAACGACGGTGGGGCGCCCTGCTCGACCAGGTCGCCGGCGATCACCAGGTCCGCGTCCGGCAGGTGCACCACCAGGTCGCCGGCGGTGTGGCCGCGGCCCAGGTGCAGCAGCCGGACCTCCCGGCCGCCGACGGTCAGCGCCGCCTCGTGCCGCACCAGGTGGTCCGGCGGCACCACCCTGGCCTCGGCGATCCCGGCCGCCAGCCCCGGCTCGGTCGGCGCCCACTCGTCGTACCACTGCCGGCGCAGCCGCTCGGCCCCGGTCGCCAGCAGCGCCGCCGCCTCCTGGTGCGCCCAGATCGGCCGGCCGCCGGCGGCGAGCACCGCGTTGCCGAAGCAGTGGTCGAAATGGTGGTGGGTGTTGACGATGGTCAGCGGGTACGCAGTGACCGCCCGGATCGCCTCGGCCAGTTCCCGGGCCTGCGGGTCGGTGGCGAGCGTGTCCACCAGCAGCGCCTCGCCGTCGCCGACCACCAGCGTGGCGTTGACGTCGAGGACCGGATAGCGCCAGACGTGGACGCCGGCCGCCACCTCCCGGAGGCTGGTCACTGCCCGAACGCCTCGCTGACGAACCGTTGCCGGTCGACCAGCGCCCGCTCGATCCGGGCCTCGGCGATCGGCTGGTCGCCGGCGGTCACCCGGACCTCGAACAGCAACCGCCGACCGTCCACCTTGGCGAGCGTGGCGAGGGCGGTGACCTTGGCGCCGACCGGGCTGGGGGCGGTGTGGTCCAGCTCCACCCGGGTGCCGACGGTGGTGGTGCCGGGCGGTAGCTTGGCAGCGGTGGCGGCGACGGTGGCCGCCTCGGCCAGCGCGAGCAACCGGGGGGTGCCGAGCACCGGCACATCGCCCGAGCCCATCGCCTGGGCGGTGTCCCCGTCGGTGACCGTCAGCTCGACCCGCGCGGTGAGGCCAGCCGGCAGGCTGGTGGTTGGTTGCTCCATACCGCCAGCGTATTCGGACCCGCACCGGGCAGCCATCTGGTTGCACTCCGGCGTGCCGTTGCGCCGCGCCCGGCGTACCGCCGCTGGTCTGGCCATTAAGCTCGAACCGATGTCCGCGACCACTGCCACGCCGGGCGGGCCGGCCCGGCCGGCGGCCACCGCGACCAGCCCGCCGGAGCCGCCGCGGCCGCGGTTGCGGCGCCGGATCATCGCGATGTCGATCTGGGCGGCCGCCTTCGTCGCCTGCTGGTTCACGCTCGGCCTGCCCACCGAGCCGGTCTACCTGTTCGGATGGCTGTGGACCGCCACCATCGCCTGGCGGATCGACGCGCCGTGGCGGGAGCACCTGCGGTTCGTCCGGGACTGGGCACCGGTGGTGGTGTTCCTGGTCGGCTACAACCTCTCCCGCGGCTTCGCTGACCGGGCCACCCCGCACATCACCGAGCTGATCCACGCCGACGAGTGGCTGGTCGGCTGGTTCACCGGCGGCCAGGTGCCGACGGTCTGGCTGCAGGACCGGTTCTACGACCCGGACCGGGTGCACTGGTGGGACATGCTCGCCAGCTGGGTCTACTTCTCACACTTCGTGGTCGCGATCGCGGTGGCGCTGGTGCTGTGGCTGCGCGACCGGGCCCGGTGGGCGACGTTCATGCGCCGGTTCCTGTTCCTGTGCGGGGCGGGGCTCGCAACCTACTACGCCTACCCGGCCGCCCCGCCGTGGTGGGCGTACGAGCACGGCTACCTGCCGGAGGTGGCACGGATCTCCACCCGCGGCTGGGCCGAGATCGGGCTGCACGGCGCGTTCAACGCCCTCAATGCCGGCCAGCTCGCCGCCAACCCGGTGGCGGCGATGCCCTCGCTGCACACCGCCTGGGCGCTGCTGGTGGTCTGCTTCTTCCTGCCGGCGGTCCGGCGGCGGTGGTGGCCGCTGCTGCTCGCCTACCCGCTGGCGATGGCGCTCACGCTCATGTACACCGGCGAGCACTACCTCATCGACGTGCTGGCCGGCTGGGCGTACGTGGGCGTCACCTTCCTGGTGGTCGGGCTGGCGGAGCGTTGGTGGCGGCGGCGCGAGCAACCGGCGTGACCGGCCGGCTGCGGTGGGCCGGGTTCGCCGGCTCGGCGCTGCTGGCGATCGGCGGGTTGCTCGCCGGCGCCAAGCCCGGCCCGGCCCCGGCCAACCAGGCCGAGGCGCTGTGGGGCGACGGCGCCGGGTTCCGGCTCGGGCTGGCCGCCTACCTGATCGGGCTGGCGTTGCTGGGCTGGGCCTGGTGGCGGTTGCGGGCCGAACCGCTCCGGCCGGGCTGGGTGGTCGCCACCGGGCTGCTGTGGGCGGCGCCGCTCCTGGTCACCGCGCCGCTGGGCAGCCGGGACGTGTACGCGTACGCCTGCCACGGCGCGGTCTGGCTGGCCGGCCACGACCCGTACGCGGTCGGCGCGGCCGGCGGCGGCTGCCCGTGGCTGGTCGAGGTGCCGTCGCTGTGGCACGACGCCCCGGCCCCGTACGGCCCGCTGGCGCTGCTGGTCTCGGCGGCGGCGGTCGGGCTGGCCCGGTCGCTGGCCACCGGTGAGCCGGCCCAGCTGCTGCTGGCGATCGGCGGGTTCCGGCTGGTCGCGGTGGCCGGGGCCGGGCTCGCCGCGGTGTTCCTGCCCCGGTTGGCCCGCGCTTGCGGCGTCGACCCGGCCCGGGCAAGCTGGCTCGGGCTGGTCACCCCGCTGGTCGGCGTGCACGTGGTCGGCGGCGCCCACCACGACGCGCTGGTCGCCGGGCTGATCGTCGCCGGGTTCGGGCTCGCCGTCGCGGCCGGCGGCCGGGCCCGGCCGGAGCCGCCGGCGGTGCTGGCCGGGCTGGCGCTCGGGCTGGCGGTGGCGATGAAGGTGACCGCGCTGGCGGCGCTGCCGTTCGCGGTGCTGCTGGCCGCGCGGAGCCGGCCGGTCCGGGCCGGCGGCGGGGTGGCGCTGGCGGCGGTGGCCGGGTTCGCGGCGCTCACCCTCGGCACCGGGCTGGGGCTGGGTTGGGTCGGCGCGTTGACCAACACCGGCGCGGTCGGCCAGTGGTCGTCGCTGCCGACCGGGCTCGGGATGGCGGTCGGCTACCTGCTCTGGGGGCTGGGGGCGCCCGGTGCCTTCGACGGCGCGGTGACGGTGGCGCAGTGGCTGGGGCTGGCGGTGCTGGCCGGGCTCTCGCTGTGGCTGCTGGTACGGGCTTGGCAGTGCCGGGCCGAGCCGGCAGCGGTGATCCGGTACGCCGGCGCGGTGCTCGCCGCGGTGGTGGTGCTCGGGCCGGTGGTCTACCCGTGGTACGCGGTGGCGGCGCTGGCGGTGCTCGCCGCGGCCACCGAGGACCGGCGGGTCCGCCACTGGCTGGCGGTGGCGACGCTGGTGCTGACCGCGCTCACCCTGCCCAGCGGGCTCGGCATCCCGGTGCTGACCCGGCTGCCCGGGGCGATCGTCATCGGGCTGCTGGCGGGTTGGGCTGGCTGGCGGTGGCTGCGGCGGCGGGTTCGGCCGCCCGAGCCGCGCGCGCCCGCTCGGTGAGCTCGGCGGCGATCGTCCGGGCCTCGGCGAGCTCCCGGTGGTGGGCGGTGGCGGTCAGGTTCCCGGCGGTGTCGGCGTACACAGTGGCCACTCCCAGCCACCGTTGCAGCGGCCCCTGGGTCAACCGGACGCTCTGGATCCGCTCGTACGGCACCACCACCAGCTCGCGGGTGATCCGGCCGTCCCGGGTAGCGAACACCCGGTCGGTCAGCCCGGCCCCGAGCACCGGCTGCCGCCAGGGGGCCAGCCACCGGACCCGGCGGGGCGGGCCGGTCATCGGCAGCTCGAGCAGGTCGACCCCGGGCAGCACCACCCGGACCAGCCGGCGGGCGGTGGCCAGGTCTCCGACCGGCAGCAGCCGGTCGTACGGGCGGCTCGACTCCTGCTGGCCGTACCCGGCGACGTCGAGCCGGCACCGCAGCCACCCCCGGCGCCGCCACAGCAGCGGCCAGGTCACCCCGATCGCCTGCACCCGGTTGAGCGGGACGGTCTGGCTGCGGGTCTCGGTCAGCCCCTGCCGGATCCGCAGCCCCGGGAACGGCTGGTTGGCCGGCGGGTCCTGGATCGCCAGCCGGAAGTCCCAGTCCGCGAAGATCCGGCGGACCGGCTGCTGGATCACCCCGATGATGGCCGCCCCCATGCTCGCCACCACCACCCACGACCAGCCCTCGGTGCCGAACACGTTCTGCGCCACCACCAGCGCGATCGCGAACGGCAGGAACAGCACCTGCGGGGTGAGCAGCTGGCTGATCACCACTTCCCGGTTGACGGTCGCGTGCAATGGATGCTCGGCCGGCCGGGGCGGTTCGGCCGGCGCGGCCGGTTGATCGGCGTCGGCCGGCACCGGCTGGTCGGGCTCGGCGGTCGCGGCCGGGGCGCCGATCCGGGCGGCCAGCGCCAGCAGCCGTTCCCGTAGCGCGGTGGCGTCGGCGACGGTCAGGAACGCCAGCGGTGCCTCGGACTTGCTGCCGCCGACCACCTCCAGCCGCAGCTCGGCCAGGCCGGTGAGCCGGGCCAGCAGCGGCCGGACCAGCTCCACCGCCTGCAGCCGCTCCAGCGGGATCGCCCGGGTCCGGCGGACCAGCAACCCGTCGTAGATCCGCAGCTCCCGGCCGACCACGTGGTAACCGGTGACCAGCCAGGTCAGCACCGAGTAGGCGACCACGAAGCACATCGCGATCACCACCGTGCCGGCGAACCCGCGCCAGCCGAGCTGGGCGAACCCCTGGAACGAGATCGCCGCGATCAGCGCCGCCAGCAGTTTGGCGCTGTGCAGCAGCGGGCTGAGCGGGTGCAGCCGTTGCTTGGGCTCGACCGCCCCGACCACCGGCGTCTCCAGCGTCACAGCCCCTCGCCCTGGTCCTCGCCGAGCGCGGCGAGCCGGTCCCGCAGCCGGGCCGCCTCCTCCGGGGGCAGGCCGGGGATCCGGGCGTCGCTCGCGGCCGCGGCAGTGTGCAGTTGGACGGTCGCGAGGTCGAACGCCCGCTCCAGCGGGCCGGCGGTGACATCGACGAACTGCATCCGGGCGTACGGCACGATCGACAGGCGCCGGATCAGCAGGCCGTGCCGGACCAGCAGGTCCCGCTCCCGCTCGGCGTACCCCCAGACCAGCACCGCCCGGACGATCGCGATCCCGCGCAGCAGTCCGAACCCGACCAGCGCGCCGATCGCCGCAACCGTGTACGGCCAGCCGAACAGTTCGGCGACGATGACGGCGAGAAACAGGAACGCAAGGGTGATCCCGAATCGGATCAGCTCGACCGCGATCAACTTACGGGAGACCGGTCGCCAGCTGACCGTGTCCGGCCACGGATCGAGCGCGCTGACAGTCACCCTCCGAGCGTATGCGATCAGGGGACCGGTGCCACGTCTCGCAGGAACCCGCGCGCGTCCAGGAACTGCCGGAGATGATCGAGGTGCTGGTCGCAGGCGAGCCAGGTCTTGCGCCGGTCGGGGGTGTGCAGCTTCGGGTTGTTCCAGTGCAGCGCCCACCGGGCCGGTTCCCGGCAACCCTTCGCGGAGCAGATCATCGCCATGGCCTGGCAAGAGTAGCGCCGGGCGGCCACGGGGGAAGCCGCCCGGCGTCGATGGAATCGTACCCATGCGACTGGCTCTGATGTCTACCCCGCCGAGTGTGTCCGTTTGGCTTATTCCGACCAGACGTTCGGTCATAGGGGGCCGTTCGTACTACCTGAGGAGTTCCTGCGGAGTTCCTGCGGATCTTGACTACTCCGCACTAGCGGCGGCGCGCGCGTGTCAGAGTGGGGATGTCTGTACCAGCGGTTGACCCCGGAGGACGAATGGAGACCACCACCACGCCGGCCCAGGACGCGACTCTGCTGGAGCGGGCGTTGTTCGAGGTCAAACGGGTGATCGTCGGCCAGGACACGATGATCGAGCGGATGTTCGTGGCGCTGCTGGCGCGTGGCCACTGCCTGCTCGAGGGGGTCCCGGGGGTGGCGAAGACGCTCGCGGTGCAGACCGTGGCGAAGGTGGTCGGCGGCAGCTTCGCCCGGATCCAGTTCACCCCGGACCTGATGCCGGCCGACATCGTCGGCACCCGGATCTACCGGCAGGGCAGCGAGAAGTTCGATGTGGAGCTGGGTCCGATCTTCGTCAACTTCCTGCTCGCCGACGAGATCAACCGGGCCCCGGCGAAGGTGCAGTCGGCGTTGCTCGAGGTGATGGCCGAGCGACAGGTCTCGATCGGTGGCGAGAGCTATCCAGTGCCGGACCCGTTCCTGGTGATGGCCACCCAGAACCCGATCGAGCAGGAGGGGGTCTACCCGCTGCCGGAGGCGCAGCGGGACAGGTTCCTGATGAAGGTCGTGGTCGGCTACCCGACCGATGTGGAGGAGCGGGAGATCGTCTACCGGATGGGGGTGGACCCGCCGGAGCCGGAGGTGGTGTTCGCGCCCGAGGACCTGATCGCGCTGCAGCGCAAGGCCGATCAGGTGTTCGTCCACAACGCATTGGTGGACTACGCGGTCCGGGTGGTGGTCGCCACCCGGACCCCGGCCGACCTGGGGCTGACCGAGATCGCGGGGTTGGTCCAGTACGGCGCCAGCCCGCGCGCCTCGCTCGGGATCGTGCGGGCCAGCCGGGCACTGGCGCTGCTGCGCGGCCGGGACTACGTGCTCCCGGCCGACATGTTCGACATCGCCGCCGACGTGCTGCGGCACCGGCTGGTGCTCAGCTATGACGCGCTCGCCGACGACATCCCGGCCGACTACGTGGTGGCGCAGGTGCTCAAGTCGGTGCCGATGCCGACGGTCGCGCCGCGGCAGAGCGCGGTGCCGCCGCCACCACCGGGGCCGCCACAGTGACCAGACCCACCGCCGCGGCGGACGCGGTGCTGGCGAGGCTGCAGCTGTTGGTGACCCGCCGGCTCGACGGCCTGCTGCAGGGGGACTACCTGGGCCTGCTGCCGGGCCCGGGCAGCGAGCCGGGGGAGTCCCGGGAGTACCGCCCCGGCGACGACGTCCGGCGGATGGACTGGCCGGTCACCGCCCGCACCACCGTGCCGCACATCCGGCAGACCGAGGCCGACCGGGAGCTGGAGACCTGGCTCGCGGTGGACCTGTCGGCGAGCCAGTCGTTCGGCACCGCCAGCCAGCTCAAGCGGGACCTGGCGCTGGCCGGCGCGGCGGCGATCACGTACCTGACGGTCCGGGGCGGCAACCGGGTCGGGGCGCTGGTCGCCGCCGGCCCGGGCCGGGTCCGGCGGCTGCCGGCCCGGCCCGGCCGGCGCAGCGCCCAGGGCTTGCTGCGGGCGATCGCGCAGTCCGACACCGCCGCCGGGCAGATCGACCTGGGCGCGCTGATCGACGGGCTCAACCGGCCGCCCCGGCGGCGCGGGCTGGCGGTGGTGATCTCGGACTTCCTGGCCCCGCCGGAGCAGTGGGCCCGGCCGATCCGCAAGCTCGCGGTCCGCCACGACGTGCTGGCGATCGAGGTGGTGGACCCGCGCGAGCTGTCGTTGCCGGACGTCGGGGTGCTGGAGGTGATGGACCCGGAAACCGGCGTGATCCACGAGGTGCAGACCAGCGACCGGCGGCTCCGCGAGCGGTACGAGCAGGCGGCCGCGCGGCAGCGGGCGGCGATCGCGACCGCGTTGCGGCAGGCTGGCGCGGCCCAGCTACGGTTGCGGACCGACTCCGACTGGCTGGCCGACATCGTCCGGTTCGTCGCCGCCCGCCGCCACGCCCGTACCCGCGGCGCCGTCCGCGGCACCACGAAGGAGGCTCCGTGATCCGATTCCTGCAGCCATGGTGGCTGCTCGGACTCGTCCCGGTGGCGGCACTGGCCGCGTTCTACCTGTGGCGGCAGTGGCGGCGCCGGGCGCACGCGGTCAAGTTCAGCAATGTCGAGCTGCTCAGGCAGATCGCCCCGCGCGGGCTGGGCTGGCGCCGGCACCTGGCGGCGGCCGCGTTCGTGCTCGCGCTGGTGGCGCTGAGCACCGGGATGGCCCGTCCGGCGGTGGACCGGGAGGAGCCGGTCGAGCGGGCCACCATCATGCTCGCGATCGACGTGTCGCTGTCGATGGAGGCCAGCGACGTGGCACCGACCCGGCTGGAGGCC
Source organism: Natronosporangium sp. (assembly GCA_036564175.1). GTDB lineage: Bacteria > Actinomycetota > Actinomycetes > Mycobacteriales > Micromonosporaceae > Natronosporangium. The sequence continues at coordinate 15,233 of DATCKZ010000022.1, forward strand.
GCCCAGCAGGCGGCGATCGACTTCGTGGACAAGCTGCCGCCGACCCACAACCTGGGGCTGGTGTCGTTCGCCCGCAGCGCCAACGTGGTGGTGCCGCCGAGCACCGACCGGGAGGCGGTGGTCCGGGGGATCCAGAACCTGGCGCTGGCCGAGGCGACTGCCACCGGCGAGGCGGTCTTCACCTGCCTGGAGGCGATCCGCAACGTGCCGGCCAACGGCGCCGAGGGGCCGCCGCCGGCCCGGATCCTGCTGCTCACCGACGGGTACCGGACCTACGGCCGGTCGGTGGAGGAGGCCGCCGCCGCGGCGGCGGAGGCGAACGTGCCGGTGTCCACGGTGGCGTTCGGCACCGACCAGGGGGTGGTCGACATCGCCGGCCAGCTCTACCGGGTGCCGGTCGACCGGGACTCGATGGCCACCCTCGCGGAGACCACTGGCGGGCAGTACTACGAGGCGGACAGCGTCGAGGAGCTGACCGCGGTCTACGAGGACATGGGCAGCTCGGTCGGCAGCCGGATCGTGCCCCGGGAGATCACCCAGTGGTACCTCGGTGGCGCGCTGATCCTGGCGCTGCTGGCCGGGGCGCTCAGCCTGCTCTGGACGCCGCGACTGCCGTAGCCGGGGCTACCGCTAGGCTCGCGGCATGCCTCGGACTGTGCTTGTCACCGGTGGGAACCGCGGGATCGGGTTGGCGATTGCGGAGGCGTTCGCCGCGCAGGGCGATCGGGTGGCGGTGACCCACCGCGGCTCCGGCGCGCCGGCCGGGATGCTCGGCGTGACCTGCGACGTCACCGACTCCGAAGCGGTGGACGCGGCGTTCTCGAAGGTCGAGGCGGAGCTCGGCCCGGTAGAGGTGCTGGTCGCCAACGCCGGGATCACCGACGACACGCTGCTGATGCGGATGAGCGAGGAGCAGTTCACCCGGGTGCTCGACACCAACCTGACCGGCGCCTGGCGGTGCGCCCGCCGGGCGGCCACCAAGATGGTGCGCGCCCGCTGGGGCCGGATGATCTTCATCTCGTCGGTGGTCGGGTTGCTCGGCAGCCCGGGGCAGGTGAACTACGCCGCCAGCAAGGCCGGGCTGATCGGGATCGCCCGGTCGATCACTCGGGAGCTGGGCAGCCGCAACCTCACCGCGAACGTGGTGGCGCCCGGTTACATCAACACCGACATGACCGCCCAGCTGCCGGAGGAGCGGCAGGCCGAGTACCGCAAGGCGATCCCGGCCGGCCGGTTCGCCGAGCCGGCCGAGGTGGCCGGGGTGGTCACCTGGCTGGCCAGCGACGCCGCCGGCTACATCTCCGGCGCGGTGATCCCGGTCGACGGCGGCCTCGGCATGGGCCACTGACGCCGGTGGCCGGCGAGCTGGTCCTCAGCCGCCCGCAGGTGCTCGGCTTCCGCCGGCGGGTGGGCGCGCTCGAGGAGCGGCTGCCGGCCGGCACCGCCTCCCTGCGGCGGGCGGCCTGGGCCGGCCTGCAGGACAGCGTGCCCCGGTCGGCGTTGCTGGCGATCCACGCCCGGGTGGCCGGCACCGGCCCGACCGCCTGGGCGGACCCGTCGCTGGCCCAGGTCTGGGGGCCGCGGTACACCGCCTATGTGGTGGCCGCGGTTGACCGGCCGGTGTTCACGCTCGGGCGGCTGCCCGACGACCCGGCTGGCCGGCGGCGGGCCGAGGACCTGGCGACCCGCCTGCACGAGTTTCTGGCCGGGCGGCGGCTGCCGTACCGGGAGGCCGGGCGCGGGCTCGGCGTCCACCCCAACGCGCTGCGGTACGCCGCCCCGACCGGCACGGTCCTGATCCGGTGGGAGGGCGCCGGCCAGCCGACCATCTGGACCGAGCCGCGCCCGGACGTCGACCCGGCCGATGCCCGGCTCGAGCTCGCCCGCCGGTTCCTGCACGTATCCGGCCCGGGCACAGCGGCGTCGTTCGCCGAATGGGCGGGGATCCGGCCCAGCCGGGCGGCCGCCGCGTTCGAGGCGCTTCGGCCGGAGCTGATCCCGGTCCGGTCACCGCTCGGCGAGGGCTGGATCCTGGCCCAGGACGAACCGGCGTTCCGGGCCGCCCCGGTACCGTCGGCCCCGGCCCGCCTGCTCCCCAGCGGCGATCCGTACTTCCTGCTCCAGGGCGCCGACCGTGAGCTGCTCGTGCCCGACGCCGACCGCCGGCGCGAGCTGTGGCCGCCCCGGGTCTGGCCCGGGGCGGTGCTGGTCGATGGCGAGGTGGTCGGGACCTGGCGGCGGGTCGGCCCGGCGGTGACGGTCCGGCCCTGGCGGCGGCCGTCCCGCGCTACCCGGGCGGCGGTCGAGGCCGAGGCGGCGGCGCTGCCGCTGCCCGACCTCCCCGGTCCGGTCACGGTCAGCTGGGGCGAGCCTTAGCGCCAGCCCCAGACGTGGTAGCTGGTGATCTCGAACCAGGCGTTCACCCGCGGTCGCTGCCGGTCCCGGTAGGGCCGGCCGGTGTAGTGCCGGGCCAGCCGGTCGATGCCGGCCAGCTCCGGATCGTCCGCCAGGGTCACCGTCCCGTGCAGGCTGATGTGCCGGTACCAGGAGTCCCCGTCGAGCACGGTCAGCGACACCCGCGGATCGGCCCGCAGGTGCGCCAGCCGCTTCCGCTGCGCGTCCAGGTTGAGCAGGATCCGGCCGCCGTCCCACAGGTACCAGGTGGCGACCGAAACCGGCGCGCCGTCGCTGCGCACGGTCGCCATCACGGCCGGGTTAGGCCGCTTCAGCACCTCGACAAACTTGTCCGGGATCGGCGGTTTCGCCATGGTTCCCTCCCCTGCTACCAGTCGCCTCGCCGATCACGGTAACCGGTTACGATCAGACGCCACCGAACTGGAGGGGAGGCTGTCGTGCTGGAAGGCAAGCGGTTGCTGATCACCGGCGTGATCACCGAGCAGTCGATCGCGTACTCGGTAGCCCGGCTCGCCCAGCAGCACGGGGCCAAGATCGTGCTCACCGGCTACGGCCGGATGTCGCTGGTGGAGCGGATCGCCAACCGGCTGCCCGAGCCGCCACCGGTGATCGAGCTGGACGTCACCAACCCCGAGCAGCTGGCCGGGCTCGCTGACAACGTCCGGCAACACCTCGACGGGCTGGACGGGGTGGTGCACGCGATCGCGTACGGTCCGCCCGGCACGCTCGGCGGCGGGTTCCTCGATGCGGACTGGCCGGACGTCGCCACCGCGCTGCAGATCTCCGCGTACTCGTACAAGGCGCTGGCGATGGCCGCGCTGCCGCTGCTGGGTCCGGGCAGCGGGCTGGTCGGGCTCACCTTCGACGCGTCGGTCGCCTGGCCGGTCTACGACTGGATGGGGGTGGCGAAGGGCGCGCTCGAGGCCACCTCCCGCTACCTCGCCCGCTACCTCGGGCCGAAGGGGATCCGCAGCAACCTGGTCTCGTCCGGGCCGGTCCGGACCATGGCGGCGCGCTCGATCCCCGGCTTCGACCAGTTCGAGGATGGCTGGGCCGACCGGGCACCGCTGGGTTGGCAGTTGACCGACCCGGAGCCGGCCGCCCGGGCATGCCTGGCGCTGCTGTCGGACTGGTTCCCTGCCACCACGGGGGAGATCGTGCACGTCGACGGTGGTTACCACGCGGTAGGCAGCTGACCGGCGGCTGGAGTCGGCTCGCCGGCGTCTGGCACGATGGCCCGGTGGGGTACGACGCCTTCCTGCTGCTGTCATTCGGGGGTCCGGAGCGCCCTGCCGACGTGCTGCCGTTCCTGCAGAACGTGACCCGGGGCCGGCGAGTGCCGCCGGAGCGGCTGGCCGAGGTGGCCGAGCACTACCAGCACTTCGGGGGCGTGTCGCCGATCAACGAGCAGTGCCGGGCACTGCTGGCGGCGTTGCAGACCGAGTTCGCCGAGCACGGCCTGTCGCTGCCGCAGTACTGGGGCAACCGGAACTGGCACCCGATGCTCGCCGACACCCTCGCCACCATGCGCGACGACGGGATCAAGCAGGCGCTCGCGTTCGTGACCAGCCCGTACGGGTCCTACTCGTCGTGCCGGCAATACCTGGAGGACATCGCGGCCGCCCGGGCGGCGGTCGGCCCGCGCGCGCCGGTGGTGCACAAGCTGCGGCACTACCACGACCACCCGGGCTTCGTCGAGCCGTTCGCCGACGCCACCCGGCAGGCGCTGGCGAGCCTGGAGCCGGCGCCCCGGGAGCGGACCCGGCTGGTCTTCACCGCCCACTCGATCCCCGAGCAGATGGCCCGCGACGCCGGCCCGGAGGGCGGCCGGTACCAGGCCCAGCTCGCCGAGACCGCGGCACTGGTGGCCAAGCTGGCCGCCCCGGACCTGCCGTACGACCTGGTCTGGCAGAGCCGGTCCGGTCCGGAGCACGTGCCCTGGCTGGAGCCGGACATCAACGCGCACCTGGAGTCGCTCGCCGCGGCCGGGGTGGAGGCGGTGGTGGTGAGCCCGATCGGGTTCATCTCCGACCACCTGGAGGTGGTCTGGGACCTCGACACCGAGGCGGCCGACACCGCCAAGCGGGTCGGGCTGGCGTACGCCCGGGCCGCCACCCCCGGCGTCGACCCCCGGTTCGTGACGATGGTCCGCGAGCTGGTGCAGGAACGGCTGACCGGCACCACCGACCGGCGCCGGCTGGGTACGCTGCCGGTGTGGGACGCCTGTCCCGGTCATTGCTGCCTCGCCAGGGGGACTCGTGGCTGATCCGCCGGTCGCCAGCTGGCTGACCGATATGGACGGTGTGCTGGTCCACGAAGGCCAGCCGATCCCGGGTGCCAGCGAGTTCGTGAACCGGCTCCGCGAGTCCGACAAGCCGTTCCTGGTGCTGACCAACAACTCGCGGTACACCCCGCGGGACCTGATGGCGCGGCTGGGCCGGATGGGGATCCAGCTGCCGGAGCGGGCGATCTGGACCTCCGCGCTGGCCACCGCCCAGTTCCTGCGCGACCAGCGGCCCGGCGGTACGGCGTACGTGCTGGGCGAGGCCGGCCTCACCACCGCCCTGCACGAGGTCGGCTACATCCTCACCGACTACCAGCCGGACTATGTGGTGCTGGGGGAGACCCGCACCTACAGCTTCGAGGCGATCACCCGGGCGATCCGGCTCATCAAGGACGGTGCCCGGTTCATCTGCACCAACCCGGACCCGACCGGACCGTCCAATGAGGGCCTGCTACCGGCCGCCGGCTCGGTCGCCGCGATGATCTCCAAGGCGACCGGGGTGGAGCCGTACTTCGTCGGGAAGCCGAACCCGATGATGATGCGGTCGGCGCTCAACACGATCAAGGCTCATTCGGAGACCACCGTGATGGTGGGCGACCGGATGGACACCGACGTGCTGTGCGGGCTGGAGGCGGGCCTGCAGACGATCCTGGTGCTGACCGGGATCAGCACCCGGGCCGACGCCGAGCGGTACCCGTACCGGCCCAGCCGGGTCGTCGACTCCATCGCCGACCTGATCGACGAGGTTTGAACAACCGAGGGGAGATCGTCATGACCGAGCCGCACCAGTCGAACGGAACCGAACCCACCACCACCCAGGCGGTGCCTGCCCAGCCGGGGCCGGCCGAGGCCGGCCGGCGGGACGGCCTGCTGGACCCGGCCGCGATGGCGGCCGCGGCCGAGCGGGCCGAGGTGGTGATGGACCGCGCCGGCCAGGTCGCCAACCAGGCGGCGGAGCGGGCCGGTGAAGCGATCGAGCGGGCCGCCGCGGCCTCCGGCCGGGTCGCCACCGCGGTCGTGGACCGGCTGCGCAACGACGCGGAGGTGCTGGTCGACCGCGGCACGACTCGGATCGAGGACGAGGTGGTGGAGAAGATCGCCGGGATCGCCGCCCGGGAGGTGCCGGGCGTGCACGACCTCGGCGGCGACGCGGCGCGGTTCTTCGCCTCGGTGAAGGAGCGGGTCGGGCTCGGCGAGACCGGTGAGGGCACCCGGGGCGTGTCGGCCCGGCTGGAAGGCAAGACCGCCCGGATCACGGTCACGCTGGTGGTCGACTACGGCACCCAGGTGCTGCCGGTCACCGAGCAGGTCCGCGCGAAGGTGATCGAGGCGGTGGAGCGGATGCTCGACCTGCAGGTGACCGAGGTGAACATCGTCGTCGACGACGTGGCGCCGCCGAAGTAGGCCTCCGACGTAGGTCCTTGAAACAGGTAGCCGGCGGTCAGCGCAGCGGCGCGTTGCAGGCGGCCACCAGCGCCCGCCGGCAGGCGGCGGTGAGTGGCCGCAGCGCCGCGTCCCGCTGCTGCGCCTCGAACGCGTTGATCGCCCCACCCGGGGCGGTCTGGCCGGCCAGCACCAGCACCCGGTCGAGCAGGCTCGCCCGGGCGTAGAGCCGGCGCGCCCGCGGGTTGAACACCGGCGGGAGTTCGCTGGCGTTGTCGTGCCGGCGCAGATCGGCCAGCGCGGCCCCGAGCTCCGGCCGCCAGCGGGCGATGTCCAATTGGGTCAGCGCGGTGGTGGCCTCGGCGAGCGCGCCGGTCAGTTCGGCCTCCGCCTCGGCGGCGGTGACCTCCGGCACGGCGGCGCCGGGAGCCGGCGGCGGCAGCTCGTGCGACCACCAGACCACCGAGGCGAACGAGTCGCCGGACCCCGAGACGTGGCTGCGGACCTCCGGCACCAGCCCGACCTCGCCGGCGACCACCGCTTCGCCGGCGACCAGCGCCCGGCCGGTGAACGGCGTGCCCGGCCCGGGCAGCCCGCGCGGGTCGCCGGGGGCCGGCAGCACCAGCCGGATCTCGTCCGGATGCAGCGGCGACAGGCTGGCCAGCGCCTCCCGCAGCGGCGCCTCCGACGCCGGGTCGGCCACGTCGGCGACCAGGTGATCCTCGGCCGCCTCGATCTCGTCGATGACGTCGTCGTACGGGATCAGACCGGCGCGCCACGCCCGCACCCACGCGACGAATCGCGGGGCGCGCCGGGTGGTCGGCGTGGTCATGCCCGTTGCCGAGCTCATGCGGCAAGCGTACGTGTTAGCCGGGCGGCTCGCCGCCTTCCGGCAGCCCGGGATCCCGGGTGAACACCGCGGTCGCGATCGCCAGCCCGGTGACCGTGCCGGCCGGGTCCCGCCGGACCTCCAGGAACTCACCGTCGTTGCTGCCGCTGACCCCGCGCCACCGGTCCGGCCGGTCCGGGACGAACCGCCACGGCGGCGCCGGGCAGGTCACCGGGGTCACGAGCAGCTCGTCGGGAGCTGGCCCGGCCCGCACCTCGTACTCCTGGCCCATCCACCACCACCGGCCGGTCAGCGCCGCGACCGGGCCGGTCGGCGCGGCCGCCGGCTGCCACGGCTCGGGCGCCGGCGGCTCCCGGTCCAACACCAGGCTGAGCAGCTCGGCGCCGAACTCGCCGATGGTGGTCCCGGCCAGCGTGTACCCGTTGGCGAACGCCACCACCCCGGTGCCGGAGCCGCGGTGCACCCAGACCACCGCGAGGTACCCGGGCATCGATCCGGTGTGGCCGACGTACACCCGTTCGCCGTGCCGGCGCAACCCGATGCCCAGCCCGTGCCCGGCTGTCCACCGGTCCGGGTCGGCGATCGACACCGGGATGCACATCTCGGCCAGCGTCGCCGGGGCGAGCACCGCCGGGTCCGGCGCGGCGAGGAACCCCGCCCACCGGGCCAGGTCGGTCAGCGTCGACCAGAGCTGGCCGGCCGGCGCCATCGCCTGGCTGTCGTGCCGCGGCTGCTCGTGCCGGGTGCCGTGCCAGGGGTGGACCACGTAGCCGCGGGCGAACGGCTCCTCCGGGTGGTAGCTGGTGCGGGTCAGCCCGAGCGGCTGGCAGATCCGCTTGTCCAGCAGCGCCGGCCACCGCTCGCCGGTGATCCGCTGCAGCACCGCGCCGAGCAGCCCGTAGCCGAGGTTCGAGTAATGGTGGCCGCGGCCCGGCGGGTGGCTGAGCTTGTCCGGGGTCACCCGGGCCAGCAGCGGATCGAGATCCACCCCGGGCGACCGCTCCCACCAGGGACCGTCCGGTTCCCGCTGCAACCCGGAAGCGTGGCCGAGCAGCTGCCGCAGCGTCACCCCGCCCACCGCGGTCCCGGGCAGGTGCCGGAACAGCAGGTCGTCGAGCGAGAGCCGGCCTTCGTCCCGCAGTTGCAGCACCAGCGTCGCGGTCATGGTCTTGGTGATCGAGCCGAGCCGGAACTGGGTATCCGGGTCGGCTGGTTCGCCGGCCCGCGCGACATGACACAGCCGGCCCCGGCGTACCACCCCGGCCAGCAGCGTCGGCACCCGGCCGGCGGCCTGCGCCGCCGCCACCGCCGCGTCGACCGCCCGGGCGGTCCCGGCGGCCAGCCGGTCGGTTGATCCGGACATGCACTCACCTCCTACGGGCACAACCGCCGCCGGCCGGTCGGCGTTACCGGCCGAAGGGACGACGGTCTCGCTCGCCAAACCGGGCTAGACGTGACACGATCGGAGGGTGTTTGCCGCCCTGTTGTGGGTCGCGTTGGCCGTCGTGCTCGCGATCGCGGAGGCGTTTACGGCCACGCTGGTGCTGCTCATGTTCGCGGCCGGGGCGCTGGCCGCGGCGGTGGCGGCCGGTCTCGGGGCGGGGCCGGTCGGGCAGGCGATCACATTCACCGCGGTCTCGGTCGCTTCGCTGGTGCTGTTGCGGCCGATCATCCGGAAGCACATGCTGCCCGCGATCGCCGGCGCCGATGAGACGATCGGCGTGAAGAAGCTGGAAGGCGCCCCGGGCACGGTGCTGGAGCAGGTCACCGACTCGGCTGGACTGGTGCGGGTGGATGGTGAGCTGTGGACGGCCCGCGCCTATGACGCCACCCAGGTGATCGAGCCGGGGGAGCGGATCCGGGTGATCGAGGTGCGAGGGACCACCGCGCTGGTGTGGCGGGACGAGTTCGGCGACGTGGACATCGCCGATGACCAGGAGGCGACGGGCTGATGGAAGTAGTTGTCGCGCTGATCGTGGCGGCGATCGTGCTGATGGCGGTGGTCACCCTCGGCAAGATGGTGCGGATCGTGCCGCAGCAGCGGATGGACGTGGTGGAGCGGTTCGGCCGGTACCGGCGCACGCTGGGCCCCGGCCTGAACGTGATCGCTCCCTGGATCGACCGGGTGCGGACCAAAGTGGACATGCGTGAGCAGGTGGTCAGCTTCCCGCCGCAGCCGGTCATCACCTCCGACAACCTGGTGGTCTCGATCGACACGGTGCTCTACTTCCGAGTGATCAACCCGAAGGACGCTACCTACGAGATCGCCAGCTTCATCCAGGGCATCGAGCAGCTGACCGTCACCACGCTCCGGAACGTGATCGGCTCGATGGACCTGGAGCAGACCCTGACCAGCCGCGAAACCATCAACCGGCACCTGCAGGCGGCGCTGGACGAGACCACCGGCAAGTGGGGCGTCAAGGTCACCCGGGTGGAGATCAAGGCGATCGAGCCGCCGCCGAGCATCCGGGACGCGATGGAGAAGCAGATGCGCGCCGAGCGGGACCGGCGGGCCGCGATCCTGAACGCGCAGGGGGTCAAGCAGTCCCAGATCCTCACCGCCGAGGGCGAGAAGCAGGCGGCGGTGCTGCGCGCCGACGGCGAGCGGCAGGCCCGGATCCTGCAGGCCGAGGGCCAGGCCAAGGCGATCCGGACGGTGGTCGGCGCGATCCACTCCGCCAACCCGGACTCGAAGGTGCTCGCCTATCAATATCTGTCGATGCTTCCGCAGATCGCCAATGGCAGCGCGAACAAGGTCTGGGTGGTGCCGGTCGAGATGACCAAGGCGCTGGAGGGGCTCGGCGGCGCGATGGGCAGCCTGAGCAAGCTCACCGGTGGCGGCCCGATCGAGAGCGAGGAGCAGCAGGCCGAGCTCGCCGACGAGGCGCTCGCCGCGGCCGAGCAGGCCGCCAAGGCGGCCGAGGAGGTCGGCGAGGACGTACGGGCGGCCGAGCGCAGCTCGGGTGTGGCTGGCGCGCCGAGAGGGCTGCCGGCCGAGTCCTCCGGGGTGAGTGCGGACCTGACCGCCGCGCCGGCCGAGCGCGAGCGGGAGCGTGCCTGACCGGCGGCTCGCCGCCCGGCTGGCGGTGGTCGCGGTCCTGCTGACCGGCTGCGCCTCCACGCCACCAACCACCGCGCCGGTGACCGGGCTGACCGCCGAGGCGAACGTGCCGCGGTTGGTCGACGACCCGCGGACGGTGGCGGTCTGGGTCAGCAACGACGGCCCGGCGCCGGTCTGGGTACGGGAGATCGAGCTGGTCTCGGAGTCGTTCGCCCCGACCGGCCCGGTCGCCAAAGGGGTGGCGATCCAGCCGGGCACCGCCAAGGCGCTCACCGTGGTGCCCGGCGAGGCCCGGTGCGGCGGGCGGCCGGCACCACCGCTCGCCCCGGCCACCGCCCGGCTGGTGGTCGCCGCTGGCGAGACCGAGCCGGCCGACGCCGACCACTGGCAGGCGGTCGAGCTGCCGGTGGCGCAGGCGGACCGCCGGTGGACCAGCCGGCTGCACGCAGACTGCGCGGCGCAGCTGGTCACCGCCGCGATCGAGGTGCGGCTGGCGGACTGGTCGGACCGGCCGGACGGCCGGCTGGCCGGCGCCCTGATCGTGCAACGGCGCACCGGCGACCAGCCGATCGTCGTCCACGAGCTGCTCGGCAGCGTGGTCTACGCGCTCACCGCCGACCGGACCGGCGGCGACCTCGGCGAGCTGCCGCCGGGCGAGGGCCGGCTGGTGGTCCCGGTGACCGCCGACGCCGCCCAGTGTGGCGGCCACGTGCTGGCCGACGCGAAGTATCCGTACGGGTTCCGGATCGTGGTCAGCATCGGGGCGGCGGCCCGGCTGCCGGCGGCGGTCGCCACCGACCCGGCCGGCCAGGACCGGCTGCGCCAGCTCTGGAGGGTCCGCTGTGGATAGTAAGGCTGTGGACAGTAGGTCGGTGACCCTGATCTCGGATCCGGCGGACCCCCGGATCGCCGACTACCGGGCGCTGACCGATGTGGAGCTGCGGACCCGCTGGGAGCCGCCGCACGGGCTGTTCATCGCCGAGGGCGAGCTGGTGCTCCGGCGGGCGCTGCGAGCCGGCTACCGGCCCCGCTCCTACCTGCTGGACGTGGCCCGGGTGGACCAGCTCACCGACCTGCCGGACGCGCCGGTGTACGCGGCGAGCCAGCAGGTGCTCCGGCAGACCACCGGCTTCCACGTCCACCGGGGAGTACTGGCGTCGTTCCACCGGCGACCGTTGCCGCCGGCCGAGCAGGTGATCGCGGCCGCCCGCCGGCTGGTGGTTCTGGAGGACGTGAACACCCATACCAACCTGGGTGCGATCTTCCGGAGCGCGGCCGGGCTGGGGGTGGACGGCGTGCTGCTGTCGCCGTCCTGTGCCGACCCGCTCTACCGCCGCAGCGTCCGGGTCAGCATGGGCGAGGTGTTCGCCGTCCCGTACGCCACCCTGTCGCCGTGGCCGGCCGGGCTCACCTCGCTCCGGGCGGCCGGGTTCACGCTGCTGGCGCTCACCCCGGCCGCCGACGCGGTGCCGATCCAGCGGCTGGCGCCGCACCACCGGGCCCGCCCGGCGCTGCTGCTCGGCGCCGAAGGCACCGGTCTGTCCGCGGCCGCGCTCGCCGCCAGCGACCTGCGGGTCATGATCCCGATGCGGCGCGGGGTGGACTCGCTCAACGTGGCCGCCGCGACCGCGGTCGCCTGCTGGGAGCTCGCCCGCGAGGATCCGTAGCTGGCCCGCGCGGACCCGTAGCTCAGGCCGGCAGTGGGGTGGCCCCGCCCAGCGGCGCGCCACCCGCCTTGGCCCGGTACATCACTTCGTCCGCCCGGTGCAACGCCTCCGCCAGCGTCATCCCGGTCGGCACCGCGGTCAGCCCGACCGAGGCGGAGACCCGGACCCGCCGGCCGTTGACGTCGATCGGGGCGCCGAGCTCATGGCTGAGCTGCCAGGCGGCCTGCTGCAACCAGCCGTGGTCGGTGGTCGGCGCGGTGAACAGGCCGGCGAACTCGTCCCCGCCCAGCCTCGCCACCACCGCGGATGGCCGGCCAGGCCGGTCGCGGGGCCCGGTCCGGGCCGGCGCGAGCCGGCTGACCCAGGTCGCCAGCCGGTTGGCGATCGTGACCAGCACCTGGTCGCCGGTGGCGTGCCCGAACCGGTCGTTGGCCTGCTTGAAGTCGTCCAGATCGATGACCAGCGCCGCGACCGGTGTCCGGCCGGCCTCGGCGAGCAGCGGTTCGCCGAGCCGGAACAGGCCGCGCCGGTTCGGCAGGCCGGTCAGCGGGTCGTGGTTGGCCGCGTGGTACTCCGCCTGCAGTTGCCGGCGCAGCCGGGCGGCGAGCGCCTCGACCCGCCGGATCCGGCGGCCGTAGTACCACCCCGCCCAGGCGGTACCGGCGAGCGAGACGGCCACCAGGGCGGCGGTGGCAGCGAGCGGGTCCATCGACGAGCTACTCCCAATCACCGGGCGTGAACAGGCGCGTACCCCCGTATGAGCGCTATCATGCTCCCAATCCCATGCAGAAGCAAGGGGCAGATGCACGTGCAGCCGGCGTGTGCGGCGAGGAAGAAGGGAGCACCGCCTGGGCCGTCCGAATCCGTCACCGGCGGCGGCCGCCGGTCGCCGACCGCACCCCTGGTCATGAATCACAGAGAGAGAAAAACCCCATGAGCAGCCAGATACCCAACGGCATCTCCGCGAACCTGCTGCCTGACCTGGAGTGGCAGAAGAGTCGCCGCAGCAACCCCAGCGGCAACTGCGTGGAGCTGGCCACCCTGCCCGACGGCGGGGTCGCCGTCCGCAACTCCCGCCACCCCGACGGGCCAGCCCTGATCTACACCCGCGAGGAGATCGCGGCGTTCCTGGCCGGCGCCCGCGACGGCGAGTTCGATCACCTGGTCCGGTAGCGGCGAGGCCACCCGCCAGCTGGCCGGCATCGGCCCCATGACGAGTCCTAGCTGGGCGGTTCGGCCTACTCTCGGGAGCCGGTCGTTGTGGCATGCTGACCATCGGAGGGGCCAGTAGGTTGAGTGCGGCGCGAGCCGGCTCGACGCAGCATGTTGCCGAAGGGAGGCTCTCGGTGACCACGCCCCGCCTGGGTGACGCGGATGAGCTGGCGGGCGGCCCGACCGTCCTGCGGATCCTGCTCGGCCGCCAGCTTCGCCGGTTACGCGAGGCCAAGGGGGTCAGCCGGGAAGCGGCCGGCTGGGAGATCCGGGCTTCCGAGTCGAAGATCAGCCGGATGGAGCTGGGCCGGGTCGGGTTCAAGACCCGGGACGTGGCCGACCTGCTGACGCTCTACGGCGTCACCGACCCGCACGAGCGGGAGGCGCTGCTGGCGGTCGCCGAGCAGGCCAACACCCCCGGCTGGTGGCACCGGTACAACGACACCCTGCCCAAGTGGTTCGAGTCCTACCTCGGGCTGGAGGGCGCCGCGAGCCTGATCCGGACCTACGAGGTCCAGTTCGTGCCCGGCCTGCTGCAGACTCCGGACTATGCCCGGGCGGTGATCGCGCTGGGACACGGCGGCGCCCCGGCGGCGGAGATCGAGCGGCGGGTGGCGCTGCGGATGGAGCGGCAGCAGGTGCTGACCCGGCCGGACGCGGCCCACCTGTGGGTGGTGGTCGACGAGTCGGCGCTCCGCCGGCCGATGGGTGGCCGGGAGGTGATGCGCGGGCAGCTGGCCGCGCTGATCAAAGCGACCACCCAGCCGAACATCACCATCCAGGTGCTGCCGTTCGAGGCCGGCGGCCACGCCGCCGCGGGCGGCGCGTTCACGGTGCTCCGGTTCCCGGAGCCGGACCTGCCCGACGTGGTCTACATGGAGCAGCTCACCGGCGCGCTCTACATCGAGCAGCGGGAAGAGGTGGACGCGTACATCAAGGTCATGGAGCGGGTCTGCGTGGAGGCGGATCCGCCGGACCGGACCGTCGAGACCATCGAACGGATCCTGCGCCGCCTCGACGACCGGTAGGCCACGGTGCTGATGGCGGTGGCCCGCGACGGGGCGGGCGGCGGCTGGCTGCGGCCGGTCGAGGCGGCCGGCCCGGCCCGCCGGGTCAGCGACCTCGCCGCGGCGGTCGCACAGGTCGAGGCCACCGACCGGCCGCGCTGGCTGTTCGCCTCGACCGCCGCCGACTACCCGCCGCTGCTGGCCGCCGGGGTCCGGGTCGCCCGCTGCCACGACCTGGAGCTCACCGAGGCGCTGCTGCTCGGGTACGCCGGCCGATGGGGCGAACCCCGCTCGCTGGCGGCGATCCTGGCCCGGCGGGCCGGCGGCCCGGTGCCACCGGACCCGCCGCCGGCCGCCGCTCGGCCGCCCGGCGAGCCGGACGGGCTGTTCGACCCGGTCCCGGTGGCCACCGAGGACCCGACCGCCGACCTCGCCACCGGGTACGCCGACCAACTCGACCGGCTGCCGCCGGGCGACCGGTTCCGGCTGCTGGTGGCGGCCGAGTCGGCCGGCGCGCTGGCCGCGGTCGAGTTGGGCCACCACGGGTTGCCCTGGCGGGCCGATGTGCACGACCGGCTGCTCACCGAGCTGCTCGGCAGCCGGTCACCGGTGGGCGGGCTGCCGAGCCGGCTGGCCGAGCTGTCCGCGGCGATCGCCGACGCGCTCGGCGTACCGGGCCTGCATCCGGAGTCCCCGGCCGAGCTGCGGCGAGCGTTCGCCAAGGCCGGGGTGGACCTGCCGGACACCCGGGCCTGGACGCTGCGGCGGGTGGACCACCCGGCGGTGCCGCTGGTGCTGGAGTTCAAGGAGCGGTACCGGATCTGGACTGCGCACGGCTGGGGCTGGCAGGACAGCTGGGTGCGGGACGGCCGGTTCCACCCCGAGTACGTGCCGGGCGGTGTGGTCTCCGGCCGGTGGGCCAGTCGCGGCGGCGGCGCGCTCCAGATCCCGAAGGCGATCCGCCGGGCGGTGGTGGCCGATCCGGGCTGGCGGCTGGTGGTGGCCGACGCCGGCCAGCTGGAGCCGCGGATCCTGGCGGCGGTCTCCGGGGACCCGCGGCTGGCGGCCGCCGCCGGCGCCGGCGACCTCTACGCGGCGCTGGCGGCCGAGTCGTTCGGCGGTGACCGGGCCGCCGCCAAGCTGGCGCTGCTGGGGGCGATGTACGGGCAGACCGGCGGGTCGGCGCTGCCGGCGATCGCGGTGCTGCGGCGGCGGTACCCGGTGGCCTGGGAGTACGTCGAGCAGGCCGCCCGGACCGGCGAGGCGGGCGGGCTGGTCCGCTCCTGGCTCGGCCGGACCTGCCCGTACGGCACCCCGAGCCGGGCCCGGGGTCGGTTCACCCGCAACTTCGTGATCCAGGCGACCGCCGCCGAGTGGGCGATCACCCTGCTCGCCAGCCTCCGCACCGCCTGCGCGAAGCTCGCCGCCGAGCTGGTGTTCTTCCAGCACGACGAGGTGCTGGTGCACTGCCCGGAGCCGGAGGTGCCGGCGGTGGTCGACGCGGTGCAGCAGGCGGCCCGCGCCGCCGGCCGGCTGCTGTTCGGCGACACGCCGGTCCGGTTCCCGCTCGACGTGTCGGTGGTCGAGTGCTACGCCGACGCTCACTGAGCGGTCTGGCGGGCCCGGCTCCGCTGGCAGCCGGTGCCGCTCTTGGCCATCATGATCATGAAGATGCTGAACACCACCGCCGGCCAGATCGGGCCCCCGGCCAGCGCCCAGACCCCGGTCGCGACCGCCAGCAGCACCATCACCCCGACCGGTGGGCCGGTCGGCCGCCGGCGGCTGCGGCCGGCGGTACCGGGCCGCGGCGACTCCGGCCGCGGCAGGTCGGTGGTGAACGCCGGCAACTCGTCCCGGTAGGTCGCCGCGTACGCCCCGGCGATCCGCTCCTCGCCCTCGGACAGGGTCAGCCGGCCCTCGCCGATCGCGTCCCGCAGCCGGGCCACCACCCGTTCGCGTTCCGCGTCGGATGCCCGTACCCGCACCTGCTCGGCCATGATCGCCTCCCGTTCGTCGACTCGCTACCAGCCTGCGCCGGCCGGCGGCCGGTTGTCGTCGGGCGGATGGCGGCAGTGCGGCTGCGCCCACGGTAGTAGTCGGGGTCGCCGGCTGCGCCGCTGGGCGTATCCCGGGCCGGTCCGGCCGGCGGAGGCATCTCGGCCCCCGGTGACCTACCGTGCATGGCATGGAGGGGCAGCGCGGGTGCGAGCCGCTGGACCGGCCGGCCGAGCGGCCGGAGCGGTGGCGGGCCGGCCGGCACGGCCCGCCGGGCGGGCTGTTCGTGTTCGTCGCGCTGGTGCAGGTGGTCGGCACCGCGATCGCCGCCCGGGACCAGCCCGGCCCGGACCCGCTCGGGTTCGGGTTGCTGGTGCTCAGCGGGCTGGCGCTGGTCGCCCGCCAGCGGTGGCCAGTGCCGGTGTTCGCGGTGACCGGGGCGGCCACGATCGGCTACACCGCGCTCGGCAACCCGGGCGGTCCGACCTTCATCGCGTTGCTGGTCGCCGGGATCACGGCGGTGAAGGCCGGGCACCGCTACTGGGTCTGGGGGCTGACCGCGGTCGGCTGCGCGATCTGGTTCGCGATCACCGGCCCGACCGGCAGCCAGGCGGTCGCGGTCGGGGCCTGGGTGGTGGGAGCGCTGGTCGCCGGCGAGCTCGGCCGGGCCGCCGCCCAGCAGCAGGCGCAGCAGGCGCAGATGCACCGGGAGCGGGCCCGGGTCCGGGCCGAGCAGCAGCGCCGGCAGGCCAGCGAGGAGCGGCTGCGGATCGCCCAGGAGCTGCACGACGTGATCGGCCACCACCTCTCGCTCATCAACGTGCAGGCCGGGGTCGGGCTGCACCTGATGGACAGCCGGCCGGAGCAGGCCCGGGCCGCGCTCAGCACGATCAAGCAGGCCAGCGCGGAGGCGCTGCGGGAGGTCCGGTCGGTGCTCGCCACCCTGCACGAGGCGGGCGAGGCGGCCCCCCGCACCCCGCCGCCGGGGCTGGACCGGCTGGCCGAGCTGACCGGCGACGCCGGGCTGCCGGTGCGCACCACCACGGTGGGGGAGCGCCGGCCGCTGCCGGCCGAGGTGGACCGGGCCGCCTACCGGATCGTCCGGGAGGCGCTCACCAACGTCCGGCGGCACGCCGGGGCCGGCGCCACCGCCACCGTGCGGATCGAGTACCGGCCGGCCGAGCTGCTGGTCCGGGTGGACGACGACGGCGGCGGGGCGGCGCCGGCCGACGGGCCGGTCATCGAGGGGACCGGGATCGGTGGGATGCGGGAGCGGGCGGCCGCGCTCGGCGGCTCGCTCACCGCCGGCCGCTGGCGGACCGGGTTCCGGGTGGAGGCGCGGCTGCCGGTGCCGGCCGGCGTCACGCCGAACGGTGCCGAGCCGGAGGGTGTCGATGATTAAGGTGCTGCTCGCCGACGATCAAGCGCTGGTCCGGGCCGGGTTCCGGGCGCTGCTCGACGCCGAGCCGGACATCGAGGTGGTCGGCGAGGCGGGCGACGGTGCCCAGGCGGTCCGGCTGGCGGCCCAGACCAAGCCGGACGTGATCCTGATGGATATCCGGATGCCGGGCATGGACGGGCTGGCGGCGACCCGCCAGATCGCCGCCGACCCGGCCCAGGCAGGGGTGCGGATCGTCATCCTCACCACGTTCGAGCTGGACGAGTACGTGTTCGAGGCACTCCGCTCCGGGGCGGCCGGATTCCTGGTGAAGGACACCGAGCCGGTCGAGCTGGTGCGCGGGGTGCGGGCGGTCGCCGCCGGTGACGCGCTGCTGTCGCCGAGCGTCACCCGCCGGGTGATCGAGCAGTTCGCGGTCCGGGCGGCCAGTCCGGCGCCGCCGCGCGAGCTGGCGACGCTCACCGACCGGGAGCGGGAGGTGACCGCGCTGGTCGGTGCCGGTCTGTCCAATGAGGAGATTGCGCAGCGGCTGGTGGTGAGCCCGGCCACCGCGAAGACCCACGTGTCCCGGGCGATGGTGAAGCTGGGTGCCCGGGACCGCGCCCAGCTGGTGGTGTTCGCGTACGAGGCGGGGCTGGTCCGGCCCGGCTGGTTACCGTAGCGGTTTCGGGTTGGCCGGTCCGCCCTATACTGCGGAGTCGTGCCGCATCCGGGGGACCGTCGGCTTCGTCGCTGGCTGCTGATCGCCAGCGTCAGCCTCTGCCTGCTGGTGGCGACCGCGGCGGTGGTGGGGCTGGCCGGCGGGTTCGACCCGGTCCCGCCCCCGGAGCCGCCGATGGTGGCGGTGGACGAGCGCAACGAGGGCGAGCCGTGGACGGTCACCGTCGATGGCGCGGTGCTCGCCGGCAACCTCGAGCCGGCGGTGCTGCAGGAGGACGGCTACTGGCTGGCGGTGATCGCCGAGGTGGAGATCACCGATGTCGAGAGCCGGCGGGACGCGTACGAGATCCTGTGCGTGCGGGACGTGGTCGGGCTGGCGCGGCAGCACGACGAGCCGTCGGAGGGCTGCCCCGGCGCGGTCGAGGCCGACGACATCCGGCTGGTCCGGGACGGCAGCGCGGTCACCACCCTGCACCCGGGACTGCCCGAGCGGGTCGCCTACCTGTGGGAGCTGGCCGCCGATGCCGAGCCGCCGGCCGAGGTCCGGGTCGAGATCGTCGGCGAGACCTACCGGGAGGACTCGCTGACCGGCCGGATGGAGTGGCTCGACCCGGCGCCCCGGGCGCAGCTGCTGGTGCCGGTCGAGGACCGGCGGGAGGAGGGCTGATGGCCGGCCGCCACCGCAACCCCACCACCGTCCGGATCGGACGGTTTCTGATCGCGTTGCTGACGGCGGTCGTGGTGGTGGCGGTGGGCGGCGCGGTGAGCAGCACCGAGCTGCGGCCGGAGGAGAAGTTCCGGCCGTTCATCATCACTGGCGAGCTGGGCGAGTGGTTCGCCAGCCGGACCTTCGACCTCCGGGTGGTGGGGGTCCGGGTGGCCGCCACCATCCAGCCCGAGCTGGAGCCCGAGCTGGACACCGCCGGTGCCTGGGTGGTGGTGCGGGTGCAGCTGATGGCGCAGCGGGAAGCGGTGTTCCTCGACTACGCGCGGGTGTGGGACTCCCTGGGCCGCAGCTGGGAGGCGACCGAGCGGACCGACCAGCCGCTGATCGACGGTAGCCAGCGGCTCGACCCGCGGATCCCGGTCGAGGGGGAGATCGCCTTCGAGGTGCCGCGGGATGCCGTCACCGACCTCCGGCTCCGGCTCGGATCACAGACCGGCGGCCTGTACGGGCTGCAGATGGCGACCCTGGCGGAGGTGCCGCTGGCGATCGACGAGGCGGCGGTCGCCAGCGGGCTGGCCGCCACCGAGCCGGTGGTGATCGCGCCGCCGGAGATCGTGATCGCTGAGACCCAGATCCTCAACGGGGTGGAGCGGTGAGCGGCGCGACCGGCCGGCGCTGGTGGCGCCGCAACTGGTGGGGGCTGGCCGCGATCGCGCCGCTGCTCGCGGCGGCGTTCCTGGTCAGCCCGGACGACTCGTTCCAGATGCTGCGGGACGAGCACACCGAGCGGGTGGTCAGCCCCGGTGCGGACGGCTGGGCCAGCTACGGGCCGGGCCGGCTCCGGCTGGCCGGGTTCGGGCCGGCTGAGCTGTTCGACAGCGCCGGTGAGCCGTTCCAGCGGCCCGGACTGACCGCGTACCAGGCCACCCTGGTGGTCGACGCGCCTGGCGACGGGCAGGCGCTGCTCGGCTGCGCGATAGAGCTGGAGGATGTGGACGGCCGGCGCTACCCGGACGCGCCGGCGGCGTTGGGGTCGGCTCGCAATGCCGCCGGTGATGGGGTCTACACCAGCAACTGCTCGCTGCCGTACGACGCGGAGGAAGGGCAGACGACCTTTGAGACCACCGCCTATTTCCTGCTGCCCAGCTCCGGCCAGCCGGCGGCGCTGCGGGTGTCGCATTACGAGCAGGCGCCCGCCTACGTCCGGTTCGAGCTGGGCTGAGGCGCGGGGATCGGCGGGGGCGGCGGGAGCGGCGGCGCCACCGGGCCGGGTGGCGGCGGGATCGGTGCGTGCCAATGCTGATGCGGCTGGTAGCCGTTGGCCGGCTGGCCGTTGCCGGCCGGCGGGGTGGGCGGAGCTGGCGGTGCGGGCGGGTTGCCCGGCTCGGCCCCGGCCGCGCCGGCGCTCGCCGCCGGGTCGGGTGCCGGCTGGCTGTATTGGAGCGCGTGGTCGACCGCGGCGGCGAGCAGGCAGATCAGCACCGCGGTGCCGATCGCGTCGTTGAACCGGCCGAGCGGCCAGCCCAGCGGCAGCCACACGCTCACCATCTCTTGTGGACCGATCAGCCATCGCTCCAGCTGCCACAGCCAGTCCGGGAGTCGCCGGGCGACCACGAACGCCAGGCAGAACAGCAGCAGCGGCACCGCCCCGGCCCGGACCAGCATCCGGACCCCGCGCACCAGCGGCGTGAACCGTTCCCGCAGGTCGCCGGTGATCTGCTCGCCCGCCCACCGGAGTGCCCGGGGCGCGGCCAGCCACCACTGCTGCGCCTTCTGGTAGACCCGGGGCCGCCGGGCCGGGCCGGGGGCCTGCACGCCGATCACCACCGCGCCGATCGCGAGCCATGACAGCGGGATGACCAGCACCGTGTCGATCTGGCCGACCTGGCCCAGCAGCCAGCCGGCCGCCTGCTCCGGCGGCGAGCTGGCACCGGCGGCGGTCCCCACTCCGTGCTCCCAGATCGCCACGATCGCGCTGCCGATCCGGATCCCCCGGGCCCATTCGGCGAGCTCGATGGTGACCAGGTTGAACGCGAGGATCGTCACCACCGTGAACCAGATCAGCTCCAGGTAGGCGCCGGGCACCCCGAGCCAGCCGTACCGCTCGGTCAGTGACCACCGGCCCAGCAGCCAGCGGAGCACGATCGCCGACACCACCACCGCGGCCAGCGACCAGCTCAGGTCGAACGGCAGCCGGTCGGCGGTGCTCGGTGGCTCCACCAGGTCGGTGCCGTTCTCCACGGCCTCGCCGAGGTTGATGAAGATCTGGTTGAAGTAGTCCTCCCAGACTCCGTAGGCGTGGTCGTTGATGTCCTCCTGCAGGTCATCCTCGAAGTAGTAGATGGTCATGAACGGGACCAGCACGCTGCCCAGGTGCACCAGCACCGGCAGCGGCTTGCCGCCCCGACCGGACCCGAGCCAGGGCAGCGACGGCCGGACCACTCGCAGCATCAGCACCAGCGTGGTGAGGGTGGCCATCGGCGCCAGCAGCAGCACCAGCAGCCCGAGCTCGGCGTTGAAGATGCTGACCTTGACCGCGGCCCGCATCACCAGCTGCCGCAGCACCTCGCCGGCCAGAAAGAGCGCGATCAGCACCGGCCAGTGCCGCCACAGCAGCCGGGCGCCGCCGGCGAGCACCGCACCCGCCTCGACGACCGAGCCGAGCAGCCCTGGTCGCCTGGCCTCTGCCGCCGGCTCAGCCGCCGACTCGGCGAACGACTGCGGCGGGGGCGGTGGCGGGGTCATCGCGCCTGAGAATACCGTGCCCCCGCAGCCCGCGCCGCTGCTCGGTAAGTCGGCCATCGCGCCGGAATCCCCAGCACCTCACAGGCCGGTCCACAGGTTTATCCACAGCCTGTGGACGGATCACTCCAGGTTGTGGCGGGCCGTGGCGGGCGGCCGGAGGCCGAGTACCGCCTCGGTGAACCGGGCGGCGGTGACCGCCGCGCCGACGTCGTGCACCCGGACGATCCGGGCGCCCAGCATGATGCAGATGACCAACGCCGCGATCGTCCCGTCCCGGCGCTGGTCCGGCGGCGCGGCCAGGGTCTCGCCGATGAAGTCCTTGTTGGAGACCGCGACCAGGGTCGGGTAGCCGAGCGAGGTGATCTCGACCAGCCGCCGGGTCAGCTCCAGCGAGTGGTAGGTGTTCTTGTTCAGGTCGTGCCCCGGGTCGATGATGATCCGCTCCGGCGGCACGCCGCGCTCGATCGCCACCGCGACCCGGCGCCGCAGCAGCTCGGCGACTTCCGCGGCGACCTCCCGATAGCTGGGACGGGGGTACGGCGTGCGGGGCGCGGCGAGGCTGTGGGTGATCACCAGCGTGGCGTCGCTGTCGGCGACCACGTCGGCGAGCTCCGGGTCGTGCAGCGCGCTGGTGTCGTTGACGACGTGCGCGCCCGCCTCGATCGCCCGCCGGGCCACCGCCGGGCGGTACGTGTCGACCGAGATCACCGCCGAGGTCTCCGCCCGAGCGGCCTCGATCACCGGCAGCACCCGGTCGAGCTCCTCGCTGACCGGCAGCTCCGGGCCGGGGGCGAACGGCTGGCCGCCGATGTCGACCCAGTCGGCACCGGCCTCGACCGCCTGCCGGACCGCGGCGATCGCCTTCGGCAGCGCGAACGTGCGGCCGCGGTCGTAGAACGAGTCCGGGGTCCGGTTGACGATCGCCATCACCGCGACCTGGCGATGGAAGTCGAACTCCCGGTCTCCGATCCGCCGCCGCGGGGCCGTGAGTTCGGGCAGGTAGATGCCCGCGGGGCTGACGTGCACGTGAGGACAGTAGCAGCGGGTTGTCCGATCGACTATCCGTGGCTGAGCCAAGCGTGCAGCCAGGTGTGACCGACCCGATAGGTCATCGTGAACCGCCGGCGTGCCCTGGCATGGTAAACTTCGTGGGAGCGCTCCCAGCGTCCCATGAGTGAATCGTGGGGGCGGGGAGGGCGACCCCGCCCCCACGGTGGTACCGCACCGCAGTCGGACCAACCGTCCGCTGTGGCGCTTCTATCGCGCGGGAGCCATGGCCACGCGAGTGGTGGTGGTATCACCTCCCTAAGGGGCGGTGCGACTGGCGGCGGTGTCCGGGCGAGGCCCGCCGCCGGTCGCGACTCTCGTCGATGGAAGCGCTCCCATCGACTTACCCGGACTGTAGCGGGTGTTGGCCGTTTAGGGAAGGTCCCTAACGTGATCGAAATCTCAGACGGGCCTCATCGTAACGTCGGGGCGATAACCGGGCTTGCCGTGGAAACGCTCCCATGACAGAATCGTGGTCACTCGTGTTACGGGGAGCCACTCCAGCCACGCGGTTTGGACACTGCGCGGGTGTCGCGTCCATCGACCCCGCTGCATCGCCCCATTCTCGCGAGGAGATCCGTACATGTTTCTGCGATCTAGGAGACGCCGAACAGCGCTGCTCGCCATCGCCGCGCTGGTCGGCGGGACCGTCGCGGCTGGGCCAGCCACCCCGGCGCACGCCCAGAGCGTGGTCTGCGACGTCGACTACGTGAAGGTCTGGGAGGGTGGCAACGGCTTCGGCGCCGACGTCACCATCAACAACCTCGGAACGACCGCGATCAACGGCTGGACGCTGGAGTTCACGTTCCCCGGCAACCAGCAGATCAGCAACGGCTGGATCGCGGTCTGGTCCCAGCAGGGCGCGAACGTGACCGCGACCAACGAGTCGTGGAGCGCGCTCATCCCGGCCGGTGGCTCGCTGACGATCGGCTTCAACGGCACGTTCAGCGGCTCCAACCCGGACCCGCAAACGTTCTTCCTGAACGGAGTCCAATGCGGCGGGACCCAGCAGAACCAGCCGCCGACGGTGTCGATCACCAGCCCGGCCGACGGGGCCCAGTTCACCGCGCCGGCCGACATCACGGTGGACGCCACCGCCAGCGACCCGGACGGCTCGGTCACCCGGGTCGAGTTCTACATCAACGGCAACCTCGCCGGCAGTGACACCACCTCGCCGTACAGCTTCACGCACGAGGATGTCCCGGTGGGTGACTACGTGCTGGTCGCCCGGGCGGTCGACAACCTGAACGCGACCGACGACGCGGAGGTCGAGGTCACGGTCGAAGCGTCGGACCAGCCGACGATCCTGACCAGCCTCAACACGGTGAACATCCTGGAGGGCAGCACCGGCACCTACGGCGTCCGGCTCTCGCAGCAGCCGAGCGGCGACGTCGAGGTGGACACCGCCCGCACCAGCGGCAGCACCGGGCTCACCGTGGAGAGCGGCGCCCAGCTGACGTTCACGCCGGACAACTGGGACATCGAGCAGACCGTGACGATCGCGGCGGCCGATGGCTCCGGCGGCGAGAGCGCCGTCTTCACCAGCACCGCGACCGGCTGGGTTTCCGCGCAGGTGACCGCGAACTCGCTGGTGGACACCGGCCAGGTGGACCCGGTCTGGGTCGAGCGGTTCATGGAGCTGTACGACAAGATCAAGAACTCCGGCTACTTCAGCTCGCACGGCATCCCGTACCACTCGATCGAGACGCTGATCGTCGAGGCACCGGACTACGGTCACGTGACCACGTCCGAGGCGTTCAGCTTCTGGCAGTGGATGGAGGCCAACTACGGCCGGATCACCGGTGACTGGCAGCCGTTCGTCCAGTCCTGGGAGGCGATGGAGACCTACATCATCCCGGACCAGGACGACTTCCCGGCCGCCGGCGCCGCCGGCGACGCGGTCTACGCCGCCGAGCACCCGGACCCGAGCGGTTACCCGACCCCGCTCGAGGACGACGTGCCGGTCGGGCAGGACCCGCTGCGCAGCGAGCTGCAGTCCACCTACGGCACCCCGCAGATCTACGGCATGCACTGGCTGCTCGACGTGGACAACGCCTATGGCTACGGCCACTGCGGGGACGGCACCACCTCGCCGTCGTACATCAACACCTTCCAGCGCGGTGAAGAGGAGTCGACCTGGGAGAACGTGCCGCACCCGTCCTGCGAGACCTTCGACTGGGGCGGGCAGTTCGGCTTCCTCGACCTGTTCATCGACGACCCGAACGGCGGCGCCACCCAGTCCCGGTACACCAACGCCCCGGACGCCGACGCCCGGTCGATCCAGGCCGCCTACTGGGCGGACATCTGGGCGACCGAGCAGGGCAACGCGGCCGCGGTCGCGGAGGTCGTGGACAAGGCCGCCCGGATGGGTGACTACCTCCGGTACGCGATGTTCGACAAGTACTTCAAGCAGATCGGCAACTGTGTCGGCGCGACCAGCTGCCCGGCGGGTTCCGGCAAGAACTCGGCGCACTATCTGCTGTCGTGGTACTACGCGTTCGGTGGTTCCTACCCGAACAGCGAGTGGTCGTGGCGGATCGGCTCCAGCCACAGCCACTTCGGCTACCAGAACCCGTTGACGGCCTGGGTGCTGTCCACGGTGCCGGAGTTCATCCCGAACTCGCCGTCGGCGCAGACCGACTGGGCGAACAGCCTGGATCGGCAGCTGGAGTTCTACCAGTGGCTGCAGTCGGCCGAGGGCGGCATCGCCGGTGGCGCGACCAACAGTTGGGGTGGCAACTACGGCACCCCGCCGGCCGGCACGCCGACCTTCTACGGCATGTTCTACGACGACTGCCCGGTCTACCACGACCCGTGCAGTAACGAGTGGTTCGGCTTCCAGGTCTGGTCGCTGCAGCGGCTCGCGGAGTACCTGTACCTGACCGACGACCCGCGTGCCCGGGCGATCCTCGACAAGTGGGTCCCGTGGGCGATGAGCGAGACCACGGTCGGGACCGGCGGGGACTTCGAGGTCCCGTCCACCATGGAGTGGAGCGGCGCGCCGGCGACCTGGAACCCGACGAATCCGCAGCCGAACGACAACCTGCACGTCGAGGTCGTCGAGCACGGCCAGGACGTCGGGGTGACGGCGGCGTACGCCCGGACCCTGATGTGGTACGCGGCGGCGACCGGCGACACCGCCTCGCGCGACATGGCGGAGGACCTGCTCGAGGCCCTCTACGCCAACATGGAAGACCGCGGGATCACCACGGTCGAGACGCGTGAGGACTACGACCGGTTCCTCGACGAGGTCTACATCCCGCCGGGCTGGACCGGTGTGATGGGCAACGGCGAGCAGATCCAGAACGGCGTCACCTTCTACGACCTTCGGGAGTCGATCTACGAGAACGACCCGAACATCGACGAGGTGCTCGCCTTCGCCAACGGCACCGGACCGGCGCCGACCTTCCGTTACCACCGCAGTTGGGCGCAGATGGACATCGCGAACGCGTTTGCCGACTTCGCTCACCTGTTCCCCGAGGGCTGAGTTTGTCGCCCTGAGCCCTCGATAACCGGTTGGGGACCGGTAGCTCCGGCTACCGGTCCCCGCCGTGCAACGGTTCCATCTCGGATTGATATCGGCGTTGCCACCCGGCGGCGCGGTCGGCGAGGGTTGCCGGGTGGGGTTGCTACGGCGGCGTTGGACACCGGTGCTGCTGGTCGCGCTGGTGCTCGCCGCCGCGGGCTGGGCGGCGGCCGGCGGCACGGGTGTGCCCGGTGGGGTCCGGCCGCCGCCGATCGCGGAGCCGCCGCCGACCGATCAGCCGGTGACCGGCGAGCCGACCGCCCCGGCCCCGACCGCCGAGCCGGATCCCGAGGAGCCGGCCGAGGCGAGCCTGCCGGGCTGGGTCGGGGCGGCGGTGACCGGCCTGTTCCTCGCGATGGTCGCGGCCGTGATCGGGGCGTTCATCTACGCCGGCGCGCGCTACCTGCTCACCGAACGGGTGCGGCGGCGGGTCATCCTCGACCGCGCCGCCAGCCAGCCGCCGGACGCCGGCACCGATCCGGAAGCGGTCCGGGAGGCGCTGCGGGCCGGGCTCGCGGAGCTGGCCGCCGGCGGGGATCCCCGGCGAGCGGTGATCGCCTGCTGGCTGCGGCTGGAGCGGCTCGCCGCCGCGGCCGGCACCGCCCGGCTGGCCGCCGACACCCCGGCCGACCTGGTCCGGCGGCTGCTGGCCCGGCACCGGGTCAGCCAGGCCGCGCTGGACCGGCTCGCCGATGCGTACCGGCGGGCCCGGTACGCTCCGGCGGAGGTCGCAGGTGACCTGCTCGCCACCGCCGAGCAGGCGCTGTCCGAGGTCGACCGGCAGCTGCGCGCCGGCGTGGCGGGGGTGGGGCGATGAGCGTCCGGAAGGGTGTGCTGGAGCTGGTGGCGCGCGGGCTGGCGTTCCGCGGCTACACCCCGCGCTGGATCGCCGGGCAGGTCGTGGTGGCGGCCGGGCTGGCGCTGGTGGCCAGCGGCGCGGTCAACCTGCTGATCGCGCCCAGCCGGCGCTACCTCGGCTACTGGCAGCTGTGGCTGCTGCTCACCGCCGCGCTGCTGGTGGTCTGGTTCGCCCGGCCGGTGCGCGAGCCACCGGCCTCGCCGGAGGTCGATCCGCTCGCCGACGTGGAGCTCACCGACCGGCCGTACGCGGTCGCCGACCGGTGGGCGCGCCGGCTCTCGGTCACCAGTGGCGACCCGGAGTGGTTCGACCGGGTGGTCCGGGACCGGCTGGCCGCGCTGGTCGCCGAGCGGCTGTGGCAGCGGCACGGGGTCCGGCGGCTCGACCCGGAGTTGCTCGGCGACGAGCTGGCCGCCTTCCTCACCACCCCGCTCACCCGTACCCCGACTCCGGCCGAGCTGGCTCGGCTGATCACCCGGATGGAGCAGCTATGACCGACCCGCAGCCGCTACCGCTGGCCGACGTGAGCCGGGCCGCGCAGGCCGTGCTCGACCAGGTCAACACGGTGATCGTCGGCAAACGCGAGCCGCTGGAGCTGATCCTCGCCGGCCTGCTCGCCGGCGGCCACGTGCTGCTGGAGGACTATCCCGGGCTGGCCAAGACGCTCGCCGCCCGTTGCTTCGCCCAGAGTCTCGGGCTGGAGTTCGCCCGGCTGCAGTTCACCCCGGACCTGCTGCCGGCGGACGTGACCGGGTCGTTCTTCTACGACCAGCGGGCCGGCGAGTTCGAGTTCCGGTCCGGGCCGGTGTTCACCAACCTGCTGCTCGCCGACGAGATCAACCGGACCCCGCCGAAGACCCAGTCCGCGCTGCTGGAGGCGATGCAGGAGCTGCAGGTCACTGTGGAGGGCCGGACCTTCCCGCTGCCGGCGCCGTTCCACGTGCTCGCCACTGCGAATCCGATCGAGTACGAAGGGACGTACCCGCTCCCGGAGGCGCAGCTGGACCGGTTCCTGCTGCGGGTGTCGTTCGGCTACCCGGACCGCGGCGAGGAGCAGACCGTGCTGCACCGCCGGATGGCCCGCCGCCGCGAGCAGGTGGTGCTGGAGCCGGTGATCGACGTGCCCACGCTGCGCCGGGCCCAGCTGGCGATGGAGGACGTGGCGGTCGAGGACTCGATTACTGCGTACATTGTGGACCTGGTGGCGGCGACCCGGGAGCACCGCAGCGTGCTGGTCGGGGCCTCACCACGCGGGTCGCTGGCGCTGCTGCTCACCGCCCGGGCGCGGGCGGTGATGGCCGGCCGCGACTACGTGATCCCGGAGGACGTGAAGGCGGTCGCGCCGGCCGCGCTGGCGCACCGGATCAGCCTGCGGCCGGAGCTGTGGCTGCGGCGGGTCGACCCGGCCGAAGTGATCGCCGAGGTCTGCGAGCGCACGCCGACCCCGGCTTCGGCCCGGGTGCCCTCGTACACCGCGCCGGCTGCCACGCCCTCGACCCCGGCCGCGCCGGCGCGGGCCGACGACCCGGTCCGCCGGTATCTGCCGGGCGGGCCGCGGTGACCGGACGGTTCACTCCGACCGCGGCGCTGCACCGGGCGATCGGCATCGCCGGGCTGGCGCTGCTCGCCGGCGCCGCGCTCGGCCGGGCGGCGCTGGTGCTGCTCGCGGTGCCGTTCGCGATCGGGACGGCGTTGTCGCTGGCCGCCCGGCCCGGCCGGCAGCCAGTGAGCACGCTCAGCCTGGACGAGCCGGCCACCGTCGAAGGTGGACCGGTGGCGGCCCGGGTCCGGGTGGAAAGCGGCCTCGACCAGCCGGTGCTGTGCATCGTGAACGTCCAGCTGCCGAACTGGATCAGACTGCAGCACGGGACCGGCTTCTACGCGGCGCTGGTCCGGGCCAGCAGTTCGGTGGTCGCGCTGCGGGGCACCGCGCTGCGCTGGGGTTCGTACCGGCTCGGGCCGGCCTCGACCCGGACGGTCGCCTGCGACGGCCTGCTGGTGGCCCGCAGCGACGTCCTGCCGGCGGTCCCGCTCACCGTCTATCCGGCGACCGGCCAGTTCGACTCCGACCAGGGGTTGCCGCGACCGACCGGGATCTCCGGGATCCACCGGTCCCGGCGGCTCGGCCCCGGTGGCGAACTCGCCGACGTGCGGCCGTTCCAGGCCGGCGACCGGCTGCGCCGGATCAACTGGCGGGTCACCCAGCGGGTCGGGGCGCTGCACGTCAACGCCACCCTGGCCGAGCGGGACGCCGAGGTGTTGCTGCTGCTCGATGCCAGGCACGAGGCCGGAAGCTCGGGCGGCGTGGCCGGCGCCAGCAGCGTGCTGGACGCGACCGTCCGGGCCGCCGCCGCGATCATCGAGCACTACGCCCACCAGGGCGACCGGGTGGCGGTGCTGGAGTACGGGTCGCGGCTGCGCCGGTTGCCGGCCGGCACTGGTCGCCGGCACTATCTGTCCGCATTGGAGTGGCTGGCGCGGGTGGAGCCGCACCCGACCGGCCAGGTGCTGGGGGACCGGTTGCTCATCACCGGCCTGCAGTCGGCCACCGCGCAGGTGATCGTGCTGACCCCGTTGCTGGACCAGGAGAGCGCGAACCTGCTGGCGACGCTGGTCCGGGCCGGCCGGGCGCCGGTGGCGGTAGACACCCTGCCGGAGCGGATCCAGCCGCCGATCACTGGCGAGTGGACGCTCGCCGGGGTGCGGTTGTGGCACCTGGAGCGAGTGAACACGATCGGCCGGCTGCGCGGGGTCGGGGTCCCGGTCGAGCCGTGGCGCGGCCCCGGCAGCCTGGACGCGATGCTGCGGCACATCAACCGGTTGGCGGCCGGCCCGCGGGTGGGGGCGCGATGACCACCCGGGGGGGCTACCGGCATCCGCTGGTCGAGCGGATCGGCTACCACGCCGCCCGGGTGCGAGCCTGGGCGCGCCGGGCGACGATCGCCGGGCTGTCGGTGCGGGCGGTGGTCTGGCTGGCCGGCGCGCTGGCGTTGACGCTCGCCGGCTGGTGGTTGGGGCCGGGGGCGGTGGTCCCGGTCGCCGCGGTGCTCGCCCTCCTACCGGCCGGGTTCCCGCGCGGCCGAGCGGTGTCGCTTGTGGCGGTGTTGGTGATCGCGGCGTTCGCGGCCGACCCGCGGTTGTGGTCGGCGATCGTCATCGGTGGTCTGCTGTATGTCCACCACACCGGGGCGGCGCTAGCGGCGCAGGTGCGGACGGACGCGGTGATCCCGCCGGCGGTGCTGCGGTTCTGGGCCGGCCGCGCCGGTCTGGTCCTCGCGGTCTCGACCCTGCTGAGCTTGGCGATCGCGGCGCTGGCGACGGAGGCGCCGGCCGGCTCCGCGACCGCGTTCCTAGCGCTCGGCGGCGCTGCGGCGGCCGCGATCACGGCCTACCTCGGCTGGCTGGCGATCCGCGAACCCGGCGACTGACCCGGCCGGGCTGGGCGTGCCAGCCCGGCGGCTGAGCCCGGTCGCAGCCGGTGAAGCAGGCGGCGGCGATCGCGGACAAGTCGGCCGCCAGCGGTTGCAGCCGGACCGCGAAGGCGTAGTAGAGCACGCCATAGCCGACGGTCTGGGTGACGCGAGCGCGGCGACCATCGCCCAGGCCCGGCCCACCGCCCCCATCGTCAGCCGCAGCAGCGCGCGGTGCCGGCGACCCGGTCCTGGTCGAGCGGCTGGTTGCTATGGCAGACCCCGGTTTCCGGCAGCTCCAGCTGGACGTCGCGGGCGGCCTGCCAGTCGCCGGCCAGCGCCGCTACCACCGAGCGGGCCTGTTCGTAGCCGGTGGCCATCAGGAACGTCGGGGCGCGGCCGTACGACTTGGCGCCGATCGCGTAGAAGCCGGGCTCGGGGTGGCCGAGCTGGTCGGCGCCGTGCGGCGGGACGGTGCCACAGGAGTGCTGGTTCGGGTCGATCAGCGGGGCCAGCGCCCGGGTGGAGCCGAGGATCGGGTCCAGGTCCAGCCGCAGCTCGCTGACGAAGCTGTGGTCTGGCCGGAACCCGGTGGCCGACACGATCCGATCCACGGTCAGGGTCAGCTGGCCGCTGGACACCTCGACCTGGCCGTACCGGGTCGGGGCGATCCGATCGACCAGGAACTCGGTGACCAGCTCGATCCTGCCGGCCTGCACGTGTTCGCGCAGCCGGGTCCCGAGCGCACCCCGGGCGGGCAGCGCGTCATCGTCGCCGCCGCCGTAGCTGCGGGCCGGGCTCGCCGCGCGGATCGCCCACACCACGCTCGTGCCGGGTGCCTGGTCGGCGAGTTCGGCGAGGCCGAGCAGGGTGGTGGCGGCGGAATGGCCGGCGCCGACCACCAGGACGCGCCGGCCGGCGAACCGGTGCCGGTCGGCGCCGAGCACGTCCGGCAGCGCCGATTCGATGTACGCGGCGGCGGCGTGCTCGCCGTGGGCGGGGATGCCGGAGCCGCCCAGCACGTTCGGGGTGAGCCAGGTGCCGGAGGCGTCGATCACGGCCCGGGCCAGCAGGTCGGTGCCGTCGGCCAGCCGCAGCAGTAGCGGGGTGGCCGCGCGGCCGGCGGTGCGTAGCCGGTCCAGCCCGTGCCGGGTCACCGCGACCACCCGGCCGCCGTACTGGATGTGTGGTTTGAGCTCCGGCAGCTCGGCCAGCGGCTGCAGGTAGCGCTCGGCGAGCTCGGCGCCGGTGGGCAGCCGCTGCGGGTCGGGCTCCACCCAGCCGGCCCCGGTCAGCAGCCGGCGGGCGGCCGGGTCGAGGTTGTACCGCCAGGGGGAGAACAGCCGCACGTGCCCCCACTGCCGGACCGTCGCCGCCGGCCGGTCGCCGGCCTCCAGCACGGTGAACGGCAGGCGGCGCTCGTGCAGGTGAGCGGCGGCCGCCAGCCCGACCGGGCCGGCGCCGATCACCACCACCGGCAAGCTGGTCCGCTGAGTGTCCACAGTCTTCTCCTGTCGTCGGCGTCGGTCGGCAAGGGTCTATTCGGGTTGGTCGGGCGCGGGTTGGTCGGGCGCGCACACCGGGGGCGGCGCTGGCGCCGGGTTGCCCATCACCACGTCGGCGGCGGACGGGAAGCACGTGATGCAGTCCTCGTTGATCCGGTAATGGCGGGCGGTGCCGACCGGGGTAACCAGCACGAACCGCACCTCGGCCAGGATCTTCAGGTGCTGCGACACCGTCGACTGAGCCAGCCCGACCGCGTCGACGATCTGCCCGACGCTGACCGGCCGCCCTTGCCGGGCCAGGTACTCCACGATCTGCACCCGGCTCGGGTCGGCCAGCGCCCGAAACCACGACGCGTACCGGCGGGCGACCTCCCGGTCCAGCACTCGCGACACCGCAACCCCCTTGGTGTTCTCTATCGTCTATCGCCGATTGACGATAGAGATCGTACCGCGGTCGGTGGCCGCCAGCCACACGGACGCCACGACCAGCCGGGCCACCGCCACCATCGCCGCCGGCTCGACCCGTTCCGGGAGGTCGGCCGGGCTGTGGTAGGCGGCCATCCCGGCGCCGAGCCCGACCGCGGCCATCCCGGCGCCGAGCCCGACCGCGGGCAGGCCGGCGGCGGCGTACCGGCGGTTGTCGGAGGCGACCGGCCCGGCCGCCAGCGGCACGCCGGCGTGCCGGCCGGCCTGGTCCAGCCCGGACAGCAGCGGCTCGGCCGGGCCACCCGCCTCAACCGCCACCGCGCCGTGGAGCTGGCCGGCACCGTCCACGTTGATCACCCACGGCCGGGGAGCCGGATTTCGCGGGCGGGCGGCGTGACTTCGTAGCCGGGCGGCGTGGCGGGCCGAACCGAGTGCCCCGACCTCCTCACCGTCCAGCAGCGCGACTGACAGCGCCAGCCGTGCCGGTGGGGCAGCGGCCAGCACCCGTGCGGCCTCCAACAGCACCGCGACGCCGCTGGCGTTGTCGGCCGCCGCCGGCTGCCGCAGCCCGGGCAGGTCACCCACCCCGTCGTAGTGCGCGGTGAGCAGCACCGGCATCGCCGAACGGTCGGCCGGTGCCGGCCAGCGGGCGTAGAGGTTCCCGGCGGTCACGTCCACCCGGCGGATCGGCGCGCTGCCGGCGAACCAGGCATCCGCCTCGCTGCCGGCGGCGTGGCGCATCGCGGCGTAGGTGCCCGGGTCGAGCGCCAGCACCGGGAGCCGCCCCGGGGTCGGGCCGGCGAGCATCGTGTACTGCCAGCCGTCGCCATCCACGCCGCGGGCCTGCAGCAGCCCGGCCGCGGCGCCGGCGTGGCGGTACGCGTCGGGCAGGCTCATCCCGGCCGGCACCAGCAGCCACCGGCCGGCTGGTGGGTCGGCGCCGGCGACCCCGAGCGAGCCCCGGCGGGGCGCCGGCAGGTCGGCCGACGCCACCGGCACCGCCACCTGCCGGCCGAACGCCAGCGGCACCATGCGCTCGCCGTCGGACCACTGCGCGTGCGGCGCGGCGTAGACCTCGGGCACCGCCGGTACCGGGAACGGGTCGACGTCGAACGTCGCGCCGAGCTCGGCGAGCTGGTGCTGGAGCCAGCCTCGGGCGGCGGCGCCACCGGCCGAGCCGACCCGCCGCCCGGCGTACTCCTCGGCCGCCAACGCCGCGACGGTCGCGGCCATCCGCTCGCCCGAGACCTTGCTGAGTACGCCAGCCAGGCCGGGCGGCGCCGTCACTTCGTACCGGCTGGTCGTGCTCATCCGCAGCAACCCGCGCCCGAGGCCGTCGCCTCGGCCTTGGCGCTGGTGCCGCAGCATGAGCCGGCCGCTTGGGCGTCGGCCGGGGTGCCGCAGCACGGGCTCGCCACCGGGTCGGCCGCGTCCGGCAATGCCAGGTTGGTGGTCTGGGCCGGGTTGCCGCAGCAACCGCCCGCGCCGGCCACCGCCAGCGCGGCCGCCGCGTCGCCCGCGAACCCACCCTCGGTCCGAGTTGACTCGCTCATCACACGACTCCTCTCCCTCGCGCCTGGACCGGGCCCGAGTCGGCGCTGTCTAGACGTTCGTCGAAACAGAAGGGTTGCACATTGATTCGACATCTGTCAACCTAGACGTATGTCGAATCAGGCCGCGACCCTGACCCTGACCGACCTGAACGCTGGTCAGCCGTGCTGCCCGCCGATCAGCGAACGCCGGATCCCGGCCGAGTCGGCGGCGGTGCTCGCGTCGGCGTTCAAGGCGCTCGGCGACCCGGTCCGGCTGCAGCTGATGTCGATGATCGCCTCGGCTCCGGACGGGGAGATCTGCGTGTGTGAGCTGACCCCGGCGTTCCCGCTGTCGGGGCCGACCATCTCGCACCACCTCAAGACGCTGCGGCAGGCCGGCCTGGTCGACGCCGAGCGGCGCGGCACCTGGGTCTACTACCGGGCCCGGCCGGGCATCCTGCGGCAGCTCGCCGCGCTGTTGACGGTCGAAGCCCCGGCCGGCAGCTGACCGCCAAACCTAGCGCCGCCTGATCGTCGCCAGCCAGGCCGGTGCGCCGTGGTCGTGGAACCGGGTCTCGATCTGGTCCGGTTCGATCGCGGCGACCTGCCAGCTCCCGTCCGCCTCGAACGCCGCCCGCAGGTCCGGCTGGCTCACCGGGTGCGGGCCGAGGTCCGAACCCTGGTCGCTGAAGCACAGGATGTACGCCGCCCCGCCCGGCTCGGTCACCGACCGGAGGCTCGCCACGTACGCCGACCGCTCGTCGCCCTCGAAGGTATGGAACAGTCCACTGTCAACGACCGTGGTGAACCGGCGGCCCAACCGGTCCAGCCGGAGCGCGTCGGCCACCGCGAACTCCGCCGCGATCCCGCGCTGCTCGGCCTTCGCCCGGGCCATCCCGATCGCGGTCTCGGCCACGTCGACGCCCAGCACCGGCAGGCCGAGCGAGCCGATGTGGAGCGCGTTCTCGCCGGTACCGCAGCCGGCGTCGAGCACCGGGCCAACGAAGCCGGCGGCCACGCGTACGATCGCCGGTTGCGGCCGCCCGATGTCCCACGGTGCGGGACCATCCCGATAGGACGCGTCCCACGGTAGCCCGGTCCGCCGCTCGTGGCTCGTCGGAGCCCGCCGGTCATCGCTCATCGCCGCGGCACCACCAGCAGGACGGCCGCGCCGGCGAGGAACAGCACCAGCGCACCGGTCGGCAGCGCGAACGGCCCGTGGCTGGCGCTGCCGGCAAGCGCCTGCCACAGCAGGCCGACCATCATCGCAACGTAACCGGCCGCTACTAGCCACATCGGACGGTCAGCGGCCGGGGCCACCCGCATCGTCTCCACCCGGCCGACGATCGCAACCAGGACCGCGAGGACGATCGCGAGCGCGGCCAGCCACGGCACCCGCCACAGTAGCCACTCGG
This sequence comes from Natronosporangium sp., assembly GCA_036564175.1. Taxonomy (GTDB): domain Bacteria; phylum Actinomycetota; class Actinomycetes; order Mycobacteriales; family Micromonosporaceae; genus Natronosporangium. The sequence goes on from DATCKZ010000022.1 coordinate 50,298, forward strand.
CCGACCGGACATCGAAGGTCGGCAGCCGGTCCAGCAGGTGCAGCGCCACGGTGGTGAGCACGGCGGCGGTCATGTGCCACAGGAACACCGTGAGGATCACCGCGTTGGCGGCGACCACCGCGAGCCACGGCCGCCGGCGCCGCAGCCACCGCTCCGCTGGCCCGGCCAGCAGCAACACCAGCCCGAGCTGGGCGGCGGCCAGCGCCACCAGCGCCAGCGACGGCGGCGACGAGTTCTGCAGCTCGGCCCCGGGCACGGTCACCATGCTCACCGGGTACGGCCCGGCGACCGTCAGCAGGACCAGCCCGGCCAGGCCGCCGGCGAGCAGCCCGGTCGCCGCCCGCTGCCCGAACCGGCCGTCCCGCCAGGCGAACCCGAGCTGGTGAATCGCCAGCCACGCGAAGGCGAAGTTCCCGTACGCCCAGGCTTCCCCGTACCGGAACCGGAGCAGGTCGCCGGCGACCACCGGCACCAGCAGCACCACCGGTACGGCCAGCCCGGCCCGCTCGTGCAGCCGGAACATCACCGGCGTCAACGCCACCACGCCGAGGTAGGCGATCAGGAACCACAGCGGCAGGGTGGCCAGCCAGACCGCCCGGCCGATCTGGTCGGGCGCCGCCCCGAGCAGCCGGGTGACCGCCGCACCGGCCGCCAGCGCCACCAGCAGCACGACGGTCGGCCGGACCAGCCGGGCGCCGCGGTCCAGCAGCCACTGCGCCGGGGTCCGGCTCCGCTCCCGCTGTCGTTGGTACGAGAGGGCGTTGGCGAACCCGCCGACCATGAAGAACAGCGGCATCACCTGGAACAGCCAGGTGACCGGGTGCGCCCAGGTCAGGTCGCGCAGCGCGCTGGTGCCGTCGAGCGCGCCACGGCGGTCGTACTCGACCACCATGATGAGCCAGTGGCCGACCACGACCGCCGTGATCGCGACCGCTCGGAACAGGTCGACGTGGCGGGCACGGGTGGCCGGCGTCTGCTCGGCCAGCTCGCGGATGCGCGTCACGCCACCAGCGTACGGATCGCCCGCTACCTCGGATCCCGTCCGGTCGCCTCACCGTCGCGGTTGCGGCGCAGCACCGCCGCGCCGGCGGCCCCGATCGCCGTACCGATCGCCAGGCCGGTGCCCAGCCACTTGCGGTTGTTCGCCGGGGGAGTCCGGCCACGCAGTGCCAGCGCGGCGTTGTTCGCTCGCTGCCAAGCGGTGGCCGTCTCTTGCCGGGCTCGCCGCACCGGACGGGACTCGCGAAGCCGGTTCATGCGTACCTCCAGGTTTACGTTCTCGCTTCAGCCCCACCAGTACCCGCGATACGGTTGCGCTACACGCGCGTCCCCGGGTCGAGGAGGGCAGCCATGATCGATTCGCCGGCGGACCTGTCCCGGGCGCTCGCCGGCACCGGCTACCTCGCCGACCCCGGCCTGGCCACCGCCGGCTGGCTCGCGATCAAGATGAACCGGCCGCTGTTCCTGGAGGGCGAGGCCGGGGTCGGGAAGACCGCGTTCGCGGCCGGGCTCGCCGAGGCGGCCGGCCTGCCGATGATCCGGCTGCAGTGCTACGAAGGGCTGGACGTGGCGCAGGCGCTCTACGACTGGGACTTCCCGCGGCAGATCCTGCACCTGCGGGCGGTCGAGGCGCTCGACCGCGACCAGCGGCTGGAGCAGGTGGAGGCAAGCCTCTACGACCGGCGGTTCCTGGTCGCCCGGCCGCTGCTGCGGGCGGTCGAGTCGGCGCCCTGCCTGCTGCTGATCGACGAGGTCGACCGAGCCGACGACGAGTTCGAGGCATACCTGCTGGAGTTGCTCAGCGACTGGGCGGTCAGCATCCCGGAGCTGGGCCGGATCGTCGCCGACCCGCCGCCGACCGTGGTCATCACCAGCAACCGGACCCGGGAGGTCCACGACGCGCTCAAGCGCCGCTGCCTCTACCACTGGGTGGAGCATCCGGATCCGGAGCGGGAGGTGGCGATCCTGAAGGTCCGGCTGCCGGCGGTCACCGAGCGGCTGGCCCGGCAGGTCGCCGAGGCGACCAGCCGGCTGCGCGAGCTGGACCTGGCCAAGCCGCCCGGGGTGGCGGAGGCGATCGACTGGGCTCGGGCGCTGCAACTGCTGGGCGCCGAGCAGCTGACCGCTGAGACCGCCGAGGCCACCCTCGGCGCAGTGGTCAAGCTGCGGGAGGACACCGAGCGGGTGCGGAAGTCCGGATGGGAAGCGCTGCTCGCGAGTGGCTGAGGAACCCGCGGTGATCGCGGCCGTGCAGCGGTTCGTCGACGCGGTCCGGGCCGCCGGGGTGCCGGTGGCGCCGGACCGGGTACCGGCGCTGCTGCAGGCGCTCGACGCGCTCGGCCCGACCGAGCTGTACTGGGCCGGCCGGCTCACCCTCTGCGGCAGCCGGGAGGAGATCCGCCGGTACGACGCGCTGTGGACGGCCCGGCCGCAGCGGCCGGCCCGGCCGCACCAGAAGCGCCGGCTGACCGCCCAGCTCACCGCCGACCCGACCGACGGAGCCACCGGTGACGCCGCCGGCGAGGTCGCGGTCGCGGCCCAGGCCTCCGCCACCGATCTGCTCCGCCACCGCGACCTGGCCACCCTCACCGACGAGGAGCGAGCCGAGGTTCGGCGACTGCTGGCGATGCTGGCGCCGGCGGTGTCGCTGCGCCGATCCCGCCGGTACCGGGGCGGGTCGGGTCACCGGGTGGACGCCCGCCGGACGATCCGGAGCATGCTGCGCGGCCTGGGCGAGCCGGCCCGGCTGGCCCGGCGCCGGCCGGCCACCCGGCCCCGGCGGCTGGTGCTGCTGCTGGACATCTCCGGTTCGATGGCGCCGTACGCCGACTCGCTGCTCCGGTTCGCCCACGCCGCGGTCCGGGTGCGGCCGGCCCACACCGAGGCGTTCACGGTCGGCACCCGGCTCACCCGGATCACCGGGGCACTGCGGCAGCGGGACCCGGACGCGGCGGTCGGCGCGGCCGGGCAGCTGGTGCCGGACTGGCGCGGCGGCACCCGGCTCGGCGGCGCGCTCACCAGCTTTCTGCGCGAGTACGGCCATCGCGGGATGGCCCGGGGCGCGGTCGTGGTGATCTGCAGCGACGGCTGGGAATGCGGCGACCTGGCGGAGCTGCGGCAGGCGATGGCGTGGCTGTCCCGGCTCGCCCACCGGACGCTGTGGGTGACCCCGCACGCGGGCCGGGCCGGGTTCGCGCCGACCGTCGGCGGACTCGCGGCGGCGGTCCCGTACCTCGACGAGTTGGTGGCCGGCCACAGCCTGGCGGCGCTGGACACGCTCGCCGACCGCATGCGCCGCTGATCCGTCGCAATTGCACCACGGCTAGGGCTTGCCGTCGCTGGCCGGAAGGAGTTGACTGAAACCTCTAACTCCGGCTTCGCGGGAGGACTCAATGCCCCGAGTCGCAATCACGGTTGACGGGACCCGCTACGAAGATGACGTACCGGCCCGGACTCTGCTCGTTTACTACCTTCGCGAACAACTTGGCAAAGTGGGCACCGTTGTCGGCTGCGACACCAGCAACTGTGGTGCCTGTACGGTGCTGATGACCGACTCCGACGGGGTGCCACGGGCGGTGAAGAGCTGCACGGTGCTCGCCGTCCAGGCCGATGGCCGGGAGGTCACCACCATCGAAGGGCTCGGCGGTGACCATCCGGTCCAGCGCGCCTTCCACGAGCACCACGCCCTGCAATGCGGGTTCTGCACGCCCGGCATGATCATGGCCGCGGTGGACCTGCTCCGGGAAACTCCCCAACCGACCGACCAGCAGGTGCGGGAGGGGCTGGAAGGAAACCTGTGCCGCTGCACCGGTTACCAGAACATCGTCCGGGCGGTCCAGGCCGCCGCCGCGTCCTCGGAGGTGAGCGCCGCATGACCGCGACCATCGCCACCCCGGAAATCGGCCGGGCTCGGCTGCGCAAAGAGGACGCTCGGCTGCTCACCGGCCGTACCCGCTGGACCGAGAACATCACCGTGCCCGGCATGCTGCACATGGCGATCCTGCGCAGCCCGCACGCGCACGCGCGAATCTCGCGAGTGGACGTGTCCGGCGCGCTGGCCGCGCCGAACGTGGTCACCGCGTTCAGCGGCGCCGACGTCGCCGACAGCCAGGGCGTCATGGCCTGCGCCTGGCCGGTCACAGAGGACACGGTGCTGCCGACCTACCCGCCGCTGGCGGTCTCCGAGGTCCGCCACGTCGGCGAGCCGGTCGCGGTGGTGGTGGCCCGGGACCGGGCCAGCGCCATCGACGCGCTGGAACTGATCGATGTGGACTACGAGCCGCTGCCGGCGGTGCTGGACATGGAGGCGGCGCTCGCCGAGGGCGCACCGCTGGTGCACGCCGAGGCCGGCACGAACAAGTGCTACACCTGGGTGTTCGACTCGGCCGACGCCGGCACCGGTGGGTCGGTGGCGGAGGCCGCCGAGCAGGCCGAGATCACCGTCAGCCGGCGGTTTGTCCAGCAGCGACTGATTCCGGCCTTCATGGAGCCGCGTAGCGTGCTGGTGGACCCGACCGGTGGCGAGTGGACGATCTGGTCGGCCACCCAGATCCCGCATATCATGCGGTTCCTGCTGTCGGCCACCACCGGCACCCCGGAGCACAAGATCCGGGTGATCGCGCCGGACGTCGGCGGCGGATTCGGCGGCAAGCTGGCGATCACGCCGGAGGAGTGGATCACCTTCACGGCGGCGAACCGGGTCGGCCGGCCGGTGAAGTACATCGAGTCCCGGTCGGAGACGATGGTCTCCGGCCACCACGGCCGGGACATGATCCAGGACGTCACGCTGTACGCCCGGCGGGACGGGACGGTCACCGGGATCGACGTCAAGCTGCTCGCCAACATGGGCGCCTACCTCGGCATCGTCACGCCCGGCGTGCCGATCCTCGGGGCGTTCATGTACAACGGCATCTACAAGTTCCCGGCGTACCGGCTCGAGTGCACCGGCGTGTTCACGACCACCACGAAGACCGACGCCTACCGCGGCGCCGGCCGGCCGGAGGCGACGTACGCGATCGAGCGGATCATGGACGAGCTCGCCGCTGAACTCGACCTCGACCCGCTGGAGGTGCGGCGCCGCAACTGGATCGACCAGTTCCCGTACACCACCGTGGCCGGGCTGGAGTACGACTCCGGCGACTACGCCGCCGCCACCGACAAGGCGATGCAGCTGTTCGGCTACGAGCAGCTGCGGGCCGAGCAGGCGGCCCGCCGGGAGGCCGGTGACCCGGTGCAGCTGGGGATCGGCGTGTCCACCTACACCGAGATGTGCGGCCTGGCGCCGTCGCGGATCCTCGGCGCGCTGCGGTACGGCGCCGGCGGGTGGGAGACCGCCAGCGTCCGGATCCTGCCCAGCGGCAAGGCCGAGGTGGTGACCGGCACCAGCCCGCACGGGCAGGGGCACGTCACCGCCTGGAGCCAGATCGTCGCTGACCAGCTCGGGGTGCCGTTCGAGGACGTGACCGTGCTGCACGGCGACACCCGCACCTCCCACAAGGGACTTGACACGTACGGGTCGCGGTCGCTGACGGTCGGCGGGATCGCGCTGACCATGGCCTGCCAGAAGGTCCGCGAGAAGGCCCGGCCGATCGCCGCGCACCTGCTCGAGTGCTCGCCGGACGACCTGGAGTTCAGCGACGGCGCGTTCCGGGTCAAGGGCACCCCGTCGGCGGCGAAGACCATCGCCGACTGCGCGCTGGCGGTGTTCACCTCCCACGACCTGCCCGACGGGGTGGAGCCGCAGCTGGACGCGGACGCCACCTTCGACCCGCAGAACTTCTCGTTCCCGCACGGCACCCACCTGTGCGCGGTCGAAGTGGACACCGAGACCGGTGCGGTGAAGATCAGGAAGTACGTGGCCGTCGACGACGTCGGCCGGGTCATCAACCCGCTGATCGTCGAGGGCCAGGTGCACGGCGGGGTCGCCCAAGGGATCGCCCAGGCGCTGTTCGAGGAGGCGGTCTACGACGCCGACGGCAACCTGGTCACCGGCTCGCTGGCCGACTACACCATCCCCAGCGCGGCCGACCTGCCGGAGCTGGTCACCGACCGGACCGAGACCCCGTCCACCACCAACCCGCTGGGGGTGAAGGGAGTGGGCGAGGCCGGCACGATCGCCGCCACCCCGGCGGTGGTCAACGCGATCGTGGACGCGCTGCGGCCGTACGGCGTCAACGACATCCAGATGCCCTGCACCCCGGAGCGGGTCTGGCGGGCGCTGCAAGCCGGCAAGCAAGCCAGCAAGGAGGTCCAGGCATGATCCCGGCAGCGTTCGACTACCAACGACCGGCCACCGTGGCCGACGCGGTGGCGGCGCTCGCGAGCGCCGGCGAGGACGCGAAGGTGCTGGCTGGCGGCCACAGCCTGCTGCCGGTGCTGCGGCTGCGGCTGGCGGCGCCGTCGGTGCTGGTGGACCTGGCCGGCGTGGCCGAGCTGCGCGGTGTCCGGGAGGACGGCGACACGCTGGTGATCGGTGCGATGACCACCCACGCCGAGCTCGCCGCGGAGTCCCGGGTGCCGTTGCTCGCGCAGGCGGCGGCGACCATCGGCGACCGGCAGGTCCGGCACCGGGGCACGATCGGCGGCTCGCTGGCCCACGCCGACCCGGCCGGTGACCTGCCGGCGGCGGTGCTGGCGCTGGACGCCGAGCTGGTGATCACCGGTCCGAACGGCACCCGGACGGTGCCCGCCCGGGAGTTCTTCGTGGACTACTTCACCACCACGCTCGCGCCCGACGAGGTGCTGGTCGAGGTCCGGGTACCGAAGCTGGCCGGCTGGCAGACCACGTACTCGAAGGTCAACCGGACCGCCCAGGCCTGGGCGACGGTGGCGGTCGCGGTCGCGGTGCAGCGCCAGAACGGCAGCATCGCCGGCGCCCGGGTCGCGCTCACCGGGATGGGCCCGACCCCGGTCCGGGCGACCGCGGTTGAGCAGGCGCTGGCCGGCGCCGCACCGGACCGGATCGCCGAGGCCGCGGCACTGGCCGCCGAGGGCACGTCGCCACCGTCCGACCACACCGCGTCCGCTGACTACCGCCGGCACCTCGCGACCGTGCTCACCCGCCGCGCCCTCCAGGCGGCCGCCGGCTGACCACCGCGGCTGGCGGCGGTCCGCTACCGTGAGCAGGTCGACGAGGGGAGGGCGATGGCGAGCCCTGGGACTGTGCTCGCGCAGCGGTACCGGTTGGACGAGCGGGTCGGTGGTGGCGCCATGGGCGAGGTGTGGCGCGGCACCGACACGGCGCTGGACCGCACCATCGCGGTGAAGATCGTCCGGGCCGAGTTGCTGGACGAGCCCGGGTTCCGGGAACGGTTCCAGGTCGAGGCCCAGACGATGGCCCGGATCAAGCACCACGGGGTGGTCGCCGTCCACGACTACCACAGCGATCCGGAGCTGGCGTTCCTGGTCATGGAGTACATCGAGGGCGAGTCGCTGGCCCGGCGGCTGTACCGGGCCGGCCGACTCGACCCGATCCGCACCATGGCGTTCGTGGCGCAGGCCGGCGACGCGCTGCAGGCCGCGCACGACAAGGGCGTGGTGCACCGGGACGTCAAGCCCGGCAACCTGCTGGTCACTCCGGAGGAGACGGTGGTGCTCACCGACTTCGGGATCGCCCGGTCGATCGCCGCGAGCCCGCTCACCGCCACCGGCGCGGTGGTCGGGACGGTCTCGTACCTGGCCCCGGAGCAGATCCTCGGCAAGCCGGCCACCCCGCAGTCGGACGTGTACGCGCTCGGGGTGGTGGCCTACGAGTGCCTGGTCGGCCGGCGCCCGTTCGACGGCGAGAACCCGTTCGACGTGGCGATGCGCCGGCTGCGGGAGCCACCGCCGCCGCTCGGCCCCGACGTCCCGCCGGCGATCGCCGCGGTGGTGGAGCGGGCCTTGGCGCCGGACCCCGAGCGGCGCTGGGGATCGGCGGCCGAGCTGGCCCGGGCGGCCCGCGGCGTGGTCGCGTCCGGATCGGCGGCCCGGGTCCGCCCGACCACGCCGTTGCCGCCCCCGCCGCCGATGTTCCCGGGGCCGCAGTTCCGGCCACCGCCGGTGTCGACCCCGCTCCCCGTCCAGCCGCAGAACACGCTCGGCCTGCTCGGCATGATCTTCGGGATCAGCGGGATCGTCCTCAGCCTCTGCTGCTACCTGGGCCTGCCGTTGAGCGTCGCCGGGATCGTGCTCGGGGTGCTCGGGCTGAAGAAAGTCAGCGACGGCCTCGCCAACAACCGGTCGATGGCGATCGCCGGCGTGGCGTGCGGGATCGCCGGGTCGATCCTGTCGGTGCTGCTGTTCGTGATCCTGACCGCCGCCGATTTCTACGGGTAGCCAGGGCTAGCTCGGTAGCGGCCAGACGCAGGCGTGGACGCACCGCCAGCCTTCTGGCCGGCGCTCGTAGGTGTCGACGTACCGGCTGTACCGGCCGGGGCGGGCGGAGGTGCGGGCCGAGACCACCGCGACGTCGCCGTCCACATGGATCACGACCTGATCGATGGTGAGGTCGGGCAGCGGATGCCCATCCAGGTTCTCGATGTAGCGCTGCTGGCTCCAGACCTCGCCGGTCCTGCCGTCCAGGTAGGAGAACGAGGGGGAGAGGATCGGGCGCAGCAGCTCCCACGAACCCTTCCGGAACGCCTCGATGAACTGGTCGTTGAGCTCGGTCAGGGTAGCTAGGTCAGACATCACGGCTCCACATCGATCTGTCGTTCGAGGTCCTTGATCCGGCGGTAGTCGGCCATCATCGCGTCCCGGTCCTTCGAGGCGAGCACCACCCAGCCGAGCATGCTGGACAGGCCCGCCGGGGCCGGCACCTGGTCGCCGGTGTGGAAGTAGAAGTGCTCGGCCCAGTAGGTCGGCAGCGAGCTGACGTCGGCGAAGATCTCCTGGTTGCGCCAGCGGCCGGCGTGCGGGGCGGTGATCACCACGCTGCAGACGTGCTGCACCAGCTGGTAGCTCTCCTTGAACTCGCCCCGTACCCGGTGCGCGACGGTCCGCAGGATGTGGTTGTCGCCGGTGGCCAGCTTGGAGATCATCTGGTGGCCACCGCCGGCCGGCCGGGCCCCGACCTCCAGCAGCCGCGGGCCGTTCCGGGTCAGGATCGCCTCGGTGTGGCAGCAGCCGTTGCGGATCCCGACCGCGTCGAGCACCCGCTGGGCGTACGGCCAGACCGTGAGCGTGTCCGGGTGGTCCGGTTCGATGAAGTCGACCAGGTCGTAGATGCCGACCCGGTCGCCCTTGCGGACCTTCTTGTACCGGCAGACGTCGACCAGCCCGTGCGTGCCGTCGACCGAGTAGCTGTCGATCAGGAACTCCGGACCGTCGGCGTACTCCTGCACCAGCACCGCGTCGTTGCGCAACCCGAACTCGTTGACCAGCCCGTAGATCTGGTCGAACAGCGGCCGCCAGTCCTTGCCCTGGTCGACGATGTGGACGTTGTCGGTGGCGGCGCTCTTCGGCGGCTTCACCACCACCCGGCCCGTGTCAAGTCCGGTGTCCCGCAGCCACTGGTCGATCTCGGCCGGGTCGTCGCTGCAGATCTGTCGCAGGTGCGGGATGCCGGCCCGCTGCAGCGCCTGCGCCATCGCCCACTTGTCCCGCCGGGCCGCGGCCAGCTCGGGCACGTGGCCGGTACCCGGCACCACCCGCTCGACCAGCGCGTCGGCGAGCTCCACCCCGGTCTCGGAGCCGGCGATCAGGCAGATCGGCCGGTAGTCGCGCAGCGTGCTGGCCAGCCCCGCCAGGTCGCCGTCGAAGACGTGGATGTGCTGGAAGTTCTCCGGGTGCCACGAGCTGCGGTACAGCGGGATCGGCTCCGGACTGGTCAGCACCGCGACCGTCTCGACCCCGGCCTCGCGAAACGCCGCCGGGTACTCCTGGCCGGTCCCGAGTGGATCCACCACGATCGCGTAGCGCTGCATCATTCTCACCCCGCTCACACGCTGCTAATAGGACAGGGCCGCTCGCGCCCCGGTCAGCGCGTCGCGGCACTCCTCGACGTCGTCGGCGACCGCCACCGCCACCGCGATCCGGCCGAACAGCGTCCCCTTCGGTGGCGGGGAGACCACCGTGCCGGGCTTCACCAGCGGCTCAGCGAGTTCGATCGGCTTCGGTAGGCCGGCCGCGTCGAACCGGATCTCGCCGATGGTGGTGTCGTCGTGCTCGGCGTAGAAGAACTGGACCGCCGCCACCCGCCGGCGGGTGGCGGTGAGCTCGGGCGGCTTCCCGACCGCCACCGCCGCCGCGGCCAGCCCCGGGTCCATGCCGGTGGCGAGCAGCCCAAGGTAGGGGATCAGGTCGCCGCCGAGCCGGGCGTTCACCTCGATCACCTTCGGGCCGCTGGCGGTGAGCTTGAGCTCGGTGTGGGTCATGCCGTCCCGGAACCCGAGCGCGGTGTGGGTGTCCTGCACCACCTGCCGGATCGCCGGGTCGGTGAGCAGCGGGTCGGCCGCGTCGACCACATGCCCGACCTCCTCGAAGTACGGCGGGTAGCCGATCTCCTTGCGGGCCAGGAACATCGGGTACACGGTGCCCTGGTGGACCGCCGAGTCCACGCTCACCTCCGGATCGGGGAGGTACTCCTCGACCAGCGCCGCCGCGTCGTACTGCCAGGCGCCGGGCACGGTGGTGTCGCGGGCGAACTCGAACCGCTCCGCCAGCTCGTCGGGTGTGTCCACCCGTACCACCCCCAGGCTGGCCGCGAGTGCCCGCGGCTTGAGCACCACCGGGTAGCCGATCCGGTCCGCCGCCGCCAGCGCCTCCTCGGCGGTCGAGACCAGCACCGAGGCGGGCTGCGGCACGCCGGCCGCGGCGAGCGCCTCCCGGGTACGGTGCTTGTCCCGGCACCGCATGATCGCCTCCGGGTCGCCGCCGGGCAGGCCGAGCGCGGCGGCGACCTTGGCGCATTGCAGCACCCGCGCCTCGTCCCAGGTGAACACGCCGTCGGCCGGTACGCCGCGGGCGGCGGCGATCAGGTCGGCGGCGTCGACGGTCTCCAGCGGGTCGCCGGCGATCGTCCAGCCGGTGACGTAGGCCCGCTCCCAGGTCGGCTCGGCACCACCGAGCAGGTGCAGCCGGTACCGCTCGCTCATCGACGCCAGCAGGTACTCCCGGTAGACCCGGCCGACCCCGGTCGCCATCACCAGCAGCTGTGGCCGCTCCGCTGTCATTGCTCCACCTCTTCCACATAGGAGACCCCGACCGACCCGTCCAGCCGCTGCCAGCGCTCGGTGAGCCGGAGCCGGCCGTCGGCGAGCACGGTCGGGACGGTCAGGCAGCTGCCGGCCACCGTCTCACCGGTGGTGGTCACCCAGCAGTAGGCGGCGTCGATCGCGCCGTCCGGCCGGCACCGGCCGACCAGCCGGCCGGCCCGGATCGTGCCGCCGCCGAACTCCGCCCAGACCAGGTCACCGTCCTGGTGGTACAGACCGGTCGGCGGCGGTTCCCCGGCCGGCCGGGCGTCGGCCGGCCGGAACCGGCGACCGTCGTAGTTGATCGGGGCGTTCATCACCAGTTGACCGGGCACAGCTCGTCTTCGATCTTGAACAGCTCGCGGCCGAACATCGAGTTGAGCACCAGCGCGGCCCGGACCGGCAGCAGGGTCAGGTTGGTGTCGGTGAGGCCGTGACTGAACCGGGCCCGGTTCAGGGCGTAGATGTGGTGGCCGTTCATGCCCTTCCAGCGCACCGACAGGTCCGGCTCGATCACCGGCTCACCCTCGTCGTTGAACTCGACCCGCTCGCGCAGGTCGTCGTCGAACGGGATCGGCATGCTCTCCCGGCCGGTGGCGATCACCACCCGCCGGACCCGGTGTTCCTCGATCTGCTCGGGCGCCTGGCAGGTGAGTACGATCTCGCCGCCGTCGAGCTGGCCGCGGGTGACGTTGCGGGCCGGATAGAGCCGCACCGGGAAATGGCCGAGCTCCAGCAGCCGGTCGTAGTTGGCCTGGTAGAGGCTGCGCAGCGCACCGGGGGTGAGGGCGTCGCCGGTCGGGTCCAGGCCCTTGATGATCCGCCGCCGGGTGGCCGGGGACAGCCGCTGCAGCGAGCGCATGTGGGCCGGCCGGTAGACGTCGTTGGCGCACGGCGAGTCGTCGATCGTGTCGAACCACAGCCGCCGGCCGAACCACCGGATGTCGGTGAACCCGCTGGTGAGCAGCTTCATGGTGGCTTCGATGCCGGTCTGGCCGCCGCCGACCACCGCCACCGGCTGGTCCGGATCGGTCCGCATCTCCGGCAGCCGCTGCGCCAGCAGGTCGGCGATGAACGCCTGCTCCGGCGGCAGCCCGGACAGCTCGGGCGGGATCACCGGCGCGCTGCCCACGCCGATCACCAGGTGCTCGGACTTCGCCTGCGGCACGCCGCGGGAGTAGACCGTGAAGCCGTCGTCGTCGAACGAGATCCGGTCGATCTCGACGCCGTAGTGGATGCCCCGCAGCTTGCTCGCGGCCCACGCCAGGTAGCGGACGTACTCCTGGCGCGGGATCACGTCGAACTGCGCGTTCAGCAACGCGAACAGCCGGCCGGAGGTGACCAGGTAGTTGAGGAAGGTCAGTTCGTGTCGCGGGTCGACAAGCGAGACCAGGTCCTTGATCCAGGAAGTCTGCATGCGGACCCCGGGATGGAGCAGATCGTTGTGCCACCAGGGCCCGGGCGACCGCTCGAACAGTGCGATCGTCTCCGAGGTCGCGGACTGGAACAGCGCCGCGAGGCTCAGGTTGGCGGGTCCAGCGCCAACGCCCACGGTGTGGTATCGCGGAATCTCAGCTGACTGCGGGTGGTCGGTCATGATGTGCCTTCGCTGGGTCCAAGGGGGGTCAGGGCGGGCGTTGCGCCGGGGGCGACGAGTTGGGTGACGGCCTCCCGGCTCGCGGCGAGGGCGGTCTTGACCGACCCGCCCGCGCCACCGGTGAACGTGAACAGCCGGCCAGCCAGCACCGGCTGCAGGGACAACGAGGGTTGCGACCGGTAGCAGTCGGCGGCGACCGCGGTCCGGACGATCGGACCGAGCCGCAGCTTGGGGAACCGGTCGGCGGCCAGCCGGGCGGCCCGGTCGGCGAGCCCGGCGGTGACCGGCGGCCGGTCCGGAGCCACCCCCCACCGGTCGGTCGGGAGCCCGAGCAGCAGCCGGTCGCCGGCGACCGGCCGCCCGTACAGGCCGGTGAGCTCGTCGACGAACTGCGGCGGTCGCCAGCCGCCGGTGCGGTGGATCGCGTACTGGATCGCCTTGGTGCGGTAGCCGTCGGCGGGCAGGCCGGCCGCCGCGAGCACCGACCCGGTCCAGGCGCCGGCGGCGATCACCACCGTGTCGAAGTCGTGCCACCGGCCGGCCACCTGGCAGCGGAACGGGTCGTCGGCGGCGAGCGCCGCCAACGGCGCCGGCAGCAGCCGGACCCCACGCCGGGCGGCGGCGTCGGCGATCACCGCCTCCCGCAGCCGGCCGGGGGCCAGGTAACCGGCGCGCCGTTCCCGCACCGCCACCGCGTCCGCCGGCACTTCTGCCCAACCGAGGCCGGCCAGGTCGGCGCCGGTGAGCAGCTCGGCCGAGCCGGGCAGGCCGCGCTCGACGGCGGTGAGGTCCACGGTGGTGCCGGCCGGGTGCAGGTAGACCGACTCGACCGGCTGGAACGATCCCCACCGCTGCAGGGTCGGGCTGGCCAGCAGCTCGACCAGGCTGTCGGTGGCGAGCCGGCACTGCCGCGGGTCGGGTTCGTAGCCGCGGACCGCGCCGCCGGAGGCGCCGGTGGCGTCGGCCCGGTGCCGGCCGCCGAGCACCAGCGTCACCCGGCCGTCGCCGGCGACCGCGGCCGCCAGCCGCCAGGCGAGCAGCGCGCCCGCCAGTCCGCCACCGATCACACCCACCCGCACCGGCCGCTACCTCCCAGTCAGCGCGGTGAGCGCCACCGAGTCGGCGCCGGCGCCGGCCGACAGCGCGGTGACCAGGCACCGGACCGCCAGCGCCGAGTCGAACCCGGTCAGCCGCAGCGCCCGCTCGGCGCGCTCCAGCTCGGCGGCGGCCAGTGTCGATGGTGGACCCTGGGCCGGCGGGTTGCCGGCCAGCAGCGGCCGCACGTAGTCGCAGAAGGCCCGGAACCCGGCCTCGGTGAAGTCGCTCTCGTACCGGTCCGGCCGGTCCCAGGACAGGTAGAGCCGGACCAGCTCCGGGTCCTCTTTGGCCAGGAACTCGTCGGCCCACAGGGCGTGGTTGCGGCTGGTCGAGAACTTCTGGCCCTCGAGCAGGTAGAGCTCGTTGACGGTGGCGCCGAGCGCCTTCGGGGTGCTCACCCCGGCGGCGGCGAGGATCGCCGGGTAGAGCACGGTGAAGTAGAAGGTGTTGTCCATGCCGTTGAAGTGCCAGACCCCTTCGACCTCGTCGAACGCGGCGACCCGCTCGTCGAGCGTCCGCGCCTCCGGCCGGAGCGCGGTGGCCGGCCCGTACAGGTAGCTGAAGCCGAGCTCGGTGGGGAAGTCCACCCGCATCCCGGCCAGCGGCCCATCGCACTCGATGCCCCAGTTGGTGGGGTAGGCGAGCGGGTAGTCCGGCAGCGGCTCCTGCTGGTAATGCTGGAGGATCGACCGGACCTGGGTCGGCCACTCGGCCTGCAGCCATTCGGCGACCAGCCGCTCCCGGTAGTCCTCCAGCGGCAGCACCGGCACGGTCAGCTCCATCGGCTCCGGGCTGCCGCCGCACCGGGCGCAGCTCGGGTGGCGCAGGTTCTGCGCCGAGGTCAGGCCGCCGCAGCCTTCGCAGGAGGTGCCGTTGGCGCCGGTCCCGCACACCGCGCAGGTGCCGACCACGTACGAGTGATGGAGGGTACGGCCGCAGTCGGCGCACCGGTGCAGGGTCATCTCCCGCATCGGCACCGTGCCGCGCTCGACCAGCTCCCGCAGCATCCCGGCGATCGCCCGCTGGTAGGCCTGGTCCTGCGGGTCGAGGAAGAAGTCCCAGCCGATCCGGGCGCCCTGGTAAGCGGCCATGATCTGGGACCGGTAGCCGGTGACCATCTCTTCCACGTCGACCCCGAGCAGCTCCGCTTTGGTGAGCACGTAGTTGGGGTGGACGTCGACCCCGGCCAGCGTGAGCACCCGCTCGCCGCGGGCCCGGGCGGCCCGGGCGGCGATGTCCGCGCCGAGGTACGGGCCGGACAAGTGGCCGATGTGGAGCGGACCGTTGACTGTGGGCTGGGGGATGACGATGACCGTCACGCCCGACTCATGGTCCGCCGCTGTCATTTCGGCATCCAGAAGGTGGTGAAGATGTGCAATGGCTCGTCATTCGACCGATTGTGGATGATGTGTGCCTCCTCGCTGTCGAGCAGGAAACACGATCCTTGAGCCACATCGGTGATCTGGCCGCTCGCTTCCACCGAGGCGGTGCCACTGACCACAACCGACAGCTCCACTTCGGGGTGTTGGTCGCGAGGGCTGCTGGCGGCGGGGGGAACCGTGTACCACATCGCTTGGAATGGCAAGGTATCGCCAAGTCCAAACTGTTCCCAACGCGCGACGTCGACTACTCCTACTTTGTACGACTCAGCGGAGTCGCTGGCGAAGTGACGCATATCGTTTCCATCCCCGTTGATGAGGCAACGAGCTTGAGAATTGTGTCGGCGGAGGGGGGTCGCCGGCGCCTCGCTCGTGCCCGATTGATGGCGCGACTGCACTGGTAGGGTATTGGAGTCCGTTACTGACCGTCATCGTCCTTAACGGCGGATAAGTCCGTCCGGTCGGACCGATCCGGGACAAATTTCAACGCGCGTGCGAGTACACGGTACCTACCGACCGCTTTTCACCTGGGAAAACTACGGAAAGTAAGTTGTGCGCTCCGGAGCGTCGAAAATCTGCCCGCTTGCGTTCGGTTGCGGTGCCGTTTACGGTCAGCTACACCCCCATCGAGCATTACTGTTCATCGTCTTACCTGCAGGGAGGCAGTCGTGACCATCGACGTTCGCTCCCGGGAACGGGATGCCGCCGCAATTCCGTTGTGGAACGACGCGTACGACGTGTCGCAGCTCGGCGAGCACGCAAACCTTTGGGGCGACCCCCCCGTTCCCTATGCGGAAACCGCGGCCCGGCTGTTCGCGGAGCACAAGGCATCGGTGGTTCTCGACCTGCCGTGCGGTGACGGCCGGAACCTGCCGCCACTGGCGGCGGGCGCGCCGATCCTGCTTGCCGGTGATACCGCTATCAACGGCATGCGGATCGCCGAGCGGGTGGCGCAGCGGGCCGGCGTCCGGGACCGGATCGTGTTCCTTGAGATGGACGCGTTCGCGACCGGCCTACTAGACTCCTCAGTGGACGGCATTTTCTGCTGGGATCTGCTCGGGCACCTCACCGCACCGGAGGGCGCGCTGCGCGAGATGTACCGGATCCTGCGACCAGGCGGCCACATTGTCGCGAACATGTGGACGATGAACGACTGCCAAACCTCCGATCCGGACATCCGTGAGGTCGCGCCGAAGGAATATATCGACCACGCTGACTTTTACTGCCGGTTCTACGACCAGCAGGACCTGACCGAGCTGCTCGACTCGGTCGGGTTGACGGCCGCCTCGGTGGAGGTGGTGGCGTGGCGGGAGCCGGCGCACGCGGGCTACCGCAACTACGAGCACGACCACGAGAGCCTCGCGTTCACGATCCGGAAGCCGGCGGCCTAGGTCCGTGGTGGGACGGGACCACCATGCGCCGCCGATTGCTCTCGACCAGCGTCTTCCACCCGCCCGGTTCCAAGGTCGGGGTCGGTTACGCGCCGGCCCACCACGGTGAGTTGCTGCAGGGCGCGTTCACCGACGACACCGGCCGGCTGCGGCGGGCGCTGGTGACGCTGCCGGTGCCGGGCCGGAGGAGCGTCGCGGTCTTCCACCCGAGCCAGCACCACTGGGGGATCGTCGGCACGCCCGAGCAGACGCTGGTCCGGCGGGCGGCGATCCTGACCCTGCGGGAGCTGTGCCGCCACCCGGCTCCGGCCAAGGGCGGCCAGCTCGAGATCACCAGCGACATCCCGCGCGGGATCGGGATGGGGTCGTCGACCAGCGACGTCACCGCCACCATCCGGGCGGTCGCCGACTACCACGGGGTGGCGCTGACCCGGGAGGAGATCGGCGCGCTGGCGGTCCGGGTGGAGCGCGCCTCCGACTCGATCATGATCGACGACCGGGTGGTGCTGTTCGCCCACCGGGACGGGGTGGTGCTGGAGACGCTCGGCTACCGGCTGCCGCCGCTGGTGGTGGTCGGCTGCAACACCGCGCCCGGCACCCGGGTGGAGACGCTCCGGTTCCGGCCGCCCGACTACGACGACCACGAGCTGGCCACGTTCGGAGTGCTGCGGGCGGCGCTGCGCCGGGCGGTCGCCACCGGGGACGTGGCGCTGCTCGGCCGGGTGGCGACCGCGAGCGCCCGGATCAACCAGCGCTACCTACCGAAGCCGGCGCTGCCGGCGCTGCTCGAGCTGTGCCAGCGGGTCGGCGGCTGCGGGGTGCAGGTCGCCCACAGCGGCACCGTCGCCGGCGTGATCCTCGACGGCCGGCGGGATGACATCGACGCGGCGGTAGCCGACTGCCTCGCCGGCCTGGACCGGCTCGGCCTGCCGGCCACCGTGGTGATCGGCCGGGAGGCCGCCGACCGACCGAAGGTGGGGGTCGGATGAGCGTTCGCACGGCGTTCGCGGAGGCGACCGAGGCCTACCAGTGGCCGCGGTTGATCCGGCTGGCGCCCAACCTCTACGCGGCCTGCTTCACGTTGATGAAGCTGGTGCCGGCCCGGTACATCCTGCGCCGGGCCGAGCAGTCCGGCCGGCTCGGTCCGGAGACCGTGGTGGTGGAGACCACCTCCGGCACGTTCGGGCTGGCGCTCGCGATCCAGGCTGTCCACATGCGGCGGAAGCTGATCCTGGTCAGCGACCCGGTGATCGACGACCGGCTGTACCGGCGGTTGACCGACCTGGGCGCGGTGGTCGACCGGGTGAGCGCCGAGGCCGGGACCCGCGCCGGCGGGTTCCAGGCGGCCCGGCTGGCCCGGCTGGCCGAGATCCGGGCCAGCCTGCCCGACACGTTCTGCCCGGAGCAGTACAGCAACCCCGACAACCCGCGCTCCTACGCGCTGGTCGCCGAGCAGCTGGTGGAGGCGCTGGGCCAGATCGACTGCGTGGTCGGCCCGGTCGGCTCGGGCGGCTCGATGTGCGGCACCGTCACCCACCTCCGGTCGGTGCTACCGGAGTGCCGGGCGGTCGGCGTCGACACCCACGGCAGCATCCTGTTCGGACACCCGGACCAGCCGCGACAGCTGCGCGGGTTGGGGATGAGCGTGATGCCGGCCAACGTGGACCACCGGGTGTTCGACAGCGTGCACTGGTGCGCCGCGTCCGCGGCCTACCTGGCGACCCGGCGGCTGCACCAGCGGCACGGCCTGTTCATGGGGCCGACCAGCGGCGCCGCCTACCTCGCCGGAGCCTGGTGGGCGGCCAACCACCCGGACGCGCTGACCGTGGTGATGATGCCCGACGAAGGGTACCGCTACCAGGACACGGTGTACCACGACGACTGGCTGGCCGCCGGCGGGCACCTGGCGGCCCCGCTGCCGGCCGAGCCGGTGCCGGTCGCCCGGCCGGCCGACCCGGGCGGGGCGTGGACCCGGTTCGACTGGGGGCGGCGAAGCTACGACGAGGTGATGGACGCGATGGTGAGCTCGGCGTGAGCACCGGCAGGATCACCGGCGAGCTGGGCCGGCGTACCCAGCGGCTGATCTACGGCCCGCTGGCGCCGGCGGACATCGCGGCCGAGCTGCCGCTGATGCTGAAGGTGGACCGGGCGCACCTGGTGATGCTCGCCGAGCAGCAGCTGGTCCCGGTCGAGGCCGCCCGGCGCCTGCTGATCGCGATCGACGCGCTCGCCGCCGACCCGTCCCCGCTGTCCGGCCGGCCCGCCCCGCGCGGCCTCTATCTGATGTACGAGGGCTACCTGATCGAGCGGCTCGGGGCCGACATCGGCGGGGTACTCCACTCCGGACGGTCCCGGAACGACCTCAAGGCGACCATCGCCTACCTCGCGTTCACCGACTGGCTGCTGGAGTTCGCCGAGCAGGCGACCCGGCTGGAGGCGATCCTGCTGGCCCGGGCGCGGGCGTACGAGTCGGTGGTGATGCCGGTCTACACCCACTTCCAGGCGGCGATGCCGATCAGCTACGGCTACTACCTGCTCGGGGTGGCGGTGGCGGTCGGCCGGGAGCTGGACGCGCTCGCCGCCGCCGCCGGCGGGCTGCGCCGGTGCCCGCTGGGCGCGAGCGCGGTCGCCGGCACCGACCTGCCGATCGAGCCGGCCCGCACCGCCGAGCTGCTCGGCTTCGCGGCCCCGACCGACCACGCGCTGGACGCGGTGGCCAGCCGGGACGTGCCGCTGCGGCTGCTCGCCGCGGCGGCCAGCCTGGCGGTCACGCTCAGCCGGCTCGCCACCGACCTGCAGCTGTGGAGCACCGTCGAGTTCGGATTCATCGAGTTCCCGGACCGGCTGGTCGGCGGCAGCTCGGCGATGCCGCAGAAGCGCAACGCGTTCCTGCTCGAGCACGTGAAGGCGAAGCCCGGCCAGGTGCTCGGGGCCTGGGCGGCGGCGGCGAGCAGCATGGCCGGCACCCCGTTCACCAACAGCATCGAGGTCGGCACCGAGGCCACCGGCGCGATCTGGCCCGGGCTGCGGGCCGCCGAGCAGTCGGTGCTGCTGAGCCAGGTACTGGTCAGCGGGGCCCGGCCGGTCCCGGCGCGGATGGCCGAGCGGGCCGAGGCCGGCTTCACCGCCGCCACCACGCTGGCGAACCGGCTGGTGCGGCAGGGCATCCCGTTCCGGACCGCGCACCGGCGGGTGGGGGAGGCGGTCCGGGCGGCGGTCGCCGCCGGCCAGACCTCACTGCCCGGGTTCGAGGACCTCGACCTGCCGGCGCTGGTGCGGTCGCTGGCCTACGGCGGCGGGCCGGGCGGGTTCCGGGAGCCGTATGAGCGGGCGTGCGCCGCCTGGGCCGGCCACCGGCGGTGGCACCAGCAGTGGCGGGCGGCACTCGCCGACGCCGATACCAAGCTGGCGGCCGCGGTCGCCTCGGTGGTGGGGCAGCCATGAGCTGGTTCGTGCTGGTCGAGAGCAACACCACCGGATCCGGCCGGCTGTTCTGCGCCCGGGCCCGGGAGTTCGGGTTCCGGCCGGTGGTGCTCACCCGCGACCCGGCCCGCTACCCGTACCTGGCGACCGACAACGTGGACAGTCAGCGGGTCGACACCGCCGACCCGGCTGCGGTGCTCGCCGCCTGCCAGCGGCTCGGTGGCGAGGTGGCCGGGGTGACCAGCAGCTCCGAGTACTTCATCGGCACCGCCGCCCGGGTGGCCCGGTCGCTGCGACTGCCGCACCCGGACCCGGTCGCGATCGAGGCGTGCCGGGACAAGCCGACCCAACGCTCCCGGCTGCGCGCGGCCGGCGTACCGGGTCCCCGGTCGATCCCGGTCCGCCAGCCGGCAGCCGCGGCCGCCACCGCCCGCTGGCTCGGCTATCCGGTGGTGGTGAAGCCGGCGGCCGGCTCCGGCTCGATCGCCACCCGCCGGTGCGACGACGACGCGAGCGTCGAGGCGGCGGCGGCCACCGCGCTCGCCGCCGGGCTCGGCCGGCGGGTGCTGGTCGAGGAGTACCTGGCCGGCCCGGAGTACTCGGTGGAGACGTTCGACGACCGGGTGGTCGGGGTGACCGCGAAGCTGCTCGGCCCGGAGCCGTACTTCGTCGAGATCGGACACGACTTTCCGGCCGCCGGTCCGACCGCTGCGCTGGCGGAGACCGCGCTGGCGGCGCTGCGGGCGCTCGGGCTCGGCTGGGGGCCGGCGCACGTCGAGCTGCGCGCCACCGCGGCCGGGCCACGGGTGGTCGAGGTCAACCCGCGGCTAGCCGGCGGGATGATCCCGCGAGCGGTGCAGGCGGCGACCGGCATCGATCTGATCGCGGCGACCGTGGCCCGGGTGGCCGGCGGCGAGCCGGCGATCGAGCCGGTCCACCAGCGGGCGTCGGCGATCCGGTTCCTGGTCGCCGAAATCGCGGGCCGGCTGGTGGAGGTGCGCGGACTCGCCGAGGCCCGGCAGGTGCCGGGGGTGCTGGAGGTGGCGCTGACCCGCGAGCCACCCCGGGAGATCACACTGCGCCACTCGTTCGAGGACCGGCTCGGCTACGTCATCGCCACCGGACCGGACCCCGCCGCGGCCGGGCAGGCCGCGACCGCCGGGCTGCTGGCCCTGAAGGCCCGGATCGTACCTGGAGGAGCGCCATGAGCCGGGACCTGACGGTAGCGATCATCGGCGTCGGCTCGCGCGGCCTGAGCGTGCTGGAGCGGATCCTGACCCTGGCGAAGCGGGCCGGGCCGGCGATCGGCCGGATCACCGTGGCGCTGGTCGATCCGCGCTGCGACGGGGCCGGCGTACACGCCACCGACCAGCCGGACTACCTGCTGCTCAACACCACCTGTGCGCAGGTGTCGATGTTCCCGGACGCCGCCACCGTCGGCGACGAGCTCGACGCGCCCGGCCCGAGCCTGTACGAGTGGGCGACCGCGCGCGGGCTGCGGCTGGCCGCCGACGGGTACACGGTCGGCGGCGAAGGGCGGCCGCTGCGGCCGACCGACTTCCTGCCCCGGCGGCTGCTCGGCGAGTACCTCGGCTGGTTCCTTGATGAGCTGCGCCGGCGGGCGCCCGAGCACGTCCAGCTCCGGACCCACCCCACCGAGGCGGTCGACCTCGCCCCGGCCGGCGAGCAGCTGGTGGTCACGCTCGCCACCGGCGACCGGCTCGAGGCGGACTACGCGTTTCTCACCACCGGCTACACCCCGAACCGGCGCCCCGGCCGGCCGCGACTGATCAGCGACCCGTACCCACTCCCGTCGCGGCTGGCCGGGGTCCGGCCCGGCCAGACGGTCGCGATCGGCGGGTTCGGACTGTCCGCGATGGACATCATGTCGACGCTCACGGTGGGTCGCGGTGGCCGGTTCGTCCAGGACGGTGACCAGACTCGGTACCTGCCGAGTGGGGCAGAGCCGGTGATGCTGTTCTACTCCCGGTCCGGGCTGCCCTGCCGGGCCCGGCCGCGGGTGATGCGGGTGGACGGCCAGTACCAGCCGGTGGCGTTCACCCCGGCCGCGATCGACGCGCTGCGTGCCGAACGCGGCGATGGCCGGCTCGACTTCGACCGGGACGTGCTGCCGCTGATATACACCGAGATGCGAGTGGCCTACCGGCGGTGCGAGGCGGCGCTCGCCGGCCCGGCCGCCGTCGAGGCGCTGGCCGCCCGGCTGGCCACGGCACCGGACCTCACCGCCCTGCTCGACCAGCTCGACGCCGAGCGTGGCCGGTTCGACCCGGTGAGCACACTGGACGGTTCGGCCGGGATGCTGCGGGCGGACTCCGCCGCCTACCAGAAGTGGTTCGCCGAGGTCGTGAAGGCCGACCTCGCTGAGGGCGCGCTCGGGTTCGCCGGCAGCCCGGTGAAGGCGGCGCTGGACGTGCTGCGGGCGCTGCGGGACACCTTCCGGTACGCGATCGACTACGGCGGCCTCACCGACGACTCGCTGGAGTCGTTCCACCGCACCACCGTGCCGGTGCTCAACCGGGCGGTGGTCGGCCCGCAGTACGAGCGCCACTGCGAGCTGCTGGCGCTGCTGTCGGCCGGGCTCGCCCACACCCCGTTCGGCCCGGCGCCGGCGGTCAGCTGGGACGGTCGGCGGTGGACGATCGAGGCGACCCAGCTGGACACCCCGGCGGTATGGTCGGCCGACTGGCTCTGCGCCGGCAACCTGACCAACCCGGCGGTGGCCGACTCGGCCAGCCCGCTGCTGCGCTCGCTGCACCGGCGCGGCCTGCTCCGGCCGCACCGGCCGGGCAGCCCCTACGTGATCGGCGCGGACATCGACCGCGACCACCACCCGATCGGCCGGGACGGCGCGCCGTACCGGCGGCTGTGGTTGCTGGGGCCGCTGTGCGAGGGCGCCACGTTCTACAACAACCTGGTGCCCTCGCCAGGGACGTTCTCCCGGCCGGTGTTCGACGCCCATCGGTGCGCGGCCGAGCTGCTCGGGCTCAGTCGGCCGGCCGGACTTCGATCCTGACCAGCTCGGCGGCTCGTTGCGCGTTCGCCAGCGCGGCCGCCGGGGTGTCACCGGCGGCGGTCACCAGCACCGGCCGGTCACCGGAGCTGCGCAGCGGATGCGTCTCGGACCCGACCGCCGGGGCCGCCACGGTCCGGACCCCCGGCACCGCCTTGGCCGCCTCGACGCCCTCGACCCGCTCGATCCGGCCGACCGCCGGCGGGGCGGTGGTCCAGGTGGCCGCGAACCGGCTCGCCTTCGGCGGTGGTGGTGGGCCGAGCGGCTTGCCCTGCATCATCGCGTAGAACTCGCCCACCACGTCGTAGTCCCAGGTCATATCCACCAGCTCGATGATCCCGTCGCCGGCCATCCGCCCGGCACATTCGACCAGGTACGGGACCCCGTCCTGAACCATCCACTCGCAGTGGACGAAGCCGCAGTCCATCCCCAACGCGTCGACCACCCGCTCGGTGTCCGCGAGCAGCCGGTCGGCCAGCAGCTGGTCGATGTCGGCCGGGTGCAGGTGACCCTGCTCGATCGGGCGCGGGCCGTCGAACAGGAACTTGCGGGTGACGCCGCCGAACCAGGACCGGCCGTGGTAGACCATCATCTCGACGCTGAACTCCTCGCCCTCGATGAACTGCTCCACCAGCATCCGCAGCGGCATCGGCCGGTCCGGCACCAGCTCGCCCTCCTCCTGGTCGAGGCACTCCAGCCAGGCGGTGGGCACCTCACTCGGGTCCCGGAGGATTTTCGTCCCCACCGCCGCCTGCCGGTTGGCGGGCTTGAGGACGACCGGGCCGCCCAGCTCAGCCATCACCGCAGCGACCTGCTCCGGCCCGTCCACCTGGACCGAGCGCGGGTTCGGGATCCCGGCGGCCGCGGTGATCGCGCGCTGCAGCCGCTTGTCCCGCAAGGCGAGCGCGGCCCCGTACCCGGCGCCGGGTACCCCGTACCGCTCGGCCAACCGGGCGGCGAACGGCACACCGTACTCGATGATCGGCACCACCGCGCCGGGGCGCAGGTCGCGGTGGTGGTGGTAGAAGGAGTCAGCGGCGGCGTCCAGCTGGTACTCCCATTCGACGACCTTGCGTAGCACGGTCGAGTTGACGGTGGCCGCGTGTACCCCGCGCTTGCCCACCACGTCCGGCTCCTCGACCACCACGATCGAGGAGTCGGGCAGAAACCGGGAAAGGTAGGCGAGGACGCCGGCGGAGTAGCCGATGAGCACTACCGGCGGATACGTGTCAGTCATGGGTGCTGTCCGCCTCCTGTGGTTGGGGTTGGGGTGAGGAACTGACCTCGGCCGGGGTGGCCGGCCGCATCGACCAGACCAATAGGCCGGTGACGGCCACGCCGAACACCGTGAGCACTCCCCAGAACGACATGCCGAGCTGGGTCCACAACGCGATCCCGAGGATCGGACCGACCGTGTACCCGGCCTGGAACATGCCGAATGCGCTGCCGAGGTACCGGCCGGTCATGCCGGGCGGGGCCACCCGGGCCGGGTAGGCGAACGCGGCCGGGCCGCCGATCACCTGGCCGAGCGCCGCGAGCAGGGTAGCGGCGAGCACGATCGCCAGCCCGCCCAGCTCGAACAGGCCGTACCCGCCGCGGCCGATGACGAGCAGCAGCCAGCCGGTGCCGACCGCTATCCATAGTGGCCAACGCTGGGTGACCTTGGTGATCAGCAGCTCGAAGCAGATCACGAACGCCGCCGAGGCGGTGATCGCCGAGCTGTACGCCACGGTGGGGTAGCCGGCGTCGTTGAGCATCTCGGGCAGCACCGCGAAGATCTGGATGTGCACCAGGCCGTTGGCGAACATCACCGCCAAGTAGCCGAGGTACCGGAAGTCTCGCAGCAGCACCAGGTAGCCGGGGCGGGTGGCTTCCTCGGCCGGTGCTTCGTCGGTGCGGGTGCCCCGGTCCCGGGGGAACAAGAACAGCGCGATCAGGCAGTAGGCGGTGGCCGCCGCGGCGTCGAAGTAGAAGACCAGGTTCCACTCGATGGTGCTCAGCCAGGCCGCGACCAGCGGGCCGGCGGCCGCGCCGGTGCTCAGCGCGGTCCGGTACATCGCCTGCACCATCACCTGCCGGGCCGGCGGAACCGAGGCCAGCAGCAGCGAGGTGATCGCGGGCCGGGCCACCATGGTCATCGCGCCGGCCAGGAACACTGCCACCACGATCGCGGGCAGGCTGGGCAGCATGGTCACCGACAGCGTGAGCAGTGCCGCCGACCCGACCGCCAGGACGATCGTCAACCGGCTGCCGAGCCGGTCGGTGAGCCAGCCGCCGAGCATCGTGCCGACGATCGCCCCGGCCGCATAGCCGCCGAGCGCCAGCGACGCTTCCCATTCCGCGAACCCTCGATACGTCAGATAGAGAATCATGAACGCTTGGAGGAACGCGCCGAACTGGTTGACGAACACGCCGAGCAACGCGTACCTGGTGTATCTCGGCATGTCCCGGAATGTCTCGAGGACTCCGGCGGGGCGGGTTTGCGCTGCTGGTTCAGGCATGTCGCGCCTCCTCGCAGTAAACGGCACCCGAGCGACCGCGTGGGGACCGGGCGCGCTGTTCAAGCGCGCCCCGCCCCCACGCCGTGAGCTGGCTCAGCCGGTCACGGTGACCCGGAGCAGCTGCCCTTCACCGCCCAGGTGAGCGGACTTGTTGGTGACGTAGAAGACGCCCGGACCGGCGGCTTCCACGCCGCCCGGGTTCTCCAACGGCTCGGTCAGCAGCGTAGTCTGCGTACCGTCCGGCTCAACCCGAACCAGCCGGCCGGTCCGGTCCCCGTCCGGCAGCGGGTTCTGGTAGTAGCCGTTGCGGGCCATCTCCAGCACCACCAGCCGGCCCTGGTGGTCGAACGTCAGGCTGACGATGCTGGTGAATCCGTCCGCGTAGACGCTCAGCGAGCCGTCCGGCGCCAGCCGCCACACCCGGGCGAACCCGACCGGGGTGAACGCCGCTCCCAACTCCCCGATGTAGAGGGCTCCGTCCGGTCCCTTCACGACGGTGGTCGGCACCGGCTCCTCGGCAAACCCGTCATCGGTGATCCGGTCCGGGATGACCGCCAGCAGCTTCTCCCGGCCGGTCGCGCTGACCTCAACGACGGTGTTCCCGGCCGCGTCGGCGACGATCGTCTTCAGGCCGCTCGTCTCCACCCCGTACGGGTCGGTGTCCAGGAAGGATGGATGCGGGTTCTGGCTGCCCTCGAACTCGGCGAGGTCACCGACCGGCACCACGTTGCCGCGGCCAGGGAGGATCCAGGCCGAGGTGGCGAGCTCACGGGCGCGCGGATGGCTCGCCTCGAGCGCGTCCCGGAACGACGGCGGCCCGCTGAGCCCGAACACGCCGACCGGGATCCCGGTGCCCAGCGGCAGCGAGATGTCGTGCAGGCCCAGCACGACGTGGTAGGAGTCGACGATGTCCGGGGCCCAGATCGAGGGCAGGCCGGTCGAGATCCGCGTGGACGGCAGCCACCGGTGCTCGGAGTACTGGTAGATCGAGCCGGTCTCGCCGTAGCAGTAGACGCTGCCGCCGAACCCTTCCTCGCACGCGCCGTTGTTGCCGGCGGCGGCGCCCGACTCCGCGACCAGCACTCGGCCCAGCAGCCGGTCGTAGGCGAGTCCACGAGGTACGTTCAGCCCGTCGGCCACCACCTCGACGGTCACTTCCGGTTGCTGGTTCGGCGCCTGCGCGGCGGCACTGTTCGGTGCGAGCAGCGTCAGCACAGTGAGGGTGATTGTCGCCCCCGCGAGCCAGACACGCCTTTGTGGTCCCTTCATCCGGTACCTCCACGAGAGGGGTCATCTGATGCCGTCACACTATGCAAGGGAGGCATGACCGGATTAGGTCCGAGTGGCCGGATCTAAACGACCGTTAGTGGCTGTCAAGTGACGGGGATGTCGATCTGTGCCGTCCGGCTGTCGATCTCGGTGGTACGGATGGTGATCTCCAGCCGCCAGTCGCCGGCGGTCGGTAGCTGCGCGTCGGGCGCCTCGTACTCACCCGGACCGGTCTCGGTTAGTTCGACCGGCAGCGGGCCGAGGTCCCGCTCCGGGAGTACCAGCGCCGCCCGGACCTCGGGCGGGTCCAGTGGCGCGAACGCCAGGTCGGTGACCGAGACGCTGATCCGGTTCTCGCCGACCTGGGCCGGCTCGACGACCGCCTGTACGAGCAGGTCGTCCTCCTCGAAGGTGACCGTGTCGAAGACCGGCGTGGCTTGCGGCGCCGGCTCGGCGGCGGCGATCGCCTCGCCGGCGGTCACCACCACGCCGGGTGGGGTCGCCACCAGCACCGAGGCGAGCGCGAGCACCGCCACCGCGACCCCGACCTCCAGCCGGACCGAGCTTCGCAGCTGGGCCCGGGCGGCCCGCTCCTGCTCGACCGCGGCCTTGACCGCGCGGCGCTTGGACCGGGTGGCGGTCGCGGGGACCTCGGTCACGGCCGGCAATGTTGCGTACCGGCGCTGCACCACCGACCGGGACAGCGCGCCCAGCCACAGCAGTACGCCGAGCGCGGCAATCTTGAACGCGAGCAGCCGCCCGTACTGGGTGCCGAGCAGCGCGTCGATCGAGCCGACCCGCCGCCACGCCACATAGCTGCCGGTGACGACCAGCGCCACCACCGCGCCGGTGGCGATCAGCGAGAACCGCCGCAGCAGCTGGCCGGCCTGCTCGGCGGGGACGTTCGCGGACCGCGGCAGCACGCAGATCGCCAGCATCGCCAGCCCGCCGAACCAGCTCGCCATCGCGACCAGATGCGCCAGGTCGGCGAGCGCGTCGAGCGGGTTGCCGGCGGTGTTGGTGTGGCCGGTGCCGAGCCAGGTCGCCGGAAGCGCGACGATGACCGCCAGTGCGGCGGCCTGCCGCCAGCGTGGCCGCATCGGCAGCCAGATCAGCCCGGCGGTGAGCAGCACCAGCCCGAGCCGGGCCAGCACGAACCGCCCGTAATCGGTGTCCAATGTGGCCGTAAGCAGGGTGGCGTCGGTAAGTTCGGACAGCGGGCGGCCGGCGGCGTACGGCCCCTGCAGCAGTAGCACCGCCACGGCTCCGGCGAGGCTCGCGGCCCAGCCGCTGACCAGCACCCGGCGCGCCCGCCGGTTGGTCCAGCCGGCCGGCCAGCACAGGGCCAGCACCACCAGCCCGCCCGCGCACAGCGCCAGGCCGGTGTAGCTGGTCCACCGGGCGACGGAGAACACCGTCGAGACCACCGGGTCCTGGGCCGGTGCCAGCTTGACGTCTTCGAGGGAGCCGGCAGCCACCCCGACCCCGAACACCAGCGCCCCGACCACTGGGTGGGAGTCGGCCGACACCACCCGGAACGAGACCGCGTAGCTGCCCTCCGGCAGGTCGGGGGGGATCGGCAGGACCACCACGGTCGGGTCGGCCGGGTCCGGCGCGGCCGGCTCGGTGTCGATCTCGGTGCCGTCGGCGGCGAGCAAAGCCACCCCGTCCGGCGCCACCGAGACCTGTTCGCTGAACCGCAGCCGGACCTCGGCCGGTGGGGCGTCGAGCCGGCTGCCGCTGACCGGGTCGGTGCTCACCAGATTGGCGTGCGCGTGGGCCGGGGATCCGGCGAGCACCAACCCGGTGGTCAGCGCGAAGGCGGCGGCGAGCCCCAGCAGGATCGAAACTCGCCGCCGCCACATGGTTACCTCCTCAGTAGATGGTGTCGATAGTTACGGGAGCGGGGTGATGCCCGGCGTGCCGTCCGGCAGGACCCGCAGGATGCCCCACAGGCCGGCCTCCATGAACGGCTGGCGGCCGTCCCCATAGGCGTAGTCGCCCGGGAAGGCGCGCGGTCCACCGGCGCCGCCGACCAGCTCGACGTCGAGCGCCGAGCCGGCGGTGACCGAGCGTGCGCTCATCAGCTGGGACCGAAGGTCGGTGGTCCCGTTCCACATCTCCGGCTCCAGCGGGAACATGTGACCGGAGACGGTGAACGAGTGCAGCTGATCGGAGGCGGGAACCGCGAACCGGATCACCACCGGGTCACCGGCGTGGGTCGCCAGGACCGGCGTGGCCGGGTCCCCGTGCACCGCCGAGCTGAGCGCGGTACCGGCCGGACTGCTGAGCTCGAAGCCGGGGTCACACCAACACGGATCGTTGGTGTCCGCCTCCCCGTCGCCGTTGAGGTCAACGAAGCCGGGTGCGTCGGTCAACCCCAGCCGCTCCGTGAGCGGCTCGGTCCGGTAGTTGATGTTGCTGTACCCCTTGTTGTACGAGCCGTGCGTCTGCTCGGTGTCCGGTGGGGCACCCGCGATCGGTGCCAGCCGCACGGTCACCTGGCCACCGCCGGCGTCCCGCGCCGGGTTGATCCCGGACCCGGTGACCACGTCCAGGTACGGCACGATGCTGCGGCCGTACTGCTGGTCGGTGGTCTGCATGGTCAGCGCGAACTCCCGGAAGGCGGGCGCGCTGCCCGGCGGGTCGATGATCGCCTGGGTGCTGGTCCGGGTGGTGGTCAGCTCTTCACCGGTGACGCTGTCGCGCCAGGTGGAGCCGGCCGGTTCGACGATCAGCATCCCGTAGGCTCCGTGCCGCAGCGACGCCGGGCTGCCGAGATTCTGGAAGATCGTCGTACCGACTTCCCGGTCGGCGAGGAACCGGAACTCTCCGTCCTCGCCGGCCGGCACCGTGGTGTCGGGGTTGAGCCCGATCGCCGCGCCGCCGGACAGCTGCGGGTTACGCAGCAACATACCCAGGTCGAAGCCGGCCCGGGTGCCGCCGTAGAAGGTGCCCGGCTCGATCCGGTTGCGCAACCGGATGATCACACAGTCACCCACGTTGGCGCGGAGCACCAGTGGCTCGACCGGCTTGGTGCCGGCCTGGATGGCCGGAACGTCCACCGTCAGCGCGTACACGATGCCGTGCTCGTCGGAGAACGGCTCGGTCGGCAGCGGCTGGTTGAACACCGTGACGCTGTAGATCCGGATCGTCTCACCCGCACCCGGGCAGGCCTGGCCGTTGTCGCTGACGTTGCCCGAGTCCGGCGCCGGTGGCGGTGACCCCGGGTTGGCCTGCGGGTTGGCCGCGGTGTTCGGGGTCAGGATCGGGAACCCGTTGCCGGTCGGCGGGGTGTTGTCCCGCAGCGGCTGCAGGTCGGACTCCAGCCGGTCGTGCACCCGGAAGATGCCCCAGGCACCGCTCTCCAGTGCGAAGGTGCGGGTGCTGTAGTACAGGTAGTCCCCAGCTCGGCGCTGTGGCCCACCGGCACCACCGTCCAGCACGTAGTCGAACCGCTCCGAGATCCCGGTGATCGCGGTGTCCATCAGCTGGCCGGAGGAGTTGAACCGCTCCATCCGGAACCGGTGACCCTGGAACCGCAGCGCTTCGCCGCGCTCGCCAAGGCCGATGGTCCGGATCACCACGTCGTCGCCGGCGTACGCCCGCAGCAGCGGGGTGTTCGGTTCGCCGTAGACGACCGACGAGAACACGTACGGGTCCACAGTGGTCACGGTTGCCGCCACCGTACCGGTGTTGGTCCGGGACGGGCCGGTCCGGTCGAACGCGTTGCGGCAGCTGTTGGCCACGTCGAACCCATTGAACTCGAACCGTTGCTGGGTGGTGCTCGGTTGAGTCTGGATCGGTTCGCCGTTGGCGTCGTTGATGTCATTCGTCCCGAACGGCGTCCGCTCGCCGAGCGGTTCCGCCCGCAGGTTGATCGTGCCTTCCTCGCACTCCTGGCCGAACTTGAAGTTGGTGCTCGACCGAACCCCGTTCCGGCCGTTGTGGAGGAACAGCATGAACTCCCGGAAGTCACCGGACTGGCCTACGCCGACCGACCGGTTGGACGGAGCGTGGATGTCCACGATCGCGCCGCTCTTCACCTCCTCGCCGGTCTGCGGGTCGTGGTAGGTCGAACCGGGCGGCTCGATGATGTGGGCCGCGAACAGCCCGCTTCCCCACGAGATGATGCCGTCCACGTGGTCGTGCCAGAACACGGTCCCGGAGTCGACATCGGAGAACCAGCGGTGCTGGGTGAACTCCACGGTCACCGGCACGCCGGCGGCGTGGCTGTTGTCCAGCGGCTGGTCGAAGGTCAGCGTGTTCCCGCTGATCGACTCGATGGTCCGGATCTCGATGTTCGGGGTGCCGAGGCCGACCGCGATCGCGATCCCGGGCCGCAGCCCGGTCACGTGGCTGACCGTGATCGTGTCGGAGTCGTTCACGCTCACCAGAGTCCGGCCGTCCCGCTGGGCCGGGAACACCGACTGCTCGTAGCTGAGCCCGGTGATGACCCCGTCGGAGGCCTGCGGGTCGAACTGGACGAAGTGGGTGTGCATGTTGGTCTTCGCCAGTTCCTTGAGCCCGTTGGCGAGCCTGGGCGTGTTGTCGATCTCGTTGCCGAACGTGATCGCCACGCAGTCGCCCACATTGGACCGGATCACCAGCGGCTCGGCTGGCCGGTCCCCGTTGAGCAGATCCTCTTTGTCCTCGTTGAGGGTGTAGAGCATGCCGCCGGGGTCGACCTCCCGGTTGGTCATCGGGATTGGCACGCTGACCGCGGTGATGTCATACTCCCGCACCGGTGCCGAGGCCGGGCACAACCCGTCCGGCCGCGAACTGCTGCCGGTCTCACCCAGCCACGGCGCTCCCGAGTGCTGATTCGGCGAGAACGGTGGTCGTTGCGCCAGATGCGGTCTCAGGAGTGGATAGGCTGGTCGGCCGTTGGTCGGGTTGAACATGATCTCTGGCCGTACGCCGGGGTTCGGCGATACGTAGTTCTCCCAGGCGCGTTCGGCCTCCGGCTCACCGAGGTAGACCGGCGCGGTGGCGGGGCCGGACTTCACCCAGTCCCACACCGTGGCGTCGTTCTTGTCGAACCGGACCCCTTGCGGCGGTAGCTGGGACTCGATCAGGGTCTCCAGCCCGACCTGCGTGTTCGGGTTGGTCACCTCCGAGTCGAGCACCACGGTCCGGCCGTCTTGCAACGTGCGGCCGAGCAGGTCGGCGGAGTTCACCGCCTGCGGTGGTGCCGCTCGGCCCGGTAGTGGTGCCAGGTCTGGCTGCAGGGTGTCGTACACCCGCCACATGCCCCACATCCCGGAGATGTAGTGGTGGGCGATGTGGCAGTGGTACAGGAAGTCGCCCGCGGCCTGCTGGCAGCCACCGGCACCGCACTCGTGCTCGAGGGTGAACGACTCTTCCGGGCTGATGGTCTGCGAGTCCAGCCGGATCGACTGCGCGTTCTGGACCGGGACCTTCTTCAGCCCGCCGGCGATGTCGGTGTTGTCCGCGGCCGGGTTCTGCCGCCACCGGGTCGCGCCACCGTGCAGGTGGTGGACGTGCAGCTGCTCGAACCCGACGTGCGCCAACCGGGTCTTGGTCGGCTCACCCAGGTACGAGCGCGGCATCGGGGTCGCCGGGTCGCCGTACGTGTACGAGCTGTAGCCCAGCGACTTGTTGTCCAGCTGGTTCCGGGCCGATTGGTCGACCGTCCCGCCGGCCTCCTCGACCAGCAGCGACTCGTGCTGCATCCGCCGGAAGAACGACTCCGCCCGGTAGTTCAGCGCCCGACTGCCGGGCCGGTAGGAGCTGGTGTTGCCGCCCCGGAAGAACGGCTGCCCAGCGTCCGGCTGCCGGCGATCGACCATCGGTAGGCTACCGCCGACCTCGTTGCCGAACGGATCGATGAGGTGCTGACCACCGAGCGTGAAGTCCTCGCGCAGTGGCCGGCGGAGCGAGAAGCTCTCGTCCCCGATCTCGTGATAGAGAATCGCGAACTCCCGGAAGGTGGGCTGGTTGGGGGCCTGGATCATCGCTGTCCAGTTGCTCCAGTTGGGGTCGTTGGTGCGCTCGACGCCGGTGTCCGGGTCGAACCAGCGGGCGCTGGCCGGCTCGGCGATCAGCGCGCCGAACAGGCCGTGGGCGGTCAGCTGGGTGCTGTCACCGCCGCTGCGGAACACCTTCGTGCCCTCACCCATCACCGGGTCCAGGAAGAACCGGTACTGTACGGTCTCGCCCGGTGCGGCCATCATCGAGTCGCCGTTGTTGCCAACCGCCTGGCCGCCGTCGCCGCCCTGCGCGTCGTACGAGACGCCCTGCATGTCGATCGACACGTCCGGGACCCCGCCGGGGACCGCGAACGGCTGCTGCGCCGGGCCGGTGACCGGTGCCTGGGTCAGCTCATTGGTCAGGTTGATGACCACGCACTCGCCGAGCCGGGCGCGCAGCACCAACGGCTGGATCGGGTCCTGGCGGAGCCCCGGCGAGACGAGCGCGGCGTCCGACCGGTCCTCGACCAACTCCGGCCACGGGGTCACGATGTTGCCGTTCTCGTCCACCTCGTCGGCCGTGTCCGACGCGTTGCGCAGCGCTTCCTCGAAGTCCCGCACGGCGGTCTTCCGGCCCTGCAGGACATACATGAACCCCCACGGGTCGTAGTCGCCGTGCCGGTTGACGGTGATCTCGACGTTGATCGCCGCCACGTCGTAGACCCGCTGCGGCGCGGTGCCGCAGCTGCCGGCCTGCGCCGTCGCCGGCGACGGCGGCAGGATCGCCACCGCGGCCATCCCGGCCAGCACGCCCAGGCCGGAGGCGACCACGGCCAGCGGCCGCCGGCTGCCGCGCAGCCGGGCGACCGCCAGCCGCCGGGCCCGCCGGTCGGTGAGCAGCCGCTGCGCGGTCACCGCGGCGACCGCAGCGACCAGCACCGCCGGCCACACCTGCAGGGCGGTGGACAGGCCGTAGCCGGCCAGCTCGGCCAGCCCGGCCCCGGCGTGGTGGTGCGCCTCGGTCGGCGTACCGACCGCCTGGTGCCCGTACGCCTGGGCCATCGCCAGCGGCCCGGTCAGCCCGGTGAACACCAGCGCCAACAGGCCGGCCCGGACGCCGATCCCGGTGCCCAGCCCGACCCGGCGCCGTAGCCGCTCGGTGAGCCAGATCGCCGCTCCGGCGACCGGCAGCGCGAGCAGCCCGTCGATCGCCAGATACGGAGCGTGCGACCAGCCGATGCTGCCGTCGGTGAGCACACCGTGCACCCACAGCATCGACCCGACCGCTAGTGCCGTAGCGAGAAGTAGTTGGTGTCGCGTATGGTGGAACTGGTTGTCGGCTTGGCGGCCGGGCACCTCATGCTGTGACCTGGCCGCAAACCGGGTTGTCGGTTTACCTGATGACTCGCGCATCGCAAGACCTCCTCTTCGGGGCGCGAGAGCCGGTTTTCGCCGCAAGCCGCGACCTCCGCCGGTGGTTGGGGCCACCGGCGGGCTGCGCGCTTACCGGTCACCAATCGATATGGCCTCCTTCCGGGTGGGGGACGGTGGCTCACCCGTGCTCGTGCGCGGGTGCGTCTTCCTCGGTGAGCGGGACCTCGATCAGGACGGTCTCACCGTCGCGGGTCCACTGCAGCTGCAGCGGCGGGTCGTCGGGGGACGGGATCTCGACGTCAAAGTAGAGCGTGCCGTCGATGGCGGCGCCGGGGCCCAGCCGGGAGAGCTCCCCGATGGTGTCGGCGCTGACCGGTTGCGGCTCCGTCTCCAGCCCGCCGACGATCGCGAACTCATCGAGAATGTTGAACTCCTGAGTGCCATCGTTCGTGTTGACAAGTGTGACCGTGACCCCGAGCCGGACCTCGTCGCCACTGGGCGCGTCGGGCATCATCTGGCTCGGCATCATGAACCCGCCCTGGCCGTTCATGACGTGTCCCATGTCGAATCCGACCCAGCCGGCGGCTTGCACCTCTGTGGTCATACCGGCGAGCTCGGCACTGGTGCCGATCACGGCCGGCTCCGCCGAGAGTCGGTGCCAGGCGAGGAATCCAAGGCTGATGATCGTCAGCAGGGCGGCGATCGTGACGACCGAGGTGCGGCGGGTGGCGAGCCCCATGAGCGCCTCCGGAATCACTCGGCTTGTGGCTGATGTCTGATTCGGTGGGTTATGGAAGATACACGACAAGGGGATGACCTGTGTTAGGTCGTTCCGAAGTGTATGGCTGCCCGAGTAGTGCCAGGAATGACGCGCTTCCCCTAGTGGACCGGGTCGGCTGGGCGAACACCGTTGGCGGTATGGCTAGCTGGCTATATCGCTAGCGGAGCGACCGGCAGCAGGTGATCAACCCGCCACAGTGGCGGGTGACGATCATCAAATTACGCGCTCGCGCTCGTCTGATCAAGCAGGCCCAGCCGGTAGGCGACGGTCAGCGTCTCGGCCCGGTTCCGGGTACCCAGCTTCCGGTAGAGCCGGGCCTGCGTGTTCTCGACCGTCTTGGCGGCGATCCCGAGCTCCCGGGCGGCCTGCCGGATCGTGTGGCCGCGCGCGAGCAGCCCGAGAATGTCCTGCTCGCGGGCGGTCAGGTCGGGCACCCGGGCGGTCCGCTCGGCGTGCCGGACCGCGATCCAGCCAGCCAACTCGGCGGCGTGCTCGGCGCTCACCGCGACGTAGCCACGGGCGACCAGCGCCAGCACGTCCGGCAGGTCGTTGGCAACGTCCTTGGCGTGCACCACCGCCCGGGCGCCGGTCGCCAGCGAGTCCACCACAGTGGAAAGATCGGGTGGCGTCGACTGCACCACCACCACCGGGGTGTTGAGGCTGGTCGGCAGCAGCCAGTCCTGGCTGGTCGGATCAACGAGCACAGTGATCACCGGGCCTCGGTGCCAGCGCGCCCAGTGGTCCTGCTGGAGCGGCTGCCGGGCCCGGGCGTGCACGAACGGCAGGCCGCGCACCACCAGCGCCTGCATCACCTGATCGAGCACCAGTCCGGGTGGGCCGGCGACCACCGCCAGCGGCGGTTGTCCCGGTTGCTTGTGGCTCGCCCGGCCGTTCCCGTTGCCGGCCGGCTCGATCAGCCCGAGCGAGACCGCCCGGGACACCGCCAGGCTCTGGCTGTCCACACCAAACTTCGCGTACACCCGCCGCTTGTGGTTGTCCACCGTGTGCGGACTGATCCGCAGCAACCGGGCGATATCGGAGACGGTGTGCCCGGAGCTCATCAGCGAGATCACGCCGAGTTCGCGGTCGGTCAGGGCGTGGCCGTCCGGCGGGGTGGGAAGGGCCACCCTGGCCCGGCGCGCCCGCTGCCGCAGCAGCCGCAGCACCGCGTCCAGGCCCCGCGAGCTCGGCACGAACGAGGTGACCCCGGCCCGCACCGCCTCGGCGAGCAGCTCCAGCGACAGGTTCGTGTACGCCACCACCAGGTCGACGGTCGGGAAGGAGGTACGGATGTCCCGGAGCATCCGGACGATCCGGGGGCTCAGCGACTCGACGTCGATCAAGCAGACATCGGGACGCCCCAGCGCACACAAGGTATGTAGCCCGTGCGCTGAATCCGTGTGGCCCACCACAGTGAAACCACGTCCGTTGGCAAAGTACGCGGCGAGTGCCTCGCGCACCAGGCGGCGGTCAGACTGCAACACGAGACGGGCCGGTCGCAGACCCAGGTTGGCCATGGCGGCCTCTTTCGGGGACGGCTGGTCCCCCCCGCGGTTACCAGATTGTAGAGGTTAGCTTCGGCCGGCGCCACCCCGATTGAGCTGCAACGATCGATTTGTAGGACATCGACATCGGCCTACTGGTCAGCCGGCTCGCCAAGCTCGCCAAGCTGATCAAGCTCGCGGTGCAGTTCCTTGATCAGTGACTTTGGAGAGCCAACCCTGGTCAGCGGCGGGGGCGGTACCACCAGCACCGGGCAGACCGCGTGGCGCAAGCAGTACCGCACCACCGGGCCACCGCGCGACCACGGGAACCGGCGCCGGCCGGCGCCGAGCACCAGTAGGTCGGTGTCCCGACAGGCGTACCCGACCAGCACCGGACCGGGTGGGTCGGGCAGCACGACCGTCCGCACCGGAAGGTCGGGCGGCTCGCTGCCCATCGTCTCCGCGAACGCTTGATCCACAATAGCCGCTGCCAGCCCCGCCGCGGTCGGCCGCAGCGGCGGTCCGGCGAGATCCGCCGCCGGGACCGGCCCCCAGGTCCGGACCGCGTGCAGGGCCAGCCCGCGGCACCGGGCCTCGGCCACCGCCAGCCGGAGCGCGTGCAGCCCGGCGAGGGTGGTGTCCACCCCGACCACCACGCGGCCCCGGTCCACGTCTCCCGCTCGGTCGTTCATACCGGACCGGTTCCCGCCGGCGGGGGCTGCTAATCGTCGAGCCGGGTGCCGGTTGTCACCTCGCCGGGCGGTCAGCCCGCCACCGCGTCCAGCGCGCGAAAGATCCGCTTCTCCGAGATCGAGTACGGGGTGCCGAGTTGCTGAGCGAACAGGCTCACCCGCAGCTCCTCGATCATCCAGCGGATCGCCTCCCGGTCCGGGCCCTCGGGCAGGTACGGCCGGCGGCGCTGGTACTCCTCCTGCACCCGGTGCACGGTCGCCATCGCCGCCTGGTCGCGCTCCGGATTGCCGGGCAGCTTTTCCAGCCGCCGCTCGATCGCCCGCAGCCAGCGCAGCAGGTCCGGCAGCCGTTGCCAGCCGATGTCCGCCACGAACCCCGGCCGGACCAGATCGGCCAGTTGCGCCCGCATGTCCGCGGTGGCGGCGGCGAGGCTGGCGCCCCGGGTGGCGGCGAGCCGCTCGGTGAGCCGGTTGGCGAGCGTGATGATCGGCAGCAGCTCGGTGACCACCCCGAGCGTGGCCCGGTTGAGGTCGGCCCGGACCCGCTCGCGCAGCCGGCGGAACCCGGCTTCGTCCCAGGCCGGGCCGCCGTGCTCGGCGACCAGCGCGTCGACCGCGCAGTCCGCGCAGTCGGCCAGCAGCGCCCGGACCCCGCCGTGCGGGTTGCGCAGCAGCGTGAGCTTCGCGCCGTCCGACAGCCGCCCCGAGACGTACCCGGCGGGTGAGGGGAGGGTCAGCAGCAGCAGCCGGCGGGTGCCGCGCGGCATCTGGTACGCCTGCTCCAGCTCGGTCGGGAACACCCGGACCGCCACGCTGTCCCCGGCGTCCACCAGGGCCGGATAGGCGGTCACTCGATGTCCGCCGCGGGACAGCTCCACCCGCCTGGGCAGCGTGCCGACGGTCCAGTCGCGCAGCCCGCTGCGCTCCACCCCGGTCGCCGCGGCGATGCTCGCCTGCGCGGCCGGCCGCAGCTTCTCCCGTAGCACCGTCAGGTCCTTGCCCTCGGCGAGCGGCTCACCGTCCTCGCCGAGCACCCGGAAGGTCATCCGCAGGTGGTCGGGCACCCGCTCGGGCGCCCACGCCTCGGCCGGCACCACCACCCCGGTCAGCTCCCGCAGCGCCCGGGTCAGCGCGGTGAGCAGCGGCTCCTGGTACGGCTGGAGCCGGGCCAGCACCTCTGCGGCGACCTCCGGCACCGGCACCAGCTGCCGGCGGATCGGCTTTGGCAGTGCCCGGATCAGCGCCACCACCAGCTCCCGCCGCAGCCCCGGCACCTGCCAGTCGAACCCGGCGCCGGCCGCCTGGTCGAGCGCGGTGAGCGGGATGTGCGCGGTCACCCCGTCGGCGGCGTCGCCCGGCTCGAACTGGTAGCTGAGCGGGAACGACAGCTCGCCGTACCGCCACTGGTCCGGATAGTCGGCCTCGCTCACGGTCGCGTCCGGGTTGACCAGCAGCTCGGTGGTGAGGTGGAGCAGTTCCGGTTGGTCCCTACGGGTCCGCTTCCACCACTTGTCGAAGTGCGCGGCCGAGACCACGTCGGCCGGGATCCGCTGGTCGTAGAAGCCGAAGATCACCTCGTCGTCGGCGACGATGTCCCGCCGCCGGGCCCGGTGCTCCAGCTCCTCGACCCGGGCCAGCAGCCGCCGGTTGTGCTCGAAGAACTCGTGGTGGGTCTGCCAGTCGCCCGCCACCAGCGCGTGCCGGATGAACAGCTCGCGGGCGAGCCGCGGATCGATCCGGGCGAAGTTGACCCGGCGGCGGGGCACGATCGGCAGGCCGTAGAGGGTCACCTTCTCGTACCCCATCACCGCACCCCGGTCGGGGTCCCAATGCGGCTCGCTGTAGCTGCGCTTGGCCAGGTGGCCGGCGAGCGGCTCCACCCACTCCGGCTGGATCGCGGCGGCGATCCGGCCCCACAGTCGGCTGGTCTCCACCAGCTCCGCCACCATCACCCACTGTGGAGAGCGCTTGAACAGCGACGAGCCGGGGGCGATCGCGAACCGGGCGCCGCGCGCGCCGAGGTACTCGTACCGGCGCCGGGGGTCGGACTGGTCCTTGACGCCGATCTGCGAGAGCAGGCCGGCCAGCAGCGAGGCGTGGATCCGGTCCGGGTCGGCCGGCTCGCTGTTCAGCGACGCGCCGAGCGTCCGGGCCACCCGCCGCAGCTGCTGGTGCACGTCCTGCCACTCCCGGACCCGCAGGTAGTTGAGGTGCTCGGTCTTGCACATCCGGCGGAACTGGCTGGACGACTTCGCCCGCTGCTGCTCCTGCAGGTAGTGCCAGAGGTTCAGGTAGGCCAGGAAGTCCGAGCGCTCGTCGGCGAACCGGGCGTGCAGCTGGTCGGCGGCCTCCCGCCGGTCCGCCGGCCGCTCTCGTGGGTCCTGGATGGACAGTGCTGCTGCGATCACGGTGACCTCCCGGAGGCAGCCGTTGCGGTCGGCCGCCAGCACCATCCGGGCCAGCCGCGGGTCGACCGGTAGCCGGGCCAGCTTGCGCCCGAGCGGGGTGAGCCGCTGGCGGTCGTCGAACGCGCCGAGCTCGACCAGCAGCCGCACTCCGTCGGCGACCTGCCGCCGGTCCGGCGGGTCGATGAACGGGAAGTCGGCGACCTCGCCCAGCCGCAGCGCGGCCATCTGCAGGATCACCGAGGCGAGGTTGGTACGCAGGATCTCCGGCTCGGTGAACGCGGGGCGGGCGGCGAAGTCCTCCTCGCTGTAGAGCCGGATGCAGATCCCGTCCGCGACCCGGCCGCACCGGCCGGCCCGCTGGATCGCCGAGGCCTGCGAGATCGGCTCGATCGGCAGCCGCTGCACCTTCAGCCGGTGGCTGTACCGGGAGATCCTGGCCGTGCCGGGGTCCACCACGAACCGGATCCCCGGCACGGTCAGCGAGGTCTCGGCGACGTTGGTGGCGAGCACGATCCGCCGGCCCGGATGGGGCTGGAAGACCCGGTGCTGTTCGGCCAGCGACAGCCGGGCGTACAGCGGCAGCACCTCCACCTGCTGGCGGTTGCGGACCGCGGCCTTGCGGAGCGCGTCCGCGGTGTCGCGGATCTCCCGTTCGCCGGAGAGGAACACCAGGATGTCGCCGGGTCCCTCGGCGACCAGCTCGTCGACCGCGTCCTGGATCGCCTGGATCTGGTCGGTGTCCGGGTCCTCCACCGGCCGGTACCGGATCTCGACCGGGTAGCTGCGGCCGGAGACCTCGATGATCGGGGCGTCCCCGAAATGGCGGGAGAACCGGCCGGGGTCGATGGTCGCGGAGGTGATGATCAGCTTGAGGTCGGGCCGGCGGGGGAGCAACCGGGTCAGGTAGCCGAGGATGAAGTCGATGTTGAGGCTGCGCTCGTGCGCCTCGTCGATGATCAACGTGTCGTAGCGGCGGAGCTGCCGGTCCTGGGCGAGCTCGGTGAGCAGGATCCCGTCGGTCATCAGCTTCACCCGCGTGCCCTCGCCCACCCGGTCGGTGAACCGGACCTGGTAGCCGACCGTCTCACCGACCGGCTCGCCGAGCTCCTGGGCGATCCGGTCGGCGACCGTGCGGGCGGCGAGCCGGCGGGGCTGGGTGTGCCCGATCATGCCCCGCCGGCCGCGGCCGAGCTCCAGGCAGATCTTCGGCAGCTGGGTGGTCTTGCCGGAACCGGTCTCGCCGGCGACGATCACGACCTGGTGGTCGCGGATGGCGGCCGCGATCTCGCCGACCCGCTCGCTGATCGGCAGGTTGGCCGGATAGCTGATCGGCGGCGGCGTACCCATGACATGGCAAGGATACGTGCCGGCGCGATCATGATCGCCTGGTTTATTGCGGCCAGTCCCGGAACGGGTCCGCCCCGGCGTCGTAGCCGCCGGTCGGCGCGTCGCTCAGGGCGCCGGAGCTGCCTGCCGCCGAGCCGGGTGTTACCGGGGTCGCCGGCCAGGTGCTGCTGCCCAATGGGGAGCCGCTGCCGGAGGTCACGGTCAGCGTCGGCGATCAGGCGACCGAGACCGATGCCGCCGGCCAGTTCCGGCTCGAGGACCTGCCGGCCGGGCACCACGTCTGGTGGTCGACGGCGCGACCGCGAGCACGCCGGGCCGGGAGTTCGGGCGGTTCGAGATCGGGGTCGACGTCGAGCCGGGGTGGTCCACCAGCTGGAGTTCCCGATCTGGCTGAGCCGGCTCGACA
>DATCKZ010000023.1:0-37716 GCA_036564175.1 Natronosporangium sp.
CACTGAGGCGGGCTGTAACCGGATCTGCCGGTTGCCGCCGCGGTGGTCGTAGCCGGCTGGTCGTCACGCCCAGTCGAGGGAGCGGGTGACCGCCCGCCGCCAGCGGGCCCGTTCCGCCTGCCGGGTGGCGTCCGGCATG
This sequence comes from Natronosporangium sp., assembly GCA_036564175.1. Taxonomy (GTDB): domain Bacteria; phylum Actinomycetota; class Actinomycetes; order Mycobacteriales; family Micromonosporaceae; genus Natronosporangium. Next base: position 140 of record DATCKZ010000023.1, read on the forward strand.
GCCGGCTCCCACCGGCGATCGACCCGCCAGTTCTCGCGCAGGGCCGCCAGGTCCGGCCAGAAGCCGACCGCCAGCCCGGCCGCGTACGCCGCGCCCAGGCAGGTGGTCTCGGTGACGGTCGGCCGGACCACCGGCACGTCCAGCAGGTCGGCCTGGATCTGCAGCAGCAGCTCGCTGGCGGTCATCCCACCGTCCACCTTGAGCAGTTTGAGGTCCAGCTGCGACTCCTGGTTCATCGCCTCGACCACGTCGACCACCTGCCAGGCGGTCGCCTCCAGCGCCGCCCGGGCCAGGTGCGCCTTGGTGACGTAGGAGGTGAGCCCGACGATCACCCCGCGGGCGTCCGGCCGCCAGTGCGGGGCGAACAGCCCGGAGAAGGCCGGTACGACGTAGCATCCCCCGTTGTCCTCGACGCTCGCGGCCAGCTCGTTCACCTCCGCGGCGGTACGGATGATGCCGAGGTTGTCCCGCAGCCACTGGATCAGCGCGCCGGTGATCGCGATCGGACCCTCGAGCGCGTACACCGGTGGCTCGTCCCCGATCTGGTAGCCGACCGTCGTGAGCAGCCCGTGCTCGCTGCGCACCGGGGTGGTGCCGGTGTTGAGCAGCAGGAAGGACCCGGTGCCGTAGGTGCACTTCGCCTCGCCGGGGGCGAAGCAGGTCTGCCCGAACAGGGCCGCCTGCTGGTCACCGAGCGCCCCGGCCACCGGCACGCCGGCCAGCGCCCCGCCCGCTTCTCCGTACACCTTGGAGGATGGGACGATCTGCGGCAGGATGGCGCGCGGCACCCCCATCGCCGCCAGCAGCTGGTCGTCCCAGTCGAGCGTGGCCAGGTTCATCAGCATGGTGCGGCTGGCGTTGGTGACGTCGGTGACGTGCTGGCCGGTCAGCTGCCAGATCAGCCAGGAGTCGATGGTGCCGAACCGCAGCTCGCCGGCTTCCGCCCGGCGGTGCAGCGCCGGGTCGTGCTCGAACAGCCAGCGTAGCTTGGGCCCGCTGAAGTAGGTGGCCAGCGGCAGCCCGCACCGCTCCCGCCACCAGCTGTCGTCGTGCTCGGCGGCGAGCTGGCGGATCAGCTGGTCGGTGCGGAGGTCCTGCCAGACGATCGCGTTGCCGACCGGTTCGCCGGTCTCGGCGTCCCAGAGCAGGGTGGTCTCCCGCTGGTTGGTGATGCCGACCGCGGCCAGGTCGGCCCGGGAGAGCCCGGCGTGGTCGAGCGCGCCGCGGGTCACCCGCTGCACCTGGTGCCAGATCTCGGCGGCGTCGTGCTCCACCCAGCCCGGCTGCGGGAAGATCTGCGTGTGCTCGGCCTGGTCGGCGGCGACGATGGTGCCGGCGGCGTCGAAGATGATGCACCGCGACGAGGTGGTTCCCTGATCGATGGCGGCGAGGTACTGGGTCACGCCACCCAGTCTCTCAACCAACCCGGTCAACCGGCAGCAGCGGCTTGGCCGGCCGGCACCAGCACGTTCGGTGGCCAGGCGCTGATCAGGCTGAACGTGTCGGGGGAGAGGTCCTCCGGCGACTCCGCCTCCCGCAGCTGCATCAGCTCGGCGAGCACCGACCGGAGCCGGTCGGTCTGCCCGTCGGCGTGCTCGGCCCGCAGCAGGTCCTGCCACGGCTGGTCGTAGCTGCGTTCGACGTCGGCCAGCCAGGCTTGCTGGACCGCCCACCGTACCCCGGCCAGATCACCGGCGGCGAGGCAGCGCTCGGCGAGCTGGTGTGCGGTGTCCACGATGGCCGACACCAGGTGGCCGGGGTAGATGTCGGACTCGGCCAGCCACGGGTACGGGTTCCGGGTGCCGGGCGCGTGCGGCCGGTCGGCGCCGGCCAGCGGTGCGCCGCGGATCAGCTGCAGCGCCGCCCGCAGGTCGTCGATGCCGTCCGGGCCGCGGCTCTCGGCCCGGGTGCGAAGCCGGCGGAACAGGTGCCAGTCGAACAGGTAGCCGTCGGCGAGCCGGTACTTGAGGTCCGGCCCGATGTCCGGCAGCCACGGCGTGCCGTCGGTGCGGGTGCCGAGCCACTGCCGGACCCGGCTGATGACCCGCTGCCGGCCGGCGTCGGTGACGTGGACGTCCGGCCACAGCGCGGCGTCGATCAGCTCCGGTTCGGCACCCCGGCCGGCGCGCTGCGCCAGGAAGACGATCAGCTCCGCGTGCAGCCGGCGCCGGGTCTCCGGCGGGGTTCCGGGGGCGTCCAGCGCGACCGGGCCGAGGATCCCGATGCGGGGCCGGTTGCCGCCGGTGTACCAGTCCCGCAGATCCTGGTCCAGGTTCGGGTCGAGGTCGGACCGGGACGGTGGCGCGGAGGCCGAGGCCTGGCCGCTGTCCTGCGGCAGCCACGGTGCCGCGGTGAGCCGGCCGAGCAGCTGCAGCGAGCCGGCCGCGTCGGTGCCGGTGGCCCACGGCTCGGGCTCCGGCGCCGGCGGGACCGGCACCTGGTTGGCGGCGCGAGCGGCCTGCATGGTCTCGGCGAGCGGGGCGAGCTCCTCCACCGACAGCGCCGCCGCGGCCAGCGACGCCCGCAGGAACGGCAGCCGGAGATGCACCACCCCGTCCGCGGTGACGGTCACCCGCCACTTGTCCGGCGGCGGGGGCGTGGTCTCCATGGTGGCCACCGCGACCGCGCACCGGGCCGCCCCGTCCAGCTCCTGCTCCAGCTCGGCGAGCGCGGCCAGGTCGGCGGGGGAGGCGGCGGCCGCGAGCAGAATCTGCGGCATCCAGGCGTCGCCGGCGATCCCCCGGACCCGGCCGGCGAGCGCGTCTCCGGCGCCGGTGTGCTCGAGGGTGGCCCGGGCCGAGGCGATCCGCTGCCGCACCATCGCCACCGCCTCCGGGATCGACGGCACCGCCTGTACCCGGCCCGCGTTGAGCGCGACCAGCAGCTGCGCCTCGTCCGACTGGAACCCGGCGAGCAGCACCTGGGCCGAGTCTGACCAGCTGTTGCAGGCGAGCTCGGCGGCGAGGTAGCGGAGCAGGTCCATCGCCCGGCCGGGGTCGCCGTAGACGGTCAGGAAGCCGAGCCGCTCCAGATCGAGCAGCAGGTGGATGCCGGCCTGGGAGCCGATCGCGGCCAGCGTCGGCAGCGGCGCCAGGGACGCCTCGCCGGCCGGCACCGGCGGCACCACCCCGGCCGGCAGGGTCCACCGGTCGCCCCGGTCCTGCCAGGGGGCCGGCGGGTTCGGGCAGGGCTGCGCCAGCAGCATGTGCACGGCGCCGTGCTCGACCAGCGCGCCGGCGATGTCCGGGAGCGGGTCGCCGCGCTGGGCCAGCCCGGCCGCGAGCGCCCGCAGCGCCGCGTCCAGCCGGGCCGTGTCCAGTGGCTGCTGGGCGCTGCGGAGGGTCTTCTCCAGCCGCCACGCCGCCGGCGAGGCGAACCGGAACCCGGGCCGGTGGTGCTGGTGCCGGCGGTGCTGGTGGAACCCGGCGGCGCCGAGCACCAGCGCGGTGAGCAGGCCGGCGCTGGCGAGCGCAGCCGGTGCCAGCCGCTCCAGGTCGGGCTCGAAGGCGCTGAACCCGTCGGCCTGGTCGGCCGCCGGTTGGGTCGCCGGAGCGGGGGTGGCGTGCGCCTGGCCGCCCGGCTGCGTGGCCGCCGGCCGGGTGGCCTCCGGCCCGGGACCGAACCCGCTGGCCTGCGGGGCCGGTGCGGCTTCCGGCAGGCCGGCGCCGGCGCCCGGCTCCACCTCGCCGCCCGGCGCGCCGCCGCCCGGACCGGTCCCGCCACCGGCGTCGCCGCCGGGTCCGGTCCGGCTGCCCGCACCATCCTGGTCGCCGGGCTCGACCTGCTCACCCGGCCCGTCCGGGGGCGCCGGCTGGGTCTGCTCCGGCGGCGCCTCCGGGGTGGTGGCGGTGCCCGTGGCGTGCTCGATCGGCCCGCGGTCGACCGCGTCCTCCGGCAGGGTCAGGGTCCAGCCGGCCTCGATGTGGTCGGGGAAGTCGCCGTGCTGGTCGGCGTACTCCGGGTTGAGGGCCGCGATCTCGGTATACCGCTCCGGGTCACCGAGGTAGCGCTCGGCGATGTGCCACATCCAGTCGCCCTGCTCGACCCGGTAGACCGGCTGCTGGGCGGGCCGATCGGTGCCACGGTCGGGCTGCGGCTGGGCGGCCCCGAACCCGGAGATGACCGGCGGGGCGGCCCCGATCTCGGTGCTGCCGGCCGAGATCGGGATCCGCAGCTGCCAGCCGGCGTAGATCCGGGTCTGGCCGCGCTCCAGGGTACGGCCGTCCGGCTGCTCGGCGCCGTAGTTCGCCTCGGCGATCCGTTGCCACGGCACGCCGTACTTCTCCTGCAGGTCGAGCAACCCCTCGCCACGCTCGACCAGGTGCAGGATGGTGTCGGTGCCCTGGGTGGTGGTCCGCTGGCCGAACCCGCTGTCGACGACCGGGTCGAGGGGCGCGGAGACCGCCGGTGGGGCGTCCACCACCGCCGCGCTGGCGCTGGCGACGGTCGGGGTGATCGCGATCGCCGCCACCGCGGCGACCAGGATCGAGGCGATCCGCTGCGGCCCGCGCAACCCCGGGATGCTCGGTGGCCGCCGCCGGAACATCCGGGCGAACAGCTCCAGCAGCACCGAGCCGGTGAAGCTGGCCCACGCCAGCCAGCCCACGATCGCCAGCACGCTCATGAACAGGCTGCCGTCGTCCGGCGAGGTCAGCTCGGTCTGGATCGTGTCCAGGCTGGGCACCTGGTCGGGCAGCGGATTGCCGGCGAACAGCACCAGCGCGACCGGCAGCCCGCCGATCAAGCCGATCAGCAGTAGCAGCGAGCCGAGCGCTTTCAGCGCCCGCTGCAACGGGCTGGCGGGTACGACTGGGTGCATCACAGCGTTTCGACTCCTCCTGGCCTACCCGGTCACCAGGACGGCGGTCGCCGTCCCGGTCACCTGGACAGTGTCGCTGAAGCCGAACAGGTCCACGATCCGGCGGTCGTAGGGAAGTTGCACGACGATGTCGACGGCGGTGCCGTCGGCGTTGAGCTGGACGCTCCAGGCGCTGTTGGGGATGTCGTGGCCGGCGGTCGCGAGGTATTCACTGGCGTACTGGACCGCCTTGGCGCCGCTGACCCGGTGTTCGCCGGCCGCCGCCACCGCGTCGGTGTCGATCGCCTGCCCGGCCGCCCGGGCCGCCTCGGCGGCGATGTTCTCGGCCCGCATCAGCGCGCGCAACTGGCCGGTGCCGTCCACCGCCACCCCGAACACCGCGATCAGCCCGGTGATCGCCACCGCCATGAACACGCTGACCCGGCCGGTGTCGCGGCCGGCACGCCGGTTCCGGTATCTCATGGCCGCTCCCGGAAGACGTCGATCGGGGAAACGAAGGTGCTCTCCACCTGCCAGGTCTGCGGCACCCCGGGGAAGGCGATGTCGGTGAACGAGACGTCGCAGGTGATGGTCACCGACACGAACGCGAGGTCGACCCCGCCCTGGTTGAACCCGCTGGTGTCCGGGTCGACGACCGGCCCGCCGGCGCAGTTGAGGCCCTGCTGCTGCAGGGTCTGCAGGGCAGCGTTGCGGGCATTGGTCTCGGCCGCGGCCTGGGTACGGCTGATCGAGGCGGCTCGGGCCGCGTCGTGCGCGGCGGCGTCGATGGCGTTGGCCGCGATCGCGATCCGGCCGTACCAGATCGACGAGAACAGCAACATCGCGAACGCCGGTGCCATCACCGCCATCTCCACCGACACCGACCCGCGGTCGCGCCGTCGCAGCCAGCTCATGGCAGCTCCGTGAACCGCTCGACGGTCCCGTGGGCGGTCTGCTGGATCTCCCACGTGAACAGGATCGACGGCGCTTCGCCGCTGACCGTGATCGAGACCTCTTCGGCGGTCCGGACCGGGTCGTCCACCTGGGCGTTGATGAGCCAGTCGCCGGCCTGGGCGAGGAACGCCTCGGCCGCCTGCCGGCCCACCCCGGGCTGGGCGTCGTACCGCCGCTCGGCGTCCACCCCCACTTGGGCCGCGGACAGCGCCACCGTACGGGCGGTGAAGTAGGTGGTGACCTGGACCGCCCCGAAGATCACGAGGAGCAGCAGGGGTCCCAGGACCGCCAGCTCCACCTCGGCTCCGCCCCGGTCCCAACGGCCGAGCCGGCGAGCCGCGGCGACGATCCGGCGCGCCGGTGCGACGAACCGGCGTAGACGACGCGTCATCACGGCAGCGCCGCCCTACGGCACCGACTGCGGCGCTTGCCCGAGGTAGTTGTTGGCGAGCCCGAGCAGGCCGGCGAGCACCGCCACGGCGATCACCACCATGCCGACGACGATGAACGCGGTCGGGACCGGGCTGTCGCCACGATCCGCCTCCGATCTGTCAAGCATCGTTCGTAGCCTGGCCGCCACCGAGGCGTAGGCGAGGTTCAACAGGCGCATTGCCATCTCCTTTCCGGGGTTCATCATTCAGCCAGCCGCGCCATCAGCGGATAGATGACGAAGACGGCGAGCACCAGCAGCAGTGCGGCACCGGGGATGTCCAGCTTGGTGGTGGTGGCCTTGGCCCGGGCGAGCGCCTCGACCCGGATCTGGTCGCGCAGCGACTCGGCCCGAGCCAGCATGGTCTCGTGCACGACCGCCCCTTCGGAGCCGGCGGCCTGCACGATGTCGCCGACGTCGCCGAGCTCCGGCACGTCGATCTCGGCCGCGAACACCCGCAGCTCGTCCCACGGCTGGTGGAGCTGCAGTTGGGCGCGGAGCAGGGTCTCCCGGAGCCGCTCGAACACCCAGCCGTCGATCCCGGCGCAGGCCCGCTCCAGCGCGGCCACCGGGCCGTGCCCGGCCGCCAGCTCCAGGCTCACCAGGTCCAGGTAGGTGCAGCAGGCCCGGCGGAACTCGTAGCGGGCGTTCGCCGCCTTCGAGACCACGTCGTGGTGGGCCATCCAGCCGCCGAGCACGCCGAGCCCGAGGCTCGCCACCGCCGGGATCACGAACGGCAATTCGATCCCGAGCACGAACAGCAGCGCCCCGAGCACCGCCGGCAGCGACAGCCCGATCAGCCCGGTCATGCCGAGCGAGGTCCAGTACTGCTGGGTGGTGCGGCCGAGCAGGGTCAGCTCCCGGGTCGGCGGCCGCCACAGCCGCTGCCACCAGTTGCTGTGGTTGGCCACGCCACCGAGCAGCAGCGGGTCCAACCCGTCGGCGTGCAGCCGGCGCAGCGCCCGGCCGGCGTCGGGGCGGGCCGGCAGCGCCCGCCAGACCAGCAGGAACGCCCCGAGCCCGACCAGGCTGCCGGCACCGATCGCGAGCGGGATCATCGGGTCGCCCCCCGTTCCGGCGGACCGAGCAGCCGCGGCGCCCGGGCCGGCCGGGTCATCGCCCGGACCCATAGCAGCAGCGCGACGAAGATCCCGGCCAGGATCAGCATCAGCACCTGCCCGGCCGGGGTCCCGTACGGGGCCATGTAGTCACCGCTGAGCGAGGCCACCACGACCACCGCGACGCTGAGCCAGACCATGAACCGGATCGAGAACCGGGCGGAGGCCCGCTCGGCGTCCGCCTCCTTGCGCATCCGTACCTCTTTGGCGGCGGCTTCCGAGATCGCGGTGAGCACGGCGCCGAGCCGCTCGCCACGGTCGCGCAGGTGCAGCAGCAGCGCGGCGACGATCTGGTCGCAGACCGAGTCGTCGATCTCGTCGGCGAACGCCCGTAGCGCGTCCGGGCCGTGCCAGCCGGCCTGCAGCCGGGCGGCGAGCAGCCGGGCCTGGTTCTCGATCGCCGGTGGCGCGGTGGTGGCGGCCGAGATGATCGCCGACTGGAGGCCGGCGCCGGCGCCGGCGACGTCGCGCAGCCGCCGGGTCCACTCGCCGATCGCCTCCACCCGTTCGATCGCGCGCCGCTCGGCCCGGCCACCGGCGAGCAGCCACGGCACCCCGGGCACGGTGGCGGCGGCGATCAGGCCCAGCACCGGCAGGCCGGTGAGCAGCCAGGCACCCGCCCCGGCGACGATCGAGGCCCCCGCGACCAGCTGGTATCGGCGCTGATCGGCGACGGTCCGGCCGCCGCCGCGCAGCAACCGGTTGCCGACCGTCACCAGCCAGCCCGGCGGGCGGGCCGGACCGGGCGCGGGGCGGAACGCCATCACCCCCACCACCAGGCCGGTCACCAGGATCGCGCCGGCGGCGGCGGCCAGGATCGTGACCGAGTTGATCACCGCTTCCCTCCGTTGCGGCCGGCCCCGACGGTCCGGGAGATGGTCTGGATCGGTCGCCGCCAGCCGCCGTCGCCGGCCTGGATGTACGGGCCGAGGCCGCGGCTGTCGTAGCCGACCCGGAGCAACTGGTCGCGGATCCGCTCCGGGTGGTGTTTGGGCACCGCCCGGCCGTCCGGGCCGGGGCCGAACAGCTCGGTCGTGATCACCTGGCCGCGGTCACCGGCACCGACGATCTCGACGATGTGCGAGATGTACCGGTGCTTGCGGCCACCGATCCGGGTCTCGTCGACGATGTCGACGTAGACGATCAGGTCGAGCGCGCCGGCCACCATCCGCTGGGCCAGCTCGGCGGTCATGTCCTTGCCGTGGGTGAGCGCCAGCTCGATGCACCGGTCGATCACCGCGCCCGGATGCCGGGCGTGGATGGTGCAGATCGAGCCGCGGCTGGTGGTCATCGCCTGCAGCATCGCCACGATCTCACTGCCCCGGACCTCGCCGACGATGATCCGCAGTACGCCGAGGCTCAGCGAGACCGGGATCAGGTCGGCGAGCGTCACCTCGCCGCGCCGCTTGCCGGTCGCGTCCAGCTCGCCGTGGCCCTGCCGGGTCTCCATCGACATCGCCCACGGGTGCCGGCCGGTGGTGTGCAGGCCGAGCTCGCGCCGGTCCTCCATCACCACCACCGGCTCGCTGGCGGAGATCTCGGAGGCGAGCGCCCGCGCCAGGGTGGTCTTCCCGGCGCCGCCCAACCCGGCGATCATGATGTTGAGGTCGGCCGCCATCGCCGCCTTCAGCAGATCCACCACCATCTCGCTGGCCATGTCGAGCTGCACCAGGTGGTCCAGGTCGACGTCGAGCACCCGGTGCCGCCGGATCGCCGCGTGCGGCCGTGGGGTCACCCAGGCGACCGCGGTCAGCCGGCTGTGGTGCTGGTCGGGCAGCTCCATCGACAGGTGCGGGTTGGCCGGCGAGAGGTTCCGCTCGCTGCCGGCCCGCCGGGCCAGGGTCTGCAGGATTTCCAGCAGCTCCTCGTCGCTGTCGGCGACCGGTTCACCGTCCACAATTGAGCCGTCGGCGTACTCCACCCGGACCTTGTCGTAACCGAGGATGTGCACCTCGACCACGTCCGGATCGGCCAGCAGCAGCTGCAGCCGGCCCAGCCCGAGCAGTTCGGCGACCACCGCGTCGAGCAGCTTCTCCTCGTACGCCGGCGGCACCGGATTGCCGGCCCGGCGCTGGTCGTCGACCCAGTCCCGGACGTGCCGGGCGGCCACCCGCTCGCCCTCCAGTTGCCGCTCCTGCGCGGTCACCGCCTTCCCGTGCAGCACCCGGGACAGCTCGGTGGAGACCGCGTTGCGGAGCAGCCGGACGGTCGCGAAGTCCACCTTCAGCGGCGGCGCCGGCAGCCCGGTCGGTGGCGGCGGGGGTGGCGGCGGTGGTGGCGGAGTCGGGGCGTAGCCGGCGCCGTTGTGGTTGGGCGCGGCGTGGTGGCCGGCCGGGACCGGGCTGGCCGGTGGCGGGACCGGTCCGGCCGGTGGCAGCGGGCCGGGCGGTGGCACCGGGCCGTGGCTCGCCGGCGGGACCGGGGCAGCGCCGCGCTGCCGTCCGTTCGCGGACGGTGTTGGGTACTGCCAGTTCGGATCAGCCACTGTTACCTGCCCGGATCTCGGTGGGGGCGGAACCCGAGGCCATCGCCGCGCGCCGGTTCCGGACGTGGTTGACGAGCTGGGCGTGCGCGGCGGCGGCCGCCCGCATCAGCGGCGAGCTCATCTTGACCTTGCCGCCGTGGCTGAGCACCTGGGCGGTGCGGGGGTCGTTCGGTAGCGTCGCCACGATCGGATTGTGCAGTTGCTGCGCCACCGTCCGGGTGGGCTGGTCACCCGGACCGGTGACCAGCAGCCCCAGTGAGCTGGTGCCGGCGCCGTGCTCGACCAGTTGCGTGCGCAGCGTGCGCAGGCTGGGGACGGCCGCGAACATGCCGGGCAGCGACGGTGGCAGCGTCAGCAACACCGCGTCCGCCCGGTGCAGCAGCGGCCACGGGGTGTTCGGCGCCGCCAGCCGTCCACAGTCGAGAATCACGTCGAAGCCGGGCTGGGCGCGCTCGAGGCTCGCGAAGAAGTCGCCGAGCCGGTCCCACACCGGGCGCAGCGCACCGGACTGGACCGGATCGGTGATGCCGGGCAACAGCAACCGTTGCCGGTGTGGCGGGTGCAGGTCGACCAGCTGACTCCACCAGGTCTCGCGAAGGTCTTCGCCGCGCAGCTCCGCCACCGCGAGCTCGCGGATCCCGCGGTCGGCCGGCAACGCTCCGGCCAGGTAGCCGGCCTGGATCGACCCGCCCGCCGGGTCGCACTCGACCAGCACGCACCGGCCCGGCCAGGTAAGCGTCAGCGCAAGTGCGGCGACGGTTACCCCCGGGCTGCCCTTGGCGGAGGTGAGTGCGATGACGGCCACGGTCAGCCCCCACTCTCCCCGGGCAGGATGGTCACGTACAGGTTGTCGTTGGCGGCGAGTCGCGCGATCAGGTCGGCATCCCGCTCGTTGACGACGACGTCGATGGTCCAGTCATCGCCACCGCCACCGAACAGGTCACCGGAGTCGCCACGGTCCACATCGACTACCAGCGCCTGCCAGCTCAGCGGTGCCTGCGTCGATGCCTCCTGGCCGGTCCCGGCGGTATCGGGGTCGGTGGTGTCGACCAGCCGGACCGAGTAGCCGGGTGTGAGGTCGAACGACGGCAGCCGGTCGGCGGACAGCGTGATACCGATCATCACCTGCCCGGGCGCCGGGAACTGGGTGGCCGTGACGTGGTCCGACGACAGCAGCGCACCCTGCGGGATCGAGTAGGCGGCGTAGTTGCCGATCACCCGATCGAGGTTGTCGGCCGACACCGCGTTCACGTCCGGGCTGTTGTTCAGCCGTACCGTCACCAGGTCCTCGGCCGCGAACCGCTTGCCGTACGGGATTTCCCGCGCGGCCACCAGGTAGGTGCCCTCGGCGGTCACCGACAGCACCAGCGTGGCGGTGCCGAGCGCGCCGACCACGATCAGCGCGATCGCCAGCGCCAGATGTCCGAATCGGACCCGGCGTTCGCGTGGGCCGCTCGGAGCCGGCACCGGTCCGGCTTGCACTCTCGCCGGGCCGGTCGGGGCGTTGGTCTGGCTCATTGGGTCAGCACCTGAATCTCGTTGATTTGCAAGGCGGTCGATGCTTCGCGGCTAGTGGTCAGCACGCCGGACGCGTCGGAAACCTGGGACACCCACTCGACCGACCAGTTGCTGGTCGCCGTGATCTGGTACTTGCCGCCTGGCTGATTGCGGCTGGCGCGCTGGTAGTAGTGGTGGCAGCCGTCCGGCCTCAGGTAGTCGAGCGAGGGGTTCCAGACCTTGTGCTCGCCCCGGTCGCAGGTGAACGAGGTGCCGTCACCCATGTTCCAGTCGACCGATTCGACGAAGGCGGTGATCGAGACGCACACCCCGGCGATGCAGTGGGTGTCGCTGATTTCGCCCCAGCTGTTCTGGGTCTCGTTGACCCCGAGCCACACCGGCAGGCTCACCACCCCGACCCCGGTCTCGGGCGGCGCCAGCGCGAAGTCGATCCCGACCAGCTCGACGGTGGCGAGCCAGTCCTGAGCCACCTGCTCCGGGGTCACCACCGGCACGTCGGCGTAGTCGAACCACTGGTTGAACAGCGCGGCTTGGATTTCCAGCACCAGCAGGCCGTTGAAGTAGTAGGCGTCGGTGAAGCAGGTGCCGAAGTACCACTGGCCCTCATTCGGATCCTTGCCCTCCGGCGGCTCGGCCGGCGGCTGGTACAGCGGCGGATAGTCGGACGTCCAGTAGCAGTGGTCACCGTCGAAGAACCCGTAGTCCTCGTGCACGCACGGGATCTCGAACGTCTCGCCCGGTTCCTGCGCGAGCGAGACCTCGATGAGCCCACCGGGCCGGGTGAACGTGCACGCGCCGCCACCGTTGCCACCGGGGATGTCCGGTGGCGGGTCCTCGCCGCCCTCGCCGTCACCGACGCTGCAGTTCGGGTCGTTGGGGTCGTCGCAGTCCACGACCTGGGCGGTGAACAGCGCCGCCCCGGAGGCCGACCTGGAGGGCTGGGTCGGCCCCAGTACCGCGGCGACCGCGATGCCGGCGACCAGCGCGACGGCGGCCGCGATGCCGCCGACCAGCCAGGTGGTCCTGCGCAACGGTTGGATCAGCATGCTTCATCCCAATGTGGAGTGTTGGTGAGGACGTACCAGCGGCCGTCGGTGACGTCCTGGACCAGCTCGGCCGTGATCGTGACCCGGCCGACTTCCTCGGCCTCCTCGACCGGCGAGTCGTCCTCCCGGTAGACCAGCTGGTAGTTGGAGTAGTCCAGACAGGACTCGACGGTGGCCTTCGGTGGCTCGGCTTCCGGATCGATCTCGGTCACCTCGGCCGCCACCACGACCAGGTCGCCGGCGTAGTACATGCCGCGCCGACGGTTGTTGTTGATGGTGTTCATCACGCCGTGGTATGCCGGCGTGCGTTCCACGAAGTAGCGGGACAGATCTGGATGCTCGGGGTCGTCGGCCTGCTGCGCAGCGACCATCGCGTCGACCGAGCCGTAGTAGGCGTCGAGAATCGGCTGGTGCGCCGGATCGACGGCGGGCGCGGTCGGGCCCGACTCCGCCGAGGCCGGCGGAGCCGGCAGCGCGTCGTCATCGCCGCCACCACCACAGGCGGTCAACCCGGTAGCGAGCACGGCGGTGGTCGCGAGCACCACCAGCCGGTACCCATGTCCTGTCGTCACTGTCAGTAGTTTCCCCTGGTCCGTTGTGGTGGTTCTGCCCACCCAAGGCCCCCGCGTCGGGAGGATGTGCAGCAGTTTAGTCAAGACCAGCAAACCAGAACATAGGCCGAACTCGGCCACCGGTCGCGGGATTGCTGACGGCGCAACTGTTTTCGGCCGCCTGATTACTCTCCGGAATTTTGGTGTGACCAGCAGCGGCGATCGACGCCCTAGATATGCGACTTTATGAAATTGATGCGAGTTGTCCTGGCGGCGGCGAGCCGCTGCCGGTCAGCTATTGAAAAGACGGTTGTCCATTAAAAACAGGCGCAATGTCGGACCGGTTCGGTGGCTGGAAACCCTCCCATGACCGTGATTGGTGCGGAAGCAGCGGTACGCGGAAGCGTGCGGTGCGCGGAGGTACGCGGTACGCGGGAGCGTGCGGTGCGTGGAGGTACGCGGTACGCGGAACCACGCGGCTACGCGGACTCGAGCTGGTCGAGTGCGGCCCGGAGCTGGTCTGCCGTCTCCGGGCTCATCGCGCCTTCGGCGGCCCGGTCGGCCACCTTGTCGCGCAGAATCCGGGCGACGCTCGGCAGGTCGCGGACCCCCTGGTCCAGCTCCCGTTCCAGGTTGTCGATGAGCTGATGGAGGTCGAGCGCTACGTCCTCGCGGATGTCGCCAACCGCCCGGCCATCCTCGATCACCTGGTAGACGGTTCGCAGCGTCACCTCCGCCGACTCCGCCGGCGGCGGTGCCGGTGCGGACGAGGCCGGCGGCGCGGTGGCGGTGGGCGCCGAGGACTGGCCGGCGCCGGGTGCGGCGGGATCGGTAGCGGGGGAGTCGGGCCGGACCGCCAGCTCCGGCTCGTTGGCCACCGGGTTCGGCAGGTCGCGGGGATCGGCGCCGAGCAGCGTCGCCCCGACCACCAACCCGAGCGCCAGCGAGGCGGCGGCGCCGGCGGCGACCAGCACCCGCCGCGCCACCCGCTGCCGCCGCGAGCCGGCCCCCGGCAGGTGCTTGCGCAGCGTCCACGCCACCTGATTGGCGGTCGGTCGCTCCCGCGGGTCGACCGCCAGGCACCGGTGGCACAGCTCCGCGACCTTCGCCGGCAGCCCCGCCACCGTCAGCGGCGGCGGCTGATCGCGCCGGGTTTCGGCCAGCTCCTCCCAGGTGTCGGCCGGGTACGGCGGCTGCCCGGTGAGCATCTCGTAGAGCAGCACGCCCAGCGCGTAGGTGTCGGTCGCCGGCTTGGCCCGGCGGCCGTCCAGCCGCTCCGGCGCCACGTAGGCCGGGGTGCCGAAGGTCGACCCGTCGTCGTCCTCGTCAGGCGCGCCGATCGTGGTCGCGATCCCGAAGTCGAGCACCTTCGCGCCACCGGCGGTGAGCATCACGTTGTCCGAGGTGACGTCCCGGTGCACGATCCCGTGCCGGTGCGCGGCGGCGAGCGCCTCGGCGACCTCGGCGCCGATCCGCAGCGCCGCCGGCCACGGCATCGGGCCGGCGGTGAGCCGGGCCGACAGCGGCTCGCCCTCGAGCAGCTCCATCACTACGTACGCGGTGACGCCGCCGTCGCTGTCGAACACCTCGCCGTAGTCGTAGATCGTGGTGATGTGCGGGTGGACCAGCGCGGCGGCGGCCCGGGCCTCGTCCCGGACCCGTTCCCGGAACCGCGGCTCGGCGGCGAGATCCGCGGCGAGCACCTTCACCGCCACCTGCCGCTCGAGCATCTCGTCGTGGGCCCGCCAGATCACGCTCATGCCACCGACCCCGATCCGGTCGAGCAGCCGGTAGCGCCGGGCAAGTAACGTACCGGGTACGAGTGAGTCCACGTCGGACCATCCGGGAGGGGTGCGGAACGGAGTTCTAGTGTGTCCGGCTGGTTACCGGCTCGTCAACCTCTACCAGATTCCCGGATTGCCCGGCATGTCAGGATGTTTGGATGGGCGAGAAACCAGTTGCCTTCGTGCTCGGCGGCGGCGGGGTGCTCGGCGCGGTCGAGGTCGGCATGCTGCGGGCGCTGTTCCGCGCCGGCTACCGGCCCGACCTGGTGGTCGGCACCTCGGTCGGCGCGATCAACGGCGCGCTGGTCGCCGCTGACCCGACCGAGCAGGTGACCGACCGGCTGGTCCGGCTGTGGGCCTCCCGGGAGGCGAAGGAGGTGTACGGCGACTCGCTCGGCCGGCAGCTGCGGCGGTTCGCGGCCCGGACCCACCTGCACTCGCCCCGGCCGCTGCGCCGGCTGCTGGAACGCGAGCTCGGCGCCGGCCGTACCTTCGACCAGCTGGCGGTCCCGTTCCAGTGCTGCGCGGCGAGCATCGAGCGGGCGGCCGAGCAGTGGTTCGACGCCGGCTCGGTGGTGGACGCCGTGCTCGCCTCGTCGGCCGTACCCGGCCTGCTGCCGCCGGTGCACATCGACGGCGAGCACTACCTCGATGGCGGGATCGTGAACTCGATCCCGGTCGGCCGGGCGGTCGAGCTCGGCGCCGGCACCATCTTCGTGCTGCAGGTGGGGCGGATCGAGCGGGCGCTACGGCCGCCCCGCCGGCCCTGGGAGCTGCCGCAGGTGGCGTTCGAGATCGCTCGCCGGCACCGGTTCGCCCGCGAGATCGCCGCGATCCCGGCCGGCGTCACCGTGCACGTCCTGCCCAGCGGCGGCGGCGAGAACCGGGACACCAGCCCGTGGGCGTACCGGGACATGGCGGCGGTCGGCCGGCGGATCAGCCGGGCGTACATCGCCTCCCGCAGCTACCTGAACCGGATCGGTGGCTGATGCGGCCGCCACCGGTGTGGGTCCGGCGGTGCGTGCTCGCACCCGCGGTGGTGGCGCTGGCGTTCCTGGCGCTGACCACCCTGCCGATCTGGCTGCTCGCCGCCGCGGCTGCCTCACCGCTGGTGCCGGGTCACCTGCGGCCGCTCCGGCTGTTCTGGATCAGCCTGTTCTACCTGGTGCTGAACGCGGCCGCGCTGGTGGTGATGTTCGGGCTGTGGGTCGCCGCCGGGTTTGGCTGGAAGAAGCGGGCGCCGCTGTTCCAGCGGGCCCACTACAAGCTGACCGGCTGGTGCCTGATGGCGCTCTACTGGCAGTGCCGGTGGACGCTGCGGCTACGGATCAAGGTGGTCGGCCCGGACCCGGACACCGCCGCGCCCGGCCGCCCGGAGCTGGTGCTGTGCCGGCACGCCGGCCCAGGTGACTCGTTCATCCTGATCCACGCGCTGGTCAACTGGTACAACCGGGAGCCGCGGATCGTTCTGAAGGACACTCTGCAGTGGGACCCGGCGATCGACGTGCTGCTCAACCGGCTGCCGAACCAGTTCCTGGCGCCCGGGCACCGGCGCGGCGACTGGTCGGTCGAGCGGATGGCCGCCGAGCTCGCCGCCGACCTCGACGACAACGACGTCATGGTGATCTTCCCGGAGGGCGGGAACTTCACCCCCCGCCGCCGGCTCGCCGCGATTCACCGGCTCCGCTCGCGCGGGCTCACC
Source organism: Natronosporangium sp. (assembly GCA_036564175.1). Taxonomy (GTDB): domain Bacteria; phylum Actinomycetota; class Actinomycetes; order Mycobacteriales; family Micromonosporaceae; genus Natronosporangium. Next base: position 16,526 of record DATCKZ010000023.1, read on the forward strand.
GAGCACGCCGACCGGGCCGAGGAGCTGCGGCACGTGATGGCGCCGCAGCCGGGCGGGGTGCTGGCGGCGCTCGACGCCGCCCCCAAGGTCGGCGTGATCTTCGTCGCCCACACCGGCCTGGAGCGGATGGTCACGGTCGCGGACGTGTGGCGGGAGCTGCCGATGGACAAGCAGATCACGATGCGGTTCTGGTCGGTGCCGCCGCACGAGGTGCCGACCGGCCGGGAGGAGCGCATCGAGTGGTTGTACGAGTGGTGGCGGCGGATCGACGACTGGATCGAGGCCCATCGTCCGACCCCGCAATCGGCGGGAGCAGGGGGGTGACTGTCGTGAGGTTGACGACGCTGCGGCACGCCGGCCGGCGACCGGTATCGTCGCAGCATGGCTGAGCTGCTCGGACCCGACGAAGTGCGATCAGCGCTGGGTGCCCGGCCGGGGTGGTCGGGCGACCCGTCCAGGATTTCCCGGACGGTGGCGTTCCCGAGCTTCCCGGCGGCGATCGCGGCGGTGGACCGGGTCGCGGTGGTGGCCGAGGAGCTGAACCACCATCCGGACATCGACATCCGGTGGCGGAACGTGACCTTCCACTGCACCACCCACTCCGCCGGCGGGGTCACCGCCCGCGACCTGGACCTGGCCACCCGGATCGACGAGATCGTCGCCGCCGCCGGCGGCACCGACCCGGAGGGCTGACCGGTGCGGTTCGAGACCAGCCGGGTGCTCGACGCCATCGAGGGCCGGCTCACCCTGGACCCGGCGCTGGCCCGCGGCGTGCTCGACCTGACCGAGATCGTCCGGCTGGTCGACCTGGACGGCGACGTCGGCAAGCCGGCGAGCCTGCTGCGGCTCGGGCACGTGCTGGACGCGCTCGCCCAGCACCTCGCCGAGGACGGGGTGGCGGTGTTCGTGGTGACCAGCCGGTCGCTGCTGTCCGACCTCGACCTCACCTCCAACGAGCGGATGGTGGTACGCCGGTGGGCCGACGACGGGCTGGTCGAGGTGATCACCGGCGACCCGGCCGACCGGGTGCTGGAGGTGGCCGAGGTGCTCGGCCTACCGGTGCTGTCGCGCCGGCCGTTCCACGAGTATGCCGATCGCTATCCCTGGCTGCCGCGGGGCCTGCTCGCCCCGAGCAAGGGCGGGCTGGCCACGATGCAGGAGGGCACCCCCGGGCCGCCGGGCACCCCGATCCTGACCCGGCTGTGGCGCTGCCCGGAGCCGGACTGCGCCGGGTTCGGCGTACCGGCCGGCAGCCAGCCGCCGCCGCGCGCCCGGTCGGCAGCACCGATGTGTCCGCGCCACGACGTCCGGCTGCTCGACGCCGGGCCGCGGCCGCCGGCCCGGGTGTTGGCGGTACGGGTGGACGGGGCGGTTCGCGGCCGGTTCGCGGTCCGCGAGGCCGCGCCGGTGGTGGTCGGCCGCGCCCCGCAGCCGCAGGCCGCGGGCGTGGTGGTGGCGCTGGGTCCGCTGCTCGGCGAGGAGGCCCGGCGCTGGATCAGCCGCAGCCACCTCCGGCTGGAGCTGCGCGGTGAGGCGCTGGTGGTGACCGACACCAGCACCAACGGCACCACCGTGCGGACCCCGTCCGGCCCGGTGCCGCTGTCCGCCGGCCAGGCGTACGGGCTGAGCAACGACGACGTGATCGAGCTCTACCAGGGCGTGGAGCTCGGCCGGCCGACCCGGTTCCACGGCGGTGCCGCCCAGCCGAGCTCGGTGATGGCGGACGCGCCGACGGTGGCGATCCGGCTGCCGCGTTAGCTAGCTTGCGCTGGCGTCGCGGAGGACGGCGGCGAGCTGGTCGACCGCCCAGTCGATCTCCTCAGCCTCGATCACCAGCGGTGGGGCGAGCCGGATCGTCGAGCCGTGGGTGTCCTTGGCGAGCACGCCCCGCTCGGCCAGCCGCTCGCACGCCTGCCGCCCGGTCATCAGCGCCGGGTCGATGTCGATTCCCGCCCACAGGCCGCGGCCGCGGACCGCCAGCAGCCCGTTGCCGACCAGCGCCCGGAGCCGCTCGTGCAGCCGCTCGCCGAGCCGGGCCGCCCGGGCCTGGAACTCGCCGGTCCGCAGCAGCCGCACCACCGCGGTGCCGACCGCGCAGGCCAGCGGGTTGCCGCCGAACGTGGAGCCGTGCTCGCCCGGCTTCAGCACCCCGAGCACGCTGGCGTCGGCGACCATCGCCGAGACCGGCACGATCCCGCCGCCGAGCGCCTTGCCGAGCAGGTAGGCGTCGGGCACCACGCCCTCGTGGTCGCAGGCGAAGGTGGCGCCGGTGCGGCCCAGCCCGGACTGGATCTCGTCGGCGAGGAACAGCACGTTCCGCTCGTCGCACAGCGCTCGGACCCCCGCAAGGTAGCCGGCTGGCGGTACGTACACGCCGGCCTCGCCCTGGATCGGCTCCAGCAGCACCGCGACCGTGGTCTCGTCGACCGCCTCCCGGAGCGCGTCCAGGTCGCCGTACCGGACGACCCGGAACCCGGGGGTGTAGGGCCCGTAGTCGTCGCGCGCGTCCTTGTCGGTGGAGAAGCTGATGATCGTGGTGGTCCGGCCGTGGAAGTTGTTCTCGGCGACCACGATCGTGGCCTGCCCCTCCGGCACGCCCTTGACCTGGTAGCCCCACTTGCGGGCGACCTTGATTCCGGTCTCCACCGCCTCGGCGCCGGTGTTCATCGGCAGCACCAGGTCCTTGCCGCACAGCTGCGCCAGCTCCCGGCAGAACTCGGCGAACTGGTCGTGGATGAACGCCCGGCTGGTCAGCGTGAGCCGGTCCAGCTGCTCGCGGGCGGCCGCGATCAGGACCGGGTGGCGGTGGCCGAAGTTCAGCGCCGAGTAGCCGGCCAGGCAGTCCAGATACCTACGGCCGTCGATATCAGTGAGCCAGGCACCGGACCCTTCGGCGATCACCACCGGCAGCGGATGGTAGTTGTGGGCGGTCCAGCGTTCCGCTTCGGCGACGGCCTGATCGTGTGTCCGCACGGCAGTCATGATCGCACCCCCGTCCCGACGTGGCTCCAGCAACTGCCACGCTATGCGGGATCGGCGGCGCCATCCATCGCAAAAGCTTGCGTGTTGACACAGGTTGTTGCGTTGATCAGCGGTTGCAGGTGCTGATCGTTGCGCTGCCGATCAGGCCCTGGCCGGTCAGGTCAGCCAGCTCGGCAGCGCGTCCCGGAGCCGATCCACCTGGCTGGTGTCCGGGTCCAGCCAGCTCAGGTTGCCGGCGAGCGCCAAGCTCCCGATCACGATCGCGGCGATCGCGATCAGCAGCGCCAGCATCGCCTGGCCCCGGCCGGACATGAACCGGTACTTGCGGCCGGTCGCGGCGAGCCCGGCCAGGCCCAGCAGCACCGCGACGATCCCGATCGCCACGCCGAGTCCGGCGAGCACACCGGTGGCGACCGCGACCCCGGCGAGCACCGCGACGATCAGGCTCAGGGTCGCCAGCAGGCTGGCCCGCGGCCGGGCGTGCGCGCGTTCGGCGGCGGCGACCGCCGCGGCGGTCCGGGTGGCGTCGGCGGCCCGCTCCGCGGCCCGCTCGATCTTCGTGGAGAAGCTGGCCGACCGGTCGCGCCGCCAGCCCCGCCGGCGCGGCTCGGTGGCTTCCGGATCGGTACGGGTGTCCGTACCGGCCCCGGTCCGCCGAGCGTCGTCGCGGCTGGTGGTGGTTTCCGCATCGGTCGACCGGCGCAGCATCCTCACCATGGCACACCTCCAGAATGGGTGCCAGTTAGCTACCCGGATCGGCCGGAATTACACCCGCTGGGCGGTTCCAGCCCGGCCGATCCGTACTTATCGCTGGTCAGCGCGCCGGTCCGGGATCGCGATGGTGATCAGCCAGCTGACCACGCCGACGATGATCGCGCCCCAGAACGCCTGCCAGAACCCGTCCACCTCGAACGGCAGGTTGAGCTGCTCGGCGATCCAGCCGGTGAGCAGGAACAGCAGCGCGTTGACGACCAGCGCGATCAGGCCGAGCGTGAGGATGTAGAAGACGCAGCCGATCACCTTGATGATCGGCTTGAGGAACGCGTTGATCAGGCCGAAGATCACCGCGACCACGACCAACGTGAGCACGTTGATCCAGACGTTGTCGTCGGTGAGGTTGATGCCGGGCAGGATGGTCGCCACCCAGAGCGCGATCGCGGTGGCCGCGATCCGGACGACGAACGCCATGTCTCCTGTATACCGCCTGCGGCCGGGCTTCGGGTCAGTTCGGCCAGTCCGATTTGGGCCGGGTCGGGGCGGGACGCCGTCCCGCCCCGACCCGGAACGGCTCACGCGCCGCCGGTGATCTGCTCAAGATATCCGGGGTTGGCGTCCAGCCACTGCTGTACGGCCGCCTCGTAGCCGGCCTCGTCCTGTGCCTCGTTCTCGTTGAAAATCACGTTCTCCAGCTCGAACAGCTGCTCGGCGCTGAAGGTCCAGTTGCTCACCCAGTCCGCCGCCTCCGGGAAGTCCTCCTCGAAGCCCGGCCGGGCGAACGCGTGGATCTCTTCGGCATCACCGAGCGTGCCCTCCGGATCCTCCAGGTTCCGGATCGGGAACTCGTCGTACGCCCAGTGCGGCTGCCAGAGCGTGACGACGATGTTCTCGCCGGCGTTGACGGCGGTTTCCAGCTCGGTCAGCATGGCCTGGGTGGAGGAGATGATGAAGTCCATGTCTTCCAGGCCGTAGGTCGGGATGACCTCCTCCTGAGTGATCCGGGTCAGGCCGGCGCCGGCGTCGATGCCGACGATCCGGTTGCCGAACTGGTCGGCCGCGTCGGCCAGCTCGGTGAGCGACTGGATCGGCGCGTCCTCGTTGACCGCGATGGTCAGCAGCGCCTGGTCGTACCAGACGCCGAGGTCCACCAGCTCCGGGTGCTGCTCCCAGTACGGTTCGTGGGTGATGGGCAGCCAGGCGTCGAAGCCGATGTCCCAGGTGCCGCTGGCGACCCCGTCGTACACCGGCTCGACGTCGGCGAGCTCGACATTGACGGTGGCGCCCTGCGACTCGAACGCGGCCTTCCACAGATAGGTGGCGGCGATCCCCTCGTCCCAGCCGGCGAACATGGCGATCGTGATCTCCTCGCCAGCGAGCACCTGCCCGCCGGTGTCGCCGTTGCCGGAGTCGTTGCCGTTGCCGTTGCCGTCGTCCTCGGCGCACGCCGCGAGCAGCAGGGCAGCGGTGGCGAGCGTTGCGATCAGTGTGGACTTTCGGTGGTTACCGACTTTCATTTCTTCCTTCCCAGGGATGCCGAGCGAGCCCCAGCACCCCCTTGGTTGTGGATCTGCAATCGAGGGTTAGGCGGCTTGCTGGATCCGGGCGACCATCGACCGGGCACCGATCGCGGCGGTGACCCGGTCCAGGTAGATGGCGAGGATGACGACTGAGATCCCGCCCTCCAGCCCGAGCCCGGTGTTGCCGGTGGTGATCGCCCCGAAGACGATCCGGCCCAGGCCGGGCGTACCGACCATGCCGGCGAGCACCACCATCGCGAGCGTCAGCATGATGACCTGGTTGACACCGGCCATAATGGTCGGTGTGGCGAGCGGCAGCTGGATCTGCCGGAGGATCTTCGCCGGGGAGCTGCCGAACGCGTGGCCGGCTTCCACCACTTCCGCGTCCACCTGCCGGATGCCGAGCTCGGTGAGCCGGACCGCCGGCGGCATCGCGAAGATGACCGTCGCGACCATGCCGGGCACTACGCCGACCGAGAAGAACGCGACCGCGATCAGCACGTAGATCAGCGCCGGCAGCGCCTGCATGAAGTCCAGCACCGGCCGGACGATGCTGCTGACCAGCTGGGAGCGGGCCGCGCCGATCCCGATCGGGATCCCGATCACGGCGGCGATCGCGCAGGCGAGCAGCACCAGCGCGAACGTCTGCATCGCGTTCTCCCACTGCGCGACCAGGTCGATCAGCAGCAGGGTGGCGAGCGCGAACAGCCCGAACAGCCAACCGCGGGCCAGGGTCCCGAGTGCGGCCAGCAGCAGGATGAGCACCCACGACGCGGGCACCAGCATCAGCACCGACGCCGGCCGGTCCAGGGCGACCAGGTTGTGTGACATCACGCCGACCCCGTGCACGTCGAGCTCGGCGCCGAGCCGGTCGACCAGCCACACGCCGACGTCGACGGCCAGCATCGCGCCGGCCGCGATCAGCCCGTACCGCCAGGCCGGCCGGGTGCGGTCGCGCAGCTCGCTGGCGGCGAACCAGCCCAGCAGCCCGACCAGCAACACCAGCAGCCACCACCGGGGCTGGATCAGCCAGCTCGCCAGCTCGCCGTAGGCGGTCTCCAGGCTGTCCCGGATGAACGTCCACAGGAACCGGAACGTGGACAGCAACCAGTCGATGCCGCTGTCGATCCAGTCACCGAGCGGGACCCGCCAGCCGAACCATTCGTTCATCGTGGACCACTCCGCTCCAGATCCGCCGGCTGGTCGACGACCGCCGGGCTGGTGGGCGCATCGGTGGGCGGGTCGGGTGGTGCGTCCGGCTGCTCAGTGGTGAAGCTCGCCATCGCCGACAGCAGGGTGGCGCGGGGGATCACCCCGAGCAGCCGGTCCTCGGCGTCGACCACCGCCACCGGCAGTCGGCTCTCGGCCGACGGCGCGAACACCTCGGCGAGCACCGTGTCCGGGGCGACCGTGGCCGGCTTGTCGAGCGGATCCGGCAGCCGGTTGCTGCGCTCCGAGAGCGCCGCCTGCGCGGCGTCGTCGCGGATGACGCCGCGCAGCCGGCGGTCCCGCGAAACCACGAACGCGGCACTGGTCTGCTCCTCCCGCATCGTCCGCAGCGCACCGCGCGGACCGGCGGTGTCGAGCACCACCGACCGGGCCGGTTCCATCACCGACGCCGCGGTCAGCACCCGGGTCCGGTCGACGTCCTGCACGAACTGGGCCACGTAGTCGTTCGCCGGGTCCTGCAGGATCTCCTCAGCAGTTCCGATTTGGACAATCCGGCCCGCCCGCATCACCGCGATCCGGTCGCCGAGCCGCATCGCCTCGTTCAGGTCGTGGGTGATGAAGATGATGGTCTTGTTGAGGCTCGCTTGCAGCCGCAGCAGCTGGTCCTGCATCTCCCGCCGGATCAGCGGGTCGAGCGCCGAGAACGCCTCGTCCATCAGCAGGATGTCGGTCTCGGCGGCGAGCGCCCGGGCCAGCCCGACCCGCTGCTTCATCCCGCCGGACAGCTCGTGTGGCAGCCGGTCGCCCCAGCCTTCCAAGCCCACTAAGGACAGTGCCTCGGCGGCCTTGGCTTGCCGGGTCGGCTTGTCCAGCCCGCGCACCCGCAGCGCGTAGCCGGCGTTTTCCAAAACCGTCCGATGTGGTAGGAGAGCGAAGTGCTGGAACACCATGCTCATCCGCTGCTGGCGGAGCAGCCGCAGCGCCGCCGGCTTGAGCCGGGTAATGTCCTGTTCCGCCACGAAGACCCGGCCGGCGGTCGGCTCCAGCAGCCCGTTGAGCATCCGGATCAGGGTTGACTTGCCGGAGCCGGAGAGCCCCATCACCACGAAGATCTCGCCCGGCGCCACCTCGAACGAGGCGTCGATCACGGCATTGGTCACCGCGTACCGGTCGGCGACCTCCTCCGGGCTCATGCCCGCCTGCAACCGCCTGACCGCCTCGTTGGCTTGCCGGCCGAAGATTTTGAATAGTCCCTCTGCTCGTAAGGCAGGCACAATTTCCTTTCCGTCGGTTGGCGGCGTGGCAAGGTGCGATGGCCACGCGTGCTGGGGGCCGGGGGTTGACCCCCAGGCGTCCGGACCGCCAAGCGAGCGGTCGCAAGCCGCGCCGTCACATGCGCGAGGCACCGCACCGCGGCAACCGGGCAAGCCCTCCGGACGCCCTCGCCTCCCACCCTACCGGACGATCTTTGATCACTGAAGCTTTGCCCCGCTGACCAGCTATTTGGCGGCACGGCGGAGCCAGAGTAGACCCAGGATGGGCAGGACGAGCGGCACGAAACCGTACCCGACTCCGTAGAACGACCAGACGGTGGCGCGCGGGAAGGTTTCGGTCAGAGCCAGGCTGGCGGTGCCGACCGCCAGTACGCCGAGCAACTCGACCGCGCAGCAGACCAGCGCCACCCGCCACGCGTCCCGGGCGAGTGCGATCGCGGCGACCAGATAGATGGTGGCGGCGAGGGCGGACAGGAGATAGGCGACCGGGGCCTCGTCGAACCGGGTGGCGAGCTGCCAGCCGGCCCGCGCGCCGGCCGCGAGCGCGAAGAACGCGTACACCGCCACCAGCACCCGGCCCGCGCCGACCCCGGTCCGGGTCCGCTCAGCCACTCCACACCTGCTGCAGCCGGACCACCAGCACCGGCACCACCAGGAACGCCACCAGCAGGATCACCGAGCCCCACCGGCTGCGCTCACCGTAGCCGAACAGCACCGCCAGCGGCGGGATCAGCACCGCGGTCAGCAGGTAGCCGACGAACGTCGGCATGTCGTCCGGCCGGTCGCCGGTGAACATCTTGGCGGTCGCCACCACCGCCTGCACCAGCAGCACCACTTCTACGATCGCGAGCCCGAGCAGGTGCAGTGGCCCCGGTGGCCGGTCCAGCAGCGCCATCAGGCCACAGAAGCCGGCGACCACCAGCGAGGCGACGATGACGGTGGTAGCGATCGCGTCGACCATGCCAGGCAGCCTAACTAGACCGCTCGGCGACCCCTCAGGCACCGCCGCCCGAGCGGAGGCGAGGGCCAGCGCCGCCGGCTCAGCTACGGGCGGCGACCTGGACCTTGCGCCAGACCTTCCGGTAGGCCTCCAGCCCGTCCTCGTGCAACGGTCGGGCCGGCCCGGCCGCGATCGCCACCCGCTCCGGGATGGTGCCCCAGACCGGCACCCGCGCCTCGCTCCAGGCGGCGAGCGCGTCCTGGTAGTCGCGGGTGAAGGTCCGCGCCGAGGTGATCACCAAGCCGGACGGTGTGTTCTCCGGCACCATCGCCAGCACCGCCTCCACCCGCGGCGCCTCGACCCCGCCGACCCGGGTCGGGATCACGATCACGTCGCCCCGGCTGATGATCTTGCCGAGCAGCCGGTCGTGGGCTGGCGGCGTATCGATCACCACCAGCTCGTCGCGGCCGAGCTTGTCGAGCGCCTTGCCGATCAGTCGCTCGGTCGGGGCCTCGACGACGTTGATCTTCTTGAGTTGCTCGTCGTTCGATTGCTCGATCCACTCGGCGGCGGCGGCCTGTGGGTCGGCATCGATGATGGTGGCGGCGCGCCGGTTGGCACCAAGCGCTGCCAGATATACCGATGAGGTCGTTTTTCCGACCCCGCCCTTCACAGCAGCGACTACGACAATCACCCTGTAAACCGTACCGGTTCAGCGGCCTTCCAGGTGCCCGATCTTCAGATTGGACCGGACAGACGGGGACAAACAGCTACAAACTTCCGAGCCTCGTGATCGCCTCTCGCAGCACCGGCCGGGGGGTCGCGAAGTTCAACCGGAGGAAACCGCGGCCCGCCTCGCCGCACTCGGCGCCATCGACGACCGCCACCCCGGCCCGCTCCCGCACCAGCTCGCCGAGCGGCCCGGACAGCTCCAGCTTCCGGCAGTCGAGCCAGGCCAGGTAGGTGCCCTCGGGCGGGGTGTAGCCGATCGCCGGCGCGTGCTCGGCGAGCAGGTCGGCCACCGCCCGCCGGTTGCCGTCCAGGTAGCCGAGCACCTGGTCGAGCCACGGCTCGCCGGACTCGTAGGCGGCGATCGCCGCCACCACCCCGAGATTGCTCGGTGCGGCCGGGTCCTCCACCGCCACCCGCAGCCAGCACTCCTCGTGCGCCGGGTTGCTCAGGATCACCTGGGCGCACTTGAGGCCGGGCAGGTCCCAGGCCTTGGAAGCGGCGGTCGCGGTGATCGTGTGGGCGGCCGCGGCCGGCGAGGTCGAGGCGTACGGGATGTGCTGGTGACCCGGGTACACCAGCGGGGCGTGGACCTCGTCGGCGAACACCACCCCACCGTGCCGCTCGACCACCTCGGTGACCTCGGCCAGCTCGGCGGCGGTGTAGACCCGGCCGACCGGGTTCACCGGGTTGCACAGCACCAGCAGGTCCCCGCCGGCCCGGAACGCCCGGTCGATCCCGGCCAGGTCGAGCCGGTAGCGGCCGTCCTCGTGGCGCATCGGCACCTGGATCACCCGCCGCCCGTGCATCGGCGGCACCCGCAGCAACGGCATGTACGCCGGCGTGGGCAGGATGATCGGGCTACCCGGCCGCGAGTAGTGCAGCATCACCAGCTCGAACGCGGTGAGCACGTCGGTGACCGGGTAGATCTGCTCCGGCCCGACCGCCCAGCCGTACCGCCGCCGCAGCCAGCCGGCGCACGCCTGGGCCAGCTGCTGCTGCAGCTGCGGCGGCAGGTAGCCGAAGCTGATCGTGTCGATCGCCCGGTGCAGCGCGGCCACGATCGGCGGCGCCGTGCCGAAGTCCATCTCCGCCACGAACGCGCCGATCGTGTCGCCGCCGAACTTGGTCCACTTGAGGCTGCCGCGCCGGCGTAGGTCGGCCGGGGTGAGGTCGTCGAAGCTCATGCTCCGGCGGAGTCTAGCCGGGCAAGCTGATCCTCACTCAGCTTTATCTCGAGTGCCGGCAGCGCCGCCTGGTACTGCTCGAGCGTCCGCGGGCCGATCAGCGGCACCATGGTCGGCTCGGTCTGGTGCATCAGCCAGCCCAGCACCAGCTGGTTCGGGGTCACCCCGAGCTCGGCCGCGAGCTCGGTGAGCACCGCCAACCGGGCGTCGGCGTCCGGCCCGGCGTACGGCGCCATCGCCCAGTGGCCCTCCCGCTTGGCCGGGTCGTCGTAGATCCCCTTGAGGATCGGGGAGTACGCGACCAGCGTCAGGTCCTCGTGGGTGCGCAGGTAGTCGAGCTGCTCGTCGTTGACGATCGAGATGTGGTCCAGCCCGGCCCGGCGGCGCAGGTACGAGTGCTGCTGCTGCAACGCGACCGGCGCCGGCCAGCCGTACCGGTCGCACAGCTGCCGGATCGCCTCCAGCCGCCAGGTACGCACGTTCGACCAGCCGATGTAGCGGGCCTTGCCGGCCTGGACGATCTCGGCCAGCGCCTCCAGCGTCTCTTCCAGCGGGGTGTTCCGGTCGTCGACGTGGATGTAGTAGAGGTCGACGTGGTCGGTGCGCAGCCGGCGCAGGCTGTCATCGATCGACTTGCGCAGGTTGTCGCCGCCGGCGCCGTCGAAGGTCTGGTAGGCGGTCGGCCAGTCCGGCTGGCCGTCCACCCAGACCGCGTCCAGGTCGGTCGGGATCGCGGCCCCCTTGGTGGCCAGGAACACGTCGTCCCGCCGACCGGACTGGGCGAACCAGCGGCCGAGCAGCTCTTCGCTGTGCCCGCCGTACGTCCCCCGGTCGTTCCACCAGCAGTAGCAGTTGGCGGTGTCCAGGAAGTTGCCGCCGGCGTCGACGTACCGGTCGAGCATCTCGAACGAGGTCTGTTCGTCGGTCAGCGTCCCCATGATCATGCACCCGAGTGCGAGCTGGCTGACCTGCTCGCCGGTGCGCCCCAGTTCAACGGTCTTCATGGTTTTCGACGCTAGGAGTTCGAGTGCACTCAAAGTCAACTCGTCACATCCCGGTTGGAGAAGCGGGCCCAGGCGGCGGTCCAGAAGATCACGATGTACGCGCCGGCCGACAGCAGCCCGCGCTCGACGTTCTCCAGGTAGATCGGCTGCCGCAGGAGGTCGCCGAACGCCAGCCACCAATGGGTCGGCAGGTACGCATGCAGCCAGCTCAACTGGTCGATCGAGTCGAGGATGAAGCTCGCCATGGTGACCACCAGCACGGTGATCGCCGCGCCGATCGGCTGCTCGGTGAGGGTGGAGATGAACAGCCCGATCGCCCCGATCGCGGCGAGCCCGGCGGCGGTGTAGCCGCAGATCGCGACCAGCCGCAGGAGCCCTTCGCCGACCCCGATCTGCTCGCCGCCGAGTAGGGTCACCGGCCCGATCCCGAACAGCGCCACCCCGAGCACCAGCCCGACCACCGCAATCAGCCCGACCGCGGCCACCGCGAAGATCATGACCGCGAGGTATTTGACGATCAGCAACCGGGTCCGGTGCACCGGCACCGCCAGTAGGTAGCGGAGGGTGCCGACGTTCGCCTCGCCGGCGATCGCGTCGCCGGAGATCGCCGCCACCGCCAGCGGCAGGAACAGCGGCAGCGAGATCGCCAGCGCCGCCAGCGGTACGTAGTAGCCGTTGTCCACGACCGAGGACAGGAAGTTCGGGCCCTCGCCGGCGGCCGGCCCGCCGGAGAGCCGGACCACGGTCGCGAGCAGGATCGGCACCGCGGCGAGCACCGCCAGCCCGGCCCAGTTCCGCCGCCGCCCGAAGATCAGCAGGAGCTCGGAGCGCAGCAGCCGCAGCTCGGGTCGCAGCGCCCACCGGACCGGCTGAGCAACCGGCAGATCAGCCGCTGACATCGAACCCCTCCCCGGTGAGCGAGACGAACAGCTCCTCCAGATCCGGCTCCACCACCGTGAACCCGCGCACCGGCACGCCGGCTTCGACCAGCGCCGCGACCGCCTTCTCCGGCGCTACCCCGGCCAGCCGGCCGCTGGCGGTCTGCCCGGTCACCGATACCTCGGACATGCCGAGCTCGTGCAGCACCCGGCCGGCGACCTCGGGCTGCGCGGTCTCCACCCGCGCCCGCGGCGCCACCGAGGCCCGCAGCGCGGCCAGCGACGACTGCGCCACCAGCCGGCCCTGGTGCATCACTCCGACGTCGGTGCAGATCTGCTCCACTTCGGAGAGCAGGTGGGTGGAGAGCAGCACGGTGGTGCCGGCCTCCGCCACCGCGGTGATCAGTGCCCGGACCTCTCTGGTCCCCTGTGGATCGAGCCCGTTCGTCGGCTCGTCCAGGATCAGCAGCTCGCGTGGCATCAGCAGGGCCGCCGCCAGCGCCAGCCGCTGCCGCATCCCGAGCGAGTAGGCCCGGTAGCGCTTGCCGGCCGCCGCGGTCAGGCCGACCCGGGCCAGCGCGGCGTCGATCCGGGCCCGGCTGGTGGCCGGGTCGGCGGTCCGGTCGGCGGCGTCCAGCCGGCGCAGGTTGTCCCGGCCGGACAGGTACGGATGGAACCCCGGTCCCTCGATCAACGTGCCCACCTTCGGCAACACCCGGCCGCTGCCGGCCGGCATCGCGCTGCCGAGCAGCGCGTGCCGGCCGGCAGTCGGCCGGATCAAGCCGAGCAGCATCCGGATCGTGGTGGTCTTCCCGGAGCCGTTCGGCCCGAGGAAGCCGTAGACCGCGCCGCGGGGGACCGCCAGGTCGATGCTGTCGACCGCGACCTGCCGGCCGAACCGCTTGGTGAGCCCGCTGCTCTCGACGGCCAGATCCACGCGGACCGCCGCTAGTCCAGGGCGGCGGCCGGATCCCCGGCCACCTCGACCAACCGCTCCGGGGTGACCGGGCCGACCAGCACCCGGCCGTCGTCGGTGATCAGCGCGCTGAGCAGCGCGGTGCTGATCGTGTGGCCGCTGCCCCAGTCACCGCTCACCGCCGGCATCAGCGACAGGAACGGCTCCAGCCGCGCCAGCAGCGGTGCCTCCTCGGGCAGCCGGGTCACCAGCACGCTGGTCCAGCCCTCGCCGACCACTTCGAACTCCGGCTCGAAGTCCGCGAAGCCCTCGCCGAACCAGCCCGGGTCGATCAGCGACTCCTGCTCGGTCACGGTCCCGCCCGGCGGCGGGTTGAACTCGAACTGCTCCGGGTCCGGCCGCTCGAAGCTGATCTGGGTGAACCGCACCTCGAACGCCGGCTCGGGGTCCTCACCGAACACCTGCACGCTCAGCGGCAGGCTGTGCTCGGCGTCGATCGCGATCCGGATCCCGTCGACCAGCGAGGCTTCGTCCCGCGGGGTGAGGACCAGCTCGTACGCGTCCCGCCCGGCCACCCGGGTGGTCTCGTCGGTGCTCACCTCGGTGCTCGGGTCGATCGCGACCAGCGCCCGCTCGGCCGCCTCCTGCGGGGACAGCGGCGGGCGCAGCTGCGACGGGTCTTCGGTGGCGAACCCGTCGGGCAACGTCCAGTGGGACGCCTCATTCTCCTCACTGTGCCAGATCCACAGGTCCTGCCCGTTGCGGATGATGTCGGCCTGGCTCAGCGTGTCCAGCAGCGCCACCCGCACCCGCTCCGGGCCGTCGTACCACACCCGCAGCGTGTTCGAGCCGGACCACAGCGAGCCCAGATCGGCGTTGCCCGCCTCGCCGGCGCCGGGCAGCACCGGCAGGCCGAGGTTGGCGGTCGTCACCACCGTCCCCGAGACCGAGCCGATCTGCGCGGTCTGCAGGTCGACGAGCAGCTCGGCGGCGCTGCGCGGGGGCAGGTCCGGGTCGTCCTGGGTGGCGGCGATCGCGCTCGCCGCGGCACCCCCGCCCAGCACCAGCGCGGCAGCCACGCCGGGCACCAGCCACCGCAGCGCCGGTCGTCTCGTCCAGATAGCCATCGCTCGTACCTCCTCTGGCCGTATCGTGCGGCCTGGCCGCTGTGGGCCGCCTGAGAACCGGTGCCGGAAGCCCGACCGGTCGTGCCAGGCTAAACACGTGCGACTGCTGGTGGTGGAGGACGAGGAGCGGCTCGCCGAGGCGCTGCGCCGGGGCCTGCAGGCCGAGGGGTTCGCGGTCGACGTGGCGAACGACGGACCGACCGGCCTGGACCTGGCCCGGCACGGCAGCTACGACGCGGTGATCCTGGACGTGATGCTGCCGGGGCTGTCCGGCTACCGGGTGGTCCGGACCCTGCGGGCCGAGTCCAACTGGGTGCCGGTGCTGATGCTCTCGGCCAAGGACGGCGAGTACGACCAGGCCGACGGGCTGGACATCGGCGCCGACGACTACCTCACCAAGCCGTTCTCGTACGTCGTCCTGCTGGCCCGGCTGCGGGCGCTGCTGCGGCGGGGCGCGCCGCAGCGACCGCCGGTGCTCACCGCGGGCGACCTGAGCCTGGACCCGGCCCGCCGGCAGGTCACGGTCGGCGGCGAGGAGGTCGAGCTGACCAGCCGCGAGTTCGCGCTCCTGGAGTACCTGATGCGCCGGCAGGGTGAGGTGGTGTCGAAGATCCAGCTGCTCGACCACGTCTGGGACGCGGCGGTGGAGACCGCGCCGAACGCGGTCGAGGTCTACATCGGCTACCTCCGGCGCAAGATCGGCCGGGACCGGCTGGAGACGGTGCGCGGCGCCGGCTACCGGCTGGTCGCCAAACCATGAGCTGGCGGCAGCCGAGCTGGTGGCTGCGGCAGAGCCTGCGGACCCGGCTGATGCTGCTCGGGGTCGGCGGGCTGACGCTCGGGCTGGCCGCCGGCGGGGCGGTGCTGGTGGCCGTGCTCGGGGTGACCCTGCAGCGCAGCGCCGACGCGGAAGCTACCCAGACCGGCCGGGACGTGGCCCGGCTGGCGGAGGCGAACGCGCTGCCGAACCCGTTGCCGGTCGCCGGCGAGCAGCTGGTGCAGGTGGTGGACGAGCAGAACCGGGTGCTGGCCGCCTCGATCGGCGCGGACCGGCTGACCTCGATGCTCCGCGAGTCCGAGCTGGCGCGGGTCCGGGACGGCGAGCGGCTGTTCATCGACGGCGACCGGATCGGGGCGCGGGGGCCGGTCCGGGTGGTCGGGGTGCCGGTGGAGCTGGCCGGCCCGCCGGGCGGCCCGGCCACGGTGGTGGTCGCCAAGCCGATGGCCGACCTACGGCACAGCCTGGAGCGGATGCGGGCGGTGCTGCTGGTGGCGTTCCCGATGCTGGTGCTGTCGCTGGCCTGGGTGGCCTGGCGGGTGGTCGGGGCGACGCTGCGGCCGGTGGAGGCGCTGCGGGCCGGGGCCGCCGAGATCTCCGAGGCCGGCCGGCCGGCGAAGCTGCCCGTACCGGACTCGCACGACGAGATCTACCGGCTCGCGACCACCCTCAACGACATGCTGGACCGGCTTGACGCGGCCCGGGCCAAGCAGCGGGCGTTCGTTGCCGACGCCGCCCACGAGCTGCGTAGCCCGCTGGCGAACATGCGTACCCAGCTGGAGGTGGCCCAGCACTTGGGCGACCGGACCGACTGGCCGCAGGTGGCCGCGGACCTGCTGGCGGACACGCAACGGCTGGCCCGGCTGGTCGACGACCTGCTGTTGCTGGCCCGCGCCGACGACGCCCGGGTGCGGGACCGGGCGGTCGAGCCGGTGGAGCTCGGCGGGGTGCTGCGGGCGGTGGCCGAGCGATGCCCGCCGGAGTTGGTGACGGTGGTCGACTGCGAGCCGGCGTGGACCGAGGGGGACCCGGAGGCGCTGCGCCGGGTGGTGGCGAACCTCGCCGACAACGCGGTCCGGCACGCCCGCAGCCGGGTCGAGCTGGCGGTCACCACCGACGGCGACCAGCAGCTGGTGACGGTCACCGACGACGGGCCGGGGATCCCGCAGGCCGACCGGGAGCGGGTGTTCGACCGGTTCACCCGGCTGGACGATGCCCGGGCCCGGGATGCCGGCGGGGCCGGCCTGGGGCTGGCGATCGTCCGGGAACTGGTCCGCCGGCACGGCGGCACGGTCCGGCTGACCGACGCCGACGGTGGCGGGCTGCGGGTCGAGGTCCGGCTCCCGGCCGCCCAGATGCCGTCGATTTAGGACTTGTACAGCCCGGTTCGCCCCGGATCGGGCCTGAACAACTCCTGGATCGACGGGAGCTACAGCGTCAGGTTGCGGCCGGTCTCGGGGTCGAACAGGTGCAGCTTCTCGGCGTTGTACCAGACCCGGACGGTGGCGCCCTCCTTCGCCTCCGACTCGGCCGACAGCCGGGTGACCAGCTGCATCCCGGCCCCGGGCAGGTCGCCGGCGCCGGAGTCGGCGGCCAGCTCCTCCAGTTCGGCGGCGCGCGCCCGCTCCCCGGCGATCTCGAAGTAGACGTACTTGTCGGAGCCCATCGACTCCACCACGTCCGCCTCGCCTTCCCAGACCGCGCCGCTGTGGCGGTGCGCTTCCTCGACCAGCGTGGCGTCCTCGAAGTGCTCCGGCCGCAGCCCGAGGATCACGTCCCGGGGTGCGTCCGCGTCGGTGAGCTGCCGGCGCAGCCGGTCGTCGAGCGGCAGCTCACCGAGCACGCTGACCAGCTTGCCGTCGGCGATCTGGGCGGGCAGGAAGTTCATCGCCGGGGAGCCGATGAACCCCGCGACGAACAGGTTGCGCGGATGGTCGTACAGCTCCTGCGGCGGCCCGACCTGCTGCACCCGGCCGCCGCGCATCACCACCACCCGGTCGCCCAGGGTCATCGCCTCGGTCTGGTCGTGGGTGACGTAGACGGTGGTGGTGCCGAGCTGCTTCTGGATCCGGGAGACCTGGGTGCGCATCTGCACCCGAAGCTTGGCATCCAGGTTGGATAGCGGCTCGTCCATCAGGAACGCGGCCGGGTTGCGGACGATCGCCCGGCCCATCGCCACCCGCTGCCGCTGCCCGCCGGAGAGCGCCGCCGGCTTGCGGTCGAGCAGGTTCTCCAGCTCCAGCACCCGGGCCGCCTCCTGGACCTTCTGCTCGATCGTCGCCTTGTCCAGTTTGGCCAGCCGGAGCGGGAACGACATGTTTTCCCGGACGGTCATGTTCGGATAGAGCGCGTACGACTGGAACACCATCGCGATGTCCCGGTCCTTCGGCGCCTTCTCGTTCACCCGCACGCCACCGATCCGGATCTCGCCGGAGCTGACGTCCTCCAGCCCGGCGATCATGTTGAGGGTGGTGGACTTGCCGCAGCCGGACGGGCCGACCAGGATCACGAACTCGCCGTCCGCGATCTCGAGGTTGACGTCCGCCACCGCGGCGGTCCCGTCCGGGAAGATCTTGCTGACGTTCTCAAGCACGATGTCGGCCACGGTTCCTTACCCCTTCACTGCACCGGATGTGAGGCCGGAAACGATCCGGCGTTGGAACAGCAGGACGAAGATGATGATCGGGATGGTGATGAGGACCGCCGCGGCCGAGATCGAGCCGGTCGGGTCCTCGAACTGCGAGTCACCGGTGAAGAACGACAGCGCCACCGGCGCGGTCCGCGACGCCTCGGTCGAGGTGAGCGAGACCGCGAACAAGAAGTCGTTCCAGCAGAAGATGAACACCAGGATCGCGGAGGTGACCACGCCCGGGGCGGCGAGCGGGGCGATCACCCGCCGGAACGCCTGCCCCTGGGTGGCACCGTCCATCTTGGCCGCCTTCTCCAGGTCCCACGGGATCTGCCGGAAGAACGCCGACAGTGTGTAGATCGCCAGCGGCAGCGAGAACGTGATGTACGGCAGGATCAGCCCCGGCCAGGTGTCGAACAGGCCGAGCTGCCGCTCGATCTCGAACAGCGGGGTCACCAACGAGATCTGCGGGAACATGGCGATCAGCAGCGACACCCCGACCAGCAGCTTCTTGCCGGGGAAGTCGAGCCGGGCGATCGCGTACGCGGCCATCATGCCGATCACGATCGCGATCACGGTCGAGATGATCGCGATCCCGATCGAGTTGACCAGCGCCCGGACGAACTGTCCAGTGTCGAGCACGTTCCGGTAGTTCTCGGCGGTCCAGGTGCCGGGGATGAACCGGCCGTCGGTGAGGGTGTCGGTGGTCTTGAACGAGAGCGAGACGATCCAGAGCACCGGGATCAGCGCGAACGCGACCACCACCAGATCGAGCAGTCCCCAGCGCCACTTGTTCGGCTTCATCGGCGTACTCCCGGTCTCATCGGCGTTCCGCGGGGTCGGCGGAGCCAGGGGCAGCGGTGCCGAACAGCTTCACGAACAGGAAGGCGATGATCGCGACCGCGATGAAGATCAGCACCGACATGGTGGAGCCGATCCCGAGGTTGAGCCCCTGGAACAGGTTGGTATAGGTGAGCATCGACACCGACGAGGTCTCGTTCGCCCCGGCGGTGAGGATGTAGATGTTGTCGAAGATCCGGAACGCGTCGAGGGTCCGGAACAGCAGCGCCACCAGGATCGCCGGCTTCATCACCGGCAGCATCACCTTGGTGAACCGCTGCCACGCGCCGGCCCCGTCCACCGAGGCGGCCTTCAGCAGATCCTCGGGCACCAGCGCCAACCCGGCCATCAGCAGCAGCGCCATGAACGGGGTGGTCTTCCAGATCTCGGCCAGGATGATGATCGCGAGCGCGGAGGCTCGTTCGGTCAGCGGGGCACCGTCCGGGCTGACCAGGTTCGCCAGGTAACCGGTCCCGGGCGTCCATGCGTACCGCCAGGAGAACGCCGCGACCACGGTGACGATCCCGTACGGGATCAGCACCGAGGTCCGGGTCAGGCCGCGGGCGACCAGGGTCCGGTGCATGATGAACGCGAACGCCATGCCGAGCACCAGCTCGATCGCGACCGATACGACGGTGATCAGGACGGTGACCCCGAACGCGGTCCACCAGAACCGGTTGGTGAGCACGGCGCCATAGTTGGCGAACCCGATGAACTCCTGATCCTCCGGGAACTTCAGGTCGGAGCGCTGCAGTGACAGCCAGACCGAGTAGATGATCGGCCAGCCGGTCACCGCCACCATCACGATCGCGGCGGGTGCGCACAGCAGCCAGCCCAGCCGCCGCTCGGCCTTCTTCCCTTCGCTGAGCTTGGCGCGCTCCCGCGCCCGAACCTTGGTGGTGGCGGCCGCGGTCGCGGACTCGGCGGCGGCGGTCATGGCAGGACTCCTCGCGACTCCAGCGCTTCCTGGACCAGGTCGCGCAGTTCGTTGGCGGTCGACTCCGGCCGGATGCTGGCGGGCGGGTGCAGGATCGACGACATCACGGTGGAGACGTTCTGGTAGGCGGGGGAGAGCGGCCGGGTCGCGGCGTCCTTCAGCTCGGCCAGGATCTCGTCCTTCATCGGGTACGCATCGGCCATCTGCGGGTCGTCGTAGACGCTCTCGATGGTCGGCGGCACCCCGTCGTTGACCGCCGAGAACAGCTGGTGCTCCGGGTTGCGCAGGCACAGCGCCGCCTCGAACGCCTCGTCCGGGTGGCGGGAGTACGCGCTCACCGCGAGGTTGTAGCCACCGATCGTCACCCGGCTCGGAGTGCCCGGGTCGACCCCCGGGTACCGCGCCCACCGCACCTTCTCGGCCAGCTCGGGCGCGCCCTCCTGCATCGCCGGGTAGACGAACGGCCAGTTCAGCTGGAACGCGGCGTCGCCACCCTGGAACTCCAGCCGGGCGTCGTCCTCGATCGCGTTGGTGAACGAGTTGCTGGTGATCCCGGCGCTGGCGAACTGTTGCAGGATCTCCAGCGCCCGCACCGCTCCCTCGTCGAAGACCGCCTCGGTGCCGTCGTCGTTGAGGATGTGGCCTCCGGCCGAGACCGCGATGTTGTTGTAGAGCACGACCAGGCCTTCATACTGGGCGCCCATGGTGATCACGCGGTACGGCTGGCCGTCGGCTCGGAGCTGTTGAGCCGCCTCGATCAGCTCGTCCCAGGTCTGCGGCGGCTCGTCGACCAGATCGGTGCGGTACCAGAGCAGCTGCACGTTGGTGTTCTTCGGCGCCGCGTACAGCTTGTCCTCGTACTTCGCCGACTCCAACGGGGCGGCCAGGGTCCCCTCCTCGGCCTGCCGGCGGTAGTCGCCGGTCCACTCGAGGATCCAGTCGGCGCTGGCGAACTCCTGGGTCCAGGTGATGTCCAGGCCGAGGATGTCCATGTCGCGGTCCTCGGCGGCGAGCCGGCGGACCATCTGCACCCGCTGGTCGTCGGCGCCGCGCGGCAGCACCTGGTAGTCGATCCGGTACCGACCCTCGGCCGCGGTGTTGCACTCGTCGACCACCGTCTGCAGGTTCTGCTCGGGCGCGTAGTAGAGGTTCAGGACCGGCACGCCGTCGCTGTCGCCGCCGCAGGCGACCAGCGCGGGGGCGGCGACGAGCGCCGCAGCCAGCGCCGCCACCATACGTCTGCTGCCGTACATATCCTCATCTTTCACGTTTTCGCCATCACGTGGCGTGGTTTTGCCGCAACTACCCAATTGACCGGCGCTCAAACCAGGGATCGGTGCGGGCTGGGTCCGGCGGTCAGGCAGGGCCGGCGGCGTCGAGCACTATGGACAGTTGGCGGCTCGTACGGATGTGCAGGCAGGGCAGCTAGCGGGCCGGTTGGTGGAAAGTTGGTCGATATCGGCGACGCGACCCAACATTCACGTCCCACATAATCCTGACTTTCCTTCTAAGGTGGTGGCGTGCGTTTCCAAGTGAGCCAGGTGATGGACGCCATCGAACAACGCC
>DATCKZ010000024.1:0-78977 GCA_036564175.1 Natronosporangium sp.
GGCCGAAGATCTCCGGCGGGATCGCCACCACGCCCTTCGGGGCGAGCAGCGTGCCGAGCATGTGCGCGGTGCCGAGCGCGTCGGCGGCGGCGAGCTGGGCGAGCACTCCGGTGGGCAGCCCGAGGTCGATCCCGATCGAGAAGACGTGCCGGGTGCGGGCGCCGCCGCCGGTGCCGATGATCAGCCGCTGGCCGTTGTCGAGCGCCGCCGAGAGCTCGTCGGCCACCGGGTGGACCGCCTCCCGGCCACGGTCGAATATGGAGCGTCCACCGACCTTGATGACGTACGAGTCCGGCAGCATCCGGAACACCGGCACCTCGGTGCTGCGCTGCAGATCCTTGTCGAGCAGGCTCTCCCGCATCAGGAACGACTCCAGGTGCGGCCGGCCGTCGTGGTTGTCAGTCACTGGTGATCACCGTCCCTACGTGTTCGCCGTTCAGCGCCCGGGTGATGGTGCCGGGTTCGAGTCCGTTGATGATCTGGATCTGCCGGCCGTGCTCGGCGCGCTCCATCAGGTCCAGCACCGCCCGCTCGACCACCACGTCGGCGAGGTCCATCGCCTTGAGCTCGGATACCGTGATCCGGGGGATGAAGGTGGCGTTGCGGTCCTTCTTCGGGTCGGCGGTGTAGAGCCCGCGCTCGTCCTTGATGTAGATCATGCTGCGGGTGCTGAACACCTCGGAGATCAGGTAGACCCCGGTGTCGGTCCGGTGCGGCGGGATCCGGCCGGCGCCCTGCTCCGGGTTGCGCTGCCAGAACGTGTACGGCGGCATCCCGAAGAACACCACCGCCCGCCGCTCCTCCAAGTAGAGCGGGAGCTGGGCGAACTGGGCCGGCTCGATGAACGGGATCCCGTGCTTGGCCAGCAGATAGTGGATCATCCGGGCGTTCTGGCTGCTCACGAACGTGCCGAGGACACTGAGCACGCCGGTCGGCAGGCCCAGGTCGAGGCCGATGCTGTAGGCGTGGCGGGCTCGGGTGCCGGCTCCGCAACCGATGATCAGCTTGTGGTCACGGAGGGCGCCGACCAGCTCCTCGATGACCGGGAAGACCGCGGCCCGGCCCCGGTCGATCAGGCTCTGGCCACCGACCTTCACGACGTTGGCGTCCGGCAGGATGTGCACCGGCTTCGCGGCGCCGGTGCCGGCCAGCAGCTCGTCGTCGCTCAGCGAGCCGGTGACCAGCTTCGCGCCGAGTTCGGTGAGGACGGCATCACTCATGTTGCCTCCCTTGTGGATGGTAGAGCTATGCCTTGCAGGACATAGCTTTCGGTGGTCGGGACCGGGGCGGTCGGGTCCCCGTAGGTCGCGGTCACCCAGTTGGTCAGCTCCGCCAGCACCGCGGCCGCCACCGCGGCGGACGGAGTGATGCCGCCCATCGAGTAGGTCTGCCGCCACTCCTCGATCGGGTCGATCGGCCGGACCACCCGCCGCCAGCTGGTCACCACCGCCGGCGGCAGTACCGTCCCGCCGGTGGCGGCCGCCCGGTCGAGGATCCGGGCCAGCAGCCGGCCGGCCGGCCGCGGCCGGTAGCCGTGGGCGGTGAGCCGTTCGTGGAGCTTGCGGCGCAGCACCGCCTTGGGGGAGTCCGGCTCCCGCTCCACCTTGCCGTGCAGGAGCACCGCGCCCGCCGGGTGCGCCACCCGGTTCGCTTCGGCCACCAAGTGGTCCGGGTCGAGCAGCTGGAACACCCGGGAGCCAAAGATGATCCGGGCGGTGCGGTCGGGCACCGGCCAGGGCCGGTTGGCGTCAGCGGTGATCAGCACCGCCCCGGCCGGCAGCCGGGTCCGGCACGTGTCCAGCATCGGCCGGGAGTTGTCCAGCCCCAGATAGCGGTACGGCGGCTGGGCGAGCCATTGTCCGATTAGGCCGGTGCCGGCGCCGATCTCCAGGATCAGGTCGCCGGTGCGCAGGTCGGCGAACGACCGGACGGCGTCGGCGATCCGCTCGGCAACCCCGTCCGGGAAGCCGGCTCGGGCGTCGAAGATGCCGGCCCCCTGCTCGTCGAACGAGACCCGGTCGACCGGCAGCCGGTCTCTCATCCGGCCTCCTTTCCGGCGAGGTAGGCGCGGATCTCGGTGGCCTTGACCGCCGCCCAGACCCGCTCGCCCGGGGCGAGTCCGAGTTGGACGGCCGCGTCCGGGGTGACGTCGGCCGCGGCCGGCAGCGGGCCGCCGAGCTGGATCCGCAGGTTGTCGCCGTGGTGCTGGATCCCGGCGACGGTCGCCTGCCAGACGTTGCGCGGGCTGCCGTCCGGCTGGTAGCGGTGCAGCGCGACCGCGGCCGGCCGGAACGCGACGAACGCCTCGCCCTGCTGCCGGTCGGCGACCACCAGCTTGAAGCCGTTGTCCAGCGCGACCGTATGCCCGTCGGCGTAGCCGCGGTAGAGGTTGAGCCCGACCAGCCGGGCCACGTAGCTGGTCTGCGGCCGGGCGGTGATGGTGGTGGCGTCGCCTTGCTGGACGATCCGGCCGTCCTCGACCACGATCAGCCGGTCGGCGAGGATCAGCGCGTCCAGCGGGTCGTGAGTCACCAGCAGCGTGCCGCCTCGGTGGTCGGCGAGGTGCCGGTGCAACTCGGCGCGGGTGTCGACCCGGGTGCCGGCGTCCAGCGCCGAGAGCGGTTCGTCGAGCAGCAGCAGGGTCGGGTCGACCGCGAGCGCCCTTGCCAGCGCCACCCGCTGCGCCTGCCCGCCGGACAGCTGCCGCGGCTTGCGGCGGGCCAGCGGCGCCAGCCCGACCCGGTTCAGCCAGTCGGCGGCGATCGCCCGGGCCTGCTCCCGGGAGGCGCCGTGGCAGCGCGGCCCGAACGCCACGTTCTCCACCGCGGTCAGGTGCGGGAACAGCAGGTAGTCCTGGAACACCACGCCGATGCTGCGGCGCTCGGTCGGCACCCAGCCGCCGGTCGCCGGGTCGGCCACGGTCCGGCCGGCCAGCCGGACCCGGCCGGCGGTGAGCCGGACCAGCCCGGCGATCGCGCGCAGCGCCGTGGACTTGCCGGCGCCGTTCGGCCCGAGCAGCGCCACCACCTCGCCGGGCGCGACGGTCAGCCGCAAGGCCAGCCGGAAGCTGCCCCGGTCGACCACCAGCTCCGCGTCCAGGGCCGGCGGGTTCGCCGTACTCATGTCGCGGTCGGCCCGGTGAGCCAGCGGTCGCGCAGGCTCGCCAGGATCGTGATCGACACCAGCAGCAACAGCAGACTCAGCACGATCGCGGCCTCCAGGTCGGTCTCCAGCGCCAGGTAGACCGCGACCGGCATGGTCTGGGTGCGGCCAGGGAAGTTGCCGGCGAACGTGATGGTGGCGCCGAACTCACCGAGCGCCCGCGCCCAGCACAGCACCGCCCCGGCCGCGACCCCGGGGGCGACCAGCGGCAACGTGACCCGCCGGAAGGTGGTCCAGCGGCTCGCGCCGAGCGTGGCGGCCGCTTCTTCGTACCGGGTGTCGGCGCCGCGCAGCGCGCCCTCGACGGCGATGACCAGGAACGGCATCGCCACGAACGACTGGGCGAGCACCACCGCGGTGGTGGTGAACGGCACGGTGATCCCGAACGTGCTGTCCAGCCAGCCGCCGACGATCCCGCGCCGGCCGAGCACCAGCAGCAGCGCCACCCCGCCGACCACCGGCGGGAGCACCATCGGCACCGTGACCAGCGCCCGGATCAGCCGCCGGCCGCGGACCCGGGTGCGGGCCAGCAACCAGGCCAGCGGGACCCCGAGCAGCAGGCAGAGCCCGGTGGCGATGGTGGCGCTCTGCAACGACAGCCGGAGCGCGGTGACCACGCCGGGCGCGGTGAGCCGGTCCGGCAGGGTGGTCCACGGCGCCCGGATCACCAGCCCGGCGAGCGGGAGCACCAGGAACGCCAGCCCGAGCAGCGCGGGGACCAGGACCACCGCCGGTGCCCGGGTGCGGACATCCTCTGTAGTGGACACAGCCCATGCTGGCACGGTTCCCCCGTTCGGGGTATGACGGAATCCCCCTAGTAGGTGCCGGCGGGGTCCGTGTGTCGAGCGCGCGGCCAGCGGGAATACTGGAGCCAGACGCGCACGCCGTGCCGAGTCTGGGGGCGCAACCAACCGATGGCCAGCATTACCGCTTCAACCCGCAAGAGCCTGATGCTTTTCTCCGGCCGGGGCTACCCGGCGCTCGCCGACGAGATCGGCGAGAAGTTGGGCGTGGAGCCCACCCCGACCGAGCTCTACGACTTCGCCAACGGCGAGATCTTCGTGCGGTACCGGGAGTCGGTGCGCGGCTCGGACGCGTTCGTGGTCCAGTCGATCACCGAGCCGGTGAACCAGTGGCTCATGGAAACGTTGATCATGGTTGACGCGCTCAAGCGCGGCTCGGCCAAGCGGATCACCGTCGTACTGCCGTTCTACCCGTACGCCCGGCAGGACAAGAAGCACCGCGGCCGGGAGCCGATCTCCGCCCGGCTGGTGGCGGACCTGCTCAAGACCGCCGGCGCCAACCGGATCCTCACCGTCGATCTGCACACCGCCCAGATCCAGGGGTTCTTCAACGGCCCGGTGGACCACCTGCTGGCGATGGACGTGCTCGCCGTACACATCGAGCAGAAGTACGGTCACCGGCCGTTCACGGTGGTCGCGCCGGACGCCGGCCGGGTCCGGGTGGCCGAGCGGTGGGCGGACCGGCTGGGCGGCTGCCCGCTGGCGTTCGTGCACAAGACCCGCGACCCGACGACCCCGAACCAGGTGGTCGCCAACCGGGTGGTCGGTGACGTGGAGGGCCGGGTCGGGCTGATCGTCGACGACATGATCGACACCGGTGGGACGGTGCTGCGCGCCGCCGAGATCCTCTACGAGTCCGGCGCCACCGACGTGGTGGTCGCCGCCACCCACGCGGTCCTGTCCGATCCGGCCACCGAGCGGATCAAGAACAGCCGGATCAGCGAGCTGGTGGTGACCAACACGCTGCCGCTGCCCCCGGAGAAGCAGCTCGACAAGATCACCGTACTCTCGATCGCGCCGCTGCTGGCCCGGGCGATCCGGGAGGTCTTCGACGATGGGTCGGTGACCACCCTGTTCGGCGGCCTGAGCTAGAATTCCCCGGTTATCCCCGCAACGTAGACCTTGGAGCCCAGTCGTGTCCGCTACCGCCATCCGTGCCGAGATCCGTTCCGAGTTCGGTAAGGGCGCCGCGAGGCGCGTCCGCCGCGCCGGCATGGTGCCGGCGGTGCTGTACGGGCACGGTGAGGCCCCGAAGCACCTGGCGCTGCCGGTCAAGGAGTTCGCCGCCGCCATCCGCCACGGCGGGATGACCCAGGTGCTCACCCTCGAGATCTCCGACGGCAGCCAGGCGACCGCGCTGCCGAAGGACATCCAGCGGGACCCGGTCAAGAACACCTACGAGCACGCCGACCTGCTGCTGGTCCGGCGCGGTGAGAAGGTCACCGTCGAGGTGCCGATCCAGCTGGTCGGCGAGGCCGCGCCCGGCACCCTGGTGATCTTCGAGCACGACCACCTGGCGATCAACGCCGACGCCACCCAGCTGCCGGACCACCTGGAGGTCTCGATCGAGGGGCTGACCCCCGGCAGCCGGGTCACCGCCGCGGACGTGACCCTGCCCGCCGGCGCCGAGCTGGCGGCCGACCCGTCGATCGTGATCGCGCTGATCAACGTCGCCCCGACCGCCGAGCAGCTGGACGCCGAGGCGGCTGAGGGCGAGGCGGCGGAGCCCGCGGAGGCCGGCGAGGCCGCGGGCGAGGCTTCGTCCGAGTCTTGATCACCCGCCTGCTCGGCCGCGAGCGGGAACCGGTGCCGGCAGCCGACCGGTGGCTGGTGGTCGGGCTCGGCAATCCCGGCCCGCAGTACGCCGGCAACCGGCACAACGTCGGGTTCATGATCGCCGACCTGCTCGCGCAGCGGATGGGTGCCAAGTTCAAGCGGCACCGGCGGGCGGTCGCGGAGGTCGCCGAGGGGCGGCTCGGGTACGGCGGCCCGCCGCTGGTGATCGCGAAGCCGATGAGCTTCATGAACCTGTCCGGCGGGCCGGTGGCCGGGTTGAGCCAGTTCTACAAGATCCCACCGGATCGGATCATCGTCGTCTACGACGAGGTCGACCTGCCGTACGGGACCATGCGGGGCAAGTTCGGCGGCGGCGAGGCCGGGCACAACGGCCTCCGGTCGGTCACCAAGTCGCTGGGTACCAAGGACGTCTACCGGGTCCGGTTCGGGGTGAGCCGGCCGCCGGGCCGCAAGGACGCCGCCGACTGGGTGCTGCGGGACTTCTCCGCCGCCGAGCGCAAGGACCTGGACTACCTGGTCGACCGGGCGGCCGACTTCGTCGAGGCGATCATCACCCAGGGGCTGGAAGCCGCCCAGAACACGTTCCACTCCGCCCAGTAGCGCCAGCCAACCTCGCCCCAGTAACTCCGATCTGGGCAGTAACAGTGCGTGACCGACCGTCGTTGGGTAGGCCGGGGACGCCGGTGCTGCCGTGATCGTCCCCGACCTAGAAAATGATCATGGGCGGGAGCGGTGGGCGGGTTGCTGTCTCCGGGGTTGGCGATCGGGCATCGCCGGGCGCCATCGCACCGGGTCCACCACACCCAATGGGAAGCCGGCTACCAGCGCACGCTGCTCGCCGCCGACCTGGCGGTCGGGCTCGCCGCCGGCGGGTTGGCGTTCCTCGCCCGGTTCGGCGGAGCCGGCGTCACCGCGTACAACCAGGTCTATCTGCTCGCCTCGGCGCTGTTCCCGGTCGGGTTCGTGGCGGTGCTCGCCGCCAACCGCGCCTACGAGCGGCGGCACCTCTACGTCGGCACCGAGGAGTACCAGCGGGTGCTGCGGGCCGGCCTGTGGCTGACCGCGGGCGTGGCGATCGTCTCGTACGCGTTGGACATCCCGCTCGCCCGCGGCTGGCTGCTGACCGCGTTCCCGACCGCCACGCTGGCCTGCCTGGTGGCCCGGTTCGCGATCCGCAAGCGGCTGCACCGGACCCGGGCGCGCGGTGAGCGGTTACGGCGAGTAATCGTGGTCGGGC
This sequence comes from Natronosporangium sp., assembly GCA_036564175.1. Lineage (GTDB taxonomy): Bacteria > Actinomycetota > Actinomycetes > Mycobacteriales > Micromonosporaceae > Natronosporangium. The sequence continues at coordinate 7,000 of DATCKZ010000024.1, forward strand.
ACGAGCTCGCGGTGCTGGACCTGGCCGGGCGGCTCAGCCGGGAACGGTTCCACGGGATGGAGGTGGTGGGCGCCTGCCTGCCGCACCCCGGTGAGCTGCCGGACCTGCCGGTGTACGGGACGTTCGACGAGGTCGCCGAGGCGGTGGAGGCGGCCCGGGCGGACACCGTGATCGTGCTCGGCTGCCCGGAACTGGACGGGCTGGCGCTGCGCCGGCTGGCCTGGCGGCTGGAGCGCGACGACATCGACCTGATTCTCGCCAGCTCGCTGATCGACGTGGCCGGGGACCGGACCACCATCCGGCCGGTGGACGGGCTGCCGATGCTGCACGTCGAGCACCCGCGGCTGGCCGGCGGCGCCCGGCTGGTCAAGGAGGTGGTGGACCGGGCCGGCGCCATCCTGCTGCTGGTGCTGTGCTTGCCGGTGCTGCTGGTGGTGGCGGCGCTGGTCCGGCTCGACTCGCCCGGGCCGGTGCTGTTCCGGCAGGTGCGGGTCGGCAAGCACGGCAGCGAGTTCGTGATGTACAAGTTCCGGACCATGTACCTCGACGCCGAGGCCCGGCTGGCCGAGGTGCGGCATCTGAACGAGCACGACGGCGTGCTGTTCAAGATCAGGCAGGACCCGCGGGTGACCCGGGTCGGGCGGTGGCTGCGCCGGCTCTCGATCGACGAGCTGCCCCAGCTCTACAACGTGGTGCGCGGGCAGATGTCGCTGGTCGGGCCGCGGCCGCCGCTGCCGGAGGAGGTCGCCGCCTACCCGGACGACGTCCGCCGGCGGCTGGCGGTCAAGCCCGGCATGACCGGGTTGTGGCAGGTCTCCGGCCGCGCCGACCTGCCCTGGGAGGAGGCGGTCCGGCTGGACCTGCGGTACGTGGAGAACTGGTCGCTCTCTTTGGATCTGGTCATCCTGTTGCGTACGCTGGCCGCCGTGTGCCGAGCCTCCGGAGCGTACTGATCGATGACCACCACACCGCCGCCCGCCGACGACGGCGCGTTCGCGCGCTGGCTGGCCGCCCGGGCCGGCGAGGAGCTGCTGGCGCTGCGGGCCGCCGGCGCCACGCCGGCCACCGGTGACAAGGCCGCTCACCAGCTCCTGGTCGCCGAGCTGGCGAAGTGGCGGCCGGGCGACGCGGTGCTCTCCGAGGAAGCGGTACGGGATGACGTGGCGGCCCGCCGCTCGGCGGCGCGGGTCTGGATCGTGGACCCGCTCGATGGCAGCCGGGAGTACGGGGAGCCGGGCCGCACCGACTGGGCGGTGCACGTCGCGCTGTGGGTCGCCGATCCGGGCGGGCCCGCCGGCGACGGCGAGGTCACCGGTGAGCTGGTCTCCGGCGCGGTGGCGCTGCCGGCGCAGGGCCGGGTGCTGGCGACCGACGCGCCGCCGCCGCTCCCGCCGGCCGGGCCGCGGCTGCGGATCGTGGTCAGCCGGACCCGGCCGCCGGCGTTCGTGACCGCGGTGGCGGCGGCGGTCGGCGCCGAGCTGATCCCGATGGGCTCGGCCGGCGCCAAGATCGCGGCGGTGATCACCGGCGAGGCGGACGCCTACCTGCACGCCGGCGGCCAGTACGAGTGGGACTCGGCCGCGCCGGTGGCAGTGGCGCGCGCCACTGGCCTTCACACTTCCCGGGTGGACGGCTCTAGGCTGGTCTACAACCAGGCGCACCCCAGCCTGCCCGATCTACTGGTCTGCCGACCCGAGCTGGCCGAATCCCTGCTGACGTCGATAGCTGCTGAGGAGAGTCGATGAGCACCGGATACCGGGTGTCGCATCTTGACGCCCTCGAGGCCGAGAGCATCTTCGTGATGCGAGAGGTGGTCGCCGAACTGGAGCGCCCGGCGCTGCTGTTCTCGGGCGGCAAGGACTCGGTCGTGATGCTGTGGCTGGCCCGGAAGGCGTTCGCGCCGGCGCCGATCCCGTTCCCGGTGATGCACGTGGACACCGGCCACAACTTCCCGGAGGTGCTCGAGTTCCGGGACCAGCAGGTGACCGCGCTCGGGCTGCAGCTGATCGTGGCGAGCGTGCCGGAGGCGCTGGAGGCCGGGCTGGTGCAGGAGCCGGCCGATGGCTCCCGGAACCGGATCCAGACCCCGGTGCTGCTGGCGGCGATCGAGAAGTATCGGTTCAACGCGCTGTTCGGCGGCGCCCGGCGGGACGAGGAGAAGGCCCGGGCCAAGGAGCGGGTATTCTCGTTCCGGGACGAGTTCGGCCAGTGGGACCCGAAGAACCAGCGGCCGGAGCTGTGGTCGCTCTACAATGGCCGCCACCATCCGGGTGAGTCGATCCGGGTGTTCCCGCTGTCGAACTGGACCGAGCTGGACGTCTGGCACTACATCGCCCGGGAGCGGATCCCACTGCCGTCGATCTACTTTGCCCACGACCGAGCGGTGGTGGAGCGGGACGGCATGCTGTACGCGGTCAACGAGTTCCTGCCGGCGCGGGACGGCGAGCGACCGGTGACCCGGCGGGTGCGCTACCGGACGGTCGGCGATGCCTCGTGCACCGCGGCGGTGCCGTCCGAGGCCGCCACCGTCGAGGAGGTGATCGCCGAGGTGGCCGCGACCCGGATCACCGAGCGGGGCGCGACCCGCGGCGACGACCGGTTCAGCGAGGCCGCGATGGAGGATCGCAAGCGGGAGGGCTACTTCTGATGACCACGCCTGTGCTGCCGACCGCCGAGGCCCGGCCGATGGACCTGCTCCGGTTCGCCACCGCCGGCAGTGTCGACGACGGTAAGTCCACACTGATCGGTCGGCTGCTGTTCGACACCAAGACCCTGTTCGAGGACCAGCTGGCGGCGGTGCAGGCGGTCAGCGCCGCCCGCGGCGACGAGTACACCGACCTGGCGCTGCTCACCGACGGGCTGCGGGCGGAGCGGGAGCAGGGCATCACCATCGATGTCGCGTACCGCTACTTCGCGACCCCGCGCCGGAAGTTCATCATCGCCGACACGCCTGGCCACATCCAGTACACCCGGAACATGGTCACCGGCGCCTCCACCGCCGACCTGGCGCTGATCCTGGTCGACGCCCGCAAAGGGCTGGTCGAGCAGTCCCGCCGGCACGCGTTCCTGTGCACCCTGCTGCGGGTGCCGCACCTGGTCCTGTGTGTCAACAAGATGGACCTGGTGGACTGGTCGGAGCAGGTGTACGAGCAGATCGCGACCGAGTTCACCTCGTTCGCCGCCAAGCTGGAAGCGCCCGACCTCACCGTTATCCCGATCTCGGCCCTGCACGGCGACAACATCGTCAGCCGGTCCGAGCGGATGCCGTGGTACGACGGGCCGTCGCTGCTGCACCACCTGGAGCACGTGCACATCGCCTCCGACCGGAACCTGGTCGACGTCCGGTTCCCGGTGCAGTACGTGATCCGGCCGCAGTCGAACTCGGTGCGCGACTACCGCGGCTACGCCGGCCAGGTCGCCAGCGGAGTGCTGAAGCCCGGGGACGAGGTGATGGTGCTCCCGTCCGGGTTCACCACCACGATCTCGTCGATCGAGACCGCGGACGGGCCGGTCGCCGAGGCGTACCCGCCGATGTCGGTGACGGTCCGGCTCGCCGACGAGCTCGACGTGTCCCGCGGCGACCTGATCTGCCGGCCGCACAACGCGCCCACCCCGACCCAGGACATCGACGCGATGGTCTGCTGGATGGACGAGAGCAAGCCGCTGGCGGTGGGCGGGAAGTACGCGGTGAAGCACACCACCCGGTCGGCCCGGGCGATCGTCCGGGAGCTGCAGTACCGACTCGACGTCAACACGCTGCACCGGGACGAGGCGGCGGACAGCCTGCGGCTCAACGAGATCGGCCGGGTCCGGTTGCGGACGACGGTGCCGCTGCTCGCCGACCCGTACCGCCGGAACCGGACCACCGGTGGCTTCATCATCATCGACGAAGCCACCAACCGTACGGTCGGCGCCGCGATGATCATCTAGCCTTTCCCGCGACCAGCTCGGGGAGCCGGGTCCGGGTGGGGTGGCGCGGTCGACGGCGCGGTAGCTGGCGCGCCGACGGCGAACCGTGCCCGCCTCGTGACGCTCCGCCCTGGCCGATCCGCGCCGCGACGGGTGCGCCACACGGCAACCGCATGATCGGGCAAGATAGGCGACGACCGACGCGGTGGGCTGGTCGGGCAAACCAAGGAGGCGTACGTAGATGGAGTTCTCTGCTATCTCGTGGCTCGGGGTCGTGCTCGCCGCGATCGCGTTCTTCGGGGTCGGCGCGATGTGGTACGGCGCGCTGTTCGCGCGGCCGTGGATGCGACTCTCGGGCGTTACCGAGGAGCAGGCTCGTTCCTCCAACCTGGTGATGATCTTCGGGGTGACCGCGCTGCTCGGCGTCGTGGCCTCGATCGGCCTCGCCGCCGTGATCGGTGAGGACTCGTCGGCCAGCGATGGGCTGGTGACCGGCCTGGGCGTCGGTGCGCTGATCGTCGCGCCGGTGCTCGGGATCCAGAGCCTGTACGACCGGAAGGCGCTGGCCCTGTGGCTGCTCAACGCCGGCTACAACCTGGTCGGGTTCGCGGTGATGGGCGTCGTGATCGGCGCCTTCCAGTAGCCGGGCTTTCGTCGTGCCCCCGCTCGCCGCGATCATGGAGTATGCGCGCGTGTCGTACGGCGGGTCGCGCAGAACCTCCATGATCGCGGCGGCCAGACTACGACGAATCAACACTCGTGATTGAATAGGGAACGGGCTCCGGGCGAGGAATCACCGTCCACGCCTGAGGAGACCATATGACCCCGTTCCTGCGTACCGCTGCCGCCGCGACGATGGTAGCCGGACTGTTGACCGCCGGCGGTCAGCCGGCAGCGGCCGGCTACCCGCCCGCCCGGGTCAGCAACCCGTACGAGGCCGCACAGGTCTACGTCAACCCCGAATGGTCGGCCAACGCCGCCGGCGAGCTCGGCGGTAGCGCGGTGGCCGACCAGCCCACCGCGGTCTGGCTGGACCGGATCGCCGCCATCCCCGGCGAACCGGGGGAGATGGGCCTGCGTGACCACCTCGACGAAGCGCTCGCGCAAGGCGCTGACGTGATCCAGCTGGTGCTGTACAACCTGCCCGGCCGCGACTGCAACCGGCGGGTCAGTGAGGGCGAGCTGGCGCTCGACGAGCTGGACCGCTACCGTGACGAGTTCATCGACCCGATCATCGAGATCCTTGCCGACCCGGCCTACGCGTCGCTACGAATTGTGACCATTGTGGAGCCGAACTCACTGCCCAATCTGGTCACCCACGGGTTGCCGGGTCGCAATGGGACCATCGCATGTACGCTCGCGCTGGAGAGCGGCGCCTACGTGGCTTCGATCGGGTACGCATTGGCGCAGCTGGCCACGATCCCCAACGTCTACGCGTACCTGGACATCAGCCACCACGCACAGCTCGGCTGGACCGAGAACGCGGTGCCGGCCGCCGAGCTGATCCGCCTGGCCGCGACTTCCGCCGGCAGTACGGTGCACGCGGTGCACGGCCTCATCTCCAACACCGCCAACTACTCGGTGGTGCGGGAGGAGTTCTTCAGCGCCGACGACATCGTTGGCGGCCGATCGGTCCGCGAGGCGTCGCCCTGGATCGACTTCAACCCGTTCGTGGACGAGCTGCCGTACCTGCTGGGTTTCCGGGCCCGGCTGGGCATGCTCGGGTTCGATTCGGACCTGAGCCTGCTGATCGACACCTCCCGCAACGGCTGGGGTGGCCCAGCTCGGCCCACCGCCACGAGTAGGAGCAACGATCCAGTTATCTACGTGGAGGAGAGCCGGATCGACCGCCGGATCACGAAGTCGAACTGGTGCAACCAGGTGAACGCGGGGCTGGGCGAGCGGCCGGTCGCCAACCCGGAGCCGGGGATCGACGCGTTCGTGTGGGCAAAGCCGCCGGGGGAGTCCGACGGAAGCCACCAACCGCTGGGTGGCTTGCCGGGGGAGCCGATGTGCGACCCGGACTACCTGGAGCCGATCGCCGACCCCGACCCCACCGAGGCGATGCCGGGTGCGCCGCCGCAGGGGGAGTGGTTCCCGGCGCACTTCCGGCGGCTGCTCGAGTACGCCTGGCCGCCGCTGTAACCGCCCCCCACCGCGTCGAGCCGACCCTCACGCGGGAGTAGCGAGCGAACCCGTTAGCCGATCCGCTCGGCGCCGGGGCTGGGTTGGGCGACGAACGTGGCCGGTGCCCGGAAGCCGTGGGCGGCGAACGCGTCGGTGACGGCGGCGGCGACGGAGTCGACGCTGCCGTCACCGACGAGTGCGATCACACAGCCGCCGAAGCCACCACCGGTCATCCGGGCCCCGTACGCGCCGGCCGACTCGGCCGCCTCGGCGGCGACGTCCAGCTCGGGAACGGTCACTTGGTAGTCGTCGCGGAGGGAGGCGTGGGAGGCGGAGAGCAGGGGGCCGAGCGCGGCAACCTCGCCGGCGCGCAGGAGTGCGATCGCGTCGAGCACCCGCTGGTTTTCGGTGATGACGTGGCGGGCGCGGCGGCGGATCAGCGGGTCGGTGAGCCGGTCCAGGTCGGCGAGCGTGGCGTCGCGCAGCGCCGGCAACCCCAGCGTCCGGGCCGCCTGTTCGCAAGCCGCCCGCCGGGCCGCGTACTCGCCGCTCACCAGCCGGTGCGGTGCCCGGGTATCGATCACCAGCACGGTGGCGTCGAACGGGACGTGCTCGGTGGCGCCGGTCCGGCAGTCCAGGAACAGCGCGTGGCCGGCCCGGCACAGGATCGCCGCGCTCTGGTCCATGATCCCGCACGGCACGCCGACGAACTCGTTCTCCGCCCGCTGGGCGAGCGCCGGCCGGTCGGCCACCGGCAGGTCGAGGCCGGCCAACTCAACCAGCGCCGTCAACACCGCGCACTCCAAGGCGGCCGAGGAGGAGAGGCCGGCGCCGAGCGGGACGTCCGAATCGATTGCCAGGCGCGCCGGCGGCACGTCGCACCCCCGCTGCCGCAGTGCCCACACCACACCCGCGACGTACGCCGCCCAGCCCTCGACGCTGCCCGGGGTCAACGGTTCCCGCCACGTTACCGTCTCCCCGGTCTGCGCAGACCAGATAGTCCATTTAGGACCAGGTGCGGCCGCTACCAGCGTGCGGTGCGGGAGCGCGAACGGCAGCACGTACCCGTCGTTGTAGTCGGTATGCTCGCCGATCAGGTTGACCCGGCCCGGCGCCGCCCACACTCCGACCGGCCGCTCCCCGTACATCTGCTGGAACCGCGCGCTGACATCCTCCACAACCAGCCAGCCTAGAATGGCGGCCATGGCTCGTGAACGTGTGTTGTCCGGCATCCAGCCCACCGCCGATTCGTTCCACCTTGGGAACTACCTCGGGGCGCTGCGCAACTGGGTGGCGATGCAGGACACGCACGACACGTTCTACTGCGTGGTCGACCTGCACGCGATCACCGCCGGGCACGACCCGGCGGCGCTGCGGGCCCGGACCCGGGTGGCCGCCGCGCAGCTGCTCGCGATCGGGCTGGACCCGGAGCGGTGCACCCTTTTCGTGCAGTCGCACGTGCCCGAGCACCCGCAGCTCGCCTGGGTGCTGGAGTGCCTGACCGGGTTCGGCGAGGCGTCCCGGATGACCCAGTTCAAGGACAAGTCGGCGAAGGTCGGCACCGACCGGACCACGGTCGGGCTGTTCGCGTACCCGATCCTGCAGGCCGCCGACATCCTGCTCTACCAGGCCGACGCGGTGCCGGTCGGGGAGGACCAGCGGCAGCACCTGGAGCTGACCCGGGACCTGGCGCAGCGGTTCAACAACCGGTTCGGCCAGACCTTCACGTTGCCGGCGGCGTACATCGTCCGCGAGACCGCGAAGATCTGGGATCTGCAGGAGCCGGGCGCCAAGATGTCCAAGTCGGCGTCCACCCCGAACGGGATCATCGAGCTGCTGGAGGAGCCGGCCCGGATCGCGAAGAAGATCAGGTCCGCGGTGACCGACACGGAACGCGAGATCAGGTACGACCCGGACCAGAAGCCGGGGGTATCGAATCTGCTCACCATCTACTCGGCGCTCTCCGGCCGGTCGATCGACGAGCTCTGTTCGGCGTACGAGGGGAAGGGCTACGGCGACCTGAAGAAGGACCTCGCCGAGGTGGTGGTCGAGGCGGTCCGGCCGATCCAGGAACGCACCCGGGCGTACCTCGACGATCCGGCGCAACTGGACAAGCTGCTGGCGATCGGCGCGGAGAAGGCGCGGGCGGTCGCCGCCGAGACCCTCGCCACCGCCTACGACCGGGTCGGCTTCCTGCCGCCGTACCGCACGTCCCGGTGAGGGCGGCCGGAGCCGCGACCCCGGTCAGCGCCGGCCGAGCGGCGACAATGGTCATGTGACCGTCGTCTCCCGCATCGCCGGCCGCCTGACCAGCCGGTACGAACGGACCGTGGCGGGCGCGCGGGAGCGGTTCGAGCCGGTCGACCACGCGTTCCGGACCATCGATCGGTACCTGGAGGCCTTCGGCGGCCGGCTGGCGGCGGCGATCGCCTACTACGGCTTCTTCGCGACCTTCGCGCTCGGGGTGCTCGGCTACGCACTGCTCGGCTTCCTGGTCGAGCGCGACGTCGACCTCCAGGACACGGTCAACGACTACCTGCAGGAGAACCTGCCGGTGGTGCAGCTGGACGAGATTTCCGCCGGCCGTGGCAGCGCCGGCGTGTTCGGCCTGATCGCGCTGGTGTTCGCGGGAGTCGCCTGGGTGGAGGCACTGCGTTCCTCGCAGCGCCGGATCTGGGAGCTGGAGCAGGCGCCCGGCAACTGGCTGCTGCGGCGCGGCATCGACATCGTGGTGCTGCTCGGGCTGGCGATCCTGCTGGGGCTCTCGATCGGCCTCGCCACCGGCATCGAATACCTGCTCGCCGGCATCCCGGTGCTGGAGCACCTGGGCTGGTTGCTGCAGATCGGGGTGAACCTGGTGGTCGCGTTCGCGCTGCTGGCCGCGCTGCCGCGGCTGCGGATCGCGCCGCGGCGGCTGTTGCCGCCGGCGGCCGGGCTGGCGGTGGGGTTGTTCCTGCTCAACGCGCTGGGCGGGCTGTACATTGACCGGGTACGGGAGAACGCGGCGTACGCGGTGGTCGCGACCGCCGCCGGGCTGCTCGTGTACCTGTACCTGTTCTTCCAGCTGGTGCTGCTGTGCGCGGCCTGGGCGGCGACCGCCGGCCGCGGCCGGGTGGTCGACATGGCCAGCGGCGGCGGGGAGGTCGAGCCAGCCGACTGACCGCCGAGCCGACTGTGCGCGGAGTCAGCCGACCGGGACCGGCGCCGCGGGTTTGCCGGACAGGTCGTGGCGCAGCGAGAACCCGACGAACGCCACCAGTACGGCGACCGCGAGCCCGGTCGCGATCCAGAACACGGTCCGGATGTCCGACAGCTCGGCGCCGAGCCCGGCGAGCGCCGCCCCGCCCGGCAGCACCCCCCAGCTGATCACGCGGGAGGCGGCGTAGACCCGGCCCAGCAGCTCGGGCGGGGAAAGCTGCTGCCGGATGGTCGCGACCAGGATCCGCCACACGCTGGAACCGGCCCCGGCGATCACCACCCCGGCGGCGACCACCAGCGCGGGGGCGCCGGCCGCCACCGGCAGCACCAGCATCACCGTGCCGACGCAGTCCGCGACCAGCAGCGCCCGGGTTCCGAACCGCTGCTGCAGCCGCGGCACCGCGATCGCCCCGAGCAGCCCGCCGGCCGCCATCGCGGTGAGCATCGTGCCGTACGCGGCCGGGCTGAGCCCGAGCGGGCCGGGCCGGACCGCGTAGACCACGAGCAGCGCGGTGGCCGCCGCCCACACCACGTTCATCGACGCGGTGAACACGGTGAGCGCCCGCAGCACCGGATGCCGCCAGAGGTATCGCAGGCCGGCCAGGGCGGCCCGGAGCACCGGCTCGCCGGGCTGCTTTGCAACGGGTGCGTTGGGCCGCCACAGCACGATCACCAGCACTGCGGCGGCGGCGAGCGCGTACAGGGCGGCGCTGGTGCCGGCGGTCAGCCCGAGCGTGACCGCGGCGAGCAGCCCGGCCAGCGGCGGCCCGATGAACTGGTTGGCGACGGTGATGGTGGCCTCGACCCGGGCGTTCGCCCGGGTCAGCTGGTCCGGCCCGACCACCAGCGGGATGGTGGCGGTGAGCGCGGTGTCGATCAGCGTTTCGGCGATCCCGATCAGCCAGGCGGCGAGCAGGATCAGCGGCAGCGACAGGGTGCCGGTCAGGTAGGCCACGGCCAGCCCGGCGAGCACCGCGGCCCGGGTCAGGTTGGCCCCGGCGAGCAGCCGCCGCCGGTCCACCCGGTCGACGAACCAGCCGGCGGGCAGCCCGGCGACCGGCCAGGCGAGCGTGAGCGCGACCGTCACCGCGGCCACCCCGCCGGCCGAGGCGCCGGTCGCGAGCGCGAGCAACGGCAGCGCGAACAGCGCCATCCCGTCGCCGAGGTTGGCGGCGCCGGTGGCGGCCCATAGGCCGTGGAACGACCGACCCAGCCCAGCCATCCCCAACTCCCCCGCCCTCACCAGTCAATCAGCTTTGAATGGTAAGACGGTATCTTACCTGTCAAGCGCGAGTCGCTAGTGAGAGACTGGGAGCATGGCGATCGAGCTGGTCGGGAACGCGCTCTGCCTGGATTTCACCAACACCGTGAACGCCCGGCCGGTGCCGACCCGGGACTACCTGGCCGCGGTCGAGCCGACCCGGCGGTGGGCGGACGCGGTCGGCCTGCCGATCACCGAGCCAGCCGAGCAGCTGGCCGCCGGGCTACCGGAGGCGCGGGAAGTTCGGGAGACGATCTACCGAAGCGTGCAACCGCTGGCCGACGGTGGGGAACCACCGCGGCCCGACCTCGACCAGCTGGCCCGGTGGTACACCGAGGCGATCGGATCTGCCCGGTTGCTGCGTACCGGAGCTGGGTTCGGCTTCGACTGGCCGGGCGTGCGTACCCTGCGCGGCCTGCTCTGGCGGGTGGTGGCCTCGGCGGTCGCCCTGCTCACGACCGGCCCGCTGGACCGGCTCGGCCAGTGCCCGTCCTGCGGCTGGCTGTTCCTGGACACCAGCCGGAACCGGCAGCGCCGGTGGTGCAGCATGGCCACCTGCGGCAGCCGGGAGAAGGCCCGGCGCTACTACCACGCCGGCCGGTCGTCAGCCGCTGGTGCGCCACCAGACGGTGGTGTTCGCCGGCAGGACCCCGGGCTCGGGGACCGGACCGCTGGCGAGCACCGGCTCGCCGTACCGCCGCGGTAGCCGGACCGGGTCGCTGCCGCAGTTGGTGGTGCAGATCAGCCCGGGACGTTCGAACAGGACGACGTCGTCGGCCGGCGGCTCGGGCCAGCTGAGGTGGCCGGAGCCGAGCGCCAGCTCCCGGCGCAGCCGGAGCGCGTTCCGGTAGAGCGACCAGGTCGAGTCCGGGTCCCGGCGCTGCACCTCGACCGTCAACCGTGCCCAGTCGGCCGGCTGCGGCAGCCACGGCTTGCTGCCGGGCGGGCCGAACCCGAACGGCGGCTCGGTGCCGGACCACGGAATCGGCACCCGGCAACCGTCCCGGCCCAGGATCTCGCCGCCGGTCTGGTGGAACCGCGGGTCCTGGCGCAGCTCGTCGGGCAGATCGAGGACCTCCGGCAGGCCCAGCTCCTCGCCCTGGTAGAGGTAGGCCGAGCCGGGCAGGGCCAGCATCATCAGGGTGGCGGCCCGGGCGCGGGCCAGCCCGAGCACCGGGTCGGCCGGCTCCTCGCCCCGGTGCGCGCCGCCGGCCACCCCGCCGGTGTGCTCGGGGTTGACCCGGCCGAGCCGGGTGGCGTGCCGGACCACGTCGTGGTTGGAGAGCACCCAGGTGGCGGTGGCGCCGACCGACTCGACCGCCGCGATCGAGGCGATGATCACCTCCCGGTAGGCCGATGCCGACCAGGGGGTACGCAGGAACTGGAAGTTGAACGCCTGGTGCAGCTCGTCCCGGCGGACATACCGGCTCAGCCGGTCCAATGTGGGCACCCAGGCCTCGGCGACCGCGATCCGCTCCGGGGTGTAGCCGTCCAGGATCTTCCGCCACTCGCGGTAGATCTCGTGGACGCCCTCCTGGTCCCAGTACGGGGTGTGGGCGCCGCCGAACATCTCGGCGCTCGCGGCCGCCATGCCGGGCAGGCCGGGCGCCTTGACCATGCCGTGCGCGACGTCGATCCGCAGTCCGTCGGCCCCGCGGTCGAGCCAGAACCGGATGATGTCGGCGAACTCGGCCCGCACCTGCGGGTGCTCCCAGTCCAGGTCCGGCTGCTCGGGGGCGAACAGGTGCAGGTACCACTGGCCGTCCGGGACCCGGGTCCAGGCCGGGCCGCCGAACACGCTCTGCCAGTCGTTGGGCGGCTCCGAGCCGTCCGGGCCGGCACCGTCCCGGAACAGGTACCGCTGCCGGGCCGGGCTGCCCGGTCCGGCAGCCAGCGCCTCCTGGAACCAGGGGTGCTGGTCGGAGGTGTGGTTCGGGACCAGGTCGATGATCACCTTGAGGTTGCGCTGGTGGGCGCCGGCGAGCAGGGCGTCGAAGTCGGCGAGCGTCCCGAAGATCGGGTCGACATCGCGGTAGTCGGCCACGTCGTAGCCGGCGTCGGCCATCGGGGACTTGTAGAACGGGCTCAGCCAGATCGCGTCCACCCCGAGCTCGACCAGGTAGTCCAGCCGGGAGGTGATGCCGGGGAGATCGCCGATGCCGTCGCCGTTGGCGTCGGCGAAGCTGCGCGGATAGACCTGGTAGATGACGGCGTCACGGGCCCACGACTGAGACATCGGCATACCGGCCACGATATCGTCCGGGTGGTCTTGCAGCAAAATTTCAGAAAGCATTGACACGTTCTGTCACGGCTGCGTAACCTCACCGCAACGGACCCAGCGCGCACCCCCGGACCAGGCGCGCGACCCCCGCAGGAGGCTGCCGTGACCCGCCTTCGCCGCCGGCTGCTCGCCGCGACCGTAATCCCGACCACCGCCTTCGCCCTGGCCATCGCCGCCCCGGCCGCCGCCGATGTGGACAACCGCGCCAGCCTCAAGGCGGACCTCTGCTACCAGCTGCTGACCGACCGGTTCGCCGACGGCAACCCGAGCAACAACGACCCGGCCAAGAGCCCGGGCCTGTTCGACGCCTCCCGGAGCAACTGGAAGCTCTACTGGGGCGGCGATTTCGCCGGGATCGAGGACCGGCTCGACTACCTGGCCGGGCTCGGGGTGAGCGCGATCTGGCTGTCGCCGCATGTGGACAACATCGACGTGGCCGCGACCTACGGTGGCGTGCCGAACGCCGGCTACCACGGCTACTGGGCGCGCGACTTCTTCCGTACCGAGGAGCACTTCGGCACGCTCGCCGAGTTCGACAGCCTGATCGCCGCCGCCCACCAGCGCGGCATCAAGGTGATTATGGACTGGGCGCCGAACCACACCAGCCCGGCCGACCCGGCCAACCCCGGGTTCGCCGAGGCCGGCGCGCTCTACCGGGACGGTGCGTTCGTCGGCGACTACGTCAACGACCCGAACGGGCTGTTCCACCACAACGGTGGGATCACCAACTTCGACGATGCCTACCAGTCGCAGTATCTCAACCTGTTCGACCTGTCCGACCTCAACCAGCAGCACCCGACCATCGACGACTACCTGAAGGACTCGATCCACCACTGGCTGGCCCGCGGGGTGGACGGGGTCCGGATCGACGCGGTGAAGCACATGACCGGTGGCTGGCAGCGGTCGGCGGCCGACTCGATCCTCGCCGACCAGGACGTGTTCCTGTTCGGGGAGTGGTTCCTCGGCAGCACCAGCGACCCGCTCTACCAGGCGAACGTCCGGTTCGCCAACGACAGCGGCATCTCGGTGCTCGACTTCTACCTGAACATCGCGATCCGGCAGGTGTTCGGCCAGAACGCCAGCATGGCCACACTGGACTCGGCGATCGCCGCCACCGCCGCCGACTACGACTACCCGGAGAACCTGATTACGTTCGTGGACAACCACGACATGTCCCGGTTCCTGACCCTGCAGCCGGACCAGCAGCGGCTGCACCAGGCGCTGGCGTTCCTGCTGACCGTCCGCGGCACGCCGTGCATCTACTACGGTACCGAGCAGTACCTGCACAACGACACCGACGGCGGCGGCGACCCGTTCAACCGGCCGATGATGCCCGGCTTCGACACCGGCACCACCGCCTACCAGCTGATCTCCGACCTGGCCGCGCTGCGCCGCAGCCAGCCGGCGCTGGCCTGGGGCACCCACCAGCAGCGCTGGCTCAACAGCAACGTCTACATCTACGAGCGCCGGTTCTTCGACGACGTGGTGCTGGTCGCCATCAACAAGGGCAGCTCGTCGCAGGCGATCTCGGGGCTGTTCACCGCGCTGCCGCCGGGCAGCTACGCCGACCAGCTCGGTGGCCTGCTCGGCGGGTCCGGGATCACGGTCGGCAGCGGCAGCGGTGGCAACAACCCGGTCACCGACTTCACGCTCGGCGCCGGCCAGGTGGCGGTCTGGTCGCACGTGTCGGCCGAGCCGGCGACCCCGCGGGTCGGCAGCGTCGCGCCGGTGCTCACCCGTGCCGGCAACCCCATCACCATCGAGGGGCGCGGGTTCGGTGGCTCCGGGACCGTGCGGGTGGGTGGCGTGGTCGCGCCGGTCACCAGCTGGTCAGCGAACCGGATCGAAGCGACCGTTCCGGCCGGCGTCGCGCCCGGCGTCCGGTCGGTCACCGTCACCACCGGCGGCGGCACCAGCAACGGGTACGAAGTGGACGTGCTCTCGGGGCCGCAGGTGCCGGTCACCTTCACGGTCCAGAACGCGCTCGAAACGAACTTCGGCGACCACATCTACCTCACCGGCAGCGTCGCCGAGCTGGGGAACTGGTCCACCGACCCGGAGCTGGCGATCGGGCCGATGCTGACCCCGAACCACCCGGACTGGTTCATCGTCGCCAGCGTGCCGGCCTGCGCCACGATCGAGTTCAAGTTCGTACGGATCACCGCGAGCGGAGCGGTGACCTGGGAGAACGGCCCGAACCACGCGTACACCGCGCCGTGCAGCGGGACCGACGCGGTGACCGTGACCTGGCAGCGGTGAAGCCGCCCGGGTAGCTGGCTAGCGCAACCGCGCCGCAACTGGGGTGTCCCGGCGGGACCGACGGCCCGGTTGCGGCGCAGTCGGTGCCGAGTTCGCCGGCTCCGCCGGTTGCGCCGGCGCAGCTGGCGGGGCGGCCGCGGTCGAGCCGCGGACCACCAGCTCGGGCGCGAAGATGTACTCCGAGTGCGGTGCCCGCTGGCCGCCGATCTGGTCCAGCAGCGCGCTGACCGCCGCCGAGGCCATTTGCAGCACCGGCTGCCGGACCGTGGTGAGCGGCGGGTCGGTGAACGCGATCAGCGGCGAGTCGTCGTAGCCGACCACCGAGACGTCGCCCGGGACTGACCGCCCGCGCTGCCGGATCGCCCGGATCGCGCCGAGCGCCATCAGGTCGCTGCCGCAGACGATCCCGGTGATGCCGCGGTCGAGCAGCCGGCCGGCGGCCGCCGCCCCACCCTCCACACTGAACCAGAGCGACAGCGACACCCACTCGTCCAGCTCCGGTTCGGACGCGCCGAGCTGGTTCACCATCGCCCGCCGCCAGCCGGCGAGCTTGCGTTGCACCGGCAGGAACCGGATCGGCCCGGAGATGAAGCCGATCCGGCGGTGGCCGAGCGAGACCAGGTGGGTGACCGCGAGCTCGGCGGCGACCACCTCGTCGGGCGAGATGAACGGCGCCTCCAACCCCTCGATGTAGCCGTTGACCAGCACGATCGGCAGCCCGCGGGCGACCAGCCGGCGGTATCGGGCCGGGTCGGTGGAGGTGTCGGCGTGCAGCCCGGAGACGAAGATGATGCCGGCGACCGAGCGCTCCAGCAGCATCTCCACGTATTCGTCCTCGGTCACCCCGCCGGGGGTCTGGGTGCACAGCACCGGGGTGTAGCCGTGCTGGGCGAGCACCGACTCGATCACCTGCGCGAAGATCGGGAAGATCGGGTTCTCCAGCTCCGGCACGACCAGCCCGACCAGCCCGGCGCTGTGCTTGCGCAGCCGGGCCGGCCGCTCGTAGCCGAGCACGTCCAGCGCGGTGAGCACCGCCTGGCGGGTCTCGGCGGCAACCCCGGGCTTGTCATTGAGCACCCGGGAGACGGTCGCCTCGCTCACCCCCGCCTGCGCGGCGAGGTCGGCGAGGCGGGTCCGTCTGATCTCACGAGCCGGACCGGGGTCGTTCCGCATGCGGAGACGATAACGCATTCGCAACGACCTTGCGAACGGTTGACATACTCTTCCAATCTCTGAAAAGTCTTGCTAACGTCAGGCCACAAGCCGAGCCGTTGACAGGAGTTTCTGATGCGCACACGCAAGGACGCGGCGATGCGAGCGGGCACGGCCACCGGGATGGCGCTGGTGCTGGCCCTCGGCATGGCGGCATGCGGCGGCGACGATGATTCGGACAACCCCCCGGAGACCCCG
Source organism: Natronosporangium sp. (assembly GCA_036564175.1). Taxonomy (GTDB): domain Bacteria; phylum Actinomycetota; class Actinomycetes; order Mycobacteriales; family Micromonosporaceae; genus Natronosporangium. The sequence goes on from DATCKZ010000024.1 coordinate 23,445, forward strand.
GCCGCCACCGGCGAGCTGGTGATCTGGGGCGACGTGAACCGGGCCGAGGTGCTCAACCAGTTCAAGGCCCAGATCGAGGCGGACCTGGGGGTCACGGTCACGATCGAAGAGATCGCCGAAGACCAGCAGACTACGTTCGTCACCGCGGCCCAGCAGGGGGCGGGCCCGGACGTGATGATCGGCGCGCACGACTGGATCGGCAACCTGGTGCAGAACGGCACCATCGATCCGGTGCAGCTCACCGAGGACCAGCTGGCCGGCTTCCCGCAGGTGGCGATCGACGCGGTCACCTTCGAAGGCCAGACCTACGGGGTGCCGTACGCGCTGGAGAACCTGGCGCTGATCCGCAACACCGACCTGGCACCGGAGGCGCCGGCGACGGTCGAGGAGCTGGTGGCGACCGGTCAGCAGCTGCAGGACGACGGTGAGGTGAGCGAGATCCTCTGCCTGCAGGTCGGCGACCAGGGCGACACCTACCACATCTACCCCTGGTACACCTCCGGCGGCGGCTACCTGTTCGGCACCACCCCGGATGGTGGCTGGGACCCGAGCGACCTGGGCGTCGGCACCGACGAGTCGAAGGCCGCGTTCGAGCGGATCCGCGAACTCGGTGAGGCGGGCGTGGGCGCGCTCAAACGCTCGATCTCCGGCGACAACGCGATCCCGATGTTCGCCGAGGGCGAGTGCGCGTTCCTGGTCTCCGGGCCGTGGGCGGTCAACGACATCAAGACCGCCGGCATCAACTACGACATCAGCCCGGTGCCGCCATTTGAGGACGGTGAGCCGGCCCAGCCGTTCGTCGGTGCGCAGGTGTTCTTCGTCGCCTCCGGCGGCGAGAACAAGGCGGTGGCGCAGGAGTTCGTCGTCAACTACCTCACCTCACCGGAGCTGGCGGTGGCCCTGTACGAGATCGAGCCACGGCCGCCGGCGCTGACCGCCGCGCTGCAGCAGGTGCAGGGCGAGGACCCGGACCTGGCGAAGTTCCTGGCGGCGGCCGAGAACGGCGTACCGATGCCGTCGATCCCAGAGATGGCCGCGATCTGGGGTCCGTTCGGCACCGCCGAGGCGGCGATCGTGGGCGGTGCGGACGTCGATGAGGCGGTGGACGCCGCGGCAGAGGCGATCTCCGAACAGATCGGCTAGCCCGGCGATGCGTACCCCTCGGACCACCAGCCCGGTCAGCGTGACCGGGCTGGTGGTCAAGGCGGTCCTGCTCGGGGTGGTCGCCGCGATCGCGCTCTGGGCGGCGTTCCCGCTGATCGAGGCCCGGGCCTGGGTCGGGCTGGCCATCCTGCTGGTCACCACGGCCGGCATCTCCTACCTCTACCTGAGCCGCCGGCACGTGCCGGCGAAGTACCTGGTGCCCGGCACCCTGCTGCTGCTCGCGTTCCAGGTGTTCCCGGTGCTGTACACGGTGAGCACCGCGTTCACCAACTTCGGGGACGGCCACCGGGGGAGCAAACAGGACGCGATCGAGTCGATCCAGACCGGGTCGGTGCGGCAGGTGCCGGACTCGGCCGAGTACACGCTCAGCATCGCCACCACCGGCGACCCGGCCACCGGCCCGCTGGTGTTCCTGCTCCGGGACCCGGCCACCGACCAGCTGTTCGTCGGCGACCCGGACGGCCTGTCGCCACTGCCGGCCGAGGACGTGACGGTCGGGCTGGACGGCCGGATCCGGGAGGCGGCCGGTTACACGATCCTCAGCGTCGGCCAGGCCGGCGCCCGCAGCCAGGAGATCACTGAGCTGGCGGTGCCGACCGACCGGGGCGCCATCCTCGCTAGTGGACTGTCGCGGGCGTACGAGGGGCGGGCGCTGCGGGCGTACGACCCGGGCTGCGACTGCATCGTGGACGCCGACACCGGGCAGCGCTGGTACGCCGACCCCGAGCAAGGCTCGTTCGTCGCCGAGACCGGTGAGGAGCTGGTCCCCGGCTGGCGGGTGAACGTGGGCTGGCGCAACTTCACCCGGGTGCTCACCGACGACCGGGTCTCCGGGCCGTTCCTGAGCACGCTAATGTGGAACTTCGCGTTCGCGTTCGGGTCGGTGTTTTGCAGCTTCGCGCTCGGCGTGTTCATCGCGCTGGTGCTGCACTCGGACCGGCTGCGCGGCCGCACCATCTACCGGATGATGCTGGTGCTGCCGTACGCGATGCCGGCGTTCGCGATGCTGCTGGTGTGGCGGGACATGTTCAACACCGACTTCGGGCTGATCAACCGCTTGTTCGGGTGGGACGTGGACTGGCTCGGGACCCCGTGGACGGCCCGGCTGTCGGTGATCCTGGTGAACACCTGGCTCGGCTACCCGTACATGTTCCTGATCACGCTCGGTGCCTTGCAGGCGATCCCCCGGGAGCTGACCGAAGCGGCCCGGATCGACGGCGCCGGGCCGTGGCACGCGTTCCGGCGGGTGACCCTGCCGCTGCTGCTGGTCGCGCTCACGCCGCTGCTGATCGCCTCGTTCGCGTACAACTTCAACAACTTCAACGCGGTGTTCCTGGTGACCGGCGGCGGCCCGTTCCCGGCGGACAGCCCACTGGCCGGTGCGACCGACCTGCTCATCACGTACACCTACCGGCTGGCGTTCGGCGGCAGCGGCGCGCAATACGGGTTCGCGGCCGCGGTTTCCGTCTACATTTTCCTGATCGTCGCGCTGGTATCGGCGATCACGTTCCGGCGTACCCGGCAGCAGGAGGAGGTGTTCCGGTGAGCGGCGCCCGACTCGCGTGGTGGCGGGAGGTCGGCTGGCGGCACATCGTGGCGGTGCTGGCGATCGGGTTCGCGCTGTTCCCGATCGTGTTCGTGGTCTCCGCCGCGATCAACCCGCTCGGCACGCTGTCGTCGACCGGGATCGTGCCGACCGGTGCCTCCGGCGACAACTTCGTGGAGTTGCTGACCGACACCTCGTTCGTGCGGTGGTTCGTCAACTCGATGCTGATCGCCTCGGTAGCGTCCGCGGCCGCGGTGTTCATCTCGGTGCTGGCCGCGTACGTGTTCAGCCGGATGCGGTTCCGGGGCCGGCGGGCGGGCATGCTGGCGCTGCTGCTGATCCAGATGTTCCCGCAGTTCCTGGCGATCGTGACGCTGTTCCTGATGTTCACGACCATCACCGACTATTGGCCGGCGATCGGGTTCAACACCCCGACCGGGCTGATCCTGCTCTACCTCGGTGGTGCGCTGGGCGTGAACACCTGGCTCACCAAAGGGTTCCTCGACACCATCCCGAAGGAGATCGACGAGTCGGCCACCGTGGACGGTGCCAGCCATGCCCAGGTGTTCTTCCGGATCATGTTGCCGCTGGTCACCCCGATCCTGGCGGTCACCGCGCTGCTGGTGTTCATCGCCACCATCAACGAGTTCCTGATCGCCAACGTGTTCCTGACCCGGGACAGCTCGAAGACATTGACTGTCGGCATGTACGGGCTGATCGCCGGCCAGCGCAACGCGAACTTCGGCATCTTCGCGGCCGGCACCCTGCTGACCGCCATCCCCACCGTGCTGGTCTTCCAGTTCCTGCAGCGCTACATCGTGCACGGGCTCACCGCCGGTGCCGTGAAAGGATGACTGATGCATTCGGACGGTTCGGAGACCTACGTCTCGACGCTCGCGCCGGAGCTCGGCGAGCACGTGACCGTGTTCGTCCAGACCAGGCGCGCCCGCCGGGTGCTGGTCCGGACCGTCGCGGACGGGGAGCCGGGGTTCGTCGAGGCGGTGCCGGACCGGACCGCCGGTGCGGTGACCTGGTGGCGGGCCGAGCTGCTGGTCCGCAATCCGGTGACCCGGTACCGGTTCCTGGTGGACGGGCCAGCCGGCCCGCGCTGGCTGAACCAGCTCGGGACCTTCGACCACGACGTGCCGGACGCGGCCGACTTCCGGCTGGTCACCGACGAACCGCCACCGGCGTGGCTGCGGGACGCGGTGATCTATGAGATCTTCCCGGACCGGTTCGCCCGGTCACCAGCCGCCGACCAGCGGGAGCTGCCGGACTGGGCGATCCGCTGCGACTGGGATACGCCGGTGATCGGCCGGGGCCCGGAGACGCCGTTCCAGTGGTACGGCGGCGATCTGGACGGGATCGCCGGCCGGCTCGACCACCTGGCCACGCTCGGGGTGAACACGGTCTACCTGCGGCCGTTCTTCCCGGCCCGGTCCAACCACCGGTACGACGCGGCGGCGTTCGACCGGGTCGACCCGTTGCTGGGCGGGGATGCCGCGCTGGGCCGGCTGGCGGCAGCCGTCCACGGGCGCGGCTGGCGCCTGATCGGTGACCTCACCACCAACCACTGCGGGGACGCGCATCCCTGGTTCACCGCCGCCGCCTCCGACGTGGCCGCGCCGGAGCGGGCGATGTTCTACTTCGACGAGACCGGCGACTACGAGTCGTGGTGGGGGGTCAAGAGCCTGCCGAAGTTCAACTGGGGCAGCGCCGAGCTGCGCCGGCGGTTCTTCGCGGGTCCGGACGCGGTGGCCACCCGCTGGCTGCAACCGTCGCTCCTGGATGGTTGGCGGGTGGACGTCGGGAACATGACCGGCCGGCGGGGCGCCGACGACTACACGTACGAGGTGGCGGCGCTGATGCGGGCGGCGGTGCGGGACGCCCGGCCGGACGGGCTGCTGATCGCCGAGCACACCCACGACTTCACCGCCGACCTGGACCGGGGCGGCTGGCACGGCGCCTGGAACCAGGCCGGCTTCCTGCGTCCGGTGTGGAGCTGGCTGCGGGCCGCCGACTGCGACCTGCCGGACTTCCTCGGGATTCCGGGCGGGGTACCGCGCCGGCCCGGCCAGGCGGCGATGGCGACCATGCGCGCGTTCGCGGCGCAGGTGTCCTGGCGGTCGTACGCCGCCTGCTGGACCCTGCTCGGCTCGTTCGACACGCCCCGGATCCGGACCGTGGTTGGCGACCCGGCCCGCGGCGAGGTGGCGGCCGGGCTGCTGGCCACGATGCCCGGCCCGCCGATGATCTGCGCCGGCGACGAGCTGGGGCTGCGCGGGGTGAACGGCGAGGACTCGCGCACCCCGATGCCGTGGCACCAGCCGGAGACCTGGGACACCCGGACCCTGGCGTACTACCGGGACCTGCTCGCGCTGCGCCAGGCCAGGCCGGCGCTGCGGCAGGGCGGGCTGCGGTGGCTGCACGCGGACGCCGACGCGCTGGTCTACGCCCGCGAGGCACCGGCGGAGACGGTGCTGGTGCTGGCCCGCCGGGCGCCGGGGGCGCCGATCCGGCTGCCGGCCGAGCTGACCGGCCGGACCGGGATGGCGAATGTCTACGGCGGCGCGCCGGAGCTGGTCGCCGACCGGTCCGGCAGCCTCACCCTGCCCGGCGACGGCCCCACCTTCCAGGTCTGGGCGACGGACTGACCGGGGCGCACCGGGTCTGGCTGGGCGGACCGACCGGCCGGGCTCAGCCAGGTAGCAGCGCCCGCAGCCCGGCGACAAAGGTGGCCTGGTCCGGCGTACCGGTGATGACTCGCTGCAGCACATAGCCCGGCAACAGCCCGAACAGCACGGCGCCGATCGCCGCCGGGTCGGCCGCCGCCGGCAGCTCGCCGGCGGCCTGGGCGCGCTGGGCGATCGTCGTGAACTGGTCCCGCAGGGTCCGGTACGCCTGCCCGACGAACTCGGCGAACGACGGGTCCCGTAGTGCCTCGGCCCAGGAGTGGACCGCCAGCCGGGCGGCACTGTCCGGCTCGGCCAGCGGCGGCTCCAGCACCGCCATCAGCCGCGTCATCGCTTCGGCCACCGGCAGCGGTGGGTCGTGCTGGGCGATCGCGGCCACCGCGGCAGTGATCGCGCCGACCGTCTGCTCCGCGACGGCCACCCGTATTTCGTCCTTGCTCTTGAAGTAGCGGTAGACCGCGCCGACCGAGAGCCCGGCCTCGGCGATCACGTCCTGCATGCCGGTCGCCTGGAACCCGTTCCGGGCGAAACAACGGCGGGCCGCATCGATGATCTGCTGCCGGCGGGCGGCGAGGTGGGCTTCCGGTACTCGAGGCATGGTTGTAGTATAAAAAAAACGAATACTCATTCTCTTTTGGGAGGAGTCCGAGATGGAAACCAACCGGCGGCCCTCGCCGCTCGTCCTGGCGCTGCTGGTGGCGATCGGCGTAACGGCCGTGCAAGCCCTGCTGGTGCCGCTGTTCGCCGGGATCGCGGCGAACAGCGAGCCACGCGACCTGCCGGTGGTGGTCGCCGGTCCGCCCGCCGCCGCGGACGGGTTCGCCGCCCAGCTGGAGCAGGCCCGCCCCGGGGCGTTCGAGATCCTCCGGCGGGCCGACGCCGACGCCGCCGACCAGGCGCTGCGCGACCGGGAGGCGTACGCGGCGTTCGTGCTCGGCCCGGACGGGGCCAGCCTGCACACCGCGTCGGCGGCGAGTCCGGCGGTGGCGCAGCTGCTCAGCCAGGCCGCCAGCGAGGCGGCCGGCCAGCCGGTACCGGTGGTCGACGTGGTCCCGGGCAGCCCGGACGACCCGCGCGGCGCCGGGTTCGCCGCCGGCTTCCTGCCGCTGGCGATGACCAGCTTGCTCGCCGGGGTGGCGCTGGTCGCCGCGGTCTGGGGCCGGGTTCCGCGGCTGGTGGGCCTGGTCGGGTTCGCGGTGCTGGCCGGGCTAATGGCGACCACCGTGCTGCAGACCTGGCTCGGCGTGCTCAGTGGCGACTTCCTGGTCAACGCCGCGGCGATCGGCCTGTTCGCGCTCGCCGCCGCCGGACTGGTGGCCGGGCTCGGAGCGGCGCTGGGCCGGGCCGGGATCGGGCTCGGCGCGCTGCTGGTGTTCCTGTTGGGGAACCCGCTCTCGGCGGTGTCGAGCGCGCCGGAGCTGTTGCCGCAGCCGTGGGGAGCGGTCGGCCAGTGGTTGCCGACCGGCGCCGGTGCCACCCTGCTCCGGTCCGCCAGCTGGTTCGACGGGGCCGGCGCCAGCCAGCAGCTGTGGACGCTGGTCGGCTGGGCGGTGCTGGGGGCGGTGCTGGTGCTGGTCGGCCGGGCCAGCCTGGCGCCGCAGCGGCGACTCGCCACCGAGCCGGGCGCCGGTGCCGGCGCGTCGGGTGGCCATTCCGGCCAGCCGGGGCAACTGGCCGGCGCGTCGGGTGGTCGGGGCACCGCGCCGGGCGGCCGAGGCGAGCCGCAGACCGCCAGCTCAGCGCGGGATACCGGGCAATCCGCCTAGATCGCCAACGGTCTTTCCGGGCGAGGGTTACGGCGTGGTAACAACCCTCGCCCGGTCGCATGGTTGCACCCCGAGCGGCTAGTAGGAGGAAGTACGCTCACGTGCGACCCACCGAAACCTGAGGTGGGGTGGAGGGGAAGGAGGCCACTGTGGGCATGAGGGTTCGGCACCGGTTTCTAGCGGTCCTCGCAGTGGGCGGATTGGCGCTCGCTGCCTGCGGCGAGGCTCCGGAGGAGGACGGCGGCGACGAGGGCACCGCCACCGGTGACTACAAGGCCTGCATGGTGACCGACGTTGGTGGCATTGACGACCGGTCGTTCAACGAGTCGGCCTGGGCCGGGCTGGAAGCGGCGGCCGCCGAAAGCGACGCGCTGGCCGAGCCGGTCAACGTCTCGTCCGGCGCGGAGGCCGACTACGTGCCCAACCTCACCGGGTTCGTGGACCAGGACTGCGACTTCATCCTCGCGGTCGGTGGCCTGATGGCGGAGGCCACCGCGGAGGTGGCGGCGGCCAACCCGGAGCAGCAGTTCGGCATCGTGGACGCCAAGCTGCCGGATAACCCGAACGTCTACCCGATGCAGTTCGACACCGCGCAGGCGGCGTTCCTCGCCGGCTACCTCGCCGCCGGCTACTCCAGCAGCGGCGTGGTCGCCACCTACGGTGGGTTGAACATCCCGCCGGTCACCATCTTCATGGACGGGTTCGCCGACGGGGTCGCGCACTACAACCAGGTCAACGACGCCGACGTGCAACTGCTCGGCTGGGACAAGGAGGCGCAGGAGGGCTCGTTCGCCGAATCGTTCACCGACCAGAACGCCGGCCGGGCGCTGTCCGACTCGTTCGTCGCGCAGGGCGCCGACGTGATCATGCCGGTCGCCGGTGGCACCGGCCTCGGCACCGCCTCCGCACCCGGCGCCGGCACCGACTACGTGGTGATCTGGGTCGACGTGGACGGTTGCGAAAGCGCCGAGCAGTTCTGCTCCGCGTTCCTCACCACGGTCGTGAAGAACATCCCGGAGGCGGTGAAGACCGCCGTGCTCGAGGCGTCCGAGGCCGACGGGCTCGCCACCGGCGAGTACCTCGGCACGCTGGAGAACGACGGCGTCTCGCTGGCGCCGTTCCACGAGTTCGAAGACGACATCCCGGAGGAGCTGAAGGCAGACCTCATCGACCTCGAGGCGGACATCATCGACGGTACGATCACCGTGGAGTCCCCGTCCCAGCCACGGTGACGCCGGCCTCGCGATGAGACTCGAGCTTCGCGGCATCACCAAGCGGTTCGGCAATGTGGTCGCTAACGACCACATTGACCTGACCGTCGAGCCGGGCGAGATCCACGGACTGCTCGGCGAGAACGGCGCGGGCAAGTCCACCCTGATGAACGTCCTCTACGGACTACTCCAGCCGGACGAGGGCGAGATCATCATCGACGGGCGGTCGGTGCGGTGCCAGGCACCGCGGGACGCGATCGCGGCCGGGATCGGCATGGTGCATCAGCACTTCATGCTGGTCCCGGTCTTCACCGTCACCGAGAATGTGATGCTCGGCGCGGAACACACCCTCGCCGAACCGATCGGCGCGCTGGACCGCCGGCGGGCGCGGGCGCAGGTGGTCGAGGTCTCCGAGCGGTACGGGTTGCCGGTGGACCCGGACGCGATCGTCGAGGACCTGCCGGTCGGCGTCCAGCAGCGGGTCGAGATCATCAAAGCCCTGATCCGCGAGGTCGACCTGCTGGTCCTCGACGAGCCGACCGCCGTGCTCACGCCGCAGGAGACCGATGAGCTGCTGGCGGTGATGCGGACGCTGCAGGCAGCCGGCAAGTCGATCATCTTCATCACCCACAAGCTCAAGGAGGTGAAGGCGATCGCCGACCGGATCACGGTGATCCGGAACGGCCGGACGGTCGCCACCACCGGGCCGGACACCAGCGAGCCCGACTTGGCCGCGATGATGGTGGGCCGCAGCGTCATCCTGGAGGTCGAGAAGGAGCCGAAGCAGCCCGGCCTGCCGGTGCTGGAGGTAACCGGGCTGGCGGTCGACGACGACCGGGGTCACCGGGCGGTGGACGGCGTCGACCTGACCGTACGGGCCGGCGAGGTGCTCGGTGTCGCCGGTGTGCAGGGCAACGGCCAGACCGAGCTGGTCGAGGCGATCATGGGGCTGCGACCGGTGCTGGCGGGCACGATCACCCTGCAGGGGACCTCGCTGGTCGGCAAGCGGACCAAAGAGATCCTGGGGATGCACGTCGGCTACGTGCCGGAGGACCGGAGCGTCGACGGGTTGATCCGGGAGTTCACGGTCGCCGAGAACCTGGTGCTGAATCTTTACGACACCGCCCCGTTCGGCAACCGGCTCGTGGTCAACCGGGACGAGATCGCCCGGTCGGCGGCGGAGCGGATCAGCCGGTTCGACATCCGGACGCCGTCGCCGCACCTACCGGTGTCCACTCTGTCCGGTGGTAACCAGCAGAAGGTGATCATCGCCCGGGAGTTCACCCGACCGCTCACGCTGTTCGTGGCGGCGCAACCGACGCGCGGGGTGGACGTCGGGTCGATCGAGTTCATCCACAACCAGATCATCCACGAGCGGGACCGGGGCGCCGCGGTGCTGCTGATCTCCAGCGAGCTCGACGAGGTGCTCGCGCTCTCCGACCGGGTGGCGGTGATGTACCGGGGCCGGATTCTCGCCGAGGTGCCACCGGACACCCCGCGAGAGGAGGTCGGCCTGTTGATGGCCGGCGTCACCGGCGACCGGCCCGCCGCTGACCACGAGGCCGGCGATTCCGATGACCGGCCCGGCACCGAACCGGAGTCGGCATGAGCGACGATCGTGACCCCACCCGCGACCGGGTCGAGCCGGCGGCTGAACCAGCGGACGCCGTGCCGGCAGCGGAACCAGCCGACCAGGCTCAGCCGGACCAGGCCACGGCGGGCCAGGCGAAGCCGGCTGAGCCCGGGCCGGCGGCCTCCTGGGCGGCGCGGTTCCTCTACCACCTGTGGAGCGCGAACATCGTCACGGTCACGCTGCTCGCGGTGGTGCTGGCACTGCTGGTCGGCGCGGTGCTGCTGGTGATCTCCGACGCGGATGTGCGCGCCACCTACGCGTACTTCTTCGCGCGCCCGGGCGACGCCTTGAGCGCGAGCTGGGAGCGGATCAGCGAGACCTACTCGACGATGTTCAAGGGCGCGATCGTCGATCCGGCGGCGGTCGGGCGGGCGCTGGACGGCAGCGGTGACTGGGCGGTGGTGCTCCGGCCGATCTCGGAGACCCTGACCGCCACCACGCCGCTGGTCTTCACGGCGCTCGCGTTCTCGATCGCGTTCCGGGGCGGGCTGTTCAACATCGGCGGCCAGGGCCAGGCGATCATCGGCGCGATCGGCGCCGCGCTCGCCGGCTTCCTGCTGCCGTTGCCGCTCGGGCTGCACCTGGTCGCCGTGCTGCTGCTCGGGGCGGCCGCCGGCGCGGTGTGGGGGTTCGTGCCCGGCATCCTCAAGGCGACCACCGGGGCCCACGAGGTGATCACCACGATCATGCTGAACTCGGTGGCCCTGATTTTCATCGGCTGGGTGATCGGCCAGAGCTGGGCCGCGAACCCGGACCGGCCGGACCCGATCAGCCGGCCGGTGGAGAACACCGCCCGGCTGCCGCGGCTGTTGGCGTGGCTGGAGCCCGGCCTGCGGGTCCACCTGGGCATCGTGGTCGCGGTGCTGGCGGTCGCGGCGATGGCGTGGCTGCTCAACCGGTCCAGCTTCGGGTTCGAGCTGCAGGCGGTCGGGCTGAACCCGGACGCCGCGCGGACCGCCGGCATGTCGGTCACCACCACCTACACGCTGGTGATGGTGCTCTCCGGGGCGCTGGGCGGGCTGGGCGGCGCCAGCGTCGTGCTCGCCACCACGCCGTACGCGTTGACCCCGCAGCTGATCGGCAACGCCGGGTTCGACGGCATCCTGGTCGGCCTGCTCGGTCGGGCGAAACCGTGGGGCGTGCTCGCCGCCGCGCTGCTGTTCGGCGCGCTGCAGGCCGGTGGCCGGCGGGCGCAGACCGGGGCCGAGGTCTCGCTGGAGCTGGTGTACGTGATCCAGGCGCTGGTGGTCATCTTCGTCGCCGCCCCGGCGCTGGTGAAGGCGACCTTCCGGTTGCGGGCGCGGCGCACCGGCCAGCTCGAGGGCGTCGCGGCGAGGGGATGGTGACCGTGACCGAAACCGTCCTGGTCGAACCAACCCAGTTCTGGACCCGGGAGCGCAAGGCCGGCACCGGGCTGGCGATCGCCGGCGTGGTGGTGACGGTCCTGTTCGGACTGCTCGCCAACACCCGGCCGGCCGCGTTCACCCTCGCCGAGACCGTCAGCGGGACCGCGTTCACCATCAACGGCCGGTTCGGCGCCGCCCTGTTCGGACTGATCGGGGTGGCGTTCGCGGCGGCCCTGTGGCTGCCCGAGGCCCGGCGCTGGTTCGGCTGGCTGGTCGGGGGCTCGCTGCTGGCGATGGTGATGTCGTTCCTGTGCTGGCAGCTGTCGGACTCGACCGCGAACGTGATGCCGGTCGGGCAGGTGGCCCGCAGCACCGTGCTGCTCGCGCTGCCGCTGATTTTCGGCGGGCTGGCCGGCCTGCTCGGTGAGCGGACCGGGGTCATCAACATCGCGATCGAGGCCCAGTTCATCACCGGCGCGTTCGCGGCCGCGCTGGTGGCGACCGTGGCGGCGAGTGTGTGGGCCGGGATGGTGGCGGCCGCGGTCGGCGGGCTGCTGATCGCCGCGCTGCTGGCGGTGCTCGCGATCCGGTACCTGGTGGACCAGATCGTCGCCGGGGTGGTGCTGTACGTGCTGGCGCTCGGCCTGACCGGGTTCCTGTTCGAGCAGCTGATGCGGGCCGACGCCAACCGCTACAACAACCCGTCCCGGGCGCCGGCCTGGGAGATCCCGCTGCTGTCCGAGATCCCGCTGCTCGGGCCGGTGCTGTTCCGGACCAGCATCTTCGTCTACCTGGCGCTGGCGCTGGTGATCGTGATCCACTTCGGGCTGTTCCACACCCGGTGGGGGCTGCGGACCCGGGCGGTGGGGGAGCACCCGACCGCGGCGGACACGGTCGGGATCCGGGTGCTCGGGTTGCGCTACCGCAACGTGCTGCTCGGTGGGCTGGTCGCCGGGATCGGCGGCGCCACCTTCACGCTCGAAGCGACCACCAACTTCAACAAGGGGATGACCGCCGGGCTCGGCTTCATCGCCCTGGCCGCGATGATCTTCGGGCGGTGGACCCCGGTCGGGGTGCTGCTCGCCGCGCTGTTCTTCGGGTTCTGCCGGGCGCTCGCGTTCTACCTGGGGACCATCGGCAGCCCGATCCCGAGTCAATTCCTCAACATGCTGCCGTACCTCGCTACGATCGCGGCGGTGGCCGGGCTGGTCGGTCGGGCTCGGGCACCGGCCGCCGACGGCAAGCCATACGTGAAGGGGTGACACGTTGGTCGACTGGGAGGCGCTCCGCACCGCGGCCCGCGAGGCGATGCGGCATGCGTACGCGCCGTATTCGCGGTTCCCGGTCGGCGCGGCCGGGCTGGTCGAGGACGGCCGGGTGGTGGTCGGCTGCAACGTGGAGAACACCTCGCTCGGGATGACCCTGTGCGCCGAGTGCGGGGTGGTCTCCGGGCTGCACGTGACCGGCGGCGGCCGGCTGGTCGCGCTCTCCTGTGTGGACAGCACCGGGGCGCCGATCATGCCGTGCGGCCGGTGCCGGCAGCTGCTGGCCGAGCACGGCGGTCAGGACTGCCTGATCGACGCCGAGCCGGAGCCACGCCGGCTCGGCGAGCTGCTGCCGGACGCGTTCTGGGTCGAGCCACCGCGCGCCGATGACTGAGCTGTCCGCGGTCGACGTCATCCGGACCAAGCGCGACGGGGGCGTGCTGACCGACCAGCAGATCGACTGGGTGGTCGACGCGTACACCCGCGGCGTGGTCGCCGAGGAGCAGATGGCGGCGCTGGCGATGGCGATCCTGCTGCGCGGGATGACGCCGGCCGAGACCGCCCGCTGGACTCACGCGATGATCGCCTCCGGGGAGCGGCTGGACCTGTCCGGGCTGTCCCGGCCGACCACCGACAAGCACTCCACCGGCGGGGTCGGCGACAAGCTCACGCTGCCGCTGGCGCCGCTGGTGGCGGCGTGCGGTGCGGCGGTGCCGCAGCTGTCCGGTCGGGGGCTCGGCCACACCGGCGGGACGCTGGACAAGCTGGAGGCGATCCCGGGGTTCCGGGTGCGGCTGCGCCGCGACGAGTTCCTGGCGCAGCTGCGGGAGGTCGGGGCGGTGGTGTGCGCGGCCGGCGAGTCGCTCGCCCCGGCCGACCGGAAGCTGTACGCGCTGCGCGACGTCACCGGCACGGTGGAGTCGGTGCCGCTGATCGCGAGCTCGATCATGAGCAAGAAGATCGCCGAGGGGACCGGCGCGCTGGTGCTGGACGTCAAGGTCGGCACCGGGGCGTTCATGAAGACCGTCGAGGCCGCCCGCGAGCTGGCCCGGGCGATGGTGGAGCTGGGCGCCGCCCACGGGGTCCGGACGGTGGCGCTGCTGACCGGGATGTCAACGCCGCTGGGCCGGGCGGTCGGGAACGCGGTCGAGGTCACCGAGGCGGTGGAGGTGCTGGCCGGCGGCGGACCGCCCGACGTGGTCGAGCTCACGCTCGCGCTCGCCCGGGAAATGCTGGCCGCGGCCGGGATCACCGACGTCGACCCGGCCGACGCGCTCGCCGATGGCCGGGCGATGGACGTCTGGCGGGCGATGGTCCGGGCGCAGGGGGGCGACCCGGACGCCGAGCTGCCGGCCGCCGCCGAGGTGGAGGTGGTGCGCGCGACCCGGGACGGGTACGTTGCCGCCGTGGACGCGCTCGGGATCGGGACCGCCGCCTGGCGGCTGGGGGCCGGCCGGGCCCGCAAGGAGGACCCGGTCAGCGCCGCCGCCGGCGTGGTGCTGCATCGCAAGCCCGGCGATCCGGTACGCAGTGGCGACCCGCTCTATGAGCTGCGGACCGACGACCCGGCCCGGTTACCGGCGGGGCTGGCCGCGGCTCGCGACGCGGTGGTGATCGACTCGGCCCCGCCGCCGACCGATCCGCTGATCATCGAGCGGATCGGGTAGGCCGAGCGCGGTTACAGCGAGTAAGCTGCCACGCCAACGGGGGGAATCAATCTAACCTGCAACCAACCGGGGGATCGGGAAGGAGGCGTGCTGGTAACCGTACCCGTTCCAGACCCGCGCGCCGTGCGCGCCGCGAGTCTGGAGGATCTCCGTCGGCTCGGGCTGCCGCTCCCCCCTCCGCAGTTCCCGCTGGTGTGGGAGAACGGGGACCGGGTCGGGCTGCGGCCGACCGCCGAGATCGAAGCGCGGATCGCGGTCTTGAACGTGGTGCTCGCCCGCTGCTACGGCATGCCGCAGGAGGCGGCGATGAGCTGGCTGCTCGGGTCCCGGTTGGTCGAGGCGGTCACCAAGCCCGAGTGGCAGTTCGTCTCCGCCGGGAAGGGTGACCGGCGGGCGCTCGCCCTGCATCTGGAGGCGATCAACGGCCTGATGTGGCTGCTCGGGGTCACCAAGCACCTCGACCCGACCGAGCCGGCGCAGGACGGGCTGGTCCAGCTGCTGCCGGACCTGCGGCGCTCGGAGAGCCTGGTCCGCTGGCGGTCGCGCACGCTGGTGGCCCCGCGGGAGGCCGGCGCTGCCGCGGCGATGCTGGACCGCTACTACTGCCTGGACTGGGCCTACCTGGAGGCGGAGCGGCACCGGCTGCCGTTGCCGGGCCTGATCGACTCGCACGCGATCGGGCAGCGGCGGTGGGCACTCGAATGGGCGCTGGTCTTCTACGGGCCGTACCACGACCCGCCCCGCGGCTGGGAAGAAGTCGACCTCTCGACCTGACCGTTCCGTTCGCCGCGATCATGGGGCTTCTCGGCGTGTCGCCGGAAAATCCACGATCGCGGCAGCGGGGCGGCAGCGCAGCAACGAGCGCTACCGGTTCGGGGCGTAGCTGGTGAGCTGGACGGAGGCGGTGACCGGGAACGGCTCCGGCAGCCCGGCGACCGCCCGGGCCAGCGCCGCCGGGTCGACGTGCGCCGCGCTCGGGCCCATCGCGACCAGCGCCCCGACCAGCTCGCGGGGCAGCGCGAGCCGCTGGCGGTGGACGGTGCTGGCAAGCGGCCGGAACCACGGCGTGAGCGCGGCGGCGGTCCGGGCCGGCTTCGCCGGGTCGACCCGCAGCACCCGGACCTCGAGCGCCCGCAGCTCGGCGAGATGCTCCGGGGTCGGGGTGGCCACCAGCAGCCGGCCGTCGGGCGCCAGGATCCGGTGGAACTCCGGCCCGTTGCGGGGCGCGAACACATCCAGGATCAGCCCGGCGGCGTGATCGGCCAGCGGCAGCCGCCGCCAGACGTCGGCCCGGATCGCGGCGGCCCGCGGGTGGGCCCGGGCGGCCCGGCGCAGCGCCGGCTTGGAGGCGTCGACCACCAGCCCGACCGTCGAGGAGAGCGCCGTCAGCAACCGGGCGAGGTAGTACCCCGTACCGCCGCCCACATCCACCACCAGACCGGTGCCGCCGGCCGCCGCCTCGGCCAGACCGGCGGCCAGGAAGTCGTACGCGCCGGCGGCGAGGAAGCGCTCCCGGGCGGCGACCATCGCCGGGGTGTCGCCGTGCCGGAGCGGACCGGTGGTGAGGTCGACGTAGCCCTGCCGGGCCCGGTCGTACGTGTGGCCGGCCGGGCACCGCAGCGACCGGTCCTGGTCGGCGAGCGCGCGTTCGCAGCGCGGGCAGCGCAGGTACGCGAGGACGTCGGTCAGCAACGGGCGGTCACCGCCCTCAGGATATGGTCAACGCCATGGTGGCCGAGGGTGGGCGGGCCAGCAGTGACCCGCGGGGTGCGGCATTGCCGACGTACGAGCAGATCCGGGCGGCTCCGAAGGCGTTGCTGCACGACCATCTCGACGGCGGCGTGCGGCCCGCGACGGTGGTGGAGCTCGCGGCCGAGGTCGGGCATGAGCTCCCGGCCAGCGACGCCGAGTCGCTGGCGACCTGGTTCCGCCAGGCGGCGCAGTCCGGGTCGCTGGAGCGGTACCTGGAGACGTTCGTGCACACGGTCGGGGTGATGCAGACCGAGTCGGCGCTGCGGCGGGTCGCCGCCGAGTGCGCCGAGGACCTGGCCGCCGACGGGGTGGTCTACGCCGAGGTGCGGTTCGCCCCGGAGCAGCACCTGTCCCGCGGGCTCACCCTGGAGCAGGTGGTGGAGGCGGTGCTGGCCGGCTTCGCCGAGGGGGTGGCGGCCACCGGCGGCCGGATCCGGATCGGCACGCTGTTGACCGCGATGCGGCACGCCGCCCGCTCGATGGAGATCGCCGAGCTGGCGGTCCGGTACCGGGACGACGGCGTGGTCGGGTTCGACATCGCCGGCCGGGAGGCGGGCTTCCCACCGACCCGGCATCTGGACGCCTTCGAATATCTGCAGCGTGAGAACTTTCACTTCACGATCCACGCCGGCGAGGCATTCGGGCTGCCGTCGATCTGGCAGGCGATCCAGTGGTGCGGCGCGGACCGGCTCGGGCATGGCGTACGGATCGTCGATGACATCGATACCAGCGGTGACACGCCGAAGCTGGGCCGGCTCGCCGCGTACGTCCGGGACAAGCGGATCCCGCTGGAGTTGTGCCCGTCCTCCAACGTGCAGACCGGGGCGGTCCGGTCGATCGCCGAGCATCCGATCGGCCTCCTGCACGATCTGCGGTTCCGGGTGACGGTCAACACCGACAATCGGCTGATGAGCGCTACCTCGATGTCGCGAGAAATGGCACTGTTGGTGGATGCCTTCTCGTATGGTCTGCCCGAGCTGCAGTGGTTTACGGTCAACGCGATGAAGAGCGCCTTCATCCCGTTCGACGAGAGGCTTGCCATCATCAACGACGTGATCAAGCCTGGCTACGCCAAGTTGTCGCGTGAGACATCCTGACAAAGCCGGATAAATCACCCGATCCGTACCGGCCACAGTGGTTGAAAGTTCGAAATTGCCCCGTAACACACATCCCGCCAAAAGCCAGACGGCCCCGGACCTGGGCTTTCTCTTTGTCGCCGGGCGTGATGGAATCGCGGGGGTCCGACCGTGCCGGTCGGTCGATAGACGTCAGGTGGACGGCGAGGTGGCCCGCGGGCGGGCCACCCTAGGGTCCACGTGGAGGGCGGTGACGTGAGCGAGCGGCCTGCGCCGGGCCTGACCGGCCGAGAGCGCGAAACAACGCCGAACCCGGACCTGTCGCCGGGCGGCCGCCGGCCGTGGCGACGGTTCCGCGACCTGCCGATCTGGTCCAAGCTCGGCGTGATCATGATCGTGCCGACGCTGGCCACCATCGTGGTCGGCACCAACGGTCTGATCACGCAGGTCGACACCGCGAGCAATGCTGACCGCGCGCGGGTGCTGGCGGTCGTCTCCGGCCACGCCGGAGAGCTGGCGCACCAGCTGCAGGACGAGCGGGCCGCGGCGGTGATGCTGCTCGCGAGCGACCGCGGCAACGAGGACCAGGTAACCGAGCGCACCGACGCGTACACCGACGTGCAGGCGCGGGTCGACGAGGCGGAGCGGCAGTTCCAGAACCAGAGCGCCGCGCTGACCGACCTGCCGGACAGCTACCGGGACCTGCTCGCCGACATCCGGGGCCAGGTCTCGGTGCTGCCGCAGACCCGGAACCGGGTGACCAACGGCGGGCTCGGGATCATCGACACCACCGCCACCTACACCGAGCTGATCGGGAACCTGGTCAACCTCCGGGAGCTGTCCGCACAGCTCGCCGGTGACCTGGACCTGACCGACCGGATGCAGGCGGTGGCCGCGCTGGCGCGGGCCAAGGAATTCCTCTCCCAGGAGCGGGTGATCGGTCACGAGGTGCTCTACCGCGGCGCCTACCACCCGCATCTGCGGAACGCGTTCATCGGTGCCCAGACCGGCCACGACCAGGCCCTGCAGGCGTTCTCGGTGGTCGCTACCGCCGAGGAGCAGGCGCAGCTGGACGGCGCGCTGGAGGGCGCCGACGTCCGGCAGTCGCGGCTCTACCAGGACCACCTCGACCAGCTCGACAGCGGCAGCCTGAGCCAGCTGCCGTGGGACGCGGCGGCCTGGGACGCGGCGATGTCCACCCACGCGAACCTGATGTGGGAGGTCGAGCAGTCGCTCGACGACGTGGTGGTCGAGGAGGCCACCGCGCTGCGGGCCGCCGCCGAGCGGCGAGTGTTGGTGGAGAGCGGCGCGCTGCTGGCGATGCTGCTGCTGGCGGTGCTGCTGGCCTGGTTGGTGGCCCGGTCGATGGCCCGCTCGCTGCGGGACCTGCGGCAGGGCGCGCTGTCGGTGGCGCAGTACGGGTTGCCGCAGGCGGTCGCCCGGCTGCGGGACCCGGCGCTGTCCGGCCAGCTGTCGCCGGAAGAGGTGGCCGCGCAGATCGCCGAACCGCTGCCGGTCAACAGCAAGGACGAGTTCGGTCAGGTGGCGGTGGCGTTCAACGCGGTCCACCTGGAGGCGGTCCGGACCGCCGCCGAGCAGGCGCAGCTGCGCTCCTCGGTGTCGACGATGTTCATCAACCTGGCCCGCCGGTCGCAGATCCTGGTCGACCGGCTGATCAACCAGCTGGACCGGCTGGAGCGAGGCGAGGAGGACCCGGACCGGCTGGCCGAGCTGTTCCAGCTGGACCACCTGGCCACCCGGATGCGCCGCAACGACGAGAACCTGCTGGTGCTCGCCGGTGCGGACTCCACCCGGGTGCAGCGGGAGCCGGCCTCGCTGCTGGACGTGCTGCGGGCCGCCCAGTCCGAGGTGGAGCACTACACCCGGATCGAGTTCGGGGTGGTGGACCGCGACCTGGAAGTGGCCGCGCACGCGGTCAACGACCTGGTGCACCTGATCGCGGAGCTGTTCGACAACGCGACCGCGTTCTCGCCGCCAGACTCGCAGGTGGTGGTCGAGGCCCGCCGGGTCGGCGACCGGGCGGTGCTCTACGTGGAGGACCGCGGTCTGGGCCTGTCGCCGGCGCAGCTGGCCGAGATCAACGAGCGGCTCGCCAATCCACCGGTGGTGGACGTCGCGGTCTCCCGGATGATGGGTCTGGTCGTGGTCTCCCGACTGGCCGCCCGGCACGGCGTGAAGGTCGAGCTGCGGCCGGCCGCCGAGCGGGGGACGATTGCGGACGTCACGCTGCCCGCCTCGGTGCTGGTGCCACGCGAGCTCGCCGGCCGGGCCGGCGGGGTGGCGCCCGCCCGGCCGGAGCGGATGGGCGAGCAGCGGGCGCTGGAGGGTGGCCAGCAGGTAGGCGGGCGCGCCCCATTCGCGCCGCCGCCGTTCTCGCCGATGCCGCTGCCGCAGGCGCCGGTCGGTCGGGACGAGCCGCCGCGCTGGGAGCCGCCGACCCCGCCGCCGCTGCCGCCGGCCCCGACCCCGAGCCACCAGCCCAGCTCGCCGCCGCGCGGGATGCCGATCCGGCAGCCGGGCAAGACCATCCCGGCCTGGGGCGACCTGACCGGCGCCACCAGCGCGACCACCGGCGGGCACAACGGTGCGGAGCTGAACCGGCCGCCGGCCCCGACCGGTGGCGGCTCGACGTCGCTGTCGTCGTCCCCGTCGCCGGCGCCCTTGCCGCGCCGGCAGCCGGGCTCCGCTGGCGATGCCGCCCAGCTGCCACCGCCGTCGCCGGCCGACGCGCCGCTGATCCCGCGGCCGCGTACCGACGGGCCGAGCGACGCCGACCGCGGGCAGCAGCCGCAGCCGCCGTCGCAGCAGCCGGCCGGGCCGCCGCCGTGGCCGCCGGTCCAGCCGTCGACCACCACCCCGGTTCCGGCGGAGACTCCGACCCCGCTGCCGCCGCACCGGCAGCCGGTCGCTCCGTCGGTGGCCGCCGCCGAGGCGGCCGCACGGGCGATGCCGAACACCGACGAGACCATGGAATTGCCGATCTTCCGGGAGGTGGAGTCGGTGTGGTTCCGGACCCGGCGCAGCGGTGACCGGTCGCGGCAGCCGGTCTCGGTGTCCGCCAGCGCCGCCGAGACCACCGAGTTCCCCCGGCCGGGGGCGTCCGAGGCGGCCACCCGTACCGACGCCGGGGCATCGACCGGGCAGACGCAGGTGCGGACCGGAACGACGGATGAGGGGACGATGGAGCGGGCCGGGGAGGTTCGTGGGGCAGCGGGCGGTGGCGCCCGGCCCCAGCCGAATGCGGGCGGGTTGCCGAGCGACGATTGGCGGACCGCCGCCGACGACGGTTGGCGGGCGGCATCCCAGGCCGCAGCGCCGGCCGTCGAGGAACGGACCCCGGCTGGGCTGCCGAAACGCCGTCCGATGGCGCAGCTTGTGCCGGGCGGGGTGGAGCGCAGCCAGAGCAGTGCGACCCAGCGGCGCTCGCCGGAGGCGGTACGCGGCTTGCTATCCGCGTACCATCGGGGCGTGCAACGCGGTCGTGAGCAGACCCTGGACGACCGACCGACCGACTCGGGCGGATCGCCATCTACCTAGGCGGGCAAGGAGCGAGAGACATGACACCTACGCAGGATCTTGGTTGGCTACTGGCCAACTTCTGCGACCGCGTACCGGGCGTCGCCCACGCGATCGCAGTCTCGGCCGACGGCCTGCTCCTGGCGGCGTCGCGAGACCTTCCCCGCGACCGGGCCGACCAGCTTTCGGCGATCGCGTCCGGGCTGGTCAGCCTGACCGTTGGCGCCTCCCGCTGCTTCGAGGGCGGGGCGGTCCTGCAGACCGTGGTCGAGATGGACAACGGGTTCCTGTTCCTGATGTCGATCTCGGACGGGTCGTCGTTCGCGGTGCTGGCGGCCCGCAACTGCGATGTCGGTCAGGTCGGCTACGAGATGGCGCTGCTGGTCGATCGGGTCGGCGAGGCCTTGACGCCACCGCCGCGAACCGCAATGGTGAGCTAGCCCACGCGTCCGGCGTGGGGAGGATCCGGTGAGGGTTGCGAGAGGGGGTGAACGGCCACGATGGTCGAACGGAATGATCCACCCAGTGGGCTCGTGCGTCCGTACGCGGTTACCCGTGGCCGGACCCGGCCCAAACTGGAGATCGCACTCGAGTCGCTGGTGGAGACCACGGTTCGGGGCCGGGCGAGCGGCGCGAACGGGCATGGTCGGGAGCATGAACGGATCGCGGCCTTGTGCGACGGCCGGCTGCAGTCGCTGGCCGAGATCGCGGCTCGCATGCAGCTCCCGCTCGGGGTAGCGCGCGTCCTCATCGCCGACATGGCGTCGGATGGTCTACTGGCCATCTACGAGCCGGCGTTGCTGGACGAGAACGAGGCGGTAGGCACAGAACTGCTGGAGAGGGTGCTGAGTGGACTTCGCAGGCTCTGACAGAAGGGCTCATCCGATGCCGAACCGGGTGACGTCGGCGAAGATTGTCATCGCGGGTGGGTTCGGCGTGGGCAAGACGACGCTGGTCGGCTCGGTTTCGGAAATCACCCCGCTGACGACCGAAGCGATCATGACGACCGCTGGGGTCGGTGTCGACGACGTCGACGACGTGCCGGGGAAGACCACCACCACCGTGGCGATGGACTTCGGCCGGATCACGATCGACCGCGACCTGATCCTGTACCTGTTCGGCACGCCCGGCCAGACCCGGTTCTGGTTCATGTGGGACGAACTGGTGCGCGGCGCGATCGGTGCGGTGGTGCTGGTGGACACCCGACGGCTGGCCGACTGCTTCGCGGCGATCGATTTCTTCGAGAACCGCCGGCTGCCGTACCTGGTGGCGATCAACTGCTTCAACAAGGTGCAGTATCACGACCTGCAGGACGTCCGCGACGCGCTGGCGATCGGGCCAGAGGTCCCGATGATCAGCTGTGACGCGCGGGAGCGGGAGTCCACCAAGCAGGTGCTGATCACGCTGGTGGAGTACGTCCTGATGATGCGCCGCCAGCACGCGACCGCGCCGGCCTAGGCCCACCGACCGACTCCCGGCCGCCCCGGGCTTGGCCGTCGCGGTCAGGGCGGGCCGTCCTGACCGCGCGACATCGCGGTCCAATTCGCACTCGCTGCGGTCCAATGTCGCACTCGCAGTGCGACACAGTGGATGACCATTCCGGCACACTGCGTTCGGCGGTGCCTCGCCGGCATGAGTCATGCGCTGATCCCCCCAGGCGCATTGCCGCCGGGCAGGCACCGACCGGGCCTGGGGAGGCAGACATCCGTTCTGCTGGCGCGATCATGGGGTTTTGCGCGTGTCGCAGGGCGCGCCGCGCGAAACTCCATGATCGAGTCCGGAGGGCAGGCGCGCTCGGGTCGGGAGTCGGCGGCGCGGCGGCGGAGTCGAGTCGGAGGAGTCGAGTCGGAGGAGTCGAGGCGCTCGGCTAGCCGGAGAGCCGGTCTTCGTCGCGATGGAACTCCCAGGCGCCGCCGGTGGTCAACCGGCGCTGCCCGCCCAGTGGATAGCCGCCGACTTCCTGGCCGCGCCGCCACCCGTTGAAGTAGCCGCTGGTGTTCTCGCGAATCCGGTTCGGGTTCCGGACCACCCGCAGCGGCCGGTCGTCCCGGCGCGGCGGCGCACCCGGCACCAGGTTGGCGTGCGGCACCCGGCGGGGGAGCCCGGCTTCGGTCCGCTCGCCCACGGTCGGCCGCGCCGCCTGCTCGGCGGCCTGCCAGCCGATGTCCATTGCCGAACTCCAGTCGGCCTTGTCGTCCTGGCTGAACCAGGCCGACCGGGTCTGCTCGAAGATCAGCAGGTTGTCGTCGTCGTCGGCCGAGACCGGCGGCGCGCTGCGCGGCACGCCGCCGTTGCGGCTCGGCTCCACCAGCTTCAGCGGCCGCGAATCCGACCGGAGGAAGTCGAGGTCGTCCTTGAGCTCGTCCGGCAGGGTCGGCTCCACCAGCCGCAGCGACGGCGGCTCCGGTGGCTTCAGATCGTCCGCCCGCCACGGTGGGGTCACCGATCCGGAGGATGGCGCCGACCCGTTCGGGTGGGCGTCCTGCCGGTCGCCGCCCTGCGACGGCGAGGCCGAGGCCGCCCAGTCGTTCGCCGGCGGGTTGGTCGGCCAGTTGTTGCGCGAGCCCGGTGGCGGCCCGTCCAGGGTCGGCCGCTGCACCGGTACCCGTACCTGGTCATTGGTCGACGACTGCCGGCGGGATCGGGACCGGGTGGGCAGCGGCGTCCGCGGCTCAGTGATCGGGGTGATCCCGGGCGGCGGCGGGGGCGGGGGCGAAACCGGCCGGTTGTGCGGTGCGGCGCTCGCCGGCGCGGACCGTGGCGGCGCCGATGCCGGCGGCGCGGTCGACGAGTGGCTCGACGGCGAGTGGGTCGGCGATCCGTGCGACGAGTGCGACGACGGCGACTGGCTGGTCAGTGACGGCGGTGGCGTGACCGGCGCCGGCGCCACCGGTGGCGGGGTCAGCGGCTGCGGCGCCTGCGGCGGCGCGGTCAGCGGCTGCGGTGCCGGCGGCGGGCTGGCCGGTGCCCGGGTGGTCGAGGACGGCGGCCCGCTCGGCGCCGGCTGCGACGGCAGCGAGGCGGCCGCGGGCTGCTGCGCCGGCGACCGGCGGTCGGCCGGCTGGCCGGTGGTCCTGGTGGTACGCGGGATCGCGGTCCGGGATCGGGGCCCTGGCACCGGTGCGCTGACCGGCGTCGAGGCATCCGCCGACGCTGGCGCGCCGGTCGGCTGGTTCGCGGCGGCGTGCCGGCCGGCCGGGGCGACCCGATCGGCGAGCGCGTTCACCAGCGCCGTGCTCGCCGCGTCGTACGACCGGACCGCCGCCACCGCCTGCCGTACCGTCTCCGCGACGGTGGCGGTGAGCGCGCGACTGATCCCGCCGCGGCGGGGAGTCTCCGCGATCGCCACCCGCAACGCGGTGATCGCTTCGGTGATCGCGGACTGGTCGGCGAGCCCGGTCGACGCCAGCCGGGCGGTGATCGCGTCGGCCGCGGCCGCCGCGTCCCGCCCCCGGCCGGTGGTGGGTCCGAGCATGCCCGGCTCGGGCACCGCGTCCATCACCGCGAGCGCGACCGGGTCGGCCGGGTCGGGGTAGGCGCGCAGCGCCGCCGGATACAGCTCGCGGAGCACCTCGCGGAGCGCGACCGCGCTCGCGTGCCGGCCGGTGGCGAGCGCGCCGAGCGCGGTGAGCACCGGCTTCAGCTCGACCAGGTGGGGTGGGACCGGCATCAGGGTGGCGGACAGCACCCCGCCCTGCAGGGCCCGGGCGAGCCCGAGCGCGCGCCGGCGGCTCGGACCGTTGTCCGCTTCGTCCTGCACCTCGTCGGCGAACCGATCGGCGAAGTCATCGGTGGCGTCGTCGTCCACGACCGCGAGCGCCCATCCGGCCGCGGCCAGCAGCGACGGCACCAGTCGCTGGTCACTGTTGGTGGCGATCGCCACCGAATAGGGTCCGGTGGCGCGCTCGGCGAGCAGGGCACTGAGGAAGGCATAGCCGTACGAGTCGTCGCCGATTTCGCAGACGTCGAGCACCCGGCCGGCGTCGTCCACAATGGTTACGTAGAGCGACGGGCTCCCAACGGCGAGTTGGCGCGGTGGGTATGCCGAGACCAGTCCGCAGTACACCCGCACGAGCGCCACGGCGTCGCCTCCTCCCCGAGCAATTCGGTGCCCTCACTGATCCTTGCCGGCAAACCTCAGTCACGCCAGTCTACGGCGGCAGAGATTTTGCCAATCACCGTTCGCCAGCCCTGACTTGTCTGCGTTGTACTGAATTTGCGGATCCGCCGGCGGGCGAATAGACCGAATCGAGCGGTCTCGGCAGCCCGTACCGCCTCGTCCAGATCATCCAGCGGTGAACCGGCCGCGAGCGCATTGATGACCGGCTTGATCCGCAGCGCGTAGCCGATATCCCGGGCGAACTCGCCCGCCGAGATCAGCAGTGGCAGATCCCAGGCGTCGTGCCCGCCGCGCAGGTTTTCCACCACCAGGTCGAGCTCGTAGGTGTCCTCGGCGGCCGGGATGATGTCCGCCGCGGTGACCCGCTTCACCAGCTCGGACCAGGTGTCGAGTTGGGTCATGGCGTGCGGCGCGTCGGAGTTGATGAACGACACCAGCGACTCGGGGCTGCCGAACAGCAGCAGCTTGCCTCGGTGGCTCAGGAAAACCGGGACTTCCTCCTCGGTTTCCGGTGCCTGCTCCGCCTCGGCCTGCTCCTCAGCCGCCTCGGCGTCCGCCGACTCCTCCGCATCGGCCGCCTCCGCGTCCGCATCGGCTTCGGCCGGCACCGGCTCGGATTCGTCCACCATCACGCCGAGGTCCGCGAGCGCGTCCTCGGCCGCCCGCTGACGCTCCCGCGCCTCGAACGGGTCATCTTCGTCCTCGGCCTCCGCCGGCGCCACGTCCGCCGTCAGCTGGCTCGCTGGCCGGTAGGCCCGAAGCGTGTAGCCGACCACGCCGCCCGGCAGCGCGACCTTGACCGGGTCGACGCGAAGCTCCCGCCACAGCTCCTCGACGGCCGCCGGCCGCGTGCCGGCTTCGGCGCCGTCCGTCGCGTCATCAGCGTCGTCCTCGGGAGCCTCCGAAGCCTCGGCGTCAGCCGACTCAGCCTCAGCAGAAGCCTCAGCCGCCTCGGCGTCAGCCGATTCAGCCGAAGCCTCGGCAGACTCGGCCGAAGCCTCCGCAGACTCCGAGGAGACGGTCTCGTCCTTTTCGGGCGAGTCGGTCACGGTGACCTCCGCAAGCGCTGTCGGGTTGGTGACTCTGCGCCCACACCCTACAGCGAGTAAGCCACCGGGACTACACGCCCTTCGGGTGCCAGACCGTCTTCGTCTCCAGGAACGCGGTCATCCGGTGCAGGCCCGGGTCAGCGGTCCAGTCGATCGGCGTTTCCGGCGGCCGGACCACCCGTTTCAGGGTGCCGGCGGCCGCCTCCTCCAGCGACGCCGCCAGCGCCGGGTCGGCCCCGGTGAGATCGATCGCGTTCACGTCGGCGTGCGAGGCGAGCCACGGGCCCAGCTCACTGGCCCGGCCGGTGAGCAGGTTCACCACCCCGCCCGGCAGGTCGGACGTGGCGAGCACCTCGGCGAGCGTGATCGCCGGCAGCGGCTGGGTTTCCGCGGCGACCACCACCACCGTGTTGCCGGTGACGATCGCCGGCGCGATCACGCTCACCAGCCCGAGCAGCGCCGAGTCGGCCGGGGCGAGGATGCCGACCACCCCGGTCGGTTCCGGGGTGGAGAGGTTGAAGAACGGCCCGGCAACCGGGTTGGCGCCGCCGTAGACCTGAGCCAGCTTGTCCGACCAACCGGCGTACCAGACCCACCGGTCCACCGCGGCGTCCACTTCGGGCAGCGCTACGCCGAGCGCGGCGAACTCCGCCCGCCGGCCCTCCAGCATCTCGGCGGCCCGGTAAAGGATCTGGCCCCGGTTGTAGGCGGTCGCGCCCGACCACTTCGGCACCGCGGCGCGGGCGGCCACCACCGCGTCGCGAAGGTCCTTGCGGGAAGCGAGCGCCACGTTGTGGTCCTGCACGAAGTAGGTCCGTCCTGACTCGCTGCGCGGGAACGCGCCACCGATGAACAGCTTGTACGTCTTGCGTACCGCCAACCGCTCAGGCAAGGTACGCCTCCAACCCGTGCCGGCCGCCCTCCCGGCCGTACCCCGATTCCTTGTAGCCGCCGAACGGCGAGCTCGGGTCGAACTTGTTGAACGTGTTCGCCCAGACCACGCCGGCCCGCAGCCGGTCTGCGACGGACAGGATCCGGGAACCCTTCTCGCTCCAGATCCCGGCCGACAACCCGTACGGGGTGTTGTTCGCCTTCGCGACCGCCTCGGCCGGGGTGCGGAAGGTGAGCACCGACAGCACCGGGCCGAAGATCTCCTCGCGGGCGATCCGGTGCGCCTGGCTGACCCCGGTGAAGATGGTCGGCGCGAACCAGAACCCGCGGTCCGGCAGCTCGCACGGCGGCGACCAGGGTTCCGCCCCCTCCTGCACCCCGATCTCCGACAGGGTGCGGATCCGCTCCAGCTGGGCGCTGGAGTTGATGGCGCCGATGTCGGTGTTCTTGTCCAGCGGGTCGCCCACCCGCAGCCGGGCCATCCGCCGCTTCAACGACTCCAGCAGCTCGTCGTAGACCGACTCCTGCACCAGCAGCCGGGAGCCGGCGCAGCAGACGTGCCCCTGGTTGAAGAAGATGCCGTTGACGATCCCCTCCACCGCCTGGTCGATCGCGGCGTCGTCGAAGACGATGTTCGCCGCCTTGCCGCCCAGCTCCAGGGTGACCCGCTTGCGGGTGCCGGCGACCGACCGGGCGATCTGCTTACCGACCTCAGTGGACCCGGTGAACGCCACTTTGTCCACATCGGGGTGGTTGACCAGCGCCGCGCCGGTGGCACCGGCCCCGGTGACGATGTTCACCACCCCCGGTGGCAGGTCGGCCTGCTGGCAGATCTCGGCGAACGTCAGCGCGGTCAGCGGGGTGGTCTCGGCCGGCTTCAGCACCACCGTGTTGCCGCAGGCGAGCGCCGGGGCGATCTTCCAGGCGAGCATCAGCAGCGGGAAGTTCCATGGGATCACCTGCCCGGCCACGCCGATCGGCTGCGGGTCCGGCCCGAACCCGGCGTACTTGAGCTTGTCGGCCCAGCCGGCGTAGTAGAAGAAGTGGGCGGCCACCAGCGGCAGGTCGGTGTCGCGGGACTCCCGGATCGGCTTGCCGTTGTCGAGCGACTCCAGCACCGCCAGCTCGCGGGAGCGCTCGGCGATGATCCGGGCGATCCGGAACAGGTACTTCGCCCGCTCCCGGCCGGGCATCCGGCGCCAGTGGTTCTCGTACGCGGCGCGGGCGGCCCGGACCGCGCGGTCGACGTCGTTCGGCCCGGCCTCGGCCACCTCGGCGAGCACCTCCTCGGAGGCCGGGTTCACCGACTTGATGACCCCGCCATCGGTCGGCGCCACGAACTCGCCGCCGATGAACAACCCGTACGAGGGTTTGATGTCTACGATGGCCGGTGATTCCGGCGCTGGTGCGTACTCGAACCGAGGCATGGCTGGTCAGTCCAGGGTGACGTAGTCGGGGCCGGAGTAGTGGCCGGTGGCCAGCTTCTGGCGTTGCATCAGCAGGTCGTTCAGCAGCGTGGAGGCGCCGATCCGGAACCGGTCCGGGTCGAGCCAGTCCTCGCCGGCGGTCTCGTTGACCAGCACCAGGTAGCGGATCGCGTCCTTGGCGGTGCGGATCCCGCCGGCCGGCTTGACGCCGACCCGCCGGCCGGTCGCCTGGTGGAAGTCGCGGACCGCCTCGAGCATCACCAGCGTGACTGGCAGGGTGGCGGCCGGCTGCACCTTGCCGGTGGAGGTCTTGATGAAGTCGCCGCCGGCGAGCATCGCGAGCCAGCTGGCCCGCCGGACATTGTCGTAGGTGGCGAGCTCGCCGGTCTCCAGGATCACCTTCAGGTGGGCGTCGCCGCACGCCTGCTTGACCTCGACGATCTCCTCGTAGACCTGCTGGTACCGGCCGGCGAGGAAGGCCCCCCGGTTGATCACCATGTCGACCTCGTCGGCGCCGTCGGTCACCGCCTGGCGCACCTCGGCGAGCTTCACCGGCAGCGGCGCCTGCCCGGACGGGAACGCGGTGGCGACGCTCGCGATGTGGATCCCGGTGCCGGCGAGCTCGGTGGCGGCGGTGCCGATCAGCGACGGGTAGACGCAGACCGCGGCGACGCTCGGGCAATCCGGGTCCAGCGGGTCGGGCCGGCGGGCCTTGGCGCACAGCGCCCGCACCTTGCCGGGCGTGTCGGCGCCCTCCAGGGTGGTGAGGTCCACCATCCGGATCGCCAGGTCGATCGCCCACGCCTTGGCGGTGGTCTTGATCGAGCGGGTGGCGAGGGCGGCCGCGCGCTGTTCCGCGCCGACCTGGTCCACGCCGGGCAGCCCGTGCAAAAACGCCCGTAGCGCCGCCTCCGAGCGAGCCACCTCGGCCAGCGGTGGGGCGGTAGCCGTCACAATCGCGAGTCTACGCGGCGTAATGCCGGGGCTGGTCGGGACATAGGCATCGGTAGAACCACAACCCGGCGAAGGAGATCGGATGCGGGACGAGGCCTGGTTCACCAGCCTGTACGCGGCCCATTACCCAGACGTCGTCCGGTACGGGCTACGGCGGCTCGGTGAGCTGGACGCCTCGACGGAGCTCGCCCAGGAGGTGTTCGTGGTGGCCTGGCGGCGCCGCAACCAGGTGCCGGACCGCGGCCTGCCCTGGCTGTACGGAGTGGCGCGCAAGCTGCTCGCCAACGAGTGGCGGGCCCGCCGGTCCAGACCGGTACCGCTGCCGGCGGCCGGCCCGGAGCCGCCGCCGGTCGATGCCGAATCGGACCTGGTGGCGATGGTGACCGACCTGCGCGCGGCGCTGGCCACCCTCTCCGAATCAGATCAGGAGATCCTCCGGCTGGTCGGCTGGGAGCAGCTGACCGTGGCCGAGGCGGCGGTGGTGCTCGACTGCAGCCGGGCGGTGGCGGCGGTCCGCCTGCACCGGGCCCGCCGCCGGCTCGCCGCCGCGCTGGAACCGGTCCCCGGTGCGCGGATCGAGCCGCGCCGGATCACCGCGAAGGGACTCGTGTGATGCGGGGAGAGCAGCAGGTCCGTACCGAGCTGGGAGTGGCTGACCCGGCCCGCGGGGTGCCGGTGCCGCCGCCCCCGGTGTCCGCCGCCAGCCTGATCGCCCGGGCCGAAGCTACCACCGGCCGCCAGCCCGGCCGGCCGGCGCGGGCGCAGCGGCGGCGGTTGCTCGCCGCTGCCGCCGCGACCACCGTACTGGCCGCGGTCGGGGGGTACGCGCTGGTGGCTCCGCCACCGAGCCGGCCACCGGCGGAGCCGTGGCCGGCGGTGGTGGTGGTGCCGCTCGCGTATGAGTTCGTCGACGATCCGCCACCGGCCGCGCCCTACCTGCGCGCCCTCGCCGCCGACCTCATCGACGCCGGGTACGACCGGGAGACCGGCGAGTACGCCCACCTGCGTTGGCGGGTGTGGGGCGAGTCGACAGTCATCGCAGACGGTCACGTCGCCAGTGGCATCCTCGAGTCCGAGCTGTGGCTCGGGGACCGCGCCGGCACGAACCGGATCACGACGGTGGGCCTCGCGTTCCCGGATGAGGCGTCCCGCGAGTACTTCCAGGCGCACCCGCAGCCCGGCTGGGCGAACCTGCCGCGGACCGAGGCGGTGTACGAGTTCCCGCTCGTCGATGACGCCCCAGGTGGGTACGTGGTTTCGAATGACCCGAAGCCGGCCA
This sequence comes from Natronosporangium sp., assembly GCA_036564175.1. Classification (GTDB taxonomy): domain Bacteria; phylum Actinomycetota; class Actinomycetes; order Mycobacteriales; family Micromonosporaceae; genus Natronosporangium. The sequence goes on from DATCKZ010000024.1 coordinate 53,821, forward strand.
ACCCGGAGCCGTTGCTCGCGCAGCTGAGCGGCGCCGATGCCGTCGACCTCATGTACCGCGTCGACACCCTGTACGCGTGGCATCTGGTCCGGCGCGCGCACCGGGCCGCGGTGCTGTCGGCGCTCGCGGAGGTGCCGGGGCTGGTGTGGCGCGGTGAAGTGACCGACCGGGCCGGGCGCCCCGGGGTCGCCGTCAGCTACGACGGCCCGCTGGACGGCGGCGAGCTGGGCCAGCACGTGCTGGTCTTCGAACCGCGGACCGGGGAGCTGCTGTCGCACGAGTACGTCCTGCCGCTGGAGCCGCGGGTGGAACTGTATCGGCTTTACCTCGATGCCGGCTGGACCGACCAGCCGGGAGCGGAGCCGACCGGCCCCGTAACCACGTCCCCGGGCGGGTAGCCCGCTCACTGCTCCACTCAGGTCAATCCGGTTAGGACACACTCCGGGTTTCACCCTGCCCGTACGCCGGAGCCGCCAACCACGCCGCCCTCAGGAGGTCCGGGTGATTTCACGACGGCGACTGCTGCTCGGAAGTGCGACGCTCGCGGTGATCGGGGCGGTGAGCAGCGCTCCCCGTAAGATCCCACCGGCTGCCACCCGGCCGGTTGGCGCCAGCGGGGCATGGTGCTGGTTCGGCGACCCGCGCGCGGTCCACGTTGCCGGCGAGCACCGGCGAACCTACGTCGGTTTCATTGATCGGTACGGACAGGTGAAGGTCGTCCAGTACGACCACCGCACCGACCGGCTCGCGGCCGCCACGGTGGCCCGCGGCCTGCCGGTCGACGACCACAGCAACCCGTCGATCCTGGTCCAACCCGACCACCGGATCGTCGTGTTCTGGTCGGGCCACAACGGGCCAGCGATGTACTACCGCCGCTCGGTCGCGCCGGCGGACGTCTCGGCCTGGGGACCACTGCGGACGGTGCCGGTCAACACGCCGGGCGACCACGGCTACACGTACCCGAACCCGGTCGCGCTACCGGCCGAGGCGGACGCGCTCTACCTGTTCTGGCGCGGGGGCAACTTCAACCCGACGTTCGCTGTCCACACCGGCGACGGTTGGTCACCAGCCCGAACCCTGGTGTCGGTGCCCGGGCAACGGCCGTATCTCAAGGTCGCCTCGAACCACCGCGACACGTTGCACTTCGCGTTCACCGACGGGCACCCCCGCAACGTGAACACCAGCATCTACTACATGTACTACCGGGACGGACACCTGCATCGCGCCGATGGCGCGGTGATCGGCCCGATCGGGGCCCCGGTGGTTCCCGCGCAGGCGAGCCTGGTCTATGACGCGGCCGGCGCGGCGGCATCGGGTCGGGCGTGGATCCACGATCTCGCGGTCGGCCGGGACGGGCACCCGGTGCTCGGCTACGCCACCTTCCCGACCGAGTGCGACCACCGGTACCGGTACGCCCGATGGACCGGCGACGGCTGGTTCGACCGCGAGCTCACCCCCGCCGGCGGCGCAATCAGCGAGGACCCGACCGAGCCCCATTACTCCGGCGGCATCACGATCAGCTCCGCCGATCCGGACACGCTGCTGCTGTCCCGGCGGATCGACGGGGTCCACGAGATCGAGCGGTGGCGGACCGCCGACCTCGGCCAGACCTGGCACCGCGATCAGCTGACCTGGCACTCCACCGAGCCGAACCTCCGGCCGGTCACACCGCGCGGGCTCACCGGCACGGGGAGCTTCAGCGCAATCTGGATGACCGGGCGCTACCCCGCCTACACCGATTTCCGGACCCGGATCGTGACGCTTCGCTGAGCAGCCCCGGTGCGTTGGCGGCTTGCACAGCGGCGTTGGTGGGTTGCGTAGCGGCCACTCTAATGTCATAGTGACGTCACTATGGCTAAGCTGACGCTCACACTACCGCCATCGGTGGCCGGGATCCTCACGCTGCTCCGGCTGCTGCCGCGGGTGCACCGGGTCGCGCCGTGGCTGTTCGCGGTGACGATCGCGGTCACCGCGGTGCTGCCGGTCGCGATCGCCGTGGTCACCGGCCTGCTGGTCGGGTCGATCCCGGCCGCGGTCGGCGCCGGCCTCGACGCCAGCGCCGGCCGGACCACCCTGGGCCTGCTCGCGGCGGTGACCGGGCTGGTGGTGGCGCTGCGGGTGGTGAACCCGATCCGGGAAGCGCTCGGGGTGACGCTCGGCCGGCAGGTCGAGCAGTACCTGCGGGAGCGGGTGATGGCGGCGGTCGGCCGGCCCACCGGGATCGCCCACCTGGCCGATCCGGAGGTGCTCGCGCAGCTGCGGGTGGTCCGCGGGCTGGGGCTCGACACCAACCGGCCGGACCTCGCGATCGAGGCGCTCGGCCGGGTGCTACCGGCCTGGCTGCAGGCGCTCGGCTCGGCCGCGGTGCTGTGCTGGTTCCACTGGTGGCTGGGGCTGCTCTGGCTGGTGCTGTGGCCGGTGCTGCTGTACGCCATGCAGCGCGAGTACGTCCGGGTCGGGCAGGTCGGGTACGGGTTGAGCGGCGTGCTGCGCCGGGCGGAGTACCTGCGGGACCTGGCGATCACCGCGCCGGCCGCCAAGGAGCTGCGGCTGTGGGGGATGCTCGACTGGCTGCTGGGCCGGTTCGAGCGGGCCTGGCGGAGCGCGATCGAGCCGGTGTGGCGGGCCCGCCGGCCGCGGGCGCGAGTCGTGTTCGGGGCCAGCGGCACCGTGCTGGCGATCAACGCGCTCTCGTTCGGTCTGCTGGCGTACGCGGCGGTGCGCGGCGACCTCGGGCTGGCCGCGCTCGCCGTCTACGGCCAGGCGTTGCTGCGCGCCAACGGGTTCGTGGCGTTCGACGACGACAACGCCTACCTGTCCTACGCCGCGGTCGCGGTGCCGAGGCTGCTCGAGCTGGACCGGCGGCTGGTCGCGGACGAGCCGACCGGGACCCGGCCGGTGCCGCCGGCAGCACCGGCGCGGCAGCTGCGGTTCGAGGCAGTCCGGTTCGGGTACCCCGGCGCCGAGTGGGTGGCGATCGCCGGGCTCGACCTGACCATCCCGGCCGGCCGGTCACTGGCGATCGTCGGCCGCAACGGCGCCGGCAAGACCTCGCTGGTGAAACTGCTGTGCCAGCTCTACCGGCCGACCGCCGGCCGGATCACAGTGGACGGTATCGACCTGGCCGAGCTGGACCCGGCCGGCTGGCGCTCCCGGGTGGCGGTGCTGTTCCAGGACTTCGCGCGCTACGAGCTCTCGGCCGCCGACAACATCGGGCTGGGCGCGCCGGCGAACGCCGGGGACCGCGACCTGCTGCGCGCCGCCGCCGAGCGGGCCGGTGCGCTGTCGCTGGTGGAGTCGCTTCCACGCGGCTGGGACACGGTGTTGTCGCGCGGGTACGAGGGCGGGGTGGACCTGTCCGGCGGGCAGTGGCAGCGGATCGCGCTGGCGCGGGCGATGTTCGCGGTGCTGGCCGGGGCCCGGGTGCTGGTGCTCGACGAGCCGACCGCCGCCCTCGACGTCCGGGCCGAGGCTGAGCTCTACGAACGGTTCCTGGAGCTCACCGAGGGGCTCACCACGATCCTGATCTCGCACCGGTTCTCGACCGTCCGCCGGGCCGACCGGATCGTGGTGCTGGACCACGGGGTGGTCACCGAGGCCGGCACGCACGAGGAGTTGCTGGCGACCGGCGGCGAGTACGCCGAGATGTTCACGCTGCAGGCCGCCCGGTTCGTGGAAGGGGACACCGCCAATGCGTGACAGCCTCCGGGCGTACCGGGTGACGCTCGCGCTCGGGTTCCGGGCGGCCCCGATCCACGCCACCTGCCAGCTGCTGACCGGGGTGGTGATGGCACTCGTCCCGGCCGTGCTCGCGTACGGTGCGAAGCTGCTGATCGACGGGGCGGTGGCGCAGGACCTGCGGGACGCGCTGATCGCCGCCGCGGTGCTGGCGGGCACCGTGCCGCTGGCGCTGGTCAACAGCTTCTACTACGTCCACTGTGTGTTCGCCGTGACCGAGCGGGCCAGTGCGTACGCGGACCGGCGGCTGATGGCGCTGATGGGTGGCACCGACGGGCTCGCGCACCACGAGCGACCGGACTATCTGGACCAGGTGCAGCGGATCCGGGAGGAGCGGCACCGGCTCGCGATGATGGTGAACGCCACCGCCGGCACGATGCGGGCGGCGATCGGGTTGGCCGCGACCGCGCTGCTGCTGGCAGAGGTCCACCCTGGACTATTGGCGCTGCCCGGGTTCGCGGTGCTGTCGGTGTGGGTCGGCAACCGCAGCCGCACCCTGGAGATCCGGGCGCAGGAGGCGAGCAGCGAGCCGGAGCGGCTGCGCCGGCACCTGTTCGAGCTCGGCACCGCGGCCGAGTCCGGCAAGGAGCTGCGGGTGTTCGGGTTGGCCGGGGTGCTGCTGGAACGCCACCGGGCGGCGGCCGACCGGGTGCTGCGGGCCCGCAACCGGGCCAGCTGGCGGGGGGCCGGGTTGCAGGCGCTGGACGGGCTGGTCGCCGGCCTCAGCTACGCCGGGGCGATCGCGGTGGTGCTGCTGCTCGCGGTCAACGGCGACGCCACCCCGGGGGACGTGGTGCTCGTGATCGGGCTGGCGGCGGAGCTGACGATGACCGTCAGCTCTGGCGTGATCTACCTGTCCAGCCTGCTGCGTACGGTGGCGCTGGCGAAGCGGTTCCTCTGGCTGGAGCGGTACGCGGAAGGTTCACGTCGGACGGTGGCGGCACCCGTGCCGGTGCCGGACCGGCTCGCCGGCGGCGTCGAGCTGCGCGAGGTCAGCTTCCACTATCCCGGCACCGACCGGGTGGTGCTGGACCACGTGTCGGTGCGGTTGCCGGCTGGGGCGGTGGTGGCGCTGGTAGGCGACAACGGCGCCGGCAAGACCACGCTCATCAAGCTGCTGTGCGACTTCTACCAGCCCGACCACGGCGAGATCCTGGTCGACGGGGTAGCCCTGAGCCGGTTCCAGCCGGGGCAGTGGCGGCGCCGGCTCAGCGCCGCGTTCCAGGACTACGCGAGGTTCGAGTTCCTGGCCCGGGAGACCGTGGGGGTGGCTGACCTGCCCCGGATCGACGACCGGGCGGCGGTGCGTACCGCGCTGGCCCGGGCCGGTGCGGCGGCCGTACCGGACGCGTTGCCGCACGGGCTGGAGTCGCAACTCGGCGCCGGTTGGGACGGTGGGGTGGACCTGTCCGGCGGGCAGTGGCAGAAGCTGGCGCTCGGCCGTGGCCTGCTGCGCGACGACCCGCTGCTGGTGGTCTTCGACGAGCCGACCGCGGCGCTGGACGCGCAGACCGAGCACGCGCTGTTCGAGCGGTTCGCCGCCGCGGCCCGGGCCGGCAGCCGGCACGGCACGATCACGCTGCTGGTGTCGCACCGGTTCTCGACGGTACGGATGGCCGACCTGATCGTGGTCCTCGACGGCGGTAAGGTGCGGGAGGTCGGCGATCACGCGCAGCTGATGGCCACCGGTGGGCTCTACGCCGAGCTCTACCAGCTGCAGTCGCGGGCCTACCAGTAGCCGCCGCGCAGCCGGCGACGCCGCCGGCTGACCAGGAGGGACGATCCGGATTTGACCATTACCGCCAACCAGCTCGCCGACGAGCTGACCGAGGTGCTGTTCGACGCGAACCCGATCGAGGCGAGCGCGCTCGGGATCCGCGACCGGGAGGACCGGCTGCCTGACTACACCGAGGCGGGTGAGGCGGCGTTCCGGTCCCGGCTGGCCGAAATCCGGGCGCGAGCCGACCAGGCGGTGCCGGCCGGCGACCAGGACCGGGTCACGCTGGCGGTGATCCGGGCCCGGGCCGAGTCGGTGCTGGACCAGCTGGCGGCCCGGACCGTCGAATACACGATCACGGACTCGTTCGTCGCGCCGGCGGTCGAGCTGCTGATGATCCTGCCGATGGTCGGCCTCACCGAGCCGGCGCACGCCGACGGCTACCTGGCCCGGCTAGCCGGCCTGCCGACGGTCTACGAGGCGCTCGCGGAGCGGCACCGCGCCGGCATCGCCGCCGGCCGGCTGCCGGTCCACCGGCTCACCGCCGCCACCGTCGCCTATCTCGACCGGTACCTCGCCGACCCGGCCAGCGACTCGCTGCGCCGGCCCCGGCCGACGCCGGCGAGCACTGTGGACCTGGCGGAGTTCGACCGGGAACGCGACCGGCTGCTCGCCGAGGTGGTGCACCCGGCGCTGGCCCGCTACCGGGAGGTGCTCGAGACCGAGGTGCTGCCGCACGGCCGCCCGGACGACCGGCCCGGCCTGTGCTGGCTGCCCGACGGCGAGCGGCACTACCGGGCGTTGGCGCGGGCGCACACCACCACCGAGCACTCGCCAGAACAGCTGCACCAGATCGGGCTGGCCCAGGTGGCCGGGCTGCGGGAGGAGTTCGCCGAGCTCGGCAGCCGGGTGATCGGCACCACCGACCTCCAGGAGATCTTCGACCGGTTGCGGAGCGACCCGGCGCTGCGCTGGCGGGACGGCGACGAACTGCTCAACCACGCCCGGGCCACGATCGAACGGGCCGAGCAGGCGGCGCCGGCTTGGTTCGGGCGGTTGCCGGAGCAGCGGTGCACGGTCGAGCCGGTGCCGGAGGCGGAGGCGCCGGGCGCGGCGGCCGCCTACTACATGTCGCCGGCGCTGGACGGCAGCCGGCCGGGTGTCTACTTTGCCAACACCTACCGGGCCACCGAGCGCGGCCGGGCGCCCTATGAGGCGACCGCGTTCCACGAAGCCGTGCCGGGCCACCATTTCCAGCAGTCGCTGACCCAGCAGCTCACCGACCTGCCGCTGCTGCGCCGGGTGATCCCGTTCAACGCGTACGGGGAGGGTTGGGGCCTGTACGCGGAGCGGCTCGCCGACGAGATGGGGCTCTACTCCGATGACCTGGCCAGGCTCGGCATGCTCACCCTGGACTCGTTGCGGGCGTGCCGGCTGGTGGTCGACACCGGGCTGCACGCCAACGGCTGGAGCCGCCAGCAGGCGGTCGACTACCTGCTGGCGAACACCGCCAATCCGGTGACCGAGGTCGAGACCGAGGTCGACCGGTACATCGCCTATCCCGGGCAGGCGCTGTCGTACATGACCGGCCGGCTGGAGATCCAGCGGCTGCGGGCGGAGGCACAGGCCGCACTCGGCGACCGGTTCGACATCCGGGGCTTCCACGACACCGTGCTCGGGTACGGCGAGCTGCCGCTGACCGTGCTCGGCGAGCTGGTCCGCGGCTGGGTGGAGCGCAGGAAGGTAGGTTGATCGCGTGGACGTGACGGTGGTGGGTCACCCGTTGGCGCAGAGCCGGCTGACCGCGATGCGGGACGCCCATACCGACTCGGGCGCGTTCCGGGCGGCGCTGCACGAGCTGACCACGATGCTGGTGTACGAGGCGACCCGCTCGCTGGCGGTCGACCGGTTCCCGGTCACCACCCCGGTCGGCCCGGCCGAGGGGGTACGGGTGGCCAACCCGCCGCTGCTGGTGCCGGTGCTGCGGGCCGGGCTGGGCATGGCCGACGCGGCGCTGGCGCTGCTGCCGGAGTCGTCGATGGGGTTCGTCGGGCTGGCCCGGGACGAGCACACGTTCCAGCCGCGGGCCTACATGGAGTCGCTGCCGACCGACCTGACCGGGTTGGCGGTGCTGGTGCTCGACCCGATGCTCGCCACCGGCGGGTCGCTGGAGCACTGCTGCCGGCTGCTGGCCGACCGGGGCTGCCAAGACATCACGGTGGCCTGCGTGCTCGCCGCCCCGGAGGGGATCGCCCGGCTGGAGCGCAGCGGGCTGCCGCTGCGGATCGTCACCGCCGCGATCGACCAGGGGCTGAACGACAAGGCGTTCATCGTGCCCGGGCTGGGCGACGCCGGCGACCGCCAGTTCGGCGGCATGCCCCGCTTCTGATTTCCTGCGGGCGAGGCGGCGCGGCTCAGCGGCACGGCGTGCCGCCGGGCTCAGACCATCGAGTCGGGGACGAAGTACGACCGGCGGACCGGGGCGCGGCCGGCCGGCTGCTCCGGCTCCGGGCCAGGGTCGACCGCCTCCGGAATCGGCATCGTCACCGGGTTGCCGATGGTCACCGTCACCGGCTCGCCGTGGTGCAGCAACTCCACCTTGGACCCGTCCTCGTGGTCGCCTTCCCGGAGGAAGTAGGTCACCTCGGTCGGCCGGACGCTGACCCGCAGCCGCAGCCCTCGCCACAGCAGCGAGAACTCCAGCTTGCCGATCCGGCTGGGCAGCCGGGGGGAGAAGGACAGGATGCCGTCGTGGTCGCGCATCCCGCCGAGCCCGGCCACCAGCGCGATCCAGGCCCCGGCGAGCGCGGCCAGGTGGACGCCGTCGCGGGTGTTGGCGTGGGTGTCGTGCAGGTCGATCAGCGCTGCCTCACCCAGGTAGTCGTGCGCCAGTTCCAGGTGCCCGACCTTCGCGGCGATCACCGCCTGGGTACACGCCGACAGCGACGAGTCCCGGACCGTCCGGGCCTCGTAGTAGTGGAAGTTCCGGAGCTTCTGCTCGTCGGTGAACGCGTCGCCGCGCCAGTGCATCGCCAGCACCAGGTCCGCCTGCTTGATGACCTGCCGCCGGTAGAGGTCGAAGTAGGGCTTGGTCAGCAGCAGCGGGTAGTCCTCCGGCTTCATCGAGGCGAAGTCCCACTCCTGGAACCGGGTGAACCCCTCGACCTGCTGGTGCACGCCGAGCTCCTCGTCGTACGGGATGGCGATCGACCGCGCCGCGTCCCGCCAGGAGGCAGCCTCCTCCTCGTCCACCCCGAGCGCGCGGGCGATGTCCGGGTGCCGGGCGACCGCGTCGGCGGCACCGATCAGGTTCCGCTGCGCCATCAGGTTGGTGTAGATGTTGTCGTGGGCGACCGCCGTGTACTCGTCCGGGCCGGTGACCCCGTCAATGTGGAATACGCCGTGCCGGTCGTGGTGGCCGAGTGAGCGCCACAGCCGGGCGGTCTCGACCAGCAGCTCCACCCCTACCTCCCGCTCGAACACCTCGTCGCCGGTGGCCTGGATGTAGCGCAGGGTGGCGTCGGCGATGTCAGCTCCGATGTGGAAGGCGGCGGTGCCGGCCGGCCAGTAGCCGGAGCACTCCTGGCCCCGGATCGTCCGCCACGGGAACGCCGCCCCCTTGAGCCCGAGCGTCCGGGCGCGCTCCCGCGCCAGGTCCAGTGTGGCGTGTCGCCACCGGAGCGCCTCGGCGGCCGCCTGCGGCTGGGTGTAGATGAGCACCGGCAGCGCGAACATCTCGGTGTCCCAGAACGTGTGCCCGTCGTACCCCGGCCCGGTCAGGCCCTTCGCCGGGATCGGCCGCATCTCGTTGCGGGCACCGGCCTGCAGCACGTGGAACATGCCGAACCGGACCGCCTGCTGCACCTCCGGGTCGCCCTCGACCCGGACATCGGCGGCGTCCCAGAACGTGTCAAGGTATTCCCGCTGCGAGCGGCGCAACCCCTCCCAGCCGGCGAGCTTGGCGGCGGCCAGCGCGGCACCGACCTGGTCGCGCAGCGCCGGCAGCGACCGCCGGCTGGACCAGCCGTACGCCAGGAACTTCACCACCCGTAGCCGCTGGCCCGGCTGCAGTACGCAGGCGATGGTGGTGCGCGCCCAGTCGGGGAACGCGTCGGTGGTGACCGACGCGTCCTCCGGGGTTTCCACCACATGCGACATCGCGGCGGCCATCCGCAGGCCGCTCGCCTTGGTCCGGTGGATCAGCAACCCGCTGGCGCCGTTGGCGAGGTGCTGCTCGGCCGCGAGCGGCTCGCTGAGCACCGCCGCCACTCGCGGGTCGGACTTGGTGACCGGCAGCTCCTCGTTCGCCACCAGTCCGGACTGGATGACCAGCCGGGCCGGCTCTTCCAGCGGCTCCACTTCGTAGCAGATCGCGGCGACCGCCCGCTGGCTGAACGAGACCAGCCGGCTGGAGTGGATCCGTACCGCCTGGCCGGCGGGGGAGACCCACTCGACCTCCCGCTCCAGCGTCCCGGCCCGCAGGTCCAGCACTCGTTCGTGGGAGCGCAGCTCGCCGTACCGGACGTCGAACGGCTCGTCGTCGACCAGCAGCCGGATCAGCTTGCCGTTGGTGACGTTGACGATGGTCTGGCCTTCTTCCGGGTAGCCGTACCCGGCTTCGGCGTGCGGCAGCGGCCGCAGCTCGTAGAACGAGTTGAGGTAGGTGCCCGGGAGACCGTGCGGCTCGCCCTCGTCGAGGTTGCCGCGCAGTCCGATGTGCCCGTTCGAGAGCGCGAAGACCGACTCCGACTGGGCGAGTACTTCGAGATCCAGCCGGGTCTCGCGGACGTGCCAGGGCTCTACCGGATACGCACGCTCACGAATCATTTTTCGGCTCCATCGGTTAACAGGTCCGCTAAATCGCGCACCACGATATCCGCGCCGTGATCGCGTAGGGCGGCGGCCTGCCCTACTCGGTCGACCCCGACCACGAAGCCGAAGTCACCGGCCCGGCCGGCGGCCACGCCGGCGAGTGCGTCTTCGAAAACGGCCGCCTGCTTCGGGGAGACCCCGAGCTGTTCGGCGGCGGCGAGGAAGGTGTCCGGCTCGGGTTTGCCGCGCAGTCCTCGCTCCCGCGCGACCACCCCGTCCACCCGTACCTCCAGCAGGTCGGCGATGCCGGCGGCCTCGACCACCTCGCGGCAGTTGGCGCTGGCGGAGACGACCGCGCGCCGCAGCCCGGCGCGCTGGGCCGCCCGCAGGTAGGCGACCGAGCCGGGGAACGGCTCCACCCCGCGCTCGCGCAGCCGCTGCAACAGTACGGTGTTCTTCCGGTTACCGAGGCCGTTGACGGTGTCGGCGCTGCCCGGGTCGTCCGGCGTACCCTCCGGCAGGGTGATCCCGCGGGAGGCGAGGAACGACCGGACGCCGTCGGCGCGGGCCTTGCCGTCCACGTAGGTGTGGTAGTCCGCGCCCGGGTCAAATGGGACGAACGGTTCGCCGGTCTGTTCCGCTCGCTGTTTCAGGAACGCGTCGAAGGTTTCCGCCCAGGCCGCCTTGTGGACCTCCGCGGTCGGGGTCAGCACCCCGTCGAGGTCGAACAGGCAAGCGGTGATGTGGTGGGGAAGCCCGAGCATGCCGTCAACGGTAACCGGCGACCGGTCACCCGAGTGGGTGGCGCCTCGATCGACGTGTCGTGCTGAGACAGTTGCGACCTGTGATTACGGGTGTGGCGTAGTTCACTTTTCAGCCGAAAGTCGAGTGATGCGGCTGGCGTGTCGGCCCGAGATGAGGCAAGGTGCTGCATCGTGGCGTCTCATAGCGCCCCCGGTCATCCCCTGCCGGGGCTCCCCCACCGAGGCAGTTCGGCCGGGAACCATCGTCGTTCCCGGCGGCACGTGCCCCGGCATGTCCGCGAGGAGTACCGGATCGCGCGGGCGGCCGCCGTGGGTGCGGCCGGCGCGGTCGTGGTCGGCGCGGCGTTCGGGATCGTCGGCGGCACGCTGACCAGCGGCGGCGGCAACCAGACCGCCGGACCGCCGACCAACGCCTCGCTCGACCAGGCGCTCCAGGAGCGGGCGGAGCTGGCCGCCTCGCGCGGGTTCGCTCGGGCCGCGGTGGCCCCGGCGACCAGCGTCTCGGTCTCGCTCGCGCAGGCACCGCAGGCCAGCCCACCGCCAGAGGTCTCCTCCGGTGGCGGCTCCGGCGTGCCGCTGCCGGAGATCCCGGAGAGCTGTGAGGTGTACTCCGGCAACCAGGCGATCGCCTGCGCGATGCTCGGCGACTACGGCTGGGGGATCGAGGAGATGCCGGCACTGGTCGCGCTGTGGGACCACGAGAGCGGCTGGAACGAGTACGCGCAGAACCCGTCCTCGGGTGCGTACGGCATTCCGCAGGCGCTGCCGGGCAGCAAGATGGCATCGTGCGGGGATGACTGGGAGACCAACCCGGCCACCCAGATCTGCTGGGGCCTCGGGTACATCCAGAGCCGGTACGGATCGCCGACCGCCGCCTACGACTTCTGGCTCGCCAACGGCTGGTACTGAGCCGGCTGGTGCTTCGTCGGCCGCCGGCCCACTGATCCTCGCGATCGACATCGGCGGCACCGGCTCCCGCGCGAGGCTGCTCGGCGCTGGCACCTCGTCGGTGACCGTCGACGCCCCGCCCCGCTCGGTCGGGCCGGACGGCATCGATATCGACGCCCCACTGGACGTGATCGCGGCCGGGATCGGCGTCGCTGAGCCGGCGGTGGTGAGCGTCGGCGCGACCGGCCTGCTGACCCTCGGCCCGGCACCGGCGATCCTGGCCCAGCTGCGGGGCCGCTGGCCGGGCGCGGCGGTGGTGCTCGCCTCGGACACGGTGACCGCGCTGGCCGGCGCGCTCGGCACCACCGGCGGGGCGGTGGTGGCGGCCGGCACCGGCGCGGTCGGGTTCGGCAGTGACTTCCGGGAGATCTGGCACCGGGTGGACGGCTGGGGGCACCTGCTCGGCGACGACGGCGGCGGGGCCTGGATCGGCGGTCAGGGGCTGCGGGCGGCGTTGCGCGCCCAGGACGGCCGGCCCGGCGGGTCGCCGGTGCTGCTGGCGGCTGCCCGGTCCCGGCTGGGTGATCCGGACCGGTGGCCGAAGCTGGTCTACGGCTCGCCGACCCCGTCGGAGCTGCTCGCCGGGTTCGCCACCGAGGTGGCGGCGGCGGCGCGGGCCGGCGACCCGGTGGCGACCCGGATCTGGGAATCGGCGGCGGAGCAGTTGGCGCAGACCGCCGCGGCGGCGCTGGTGCCCGGCCTGCCGCCGCGGGTGGCCGTGATCGGCGGCGTCGCCCGGGCCACCGACCTGCTGGAGTCCCCGCTCCGGTCGGCGCTGCACCGGCTCCGGCCGGACGCGACCGTCTCGTTGGGCGGTGCCGAGCCGCTGGACGGCGCCGTGGCCCTCGCCCGGCGCCTGCTCGCCGGCGACCTCCACCCCCACCCGCCGTACCTCTACCGCTCCTAGCCCATCCGCGCGCCCCGGGCCCAACGGCGGCGCACCTGGGGAGATCTTGGTGGAGAGTCGGCTACCAGAGCCCGAGCGCGGCGACCGTCTCGGTGCGCAGCGCGCAGAGCGCGGCCCGGGCGCGTTCCCGGGCGGCGGGAACATCGTCCGGCCCGGTGACCGGCTCCACCACCTCGAGGTACGCCTTCAGCTTCGGTTCCGTGCCGGACGGCCGGACCACCAGCCGGGCATTCGCCGTCCGTAGCGCCAGCACGTCCGCGTCCGGCAGCCGGTCGTCCAGTTCGGTCACCGGCTCGTCGAGCAGCGACTTCGGCGGCGCCGACCGGACCCGGGCCATCACCGCCGCGATCTCGTCCGGCGTGTCCACCCGGACCGAGACCTGCTCGGTGGCGTAGACCCCGAACTCGGCCGCGAGCTCGTCCAGCCGGTCGGTGAGCGTACGCAACTCCGCCCGTAGCCCGGCGGCGAGCTCGCAGACCAGCAGCGCCGCGGTGATCCCGTCCTTGTCCCGCACCAGCTGCGGCGCGACGCAGTAGCCGAGCGCCTCCTCGTACCCGTACGCCAGGTCCTCGCCGGCCCGGACGATCCACTTGAACCCGGTGAGGGTCTCGCCGTACGGCACGCCGCGCGCCTCGCAGACCGCCCGCAGCAGCGACGACGAGACGATCGTGGTGGCGTACCGGCCCGGCTGGCCGCGCCGGATCAGGTGGTCGGCGAGCAGCACCCCCAGCTCGTCGCCGGTGAGCACCCGCCAACCGGTCCCGTCCGGGACCGCCACCGCGCACCGGTCGGCATCCGGGTCGTTGGCGATCGCGAGATCGGCGCCGAGGTCGGCGGCGAGCGCCAGCACCCGGTCCATCGCACCCGGCTCCTCCGGATTCGGGAACGCGACCGTCGGGAAGGTTGGGTCCGGCTCGACCTGCTCGGTGACCATCGCCGGCTCGGCGAAGCCGGCCCGGGCCATCGCCGCGGCAAGCACGCCGGCGCCCACCCCGTGCAGCGGAGTGTACGCGACCGCGAGCTCGCGCGGCCCGTCCGGGTCGACCACCGCCGCGGCGGCGTTGATGTACGCGGTGACGATGTCCTCGCCGAGCACGGTGCCGGGCGGACCGAGGGGCACCGCACTGAGCGGCCCGACCGACCGGATCGCCGCCTCGATCTCGGCGTCGACCGGCGGCGCGATCTGCGCTCCGGCACCGGCCGGCCCGCCGAGCGCCGCGCCGAGGTAGACCTTGTATCCGTTGTCGGTAGGCGGGTTGTGACTGGCGGTGACGACCACGCCGGCGACCGCGTCCAGCTTTCGGACCGCGTGGGCCAGCACCGGGGTCGGCAACGGGCGGGGCAGCAGCAACGCGTCCCGGCCGGCGCCGGTGGCGACCCGGGCGGTCTCCTCGGCGAACCGGCGGGAGCCGTGCCGTGCGTCGTACCCGATCACCAGCGGGCCGGCGGCGCCCCGGTCGGCGAGCCAGCGGACCAGTCCCGCCGCGGCACCGCGTACCACCGCCAGGTTCATCCCATTCGGACCCGCCCGCAGCGGGCCGCGCAAGCCGGCGGTGCCGAATGTCAACGGCCCGGCGAACCGGTCCGCGAGCTCGGCTTCGGTCTCCGGCCACCGGTCGAGCAGCCCGCGCAGCTCCGCGCGGCTGTCCGGGTCAGGGTCGTCGGCGATCCAGTCCTCGACGCGCTGCCTCACCGGACGAGACTAACCGGTCACCCGGAATGACCGAAGCAGCTCGTCGAAGATCGCTTGCCGGTCGGCCCACTCCTGCTCCGGTGCGGTGAACCGGAACGAGTACTGCCGGGAACCGTCCACCACCGTGATCCACTTTGCCCGGCGCAGCTGATCGCCCTCGCCGCACAGGTACTCCAGCTGGGCACCGGTCTGGCCGGCGACCTCGATCTCGGTGATCCCGATCCGCTGGTAGGCCGGGCAGCCGGAGTTGTTCTGGATGTTCTGCTCGGCCACCTCGACCAGCCGCTGCGCGTCGGCGCTCCACTGCTCGCTGAGCAGCCGGACCGCGACGTTCTGGTCGTTCGGGTCGACGAAGTCCACGTACACCAGGTTCGGGTCGTCGGTGCCCTCCCAGCCGGCCGGCAGGTTGATCTCCATCCCGCGGCCCTGGTAGGTCTGCACCTCGAACGGTGGGCCCGCCGGATCGGCGGTCGGGGTCTGCGTGGGCGGGGCGGCGGCGTTCGACTCCGGGGTGCTGCCCCGGTTGCCGAGCGCCACCACGATCCCGACCAGCACCACCAGGGTCAGCGCGACGGCAGCCCCGACCTGCACCCCGGTCGGCAACCGCCGCAGCGCGGTCAACGCCCAGCTACCGGCCTCGGCCAGCCGTGCCCCGGCCTGGCTCAGCCCGCCGGACGGCGCCGCCCGGTGCGCGGCGTGTCCGGCGCCGTTCACCGCCGGGGTCACCACCGTGTCCGACTCGAACTGCGGCTGCGGCGGGTAGCCGGCCGGACCGATCGACTGCGCCCACCGGTCGGTCGCCGGCTGCGTGAACTGTTCGGTCGCCGCTGCCGGCTGCGTGAACTGTTCGGTCGCCGCTGCTGGCTGGGCGAACTGTTCGGTCGCCGCCGGCTGCGCGAACCGTTCGGTCTCGGCCGAGTGCGCCAGCCGGTCGGTCGGCAGCTCGCCCGGCGCGAGCAGGGCCCGGCCACCGATCCGCTCGCCGCCGTTGTGCACCGCCGGTGGCACCGGCGCCGGCGCGGGCTGCACCACCGCGTACGGGTCGGTGGGGAACATCGGGGTCCGGCTCGCGAGCGGCCCGGCGAGCAGGTCCCGCAACGCCTGCCGGGCCCGGGTCGCGTCCCACCGGCGGTCCGGGTCCTTCTCCAGCAACCCGTACAGCACCTCGGTGAGCGCGCCGGCCCGGACCGGCGGCACCGGCGGATCCTCCACCACCGCGTGCATGGTGGCGATCGGCTCACCCTTGTCGAACGGTGGCCGGCCCTCGACCGCCGCGTACAGCGTCACCCCGAGCGAGAACAGGTCGCTGGGCGGCCCGAACGGCGCCCCCATCGCCCGCTCCGGGGAGATGAAGTGGGGCGACCCGAGCACCATGCCGGGGGTGGTGAGCTGCTGGTCGGTCGGCATCCGGGCCACCCCGAAGTCGGTGAGCACGGCCCGCCCGTCGGTGCAGATCAGCACGTTGGCCGGCTTGACGTCCCGGTGCAGCACCCCGGCGGCGTGGGCGACCTCCAGCGCGCCGAGCATCGCAATCCCGATCTTGGCGACCGCGCGCGGGGCGAGCGGGCCGTCCTCCAGCACCATGTCGGACAGGCTGCGGGCGTCCAGCAGCTCCATCACCACCCACGGCCGGCCACCGTCGGTGACCACGTCGTATACCTGCACGATCGCGGGGTGGGAGAGGCTGGCCGCGGCCCTCGCCTCGCGCATCATCCGCTCGTACATCGCGTCCCGGTCCTCCGGCGCGATGCCCGGCGGCGGCACGACTTCCTTGACCGCTACGTCCCGGTTGAGCTGGGTGTCGGTGGCGCGCCACACGGTACCCATGCCGCCGGTCCCGACCGCCGCTTTCAACACGTAGCGCCCGCCCACGACGGTGCCCGGTGCGGCGCGTTCCACGGAGATCTGTTGAGTGCTGAAGGGCTCAGTCACGCTTACCACCGACGAGGGGGAGTCATGGACGCAACTAACCTAGCCGGTATGGGCGAGGCAGCGCAGCCGGGTCGGGACAGCGAGTCGGGATTCTCCATCAAAACCGTGTACGGTCCGCAGGACGTTCCGGATGAGTGGCTGGCCGGATTGGGTGAGCCGGGTGAATTTCCTTACACCCGCGGAATCTACCCGACCATGTACACCACTCGGCCGTGGACGATGCGGCAATACGCCGGGTTCGCCACCGCGGCCGAGTCGAACGCCCGCTACCGGCAGCTGCTGGCCGCCGGCACCACCGGCCTGTCGGTCGCGTTCGACCTACCCACCCAGATGGGGTACGACTCGGACGCGCCGATCGCGCACGGCGAGGTCGGCAAGGTCGGGGTAGCGATCGACTCGCTCGACGACATGCGGGTGCTGTTCGACGGCATCCCGCTGGACAAAGTGTCCACGTCGATGACGATCAACGCGCCGGCGAGCGTGCTGTTGTTGCTCTATCAACTCGTCGCCGAGGAGCAGGGGGTGCCGGGGACCGCGCTCACCGGCACGATCCAGAACGACATCCTCAAGGAGTACATCGCCCGCGGCACCTACATCTTCCCGCCGAAGCCGTCGTTGCGGCTGGTCGCCGACACGTTCAGCTATTGCCGGGCGGAGCTGCCGCGGTGGAACACGATCTCGATCTCCGGCTACCACATGGCCGAGGCCGGCGCCACCCCGGTGCAGGAGCTCGCGTTCACGCTCGCCAATGGCATCCAGTACGTACGGGCCGCGCTCGACGCCGGCCTGGCGATCGACGAGTTCGCGCCCCGGCTGTCGTTCTTCTTCGTCGCCCGGACCTCGCTGCTGGAGGAGGTGGCGAAGTTCCGGGCGGCCCGCCGGATCTGGGCCCGGTTGATGCGCGACGAGTTCGGCGCCAAGAACCCGAAGTCGTGGCTGCTGCGGTTCCACACCCAGACCGCCGGAGTCCAGCTCACCGCCCAGCAGCCGGAGGTGAACCTGATCCGGGTCACGGTGCAGGCGCTGGCGGCGATCTTCGGCGGCACGCAGTCGTTGCACACCAACGCCTACGACGAGGCGATCGCGCTGCCGACCGAGAAGGCGGCCCGGCTCGCGCTGCGCACCCAGCAGGTGCTCGCGTACGAGACCGACCTGTGCGCCACTGTGGACCCGTTCGCCGGCTCGTACGCGGTGGAGGCGATGACCGCCGAGATCGAGCGGGCGACCGTGGCGCTGATGGACCGAGTCGCCTCGTTCGGGTCGGCGGTGGACGCGATCGAGGCGGGGTTCCAGAAGCGCGAGATCGAGGCGTCGGCGTACCAGATCGCCAAGGAGATCGACAGCGGGGAACGGGTGGTGGTCGGGGTCAACCGGTTCACCGACGACGGCGACGAGCCGTACGAACCGTTGCGAGTGGACCCGGCGATCGAGGCCGCGCAGGCCGCCCGGCTGGCGGAGCTGCGCGCCTCCCGGGACAACGCGGCGGTCGAGGCGGCGCTGGCGAAGCTGCGGGAGACCGCCGCCGGCACCGGCAACGTCCTCTATCCGATGCGGGAGGCGCTGCGGGCCCGGGCAACGATCGGCGAGGTGTGCGACACGCTCCGGTCGGTCTGGGGTCGGTACGTCCCGACTGACTAGTGATCGGGTGACTCGTGGATCGGGGCGGCGCCGATCTTGGAGTGTGGCGGCCCTGGAAATCCGTTGAGACAGGGCGTACGGGTCGCCACAACTCCAAGATCGGCGGACGGGGGTCTGCTAGAACGCCCCGGTTGCGAGCGCGGCGAGGGCGGTGTGGACCATCACCCGGACGCCGTAGCCGATCGCCCGCTCGTCGATGTCGAACCCGGCCTGGTGGATGTCCATCGGCTCGGCGCCGGCGATCCCGGTGCCGAGCCGGATCATCGCGCCCGGCACATGCTCCAGGTAGAACGCGAAGTCCTCACCGCCCATGCTGATCTCCGCCTCGGTGACCCGGTCGGACCCGAGCGCGGCGCCGGCCGCGGCCGCGATCACCGCGGTCGCCATCCGGTCATTGATCACCGGCGGCACGCCCCGGATGTAGTCCACCTCGGCGGTCGCGCCGGTGCCGGCCACCGCGTCGTGGATCAGCTGGGTGATCAGCTCCGGCGCGGTCCGCCACGCCTCCCGGTTGAGCACCCGGACGGTGCCCCGGGCGAACCCTTCGGCCGGGATCGCGTTGGCCGCCTCGCCGGCGTGGATCGCGCCGAACACCATCGACAGCCCGGCCCGCGGGTCCACCCGCCGGTTGAGCAGCGCCGGGACGTCGACCACCAGCCGGCCCAGCGCGTGTACGAGATCCACGGTCAGGTGGGGCCGGGCGGTGTGTCCACCCGGTCCGGTGAGCCGCACCTCCACCTTGTCGGCGGCGGCGGTGAACGGCCCAGAGCGGACCCCCACCATGCCGGTCGGCAGCTGCGGTGCGCAGTGCAGGCCGAACACCGCGGCGACGTCCTTCAGCGCGCCGGCGGCGATCATCTCCGGGGCGCCGGACGGGGTCGCCTCCTCGGCCGGCTGGAACAGCAGCCGGACCCGGCCGGGCAGCTCGTCGCGCGCGGCGAGCTGGGCCAGCGCCAGCCCCACCCCGAGCAGGATGGTGGTGTGGACATCGTGGCCGCAGGCGTGGGTGACGCCCGGCACGGTCGACCGGTAATCGACGTCTTTAATGTCCTGGATCGGCAGGGCGTCGAGATCGGCGCGCAGCGCGATCACCCGGTCACCCTCACCGACGTCGCAGATGACGCCATTGCCTTTGGACAGAAACCGCGGTTGTAGGCCGGCCACCGCGAGCTCCCGGGCGACCAGTGAGGCGGTTTCGAATTCCTGATGCGACAGTTCCGGATGTGCGTGCAGGTGCCGGCGTACCGCTACCAGCTCCGAGCCTCGCGCCGCCAGCCAGCGGTCAAGCTGGCCCGGCAGCGGATCGGCGCCCGGCGGGGTCTCGGGCCACACCTCTCCCGAGCCCTGACCGGAGGTCGGGAGCTGGCTGCTCGGCACGGTCAACGCACTCATCTCGTTCGCTTCTCGATCTTTACCGACAACGGGAACTCGGACAGCCTAGACCGAGTATGGTGACGCTGCGCAATCTCGTTTCGGTAGTTCTAGCATCGCGTAGTGTCACAAAACTGCTGGTAGCAGCATGTTTCGGTGCTCCAGAGAAGTTCCAGCCCACGTTACTCGTCGTATTCGTCACTCCTCCTACTCGGTACAACCGGTAGATCGGCCGAGTGGTCACGTTTTCGCGATTACTCGGTGTAGCGCTATCTTCCCCAAGATCGGCGTTCGTACACCGAGGAACGCTCGGACACAGAGGACACGGCGGACACCGGGGACACCGAGTCGGACCCGCCCGATCGCCGGTTGGCGAGCGCCGCCCGGACTCGGGACCGGGACTCGCTCGCCGAGGCCGCTCCGGGATCGCTGAACGACACCGCGCGCAGCAGCCGGCGCCAGCCGCGCTGGCCGGCCCGCCGGCGGGCGTACGCGGTCAGCGCCTCCCGGCTGACCAGCCGGCGGGCGGTCAGCACGTCGAGGTAGGCCACCGCCTCCGGCAGCGGCAGCCACTGCGCCAGATCCCAGCAGGTACGGGTGGCGTTGGTGCGGCGGATGCCGTCGACCACCTCGACCTCCGCCTCGGGTAGGTCGGCGACGTGGATCCGCAGGCCGGTCACCGGGCCGAACCGGGCCTCCCAGGGAGTCACCACCTCGATCGGCTCGGCCTCGCTGACCAGCCGCGCGCCCAGCAGCCACGCCGCCGAGCGGCCGGCCACCGCCGCTCGGCGCGGCCCGACGTACTCGGACGCCGCGCGGCAGCGCTCCTGGTACGGGCCGGTGAGCCAGGACGGGATGGTCATGCCGCCACGATGGCCCGGATCGACCGCGATCGCAGTCAGCGATCCGTCAAAGTCGGACATCTGTCTTTCGCCCACCCCTGGTCCGGTTCGCCTGGCCCCGGATGCCGCCGGACGCGGCACCGTTTGTCAGACGCGTGGGCCGGGGTGGGCGTTGCAGCCGGAAGGTCGCAGGTGCGTCACGATTCGCCGGCGGCCGGGTTACCGTCCGGTTACCGGTCGCGGTCGTCCATTGTGAAGAAACTGATGCGGCCGGTCACGGGGAAGCCGTCCGGGTGGGCCGCGAGCGCAGCTCCGCCACGTAGTCGGCGGGGGCACCAGCCGCCTCGGCGGCGTTAGCGATCTCCGACAGGTACCAGGCGGTGGGCAGCCCGCCCTCGTACCCGTTGAGCACGTACACCCAGGCGGTCACCACGCCGTCCAGCGTGTCCACCCGTACCGTCAGCTTCCGGTAGGTCCCGGCGACCACGCCCTCGACCTCGTCGAGGTGCGCGGCGTCCCACGGATGTACGTCGTAGAGGGCTACGAACACCTGGTCGCCCGGGGACTCGACGATGGTGGTGACCGCACCCTCCCAGCCGAGCACCCCTTCGCCGCCGAAGGTCAGCCGCCAGCCCGTCAGCCAACCCGTACCGATCATCGGCGAATGCGGGCAATACGCCCGCATCCGCGCCGGGTCGAGGTTCGAGCCGTAGGCTGCGTAATGACGCACGGCGATGACGATAGCCTCCGAAGGGCGGGGGGAAGAGACAGGAGCGTGCGTGTCATGAGCCGGATTGTGATCATCGGCGGGGGACCGGCCGGTTACGAGGCGGCACTGGTCGCCGCTCAGCTCGACGCCGACGTGACGGTGGTCGATGCCGAGGGCGCCGGTGGCGGCTGCGTGCTGCACGACTGCGTCCCGTCCAAGACGTTCATCGCCAGCTCGGACGTGGTCACCGGCTACCGGGACACCGAGCAGTTCGGGGTCACCCACCCGGCCGGGATCAGCGTCGACGCGGCGGCGGTGCACGCCCGGGTCCGCCGGCTGGCCGCCGCCCAGTCCAACGACATCCACACCAAGCTGGTCAAGGCCGGGGTGACGTTCGTGCAGGGCCGGGCCCGGCTCGGCGAGCCGGTCACCACCCACCAGCACCCGGTGCTGGTGACCCCCGCGGATGGTCGGCCCGAGCAGATCGACGCCGACGTGGTGCTGATCGCCACCGGCGGCACCCCCCGGGTGCTGCCGGAGTGCGCCCCGGACGGGGAGCGGATCCTGGACTGGCGGCAGGTGTACGACCTGCCGGCGCTGCCCGAGCACCTGATCGTGGTCGGCTCCGGGGTGACCGGCGCCGAGTTCGCCTCCGCCTACCTCGCGATGGGGGTGCGGGTGACCCTGGTCTCCAGCCGCGACCGGGTGATGCCGCACGAGGACGCGGACGCGGCGACCGCGATCGAGCGGGTGTTCCGCGACCGCGGGATGACCATCCTCAGCAACTCGCGGGCGGCAGCGGTGCGCCGGGACGGCGACGGGGTGGTGGTCACCCTGACCGACGGCCGGGAGGTGACCGGTAGCCACGCGCTGATGGCGGTCGGCTCGGTGCCGAACACCGGCTCGCTGGGGTTGGCGGAGTACGGCGTCCAGGTGGCACCCGGCGGCTACGTGACCGTCGACCGGGTGTCCCGGACCAACGTGCCGGGGATCTACGCCGCCGGCGACTGCACCGGGGTGCTCCCGCTGGCGAGCGTCGCCGCGATGCAGGGCCGGATCGCGATGTGGCACGCGCTCGGCGAGGCGGTCGCGCCGTTGAAGCTGCGGACGGTCGCCGCGAACGTGTTCACCGACCCGGAGCTCGCGACGGTCGGCTACTCGCAGGCCGACGTCGAGTCCGGCCGGGTCCCGGCCAACCAGGTGATGCTGCCGCTGGACGGCAACGCCCGGGCCAAGATGGCCGGGGTCACCGACGGGTTCATCAAGCTGTTCTGCCGGCCCGCCTCGGGCGTGGTGATCGGCGGCGTGGTGGTGGCACCGAAGGCGAGCGAGCTGATCCTGCCGATCTCGCTGGCGGTCGCCAACCAGCTCACGGTCGACCAGCTGGCACAGACGATCACCATCTACCCGTCGCTGTCCGGCTCGATCACCGAGGCCGCCCGGCAGCTGATGCAGCACGGACCGGACGCGTAGAACCACCGATTCCGGCCGGTTATCAAGATCGACAGCGGATCCCGGATCCGCTATGCTCTGCCACGGCGGGGGCACAGCCTTGCCGTGCCGGCCCCACCTGTGCGCCGGCCGGCGGAAGAGGAGTACGCCATGCCTCCGCCCTCGGTCCCTCGTCGACTGACCAAACCCGTCGTGACCACCGTCTGCGCGGTCGCCGCCTTGCTGGTGACGACCGCGGCGCCGGCCTGGGCACAACCCGGACCGGCCGGCTTCGCGGGCACGGCACCCGTGCCCAGCCAGCCACCGGCCACCCCGGCCGCGCCGGAACCGGACCAGTACGGGCACCGGCCGGCGATCGGCTCGGTCGACCGGGCACCCGCCCGCGCCGGCCTGCCCGGCCTGCAGCAGGACGGGGAGGAGCCGGTCGCCGACTGGTCGCTGCTCGGCCCGCCCGGCGGTGACGTGTACGACGTGGCGGCGTCCCCCACCGACCCGGCGATCGTGCTCGCCGGCACCGCCCCGAACGGCACCGCCGGTGGCTCGCTCTACCGCTCCACCGACGGTGGTGACAGCTGGTCGCTGGTGCCCGGAATGGCCGGGACCAGCGTGCTGGACATCGAGTTCACCCCGGACGGCACCGCCTACCTCGGCACCCAGGCCGGGATCCGGGTCAGCGACGACGACGGCGCCAGCTGGCGGCAGATCGACCTCGGGATCGGCTCGAACCAGTTCGTCCACGACCTGGCCATCGATCCGTCCAACCCGGACACGCTGTGGGTCGGGGTCGACGACGCGTTCGGCACCCTGCCGACGGTGGTGCTGCGCTCCACCGACGGCGGCGCCAGCTGGGTCGACCGGACCCCGCCGCTGCCGGCGCCGATCAGCGCCACCGGGCTGGCGGTCGACCCGACCGACCCGGACACGGTGATCGCGGTGTTCGGCGGCGCGTTCGGCGGCGGCGCGGTGTGGACCACTACCGACGGCGGCGCGAGCTGGACCGACCGGTCCGCCGGGCTGCCGGCCAACCCGATGCGGTCGGTGGTCTACGACGGCGAGCGGCTGCTGGTCGGCGGCGGGCAGCTGTTCGGCAGCCAGCACGTCGGGCTGTACGAGTCCACCAACCTCGGTGCCAGCTGGACCCCGCTGCACGACTCGAGCTGGCCGATCCTGGTGGTTCACGACATCGCGGTCGACCCGGCCGACCCGGACACGCTGCTGGTGATCACCGACGGCTCCGGCGTCCACCGGTCGACCGACGGCGGCGACACCTGGCAGCTGTCGGTCGGCGGCTCCGGGGTGCTGGCCGGCCGGGCGATCCGGTTCGCCCCGGGCAGCTCGACCACCCTCTACGTCGGCGCCAGCTCGCTGGCGGTGTTCCGGTCGACCGACGGCGGGGACAGCTTCAGCCAGTCCGCGCACGGGATCTCCGAGCTCGCGCTGACCGACATCGCCGCGAACCCAACCAACCCGGACGAGCTCGCGGTGAGCTTCGAGGGCCAGAACAACGGCGGCGTGATGACCTCCGCCAACGGTGGCGAGGACTGGATCGTGGAGCCGGTGCCACCGACCCGGTACGGCACCGTTGAGTTCTCGCCGGACGGCACCCTGTACGCGATCTCGACCGGCCCGAGCAGCGTCGCGCCGGAGGGCCTGTACCGGCGGGGCGGCGACGGCGAATGGCAGGGGCTCGGTCCGGACCAGGGCACGCTGTTCGAGTCCGACCTGAGCACGATCGCGTTCAGCGCCGACGACCCGGAGCTGATCCTGCT
Organism: Natronosporangium sp.; assembly: GCA_036564175.1. Lineage (GTDB taxonomy): Bacteria > Actinomycetota > Actinomycetes > Mycobacteriales > Micromonosporaceae > Natronosporangium. The sequence continues at coordinate 78,113 of DATCKZ010000024.1, forward strand.
CGGCGGCGCCGACTTTGGGGTGGCCGGGTCCGAGGCCACGATCTGGCGCTCCGGCAACGCCGGCGGGTCCTGGTCCAAGGTGTACGAGGTCGGCGACAACGACCGGGTGACCGACCTGGGGATCGCCGCCGACGGCACCGCCGAGCAGGCGGTGGCGGTCTGGTTCGACAACTCCGGGACCAACGACGGCGGCGTGCTGCGGTCGACCGACGGCGGTGCGACCTGGTCGGCGTCAAGCACCGGCCTGCCGACCACGTTCTTCCGGAGCCCGCGGGTGTGCGTGCCGGCGGACTCGCCGGACACCCTGTACGTATCGGCGTGGCTGAACTGGGACGCCGGCGGGCTGTTCCGGAGCACCGACGCCGGCCAGAGCTGGCAGTCCACCGGTTGGTCCGGCGGCCCGGTCCTCGACCTCGCCTGCGACCCGGCCGACGACCAGGTGCTCTACCTCAGCCTGGCGCTCGGCGGCCCGGTCGCCCGGTCCGCCGACCAGGGCGCCACCTTCACGCCGTTCAGCACCGGCATCGAGCACGTCACGACCCCGGATGACCTGGCGTTCGCCGGCGTGACCAGGCTGCTGCTCGCCAGCCGGCAGGGCAGCTACGGGACCGTCATCCGGGAGGACGGCGGCGGTGGCGAGCCGGTGGTCTGCGACGAGACGATCTCCGGGGTGCATGCCGGGCCGTTGACGGTGTCTGAGGGGGTGACCTGTCTGGCGGCCGGGGCGCAGGTGCTCGGTGAGGTGAATGTGCAGGCGGGTGCCGGGTTGGTCGGGACTGCGGCGGTGATCCAGGGGCCGGTGTCGGCGCTGGGTGCGGCAACCGTGGAGTTGCGGTTCAGTCAGGTGACCGGGCCGGTGTTGGTG
>DATCKZ010000025.1:0-62329 GCA_036564175.1 Natronosporangium sp.
GCGTCCCGCATCATCCGCTCGATGTCCTCCTTCGGCAGCGCCGAGCCGCCGGTGATGGTCATCGACTGCTCCTTGCCCGTGCCGAGGTCCTTCGCGCTGACGTGGACGATGCCATTGGCGTCGATGTCAAAGGTGACCTCGATCTGTGGCACGCCGCGGGGCGCCGGCGGGATGCCGGTGAGCTCGAAGGTGCCGAGCTTCTTGTTGTACGCCGCGATCTCGCGCTCGCCCTGGAACACCTGGATGAGCACCGACGGCTGGTTGTCATCGGCGGTGGTAAAGATCTCCGACCGCTTGGTGGGGATCGTGGTGTTCCGCTCGATCAGCTTGGTGAAGATGCCGCCCTTGGTCTCGATGCCCAGCGACAGCGGGGTCACGTCGAGCAGTAGGACGTCCTTCACCTCACCCTTGAGCACACCGGCCTGCAGCGCGGCGCCGACCGCCACGACCTCGTCCGGGTTGACGCCCTTGTGCGGCTCCTTGCCACCGGTCAGCTCCTTGACCAGCTCGGTGACCGCCGGCATCCGGGTCGAGCCACCGACCAGGATCACGTGCTCGATGTCCGAGATCCGGATCCCGGCGTCCTTGATCGCCTGGTTGAACGGCTCCCGGCACCGGTCGAGCAGGTCCTGGGTCATCCGCTGGAACTCGGCCCGGCTCAGGGTCATGTCCAGGTGCAGCGGGCCGGACGAGCTGGCGGTGATGTAGGGCAGGTTGATCGAGGTGGTGGTGGCCGCCGACAGCTCGATCTTCGCCTTCTCGGCCGCCTCCCGGAGCCGCTGCATCGCCATCTTGTCCTGCGACAGGTCGATGCCGTGCTGGCCCCGGAACGTCTTGATCAGGTGCTGGACGATCCGCTCGTCCCAGTCGTCGCCACCGAGGTGGTTGTCACCGCTGGTGGCCTTCACCTCGATGACGCCCTCGCCGATGTCCAGCAGCGACACGTCGAACGTACCGCCGCCCAGGTCGAAGACCAGGACGGTCTGCTCCTTCTGGCCCTTGTCCAGCCCGTACGCCAGGGCGGCCGCGGTCGGCTCGTTGATGATCCGCAGCACGTTCAGCCCGGCGATCTCGCCGGCCTCCTTGGTGGCCTGGCGCTGGGCGTCGCTGAAGTACGCCGGGACGGTGATGACGGCGTCCTTGATCTCCTCGCCCAGGTAGGCCTCGGCGTCGCGCTTCAGCTTCATGAGCACCCGCGCCGAGATCTCCTGCGGCGTGTACTTCTTGCCGTCGATGTCGATCGTCCAGTTGGTGCCCATCTCCCGCTTCACCGACCGGACCGTCCGGTCCGGGTTGGTGACCGCCTGCCGCTTGGCGACCTCGCCCACCAAGATCTCGTTGTTCTTGGCGAACGCGACGATGGACGGGGTGGTGCGCGACCCTTCGGCGTTGGCGATGACGGTGGGCTCGCCGCCTTCGAGCACGCTGACGCAAGAGTTCGTCGTACCGAGGTCGATGCCGACCGCACGTGCCATGATGTGTGTTCCTCCGGATTGTGCGGCGGCGTGCTCGCCGCCGAAGTTGAGTGGACCGGACTCAATGTTGCCATACGCCGGCCGCAGCCTCCAACCCGGGTTGAGTGGATCACACGCAAGGTGTTGGTGGTGCTTGTGCAGCGTTGCGGGAATCGGGCAGGCTTAGGTCCGTGACGGACCCGGGTGAGTCAATTCACCGGCTCGCGGAGGCGCTGCGAGCGGTGCGTGCGGCGGTGGCGGAGGTCGATTTCCCGCTGCCGCTGCCGACTGCGGCGCCTGCCCGCGAGCGCGCCGACGCGCTGCTCGGGCAGATCGACGACTACCTGCTGCCGCGGCTCACCAACCTCGATGCGCCCCTGCTGGTGGTGGTCGGCGGGTCCACCGGCGCTGGCAAGTCGACCCTGGTCAACAGCCTGGTGCAGGCGCCGGTCAGCGCGGCCGGGGTGCTGCGCCCGACCACTCGGGCGCCGGTGCTGGTCTGCCACCCGGCGGACACGCCCTGGTTCCGCAGCGACCGGCTGCTGGCCACGCTGCCGCGGGCGCGCACCGGTGGGCCGGCCGGCGAGCAGCAGCCCGAGCTGCAGCTGATCGACGCGCCGGCGTTGTCGCCCGGAGTGGCGCTGGTGGACGCCCCGGACATCGACTCGGTGGTGGACACCAACCGGGCGCTCGCCCGCAAGCTGTTCAACGCCGCCGACCTCTGGCTGTTCGTGGTCAGCGCGGCTCGGTACGCGGACGCGGTGCCCTGGCGGATGCTGCACGCCGCCCGCGCCCGCGGCACGGTGATCGCGCTGGTCCTCTCCCGGGTGCCGCCGCCGGCGACGGTCGAGCTGGTGGGCCTGTTCTCGGAGATGCTGACCGAGCACGGGCTCGGCAACGTGCCGCTGTTCGTGCTGCCGGAGACCCGGCTCGGCCGGCAGGGACTGCTGCCGGAGAGCGCGACCGAGCCGCTGCGGACCTGGCTCGACGGGCTCGCCGGCGACGCCCGCGCCCGCAGCAGCGTGATCCGGTACACCCTGGACGGCGCGCTCGCCGCCGTCCCGGACCAGCTCGGCGAGCTGGCCGACGCCGCCGAGGAGCAGCTCACCGCCGCCGAGACGCTCGCCGAGCAGGTTGGATTGGCGTACGGGTTGGCGCGCGGCACGGTCGAGCGCGGGGTCCGCGCGAACGCCGTCCGGTCGGCACCGCAGGGCAGCTTCCGGCCGGCGCCGGTGGAGGAGTTCTCGCGGGCGTTGCGGACCAGCATCGGCAACTGGCGGGACCGGCTGAACCAGGCGACCGGCCGGGCGGTCGGCACCCGGCACCGGCAGACCCCCGCCGAGAGCGGGCTGGTGACGCTGGTCCGGAGCGCCGCCACCGACGCCGCCGAGCAGACCGGCAGTGCCTGGCGGGCGAACCCGGCCGGGGCGGCGCTGCTGCGGCAGAGCCCTGGCGGCTCGCCGACCGAGCTGGTCTGGCAGGTGCAGCGGATCATCCGGGAACAATCCGGTGAGGGGCTCACCGACAAGATCGGACAACTGCTCGACGCCGAGGCGGCCCGCTGGCTGGAGCGGCTGGTCGGGGTCCCGATCGACGGCGGCGCGCAGCGGCTGCGGACCACCGCCGCCGAGCTGGAGCAGGCCCGGCTGGCCGCCCGGCTGACCGCCGCGACGGCCGCCGCTTCCGTCCCCGAGCCGCGTACCCCGCCGGGTAACCCCCAGCCGACCGCCACCTCACCGGTCACCAGCGCTACGGCCACCGCCGCTGAGCCATCGCCGCCGGCCACGCCGGCCCAGCCGGCCCCGGCTTCCGAGCCACCGCCGGCGGCCGCCGCACCCGCGGAACCCGCGCCGGCGGCGCGGACCGCGGCCGAGCCCGTCAAGGAGTCTGGGTGAGGCTGGTCGACCAGGTTCTCGACAAGCTGCGCGCGGACGCGCGAATCGATGCGAGCATGCTGGCGATCCGGATCGACGCGCTGGCCCGGTTCCGGCGCGCCACCGAACCGCACCTGCCCGCTGACTGGCTGCACGCCGCCCGCACCGTCGCCGCCCACGCCGGTGAGCGGCTGGCGCTCTCCCGCGCCCACACCGTGGTGGCGGTGGCCGGCACCACCGGCAGCGGCAAATCCAGCCTGTTCAACGCGCTGGTCGGGCTGGACCTGTCGCCGGTGGGGGTCCGGCGGCCGACCACCGGCGCGCCGTACGCCTGTGTCTGGGGCCCGCCGTCGGAGGCGGCGCCGGTGCTGGACTGGCTCGGGGTTCCGCGCGACAACCGGTTCGCCCGGGAGAGCGCGCTCGACGCCGACGACCAGGCCGGGCTGCGCGGGCTGATCCTGATCGACCTGCCCGACTTCGACTCGGTCGAGCTGGGCCACGCGGTCGAGGTCAGCCGGTTGCTGGAGCTGGTCGACCTGATGGTCTGGGTGGTGGACCCGCAGAAGTACGCCGACCAGGTGCTCCACCAGGGTCAGCTGCGGCGGTTCCAGCAGCACAAGGACGTGATGGTGGTCGCGCTCAACCACACCGACCAGCTCGGTGCCGAGGACCTGGCCCGGGTGCTGGCCGACCTGCGCGGGCTGCTCGCCGCCGACGGGCTGGCCGGAGTGCCGGTGATGGCCACCTCGGCGGTGCAGGGAGCGATCGGCTTCAGCCAGCTGCGGTCCGCGCTCGAGCAGGCGGTGGCCAGCCGCCGGGCCGCCCTGCAGCGGCTCGCCGCCGATGTCGACGCGGTGGTGGCCGGGCTGTCCGACCTGGTCGGTCCGCCCGCCCGTGAGGTGACCGTGGACCGGGTGCCGGAGCTGGTGGACGGGCTGGCCGAGGCGGCCGGGGTGGCCGCGCTGGCCGAGGCGTTCGGCGCCGCGTACCGCCGGCAGGCGAGCGCGGCGATGGGCTGGCCGGTGGTGCGGTGGCTGCTGCGGCGGTCGGCCGCGGTGGCGCCGGTCGAGCCGCCGCCGGCGCCCGACCCGACCAGCCAGCGGGCCACGGCGAGCATGGCCGCCCGGGCGGTCGCGACCCGGGCCTCGGTCGGGTTGCCGCCGCCCTGGCCGGACGCGATCACCGACGCCAGCCGGTCCCGGCTCTACCAGCTGCCGGAGGCGCTGCGCGCGGCCACCCGTACCCCGGCGCTCACCGAGGTGACCAGCCCGTGGTGGTGGCGGTGGGTCAGCGCCGGTCAGTGGCTGGCGGCCGGCGTGGCGGCGGTTGGGGCCTGCTGGCTGGTGGCCGGCTGGGTGCTGATGATCATGGGCTTGCCCAGCGGCAGCGTTTCCGCTCCACTGTCGCTGCTGGTCGGGGGGCTGCTCGGCGGGGCGCTGCTGGCCGCCGCGGTGCGGCCGCTGGTCAGCTGGAGCGGCCGCCGGGCGCAGCTGCGGGCGGTCCGCCGGCTGCGGAACGCGGTCGCCGCGGTCGGCCACGAGCACGTGATCGAGCCGGTCCAGGCGGTGCTGGCCGCGTACGAAGCGGCGCGGGCCGCGCTGCAGGCCGCGGGTTCCCGGTAGCGCGGCGCGGACGCGCGTAGGGTCGGGGGATGTCGAAGAGTCCGTACGACGTGGTGCTGCACGCCGCCCGTGATCTCCCGCGAGTCGACACTGCCCTGTCCGCCGAGATGCTGGGCGCGGCGCTGCTCGGCAGCGTCTACGCGGTCGCCGACGGGATGCGGGCCGAGACGGTCCGGGCGTTCGTGGGCCGGTTTCTCGCGCACACCGCGCGCCGGCGCACCGACGCGGCCCGGGCGATCCGCAGCGTGTTCGCCACGCTGGTGCCGGACGCCGACGGCGCCGAGCGGGTCAAGCCCGGCCCCAACCCGCCGGCCTGGCACGATCAGCTGGGGCGGGTCCGGCTGGTCGGCAGCTGGGCCTACGGCGACGTGTACGGGGACCAGACCAGTTACCTGGCGACGTTCGAGTACGAGCAGCCGGAACTCGGTGGCGAACCGCACGCGGTGGTGGCGCTGGTCGACCACAACATCGGCATCGTCAAGGATCTCTTTGTCGGGTACCCGGCCGACCGGATCGTCGGGGAGGTGCGGGAGGCGGTCGCCAACGACCCGCTGGTCTGGCTGACCGAAGTGGATCCGGGCACGCTCCGCTCGCAGGTCGGCTTCTACCTGAACGTGACCGACGAGATCTCCTCGCTGCCGGAGGACGGGGCGCTCGCCACCGACCGGCTGCTGGTCGGCGCCCGGCTGGCGACCCTGCCGCTGGGGGAGCCACCGGCGCCGCCGGTCGGGGTGCCCGATCCGGCCGCGCTGGCACAGTCCTTCCTGGACTCTCCTGCCGGACGCCGGCTCGATCGGTCCACTCCGGAGGCGGAGGCCGCGGTGCAGTACGCGGTCCGGCTGATCCTCGACTTCGCGCAGGACGCCCCGGACGCCGACCCGCTGCGGTGGAGCCCGGCGGTGGCCGGGCTGTTCCTGCTCGACTGGGTGCACCGGCGGGCGGTGCTCGACGAGGACGACGTGGCCACCCTGCCGACCGTGACCCGGGCCTGGGCGGCCTGGGCCGGCGAGCAGCGCGGCCTGCCGGCCGACGCGGCGGCCGCCACCGACGAGGTGATCGAGACCATGACGCCGGAGTTCGCGCGGCTGCAGGGCTCCGGCGAGCGGCGCGGCCCGGCGGTGACCGCGATGGCGCAGCTGCTCGCCGACGGGGTCGACCCGAGCGACGAGGCGGCGCTCACCGCCTGGCTGAACCAGTACCCGGACCACCACAACGGCACCGGTACCGGCAACGGCAACGGCCAGGTGCCGCGCCCCCGCTAGCCTGGCGGCGTGGACGACGGGCTGCGGGTCTCGCCAGCGGTGACGGTGCCGCGGTCCGAGCTGCGCTGGCGGTTCAGCCGGGCCAGTGGGCCGGGTGGGCAGTCGGTGAACACCACCGACTCCCGGGTCGAGCTGAGCTTCGACCTCGCCGCCAGTACCGCGTTCCCGGAGCACCTGAAGCGCCGGGCGCTGCAGCGGCTGGCGCCCCGGCTGGTCGACGGGGTGGTGACGGTCACCGCCGCCGAGCACCGGTCCCAGCTGCAGAACCGGCGGGCGGCGGCGGCCAGGCTGGCGGCGCTGCTCGCTGCCGCGATCGCGCCGCCCGCCCGGCCGCGCCGCCCCACCCGCCCGTCCCGGTCCGTGGTGGAGCGGCGGCTGGCCGAGAAGCGACGGCGATCGATGACCAAGCGGGACCGCCAGCGCCCGCCCCCGGAGTAGCGCCCAGCCCTCATCCCCGCCGATCTAGGAGAAATCCAGCCCGGTTTGCCGGGTTCCAGGCTGAACAACTCCTGGATCGTTGGCGGTAACCGGACGGGTCAGCGGCGGCGCGAGCTGAGCCGACGCGAGACCGAGCTGACCAGCCGCTCCAGCTCCGAGCCGAACGGGTTGTCGTGCACCAGGTAGGTCCAGGTGGCGCTCGGCCGCAGCAGGTTCACATCGGTCGGCTGCCACTCCTCGGTGAAGTCCACCTCCTGGTAGGTTTCCACCGACCGCCGCTCGACCTCCTGCCGGAGCTCCCGGAACGCCGGCACCGCCGCCCGGTGGAACTCGTCGAGCGGGTCGAGCCGGCCCAGCGCCCGCAGGTGGACGCCCTCGCGCACCTCGGCCAGCTTCGCCAGGTGCTCGGCCCAGCAGCGGTCGAGGTGGAACAGCACGATCGAGCGGGCGATCCGGACCTTGAGGTCGCGGTCGACCGCTTCCGGCTCGGCGTCCCCGCCGGCTTCCTCCGCTTCCTCCCCAGCCTCCGCCGATTCGTCCGAGTCGTCCGCCGCGGCCAGCTCGTCCGCGGTCTCGTCAGAGTCCGCCGAGGCTTCCGGTCCGGCTGCGTCCGCCGTACCGTCGTCGTCCTGCTGCTTGTCCTTCTGCTTGTCGGCGCGGTTGCCGAGGCTGGCCTTGATTTCGGCCTCGGCCTCCGCCTTCTCGAGTTCATCGAGCTTGCGCTCGATCAGCTCCAGCGCCGCGTCGGTGGTGAGCAGCTCCTCCCGCCAGGCGGAGATGTCCTTGCGCTGCTGTTCCATCAGGACGTGGTAGCGCCAGGTGTTCCGGTGGATCTCGAAGTTCACGCCCTCCGCGACCCGCTGGGCGTGCTCGATCACCCACGACACGTCGTCGTCCACGATCAGGCCGTCGGCGTGCATCCGCGGCGACGGCGGGATCATGTCGGCGGCGTGCCGCACCACCAGGTCGTCCTCGAGGCTGACGAAGAACACCGAGCCGCCCGGGTCGCCCTGCCGGCCGGCCCGGCCGCGCAGCTGGTCATCGACCCGCCGGCTGTCGTGGCGGCCACAGCCGATCACGTACAACCCGCCGAGCTCGGCGATCCGGTCCCAGTCGGCCTGGTCACTGCCGCCGAGCCGGATGTCGACGCCGCGGCCGGCCATCTGGGTGGAGACGGTGACCCGCCCGTAGGTGCCGGCCTCGGCGATGATCGCCGCTTCCTCGGCGTCGTTCTTCGCGTTCAGCACGACGCACGGCACGTCCTCGGCCCGCAGCGCGGCGGCGAGCGCCTCCGACTCCTTCACGTCCTGGGTACCGACCAGCACCGGCCGGCCCTTGGCGTGGCACTCCTTGATCTCCGCGACGATCGCCTCGTCGCGCTCCTCCCGGCTGGCGTAGACCCGGTCCGGCTCGTCCTCCCGGATCACCGGCTTGTGGCGTGGGATCACCGCCACCTCCAGGCCGAAGAACTCGCGCAGCTGGTCGCCGACGTGGACGGCGGTGGCGGTCATGCCGCACACGTGCTGGTAGAGGCTGAGGTACGACTGGACGGTGATGGTCCCCAGCACCTCGCCCTCGGCGGTGGCGTCGAGCCCCTCTTTCGCTTCCACCGCCGCCTGCAGCCCGTCCGGCCAGCGGCGCCGCTGCGCCACCCGGCCCCGGAACTCGTCGACCAGCTCGACCTTGCCGTCCCGCACGATGTAGTCCACGTCGCGCTGCACCAGCGCCCGGGCGTGCAGGGCGACGTTCACCGCGAACAGCTGGTCGGCGTGCTCATCGGCGTACAGGTCGATGCCGCCGAGCGCCTTCTCCACGTAGGCGGTCCCCTCGGAGGTGAGCGCCACGCTCCGGCCGTCCTCGGCGACCTCGTAGTCGACCCCCTCGCGCAGCTGCCGGACCAGCGCGGTGGCGGCGTGCAGCGGGTCGAGCTCCTGCACCACCGACCCGGCCAGCACCAGCGGCACCCGGGCCTCGTCGATCAGGATCGAGTCCGCCTCGTCCACGATCGCGGTCACCAGCTGCGGCTTGACCCGGTCGGCGATGTCGGTCACCAGCTGGTCGCGCAGGTAGTCGAAGCCAGCCTCGCTCACCGACACATAGGTGACGTCCTTCGCGTACGCCTCGCGCCGCTCCTCCCGGGTGGAGTTCTCGGTGACCCAGCCGACCGACAGCCCGAGCAGCTTGTAGACCGGCTCCATCCACTCGGCGTCCCGGCGGGCCAGGTAGTCGTTCACCGTCAGCACGTGCACCGGGCCGTTGCCGCGGCGGACGTGACCGTACGCGGCGATGCAGGCGACCATGGTCTTGCCCTCACCGGTGGCCATCTCGGCGACATGGCCGGCGAGCAGCGCCATCACCCCGAGCACCTGCTCGTCGTACGTCCGTTCGCCCAGCGCCCGGGTGGCCGCTTCCCGGCCGATCGCGGCGATGTCGATCGGGTCCTCGGCCTCCATCGCGGCGGCGGTCAGCTCTTCGTCGGTGAGCGAGGCGAGTTCCTCGCCGCGGGCTTCCACCGCCGGCAGGGTCGCGCTCAACGGCGCAAGATCAACCGTGGTTCCGGGGCGCTCGAGGAACCGCCGGAACCGGGCCTTGAGTCGTAGCGAGAGGCTCATGCCGGGAACCTTACCCGGCCGGCGGTCACCCCGCCGCTCCGCTCGGTGGCCAGCCGCCGGCGGCCAGCCCGGCCGCGCCCGACCAGGCGCTCGACTCTATCCAAACATTCACATACATCGGCAAGTCTGGTAGCCTTTCGATCGGATCGTGGAGCCAGTTGCCACGGGGGTTTTGCCTGGTTACCTGGTCCACCCGCGAACGGGGCGAAGCGCGGGTGGGCGAGTCTCGTACTCTCCGCGAAAGGACCTTGTCGTGAACACGATGCGTAAGGTTGCGGCTACCTTAGCCGCGGTGGTGATCGCCGCCGGCGGCGGCATGCTCACCAGCACCAGCCCGGCCGCCGCGCACGGCGCCACCATGTTCCCCGCCAGCCGGCAGTTCGCGTGCTGGGAGGACGGCCTCACCGAGACCGGCCAGATCATCCCGAACAACCCGGCCTGTGCGGCGGCGGTGGCGCAGAGCGGGACCACGCCGCTCTACAACTGGTTCGCCGACCTCAACTCGTCCAGCGACGGCGGGACGGTCGGGGTGATTCCGGACGGCCGGATCTGCGACGGTGGTGGCGGTGGGCCGTTCGACTTCTCGCCGTACAACGCGATGCGGGACGACTGGCCCCGGACCAACCTGCAGGCCGGCGCCACGGTCCAGTTCCGGCACAACAACTGGGCCCACCACCCGGGCAAGTTCGACGTCTACGTCACCCGGCAGGGCTGGAGCACCGACCAGCTGGACTGGAGCGACCTGGAGCTGATCCACACCGAGCAGGACCCGCCGGCGACCGGCGGCCCGGGCGCGCTGAACTACTACTTCTGGGACGTCACCCTGCCCTCGGACCGGAGCGGGTACCACATCGTCTTCGTCCACTGGGTACGGTCGGACAGCCCGGAGGACTTCTTCAGCTGCAGCGACGTGGTCTTCAACTGAAGCTGACCGGGCGCAGCGACTGAATCGGCCGCGGTAGCGGGTCCGCGCCAGGCGCGGCGCGGGCCCGCACCGGGGCTGGCGACCGCCCTATTCCCATATTCGCCTGTGTCAGGTACGCTCCTGAGTGTCGCGGGGAGCCAAGCTGCGACGAGGAGTCTCGCGCCCCCACTGAACGGGCTCAGTGTGGATGGCAGCTCGCTCGCACATCTCCCCGAAAGGACACTTTGGTGATTTCGATTCGAAGGGTGGCGGCCGTCGCGGCTGCCACGGTGATGGCGATCGGCACCGGGATCGTGGTGCTGGTCGCCGCTCCGAGCCCCGCCAGCGCCCACGGCGCGCAGGTCTTCCCTGGCAGCCGGCAGTACCTGTGCTGGGTCGACGGCCTCACCGAGAGCGGTCAGATCAACCCCTCCAACCCGGCCTGCCAGACCGTGCTCGACCAAGCGGGCATCAACCCGTTCTACAACTGGTTCGCCAACCTGGACTCGAACGGCGCGGGGCAGACCAGCGGGTACATCCCGGACGGCGAGATCTGCTCCGGGGCGGGCCGGGGCCCGTTCGACTTCACGCCGTACGACCAGGCCCGCACCGACTGGCCGCGGACCAACATCACCGCTGGTGCCACGTACGAGTTCCGGCACAACAACTGGGCGGCACATCCCGGCTGGTTCGATGTCTACGTCACCCGCCAGGGCTACAACCCGAACGCGCCGCTGCAGTGGAGCGACCTGGAGAAGATCGGCACCAACGGCCAGCCGATCTCGGCCGACCAGCACACGATCCAGGACCCGCCGCAGAGCGGCGGTCCGGGTGGTCTGGAGTACTACTTCTGGGACCAGACCCTGCCGAGCGACCGGTCCGGCCTGCACCTGATTTTCGTCCACTGGATCCGGTCGGACAGTCTGGAGAACTTCTACAGCTGCTCCGATGTCGACTTCAACGGTGGCAACGGTGAGGTCATCGGGATCGGTGGCGACCCCGGCCCGGGCACCGGCGAGCCGCCGAACCCGGACGAGCCGCCCACCACCCCCGGCCCGCCGATCGTCACCTCCATCACCAGCACCGGTGCCAGCGTCTCCTGGGGCGCGGCCGGCGGGTTCGTGACCGCGTACGAGTTGGTGAACCTGGCCAACGGCACCGAGGAGGTGCTGGCGGAGATCACCGGCAACCCGCCGGCGACCTCGACCGCGCTGAGCGGGCTCACCCCGGACACGCAGTACAACCTGGCGGTGCGGGCACGCAACGACAACATCGGGGTGGTGTCCGAGCTGAGCGACGACGCGCCGTTCCGGACCCCGGCGGTGGACGAGCCGCCGCCAGCCGGCGACTGCACGGTCACCTACAACATCACCAGCCAGTGGAACCCGGGGTTCCAGGCCGACGTGGTCATCACCAACGAGAGCGGTGCCGGCATCAACGGTTGGGAGCTCGAGTGGTCGTTCGCCAACGGCCAGCAGATCACCCAGCTGTGGGGCGGGGTCCACAGCCAGACCGGCGCCAATGTCTCGGTCCGTAACGAGAGCTACAACTCGAGCATCGGCGCCAACGGCGGTTCGGTGAGCTTCGGGTTCCTCGGCAACTGGTCGGGAGCCAACGAAGAGCCAACTGAGTTCACGCTCAACGGGGAGGCCTGCACGGTCGCCTGACCTTTCATCTCCCTAAGTAGTCCGGGCCGGCCGTGCCACCTGGGTACGACGCGAGGCGTCATACCCAGGTGGCACGCCGGCTACCCACTCGCCGCCATACCCTGGGGACGTGGGGAAACGGCGGGAAGACGGGAAGCGGGCCTGGCCGGTGCGGGCCTGGCGGTGGCTGACGCGGCCGTTCACCGCCGCGCTGGTGACCGGGGTCGCCGACCCGCCGACCCCGCGGGCACGCTGGCGAACCCCGGAGGCGTTCCAGCACCTCAGCCAGTACCTGCCGGGCACCCGGGTAGACATCGTGGTGATCGGCGAGATCATCACCGCGATCGCGATCTTCGCCGGCACCAACTCGGTGCTGCTCTCCGCCAACGAGAACGCGCCGGGCGTACCGGTCCGGGATGGCGAGCTGCTGCTGCTCGCCTCGCTCGCCGCCGCGGTGCCGCTGCTGCTGCGGGAGCTGTGGCCGCTGGCCGCCTGGCGGGTCGCGGTCCCGTCGATGTTCTTCGTGGTCTCGATCACCGAGCAGATCTACGGCACCGACGGCGACATCAATCCGTACCCGTTCGGCGCCGTCCTCTCGTACCTGCTGGTCCTCTATTCGGTCGGGGTGCGGTGTGCCCGCCACATCAGCGTCGGGGTCTGGCTGCTGACGTTGCTCGGCATCCTGATCCTCACGCCTGGTCCGGTGTGGTGGCTGGGCGCGGTGATGACCGCCGCCGCGCTGCTGTTCGGTTACAACGTCCGGGTGCGCCGGCAGGCCCAGCGGCAGGTGGCCGAGGAGGAGCAGCGCACCGAGGACGAGCGGGCCGCCCGGGCGGTGCTGGAGGAGCGGTCGCGGATCGCGCGCGAGCTGCACGACGTGGTCGCGCACCACATGTCGGTGATCGCGATCCAGGCGGAGGCGGCGCCGATCAAGGCGCCGAACGACCCGGAGGTGCTGAAGGCCGAGCTGGCCGGGATCCGCAGTGGCGCGCTGGCGGCGCTCGCCGAGCTGCGGCGGATCCTCGGCATCCTGCGGGAAGGGGACGACGAGCTGGCCACCGCGCCGCAGCCGGACCTCGGCGACATCGACCAGCTGCTGGCCAGCTCGCGGGCGGCCGGGCAGGCGGTCACCATGACCACCACCGGCCGGCCGCCGGCCACCACCGGTGGGGTTGGCCTGGCCACCTACCGGGTGTTGCAGGAATCGCTGAGCAACGCGCTGCGGCACGCGCCGGGGGCGCCGGTACGGGTACGGTTGGCCTACCATGACGACCGACTGGAGCTGCGGGTGGAGAACGATCCGCCGCCGGGCGATCACCGGCCGGCTCCGCATCGCCGAGGTGGGCAGGGGTTGACCGGGATGCGGGAGCGGGTCGGTGCCTACGGGGGCACGCTCACGATCGGTCCGACCGCGAACGGCGGCTTCGCGGTCGCGGCAACGATTCCATACGACGGGGCACCGGTGACGGCTGGATGATCCGGGTGTTGATCGCTGACGACCAGGGGATGGTCCGGACCGGCTTCAGCGTGTTCCTCGGGGCCCAGGATGACATGGAAGTGGTCGGCGAGGCGGCCGACGGCGCCGAGGCGGTGCGCAAGGCCGCCGAGCTGAAGCCGGACGTGATCCTGATGGACATCCGGATGCCGGTACTGGACGGGCTCGCCGCCACCCGGCAGATCCTGGACGGGGCCGGCGAGGACGCCCCGAAGGTGCTGATCCTGACCACCTTCGATCTGGACGACTATGTCTACGAGGCGCTCCGGGCCGGTGCCAGCGGGTTCCTGCTCAAGGACGCCTCCGCCCAGCAGCTCGCCGAGGCGGTCCGGGTGGTGGCGCGCGGCGACGCGCTGCTGGCGCCCGGCATCACCCGCCGGCTGATCCGCGAGTTCGCGCGGCTCGGCGCGCCCCGCGCGCCGCGCCGGGCGAACCTCGCGGAGCTCACTGACCGGGAGACCGAGGTGCTCCGGCACGTCGCTCATGGACTGTCCAACTCGGAGATAGCCGAGCGGCTGGTGGTATCCGAGCAGACCGTGAAGACCCACCTTGGCCGGATCCTCGCCAAGCTGCGGCTGCGGGACCGGGCCCAGGCGATCGTGTACGCGTATGAGACCGGCTTGGTGAGCGTCGGGGAGTAGCCCCTACGGGTAACCCTGTAGCACTGCGGTCGTACGCCGAAGAACCGGTTTCCGGTACGACGCGCGTTACCCGGCGCGCCGCCTACCTTCGCGGTCATGAGACTTACGAACAGGCTGCGCCGGGTCGGTTCGATCGCGTTGGCCGCGGCCCTCGTCACCGGCGGGGCCGGAGCGCCGCCGGACCGGCCCGCGATCGCTTACCCGGCACCGGATCGGCTGCCGGCGGTCACCGTGGCCACCCTCCAGCTGCGGTACGGCGTGACCGAGCAATCCGTGCAGGAGGCGCTCGCGGTCGCCCGGGCCGCCGGTGACCAGCGCCGTGGCGACACCCTGGCGCGGCTGCTCGACCGGCAGTTGCTGGAGTTCGACGCGCGCGGCAACGGCCGGGCCGTGGAGGTGCTGGGTGACCTGGCGACCGCCGACCGGATCGCGGTGCTGGTGCCGGGATCACACACCACACTGGACACATTCGACCGGAACCGGGGGCCGGGCGGCGGAGCGCGGGCGCTGCGCGAGCAGATCACGGCGATCGATCCGGCTGCCCAGGTGGCGACGGTCGCCTGGCTCGGCTACGACGCGCCGCAAGGCTTGAGCCCGCGCGGCCTCACCGACGGGCTGGCCCGGGCCGGCGCGACCGCGCTCCGGGACACCATCGACACGCTGCGCGAGGTCAACCCGACCGCCCCGATCAGCCTGCTGTGCCACAGCTACGGCTCGGTGGTCTGCGGCCACGCGGCTGCCGACCTGCCGGTGGCGGAGCTGGTGCTCTACGGCAGCCCGGGTGTGTGCGCCGGCAGCGCGGCCGACCTGGCCACCCCGGCCCGGGTGTGGGCCGGCCGGGCCAGCAACGACTGGATCCGGCACGTGCCGTTCGTCCGGGTGGCCGGGATCGGGTTCGGCACCGACCCGGTCTCGCCGGAGTTCGGGGCGCTGGTCTTCCCGGCCGGTGACGGTGGTCACGGCGACTACCACCAGCCGGGCAGCGTTTCGCTGCGCAACCTGGCCCAAATCGTGCTCGGGCAACCGGTGCCGGCCGACTCGACCCTGGGGGCTCAATGAGGGTCGGAATCCGGGCGATCACGGAGGCGTTGCAACCCCGCGGATCGGAAGGTAGTGCTGTGCGGGAAAGGGTGGTACGGAAGCGACTCGGGTTCGGCGGCAGCGTCGGCGCGGTGCTCTTGTTCTGCCTCTCCCTGACGCCGTCGCTGCTGCCGCGGCACTGGGCACTGCAGGCGGTGGTCTCCGGCATCACGATGGCGATCGGGTACGGGATCGGCGCCAGCATCGGCGCGGTCGCCCGCCGGATCTGGCCCCGGTTGCCGGCTGCCCCGACCCGGGCTTGGTGGATTCTCGGCGGGGTCGGCGGGCTACTCGCGGCGGTCTTCTTAGGACTCGGCGAGTCCTGGCAGCGGGAGGTGCGGCAGCTGGTCGACGCCAGCCCGCAGACCGGCTGGCACCCGGTGCCGATCGCCACCGTGGCGGCCGGTGTGTTCGGGCTGCTGTTGCTGGCCGCGCGCGGGATCCGGCTGGCGACCCGCCGGCTGGCCAACACGTTCGGCCGGTTCAGTCCGCGACCGGTGGCGTCGGTGGCGGCGGTCGGGCTGGTGGCGACGCTCAGCTACGGGCTCGGCCAAGGGGTGGTGTTCAACGGCTTCATCGACATCGCCGAGCGCGGCGCGGCCGCCGCGAACGCCGCGATCCCCGACGGCGTGAGCCGGCCGGACTCGCCGTACGTCTCCGGTGGTCCGGGCTCGCTGGTGCCGTGGGACACGCTCGGCGCGCACGGCCGCGAGTTCACCGCCGGGGCGGTGCCGCGGGCGGAGCTGTCGGCGTTCGCCGGCCGGCCGGCCAGGGACCCGATCCGGGTCTACGTCGGCCGCGACTCCGCCCCGGACCTCGCCGCCCAGGCCGAGCTGGCGGTCCGGGAGCTGGAGCGGACCGGCGGGTTCGACCGGTCGGTGCTGGCGGTGATCACCACCACCGGGACCGGCTGGGTGAACGCGGCGGTGCCGGAGTCCTTGGAGTACATGTACGCCGGCGACTCGGCGGTGGTGGCGATGCAGTACTCGTACCTGCCGAGCTGGATCTCGTTCATGGCCGACCGGGAGATGGCGACCGAGGCGGCGGAGACGCTGATCGGCGCGGTCCGGGAGCGGCTGCTCCAGCTGCCGGCCGACGAGCGGCCGAAGCTGGTGGTCTACGGCGAGAGCCTCGGCGCGCACGGCACCGAGGCGGCGTTCGGTGACCTCGACGAGCTGCTCGCCGAGACCGACGGGGCGCTGCTGGCCGGCCCGCCGCACACCAACCCGATCTGGCGGGAAGTGGTCAGTGAGCGGGATCCGAACAGCCCGGTCTGGCAGCCGGTCTACGGCGGCGGCGAGGCGGTCCGGTTCGCACAGACCGCCGCCGACCTGTCGGCCGAGGACGGCGACCCGCGGGTGGTCTACCTGCAGAACGCGTCCGACCCGATCGTCTGGTGGAGCCCGGAGCTGTTGTACGAGAAACCGGCTTGGCTGGACGGCAGCCGCGGACCGGACGTCTCCGGCGCGATGCAGTGGTTCCCGGTGGTCACGTTCTGGCAGGTCACCGTGGATCTGATCACATCCACGAAGGCACCGCCCGGGCACGGCCACTCGTACCATGAGAGCGTGGCGGACGGCTGGGCCGCGCTGATCGCGCCGCCCGGCTGGACCGATGCCGACACCGCTCGGCTGCGGCCGCTGCTGACGCCAGAGGACTAGTCGAAGCCCGCCGGATGGCCGGCGTGCGCTCTCCGACCGGCTTGCCTCGACTCAACTGTTCGGGCTACCGTGTGGCAATCCCGGCCAGGGGAGGGGGTTCATCAATGTCGATGCCGGGTTGGCTAGGCCGGATCGCGGCGGGGGCGATCGGCGGACTGGTGGGCGGCGTCGTGTTCGGCGCCGTGATGCAGCTTACCGACACCCTGGAGCTGGTCGCCAGCCTGGTCGACCAGGAGTCGATCGCGGTCGGCTGGGCCGTGCACCTGAGCATCGCGGTGTCCGTCGGCATGGTGTACACGTTCGTGTTCGGCCTGTTCGCCGAGAGCCTCCTGATCTCGACCGTGCTCAGCGCGTTCTACGGGATCATCTGGTGGGTGCTCGGCGGGCTCACGCTGATGCCGCTGCGGCTCGGGATGGGCTTGTTCGTGTTCGACAGCGCCGCCTGGCAGAGCCTGGCCGGCCACATCCTGTACGGGGTCACGCTCGGGGTGACCTACACCGTGGTGGTGTGGCTGCAGGGCCGCAGCCGGGCCCGGGATGGCGGCCGGCACCGGCTGGCGGCGGTGACCGCCAGCGGCCCGTCGCCGGTGACCACGCCGGCACCGCCACCGCCGGCCGACTTCCCGCCGGCACTCACCCCGCCGGCCGAGCCGGCGCCGTCGCCGGCGCTCTTCACCCCGCCGGCCGAGCCTGCGCCGTCGCCGGCGCTCTTCACCCCGCCGGCCGCCGGCCCGCGGGTCGGCAGCGTCTCCCGGCTGCCACCGGCCGCCCGCTCGATCCGCCAGCGCGGCCGCACCGGCTCCGACCCCGAGCTGTAGCGTCGGTACGGATGGAGCGAACGTCGGTACGGATGGAGCGACCCCCCGGAGGCGGCGGATGAAGATCGGCATCGGGCTCCCGAATCCGGTCCCAGGCACCCCGGGCTCGGCGATCCTGGAGTATGCGCGCCGGGCCGAGCGGCTCGGCTTCCACGGGCTGGCGACCATCGACCGGCTGGTGTTCCCGAGCTACGACACGCTCGCCACCCACGCCGCCGCGGCCGCCGCCACCAGCCGGGTCCAGCTGGTCTCGAACATCCTGCTGGCGCCGCTCTACCAGCCGGCGATGCTGGCGAAGAGCGCGGCCAGCATCGACCAGCTCTCCGGCGGCCGGTTCACGCTCGGGGTGGCGGTCGGCGGGCGGGCCGACGACTACGCGGTCGCCGGCCGGGACCTGCACACCCGGGGCAAGGTGCTGGACGAGAGCCTGGAGCTGATGCACCGGGCCTGGCGGGGCGAGCCGTTCGGGGACGGGAACCCGATCTGCCCGACCCCGACCAATGGCGAACGGGTGCCGATGCTGTTCGGCGGCACCACCGACGCCGCCATCCGCCGGGTGGTCCGATGGGGCGCCGGCTGGACCGCCGGTGGCGGCGGTCCGGAGCAGGCGGGGCCGTTCATGGCCAAGGTACGCCAGGCGTGGCAGCAGGCCGGCCGGTCCGGCGAGCCGCGGCTGGCGGCGCTGGCGTACTTCTCGCTCGGTGACGACGTGGCCGACCAGTCCCGGGCCTACCTGCGCTCCTACTACGCGTTCCTGGGGCCCTACGCGGACCGGATCGCCGAGGGGGCGCTGCGGACGCCGGCGGCGATCCGGGAGGCGATCGCGAAGTTCACCGACATCGGCTGCACCGAGCTCTACCTGGACGCGACCGTGCCGTCGCCGGACCAGGTCGACCGGCTCGCCGACGTGGTCTTCGGTTAGCGGAGCTGCGCCAGGTCGCCGAGGAGGACTTCCCGCTCCTCGGCGTCGTCGATCTGCCCGGCGAGTTCGGTCGCGGCGGCGAGGTGCTCGGCCGCCTTGGCCCGATCCCCGGCCACCCGGTAGGCCCGGGCGAGCGCCTCGTGCCCGCAGCCGGTGTCGAACGGCCCGAGGCGGTGCTGCTCGGCCAGCGCCAGGCAGCGGCGGCCGTGGTGCACCGCCGGCTCCGGCCGGCCCAGCACCGCGTACACCCGGGAGATCTGCCACTCGCCCCGGGCGAGGTTCACCGGCTGGCCGACCCGCCCCCAGTGATAGCGGCTGGCGTGCGCGGTGTGCAGCATCTCCTCATCCTCGTCGGTGCTGCGGCCGGTCCGCTCCAGCAGCTCCCACGTGCGGTTGAACAGGGAAGCAGCGAGTCGGCGCTGGTCGTCCGGAGCGAGCACGAAGGTTGGTCCGGCGGTCATCAGTGGGTCCTCTCCCGCCACGATGTGGCGCAACCGGTCGGCGCGGCGCGCCGCCACCCGGCCAGCGTACGAGCCGCCAGCAGCTGGAGGGTCAACTTCGGCGCGGGTACGTTCGAGACCGTGACCATCCTCCCGGTCCAGCGGGTCTCGGTTGCCGCTTGCGTGCTGGCGCTGGCCGGCTGCACCGGCGGCCCCGGCCCGCCGCCACCGGCACAGTGGCGGGAGCCGGTCGGCAGTATCGCCCCGTCGCCGACGCCGCCGCCGGAGCTGACCCTCGCGTTCGCCGGCGACGTGCACTTCACCGGCCGGACGCTGGCGCTGCTCGACGAGCCGGCGACCGCGCTCGGGCCGTTCGCGCCGATGCTGCGCCGGGCCGACTTCGCGATGCTGAACCTGGAGACCGCGGTCACCGACCGGGGCACCCCGGAACCGAAGACCTACCACTTCCGGGCGCCGGCCACCGCGTACGACGCGCTGGCCGCCGCCGGCATCGACGTGATCTCGCTCGCCAACAACCACACCCTCGACTATGGGCAGATTGGGCTCGCCGACACGCTGGCGTCGGCCGAGGCGGCCGGCATGCCGTACGTGGGGGCGGGCCGGACCGCGCGCGAGGCGTACGCACCGCACCTGACCACTGTGGCCGGCGTGCGGATCGCGGTGCTCGGCTTCTCGCAGGTGCACGAGTTGGCCGACAGCTGGGCCGCGACCGCCGGCCGGCCGGGCATCGCGATGGCGCACGACGTCGACCGGGCGGCGGACGCGGTGGCTACCGCCGCCGACCGCGCCGATCTGGTGATCGTCTACGTCCACTGGGGACAGGAAGGGAACCCGTGCCCGACCGGCGAAATGCGGGAGTTCGCCGAGGCGGTGGTGGCGGCGGGGGCGGACCTCGTGCTCGGCACCCACGCGCACGTGCTGCTCGCCGGTGGCTGGCTGGACGAGGCGTACATCCACTGGGGACTCGGGAACTTCGTCTGGTACGGCGACTCACACAGCACCGACACCGGAGTACTGGTGCTGACGTTGCGGGGCACCGAGATCGTGGACGTTGAGTTCCACCCGGGCGTCGTCTCCGGGACCGGGCAACCGGTGCCGGTCCAGGACCGCGATCGGGACGGCGTCGAAGCCCGGATCGCCGCCGCCGCTGCCTGCGCCGGGCTCGACTGATCGGCGTCGTCCGGGGGCGTCCGGCGGGCTACGCTGGCGGGATGCGAGCGCATCTGGAGTTCGTGCAGGCGCTGCACGCCGAGCTGCCGGCGGCGGGCAACTGCTGCTGGTCCCCGTACTCGGTGGCGGCGGCGGTCGGGCTGGCCGCCGAGGGCGCGCGCGGCCAGACCCGGGACGAGCTGGTGCGGGCACTCGCCCCCGGCAGCGACTTCGCCGAGCTGAGCCGGCTGCTGGCCGACTCGGCCTCGCTCAGCGACGGCGAGCTGGCGATCGCGAACAGTCTCTGGCTGGATCATCAGTTCCCGGTCCACGAGGAGTTCCGGCAAACCGCGCTGGCGCTGCCCGGCGGGGCGGTCCACCAGACCGACTTCCGGCACGACCCGGAGGGCTCCCGGGTGGCGATCAATGAGGACGTCGAGCGGACCACCCGCGGCCTGATCCGGGAGCTGCTCGCGAACGGGACGATCAACCAGGACACCGCGGCCGTGATCGTCAACGCGCTCTACCTGAAGGTGGCGTGGCTTCTGCGGTTCCCGGCCGAAGCCACCGCGCCGGCCGATTTCCATGCTCCGGCCGGGCCCCGGCAGGTGCCGACCATGCGGCAACAGGAGCGGTTCGAGTACGCCGAGGCGGCCGGCTGGCAGCTGGCGAGCCTGCCGACCGCTGGCGAGGTGGTGGTCGACGTGCTGCTGCCGGAGCCGGGCCGGGAGCCGGCGCTGCCCGAGCCGGCGGTGCTGGCGCAGCTCTGGTCGACCGCCCGCAGCACCAAACTGGACTTGGCGCTGCCCCGGTTCCGGGTCAACGGGGCGGCGGTGCTGAACGAGCAGTTCGAGCGGCTCGGGGTGCGCTGCGCGTTCTCGAAGCAGGCGGCCGACTTCACGGGGATCAGCGATGCCCGCACCTTCATCGATCTGATCGCGCACCAGGCGGTGCTGCGAGTGGACGAGCAGGGGTTCGAGGGTGCCGCCGCCACCGCGGTGGTGATGGGGGTGGTGTCGTTCGACATGAGCACGCCGCTGCCGTTCCACGTGGACCGGCCGTTCCTGGTGCTGGTCCGGCACCGGCGGACCGGGGCGGTCTACTTCGTCGCCCGGGTTACCGAGCCCTGACGCCGGGTATCACCCCGGCATGACCGTGGCGAGCGCGGTGGCGATCGACGCGGCTGGCGTGGTGCTCGACGCCGATCTGGTGGTGCCGGACGACGCCCGCGGGGTGGTGCTGTTCGCGCACGGGTCCGGCAGCTCCCGGCACAGCTCGCGGAACCGGCTGGTGGCGCAGCGGCTGCACCGGCACCGGTTCGCGACCGTGCTCGCCGATCTGCTCACCGAGCCGGAGGCGCAGCGGGACGCACAGACCGCCGCGCTCCGGTTCGACATCGGGCTGCTGGCGGAGCGGATGACCGCGATCGTCGACTGGGCCGCCGACCCCCAGCCGCTACCGATCGGCCTGTTCGGCGCCAGCACCGGTGCGGCCGCCGCGCTGGTCGCGGCGGCCGACCGGCCGGCGCTGGTCCGGGCGGTGGTGTCCCGGGGCGGGCGGCCGGACCTGGCGGCGGACGTGCTCTGCCAGGTCCGGGCACCGACCCTGCTCATCGTCGGCGGCCGCGACCGGGCGGTGATCGAGCTGAACCGGCAGGCGGCCGAGCTGTTCACCGCGCCGCACCAGCTGCACATCGTGCCCGGCGCCGGCCACCTCTTCGAGGAGCCGGGCGCGCTGGCCGAGGTCGCCGACCTGGCCACGAGCTGGTTCGCCGGACACCTGTAGCTGCGCTTGACACGAAATGGCCGGGGCTAGACGCAGGTGTTGCGGGAGGAGTTCACCAGCGTCACGTTGCGGATCACGATGTTCACCCCGCACGGGCTTTCCCGGAGCCCCGAGTTGCTGATGGTCAGGTTCTCCAGGGTGATGTCCCGACTGTTCGGGAACTCGCTGCGGGCCGCGATCCGGACCTCACCGCCGCCGCTGATCGTGCCGCCCTGCGCCGCGATCCGGACGTTGTAGCAGTTCTCGAGCAGGATCGCGTTGTTACCGGTCTGCGAGATCGTAATCCGGTCGATCACCACCCCGCCGCTCTCGGAGACGCAGAAGATGCCGCGGCCACCGCCGGTCGCCCGGACCTCGCCGACGTGGATGTTGGTCGGGTAGCTGCTGCCCACCCGGCCGGCCCGGTTCGCCATCCGGAACACCGCGTAGCCGGTGCCGGTCGCGACGTTCTGGCCGTCGACCAGCCCGATCTCGGCGTTGGTGGTGGTCTGGATCAGCAGCCCGGCCTCGCCGACGTTGCGGGCGGTCACGGTGCCGACCGTCAGGCCGTCGATGTTCCAGGTCTCCACCGCGTGGCTGCCGGCGCCGGAGACGAAGATGTCGTCCATCCGGACGTTGGTGCTGCCCGGGGCGTCGCGGTCGAACCGGATCCCGAGCCCGCCGGACAGCTGCATGTTGATCTGGCCCAGGTGCAGGCCGTTCATGCCGTAGAACCGGAATCCGAAGTACGGGTTGCCGGTCATATTCAGGAACGGGATCGAGACGTTGGTCGCGTTCAACGCTTCCACCGCGCCCCGCCCGGACGCGTTACCGACGTTCATGGTCCCGCACACCTCGAACGAGGTGTGGCTGGGCAGGCTGATCACCGAGGTGCCGGTCGAGCCGCTGGCCCGGACCACCACCCGTTGCTGGCTGGTCCGGCCGGGAGTGAGGCTGTTGACGGCGGCGCGGATCGCGTCGACGTAGCTGCTTCCGGTGTAGACGGTGTTGCCGCCGTTCCGGGCGGTGTAGGTGCTCCCGCTCTGGGTCACCTCGGCGTTGAAGGTACCGCTGCCGCAGTCACCCTGCTGTGGTGGTTGGCTGCCGTCGACCGGGACCAGCTCCCATTGCTGGAGCGGCGAGCCGTGGTAGTCGAACTGCGAGATCCGGGCGCCGTTGGCGGTCGAGCCCTCCCAGAGGTCGAGCGCCTTGCCGCTGAACCGGTTGATGAAGCTCACCCGGTTACTGCCGTGCTCGATGATCGACCACTGCTGGTTGGTGCCGTTGAGGTCGGTCCATTGCCGGATCTCGGCGCCGTTGTCGGGGTTCCACTCGAACACGTCCAGCGCCATCCCGCTGTGCCGGGCGACGATCCGGTAGAAGCCGCCGCCGGAGTCGACGAACTGGAACTGCTGGTTGGTGCCACCGGTGCGGTCCCACTGGATCACCCGCGCGCCGGCGCTGGTCGAACGCCCTTCGATGTCGATGAGTTTGCCACTGTGGACGGAGACGAGCTCGTAGAACACGCCCGGCTGGACGGCCGCCGAGGCGGGAGTGCTGGGGAACGCGACCAGCCAGCCGGCCGCGGCCAGGGTGGCGGCGGCGAGCGCCACCAGCGAACGAGTTCGAAGAAGTCGGGTGTGCATTGCCTGCTCCCATGTGTGTGCACGCTGCGGGGGTACGGCGACCTGGCTCCCGACCTCCCGAACCTTATAACGATTCAACCCATCGAAGCAAGTCGCCGTGCCAGGGGCCGACCCCGGGTATTGGCCGGTCGGCCGCCGGTGCCGAGCCCGGGCTCGCGCTCACCGCCACCCGCCGGGCCGTGGAAACCGGTCGCGGAAACGCTTGACCCTCACGCAACGTAAGGGTCTACCGTCGGCCCGGTAAGGAGGGAACGATGGGCTACTCGGTGGGCGAGGTCGCCCGGTTGACCGGGGTGACCGTGCGGACGTTGCACCACTACGACGAGATCGGGTTGCTGTCGCCCGGCGAACGGACCGCCGCCGGCTACCGGCGGTACTCCGAGGCCGACCTGGAGCGGCTGCAGCAGATCCTTGGCTACCGGGAGCTCGGGTTCTCGCTGGAGGAGATCGCCGAGATCCTGGCCGATCCGGCCGCGGACCACATGGTCCACTTGCGACGGCAGCACGGATTGTTGCTGGAGCGGCTGGAGCGGCTGCGGAAGATGATCGAGGCAATCGAGTTCATGATGGAGGCCGAACAGATGGGAATCAAGCTGACCGCACAGGAGCGGTTCGAGGTCTTCGGCGACTTCGATCCGGACCAGTACGCGGAGGAAGCCGAGCAGCGCTGGGGCGATTCCGAGGCGTACCGGGAGTCGCAGCGCCGCGTCGCGTCCTACAGCAAGCAGGACTGGCTACAGATCAAGGAGGAGACGAATCGCCTCTACCAGCGGATCGCCGAGGCGATGGCGGCCGGCGTGCCGGCCGACAGCGAGCCGGCGATGGACCTGGCCGAGGAGCACCGGGCGCAGATCAGCCGGTGGTTCTACGAGTGCACCTACGAGATCCACCGTGGACTCGGTGAGATGTACGTGACCGACCACCGGTTCACCGAGAACATCGACAAGACCGCCCCGGGGCTCGCCCGGTACCTGCGCGACGCGATCGTCGCCAACGCTGACCGGGCTCAGGCGCGGTAGACCTTGACCGTGCCGAGCCAGGTGTCCAGCCGCAGCCGCAGCGTGGGAGCCGGCGTGTCCGGCGGCAGGTAGTTCTCCTCGACACACCGGCTGCCGATGGTGCTGCTGCCGTAGACCGCCACCCGCCAGTGCTCCGGCACCCGGACCTTGATGGTGCCGACGCTGGCCCGGACCGCGATCTCCGCGTCCGGACCGGATAGCTCGGCGTCGGTGAGGTCGAGCTTGACCGACCCGATCCGAGTGGTGATCTCGGTCCGGGGCGGCAGCCGCCACCGGCCGCCGTGCTTGATGGTGCCGACCGCGGTGTGCTCGTGGACCGCCGGCGGCGCCGGAGTCCAGTCCGGCAGGCCGGCGATCGCCGGCGACAGCTCGGTGCTGGTCTTCGCCGCGATCGCGGTGGTGAGCCGGCGATCGTACTCGTCCAGGCTCAGCTGACCGGCCTCGACGGCGGCGGCCAGCCGGGCCATCGCGGCCTGGCGGTCCTGGTCGGTAACGACGGGATCGGGCATGTCGGCTCCCACGAAGCGGCTCACGAGCGGCTGCGGCGGTGGGGACAGCACACGCTGCGAGTGCTGTCCCCACCGTACCGAATTAGACGGCCTTCTGGTAGGCCCGGAAGGTGCGGGTGGACAGCGCCACCGCGATCAACGCGAGCAGCAGCAGCCAACCGCCCCGGCTGGCGACCAGCCCCCAGTCCGGGTCGGCCGACAGCGCCGACCGGCCGGCCACCACCGCCCAGTCCAGCGGGTTGGCCCGGGAGATCCCCTGCATCCAGCCGGGCATCAGCTCCCGGACCATGAACACAGTGGACAGGAACGTGAGCGGCAGCAACAGGAACGTGTTGATGCCGATAATCGACTCGCGCTGCCGCACGAGCATCCCGATCGCGTTGGAGAAGGCGCCGAAGATGGTGCCCACCAGCACCGACCCGCCGATCAGCACCGCCATCCCGGCGATCTCCCCCGGATAGTTGGCACCGGCGGCCCAGCCGAGCAGCACGATCACCGCCGACTGGAAGCTGGTGTTGACCGCCTGCTCCACCACGTTGGAGTTCATGATGGCGCTGCGGCTCACCGGTAGGACCAGGAACCGGTTCAGCGTGCCGCGCTCGATCTCCTCGAGCGTGACCATGCCGGCCCACATGTTCACCGACAGCGCGTTCATCATCACCACGCCCGGTATCAAGTAGTCCAGATAGGATGATGTGCCGAAGCCGGGCAGCTCAACCACCCGGCGGAACAGGTTGCCGAACAGGAACAACCAGATCACCGGCTGGACCAGCGAGACGATGACGTAGGCCGGCTGGCTCATCCCGGCCTTGAGCCGGCGGCCGGTCAGCCACCAGGTGTCGGTCAGCACCGCGCTCATCGGGCACCCCCTTCGGTCGAGTTGGCCTCGGCGAACCGGCGGCCGGCGTACCGGAGATAGACGTCGTCCAGCGACGGCCGGGCGGCGGTGACGGTCGCCACCGGCACCCCGGCGGCGGTCAGCCGCTGCAGCGCCACCGGCACCGCCTCGGCCGCGTCGTCGGCCCGGGCGGACAGTCGATGACCGTCCAGCGCGATCTCCCGTACCCCCGGAATCGCCGCCAGCGCGGCCTCGGCGGCCTTCGCCGCCGCTTCGTCCAGAGCGGTACGCAGTTCGATGTGCATCGCGTCGCCGGAGAGTTCGCCCTTCAGCTCCGCGGGCGTACCCTCGGCGACCACCCGTCCCTTGTCGACGATCGCGAGCCGGTCGGCGAGCCGGTCCGCCTCCTCCAGGTAGTGGGTGGTGAGCAGGATGGTCAGCCCATCGGCGGTGAGCTTGCTGATTTCCGCCCACATCGCCGCCCGGGCCTCCGGGTCCAGGCCGGTGGTCGGCTCGTCCAGGAACAGCACCCGCGGCCGGTGCACCAGCCCGAGCGCGACATCCAGCCGGCGTTGCATGCCACCGGAGTAGGTGCGGACCTTCCGGTTCGCCGCGTCGGTGAGCGCGAACCGGGCCAGCAACTCGTCCACCCGGCGGGCCAGCGTCGGCCCGCGCATCCCGTACAACCGGCCCTGCAGCAGCAGGTTGGCGCGGCCGGTCATCATCGGGTCGGCGCCGGAGCGTTGCGACACCACGCCGATCGCCCGGCGGACCGGCTTCGGCGCCCGGAGCGGGTCCTGGCCGGCGACCAGCGCCGTGCCGGCATCCGGCCGGGCCAGTGTGCTCAACACCTTGATGGTGGTGGTCTTGCCGGCGCCGTTCGGGCCGAGCAGCCCGAACACCTGGCCGGCGGGTACCCGTAGCGACAGTCCGGCCAGCGCCTTGACCCCGTTCGGATAGGTCTTGACGAGGCCGTCTGCCACCACCGCGTACTGCGATTGGTTATGCATATCGGCTTCTCCTGGTGTTCTCGATGACCAGGAGCCGACTACGCTGTAGCTGCAGCCTCCGTGCCGGCTCCTGTGGATTCGGTGCGAGGGTTTCGACCCGGTGGGGTGTTGCCGCACCCCTCCGGGTCGGTTTTGCGTGTCAGTCCGGTACCGACCCCCTCTCCGCGAGTTCCCGGATCTCCGGCGGTAGCTCCCCGCCCTGGCGGTAGGCCCGCCAGAGGGCCAGCCCGGGCATCGTGCCCGTCTCGATCTCGGTCAGCAGGCCGCGGACCCACTCCGCCTCGGCGCGTAGCATCGCCAGGTCGTACTCGGCCTCGATGAGGAACAGTCGCGGCAGCTCACTGGCGACCCGTTCGATCGCCGCGGTCGCCTCGGCGATCTGTTCCTCGAGGCTGCGCAGCCGCTGCCGCAGCAGCTCGGCCACCTCCTCAGGCGGCAGCCCGGGCAGCAGCGACAGGGCCGCCTCGAACCGCCGGTACTCCTTCTCCGGCGTGCCGATCAGCTCCCGCAACCAGTCCTCCATCTCCTCGCGACCAGCCGGGGTGATGGTGTAGACGGTCCGCTCCGGCCGGCGGCCCTCCCGGACCGTCTCGGTGGCCTCGATGAACCCGTGCTTCTCGAGGTTGCCGACCACGGTGTAGAGCGATCCCCAGTTGATCTTGATGCTCTGGTCCTTGCCGCGCTCCCGGAGCAGCGAGGCCATCTCGTACGGATGCATCGGCCGCTCGGCGGCGAGCGCGAGCACGGCGAGCGCCAGCAGGTTGTTCACCTTCCGCCGCTTCGCCACGTCCGGTCACCTCCTCGCAGCCGTATACTCGCAACCGAGTATACGCGCGCGAGCGTCGCCGTCAAGCCGATGTCTGCGCACCGTCAGTCATGATCACGGGAACCTGAGCGTCGCTATCACGACCTTTGGTTTCCCGTGATCTTCTGCGAGGGCGGAGCGGCGCCACACCAATCCGCACCCGGCTGGCCGTCGGAGGCCTGCGGGACAATCGGTGGATGCGGTTCGGGATCCTGGGTCCGACTCAGGTGTGGGACGACGGCGGGGCGCCGCTCCAGCTCGGCGGACCCGGGGTGCGGGCATTGCTGGCCCGGCTGCTCGTCGACCCGGGCCAGGTGGTCGGCACCGAGCGGCTGATCGACGACCTGTACGGAGCGGCCGCGCCGGCCCGCGCCGCGAACGCGCTCCAGTCCCAGGTTTCCCGGCTGCGCCGGGCGCTGCCCGACCCGGCGCTGGTGCAGTTCCACCCGGCCGGCTACCGGCTGGCAGTCGCCCGCGACGACGTCGACGCGCACCGGTTCGCGCGGCTCGCCGACGAGGGGCACCGGGCGTTGGTAGCCGGGGACGTCTCGGGCGCCGCCCGGCTGCTCCGGGAAGCCCTGGCACTGTGGCGCGGCCCGGCGTTCGCCGACCTGGTCGACGCGCCGTTCGCGACCACCGAGGCGGTGCGCCTGGAGGAGGCCCGACTCGCCGCGCTCGCCGACCGGATCGAGGCTGACCTCGCGCTCGGTGAGCACGCCGCCCTGGTGCCGGAGCTGCGCCAGCTGGTGCGGGCGCATCCGGCCCGGGAGCGGCTGCGAGGGCAGCTGATGCGGGCGTTCGCCGGCAGCGGCCGGCAGGCCGAGGCATTGGCGGAGTACGAGGACGCGCGCCGGACGCTCGCCGAGGAGCTGGGCGCGGATCCGTCGCCCGAACTCGCCGCCGTCCACCGAGCGGTGCTGCGCGGCGAGGCGCAGCCGCCGGCCGCACCCGCGCCGCCGCCGTCACCCGGGCCGCGGCTGCCCGCCCAGCTCACCAGCTTCGTCGGCCGCGACGAGGAGCTGCGCCGGGTGGCCAAGCTGCTCGGCGAGGCCCGGCTGGTGACGATCACCGGCCCGGGCGGGGCCGGTAAGACCCGGCTGGCGATGGAGGCGGCGAGCCAGCATCCCGGCGAAACCTGCCTGGTGGAGCTGGCGCCGCTGGGCACCGGCGCGGACGTGCCGCTGGCGGTGCTGACCGCGCTCGGCCTGCGCGACGCTGGCCTGCGCACCGGCACCGACAGCAGACTCAGCCCGATCGACCGGCTCGCCGCGGCACTGTCCGACCGGCGGCTGCTGCTGGTGCTCGACAACTGCGAGCACGTCATCGCCGACGCGGCCGGGCTCGCCGACCGGCTGCTGCGGGCCGCCCCGCAGCTGCGGATCCTGGCCACCAGCCGGGAGCCGCTCGGCCTCACCGGCGAGGCGCTCAGTCCACTGTCCGGGTTGGCGCTGCCGCCGGCCGACGCCGGCGCCGAGCAGGCGCTGACTTATCCAGCGGTACGGCTGTTCGTGGAGCGCGCCGCCGACGTAGTTCCCGGGTTCACACTGGACGGAGCCAACCGGGCCGATGTACTGCGGATCTGCCGGACCCTGGACGGCCTGCCGCTGGCGATCGAGCTGGCCGCGGCCCGGCTCCGGTCGCTGCCGGTGGCGGAGGTCGCCAGCCGGCTCGACGACCGGTTCGCGCTGCTGTCGCGGGGGAGCCGGACCGCTTCGCCCCGGCACCGGACCCTGCGGGCGGTGGTGGAGTGGAGCTGGGAGCTGCTCGACGAACCGGAGCAGCGGCTGGCCCGGCGGTTGGCGGTGTTCGCCGGCGGGGCCACGCTGGCCGCCGTGGAACAAGTCACCGGGTCCGACCTGGAGACCCTCACCAGCCTGGTCGACAAGTCGCTCGTGGAGGTTGCTGGCGACCGCTACCGGATGCTGGACACGGTCCGGGCGTACGCCGCGGAGCGGCTCGCCGAGGCGGGCGAGACCGAGGAGATCCGGCGCGCCCACGCGGCGTACCTGATCGACCTGGCCTGGACCGCCGACCCGCACCTGCGCCGGGCGGAGCAGCTGGCGTGGCTGGCCCGGCTGGACGTGGAACGCGACAACGTGCACGCCGCGTTGCGCGGGGCGGTGGCCGCCGGCGACCGGGACACCGCGCTGGAGCTGGTGACCGCGCTGTCCTGCTACTGGTGGTTGCGCGGGCTGCGCAGCGAGGCGGCGATGCTGGCCAGCGAGGTGCTGCGCATCCTCGGCCCCGAGCCACCCGCCGGCATGGCGGAGGAGTACTGGCTGTGCGTGCTGAACGCGGCGCTGGGCGATGCCGGTGATCCGGCGCTGGCGAGCCGGTTCGAGAGCGCGCCGGCGATGCTGGCGCAACTGAACCGCAAGCCCCGGCAGCCGGTGCTGCTGCTGCTCGCGGCGCTCACCGCCGGCCCGCCGGAGGGCGATGCCAGCGAGGCGACCGCGATGGCAGCGCAATGGCAGGAGCTGCTCAGCGACGAGCCCTGGAGCATCGCGTTCGGCCCGCTCGGGATCGGCTACGTGTGGCTGTTCGGCGGCGAGCTCGACCAGGCCGAGCCGCTGTTCACGGAGGCGCTGGCCGCGTTCCGGGCGATCGGCGAGCGGTGGGGGATGACCAACGCGCTGGCCGCGCTCGCCGAGGTGGCCGACCGGCGCGGCGACCGTACCGGCTCGATCACCATGATCGACGAGGCGTTGCGGCTCGCCGGCGAGCTGGACTCGCAGACGGACACCGCGGACCTGCTGCGGCTGCGCGGTGACGGCGGGATCCGGGCCGGCGAGCTGGCCGCGGCCGCCGCCGACTACCAGGCCTCGATCGCCGCCGCCCGGCGCGCCGGGGCGCCGGAGATGGTCGCCTCGGCGCGGCTCGGGCTGGCCGAGGTGGCCCGGCTGCGGGGCGAGCTGGCGGAGGCGCGGGAGTTCGCCGAGACGGCGATGTCCGAGTGCCCGTCGGGCTGGTTCACCGCCGACTCGATCCGGTCGGAGATCTCGATCACGCTGGCCCGGATCGCCGAGGCCGAGGGCGACCCCGATACCGCCCGGCAGCATTACCGGCAGGCGCTGGCGGTCGCGGAGCACGTCGTCGGAACGTCCGCCGCGGCGACCGCCCGGGACGCGTTGGCCCGGCTCGACCAGCCGCAATAGCCCCGGCTAGACCAGCCGCGCTGACCAGCCCGGTCAGCGGCGGTTAGCGGCGGTCAGTCGCTGGTGCGTGACCGGTCAGCGGGCCGGCAGAGGCTGCCGGCATGAATACCACCACACCCTCCCGGCGCCGGCCCGCCGCACTCCCCGCCGGCCGGCGCAGCAAGTTCTTCACCCTGATCTTCTGGCTGGTGCTCGCGTCGATCGCCGGCCCGCTGGCGATCCAGCTCACCGAGGCACAGGACAACAACGCGCTCGGCGCGCTGCCCGACAGCGCCGAAACCCAGCGAGCGGCGGAGCGGGCCGAGGCCGCGTTCGCCGGCTCGGACCAGCTGGTGGCGGTGGCGGTCTACGCCCGCGAGGCCGGCATCACCGACGCCGACCGGGCCGCGGTCGAGGCGGACCGGGCGGCGTTCGCCCAGTACGCCGAGGGCGGCGAAGTGCCGCCGGCGATCCCGAGCGAGGACGGCCAGGCGCTGCTGCTCTCGTTCCCGCTCGCCGGCGACGAGGACGCCCAGGCCGACGCGACCGCCGCGATCCGGGACGAGTTGGCCGCCGGGGTACCGGACGGCCTGCAGACCGCGCTGACCGGCAGCGCCGGCTCGCTGGACGACGTGTTCGACGCGTTCAGCGGGATGGACCTGACGCTGGTCGCGGTGACCGCCGCGGTGGTGGTGCTGTTGCTGCTGCTCACCTACCGCAGCCCGATCCTGTGGCTGGTGCCGTTGCTGAGCGTCGGGCTGGCGAGCCAGCTCGCCAGCGCCGCGGTCTACCTGCTCGCCGAGTACGCCGGGATCGCCGTCGACTTCCAGAGCCAGAGCATCCTGACCGTGCTGGTGTTCGGGGTCGGGGTCGACTATGCCCTGCTGCTGATCGCCCGCTACCGCGAGGAGCTGCGCCGCCATCCGGACCGCCACCAGGCGATGGGGGTCGCGCTGCGCCGGTCGTTCCCGGCGATCTTCGCCTCCGCCGCCACCGTCGCGCTGGCGCTGCTGTGCCTTGTCGCCGCCGACCTGCCGGCCACCCGTGGGTTGGGCCCGGTCGCCGCGGTCGGGATCGTCGCCGCGTTCCTGGCGATGACCACCCTGCTGCCCGCCCTGCTGGTCCTGTGCGGACGGTGGCTGTTCTGGCCGTTCGTGCCCAGGTACCAGGCCGAGCACCAGGCCGGGCCGACCGGTGCCGAGCAGCACCGCGGCTGGGCGGCCCTGTCCCGGCTGGTCGGTCGCCGGCCCCGGCTGATCTGGCTCGGCACCGCCGCGGTGCTCGGCGTCCTCGCGGTCAGCGCGACCAACCTCAACCTCGGCCTACCCGGCGACGAGCTGTTCACCAAGGAGGTCGGCTCGGTCACCGGGCAGCGGCTGGTGGAGGCGCACTACCCGGGCGGTGCCACCGGCCCGGCCGAGATCCTCGCCACCACCGAGACCGCCGACCAGGTGGTGGCCGCCGCCACCGGCGTCGACGGGGTGGCGAGCGCGGCCGTGACCGAGCAGTCCGCCGACGGCCGGTGGGTACGGATCGAGGCGGTGCTCGACGACGCTCCGGACAGCGAGCCAGCGAAGGACACTGTGGAGCGGCTGCGGGACGCGGTCCACGCGGTGCCCGGCTCCGACGCGTTGGTCGGCGGAGTCACCGCCGCGGAGGTCGACTCGGAGCAGACCGCCGAGCGCGACAACCGGCTGGTGATGCCGCTGATCCTGGCGGTGGTGCTGCTGGTGCTGATCGTCCTGTTGCGAGCACTGGTCGCGCCGCTGCTGTTGCTGGCCAGCGTGGTCCTCTCGTACGTCGCCGCGCTCGGCGCTGCCGCGCTGATCTTCCGGGTGTTCGACCTGCCCGGGGTCTGGTGGGCGATCCCGCTGCAGGCGTACATCTTCCTGGTCGCGCTGGGCGTGGACTACACCATCTTCCTGATGACCCGGGCGCGCGAGGAGGCGAACCGGATCGGCCACCGGCGCGGGGTGCTGCACGCGCTGGTCGTCACCGGTGGCGTCATCACCAGCGCCGGGATCGTGCTCGCCGCGACCTTCGCCTCGCTCAGCGTCCTGCCGCTCACCCCGTCGGTCCAGATGGGAATCATCATCGCGGTCGGCGTGCTCCTCGACACCTTCCTGGTCCGGAGCCTGCTGGTCCCGGCGCTGGCGGTCCACATCGGCCGCCGGTTCTGGTGGCCGGGCCGGGTCCGGCCGGCGGTCGCCGAGGTGCCGCTGCCGCCCGCCCGAGTGGGAGTAAACCAATGATCCAGGCAGAAGGACTCCGCAAGCGGTTCCGGGACACCGAGGCGCTGGCCGGGCTCGACCTGCGGGTGCCAGCCGGCACGGTGTACGGGGTGCTGGGGCCGAACGGCGCCGGCAAGACCACCGCGGTCCGGATCCTCACCACCCTGCTCCGGCCGGACGCCGGCCGGGCGGTGGTGGCCGGGTACGACGTGGTCCGGCAGCCGGCCCAGGTGCGGGAGCGGATCGCGCTGACCGGGCAGTACGCGGCGGTCGACGAGATCCTCAGTGGCCGGCAGAACCTGGTGATGTTCGGCCGGCTCTACCACCTGTCACCGCGGGCGGCGAAGCGCCGAGCCGACGAGCTGCTCGACCAGTTCGGACTCACCGCGGTCGCGGACAAGTCCGCCGGCGAGTACTCCGGCGGGATGCGGCGCCGGCTCGACCTGGCGGCCAGCATGATCCTGACTCCGGAGCTGCTGTTCCTGGACGAGCCGACCACCGGGCTCGATCCGCGCAGCCGCAACCAGGTCTGGGAGTTCGTGCGGTCGCTGGTGGCGCAGGGCACCACCGTGCTGCTCACCACCCAGTACCTGGAGGAGGCGGACCACCTGGCCGACCGGATCTCCGTGATCGACCGGGGCGTGGCGGTCGCCGAGGGCACCCCGGACCAGCTCAAGTCGAAGCTCGGCGGGGACCGGCTCGAGGTGGTGGTCCGGGACGCCGGCCAGCTCGGCGCGGCCGCGGCGATCCTGCACCGGGTCAGCGGCGGCGAGCCGGACGTGGATCCCGAGACCCGCCGGCTGAGCGCCCCGGTCACCGACCGGGTGGACGCGCTCAGCCGGCTGGTCCGGGCGTTCGCCAACGCCGGGCTGGACGCCGAGGACCTCGGGGTCCGCCGGCCCACCCTCGACGAGGCCTTCCTCTACCTCACCGGAAGGGAATGACTATGCGGTACGCGATCGCCGACGGCTGGACGATGACCCTGCGCAACCTGGCGCAGATCCGCCGGTCGCCAGAGGAGATCGTCATCTACTTCACCCTGCCGATCATGTTCGTGCTGGTGTTCGGCTACGTCTTCGGCAGCGGGATGTCGGTGCCCGGGGGTGGCGACTACCGGGAGTTCCTGCTGCCGGGGGTGTTCGTGATGACGATGCTGTACGGGTTGGGGGCGACCGGGACCAGCCTGGCGCTGGACGCGAGCCGGGGCGTGGTGGACCGGTTCCGGTCGATGCCGACCGCCCGGTCCTCACTGCTGACCGGCCGCAGCCTGGCCGACCTGTTCCGGGCCTGCCTGGAGCTGGCGGCGCTGGTGGTCTGCGGGCTGCTGGTCGGCTGGCAGTGGCGCAACGGGATCGGCGACGCGCTGCTGGCGGTCGGGCTGATCCTGCTGCTGCGGTTCGCGATCAGCTGGGTCGGGATCTATTTCGGACTGGCGGTCCGGAACCCGGAAACGGTCGCGGTGGTGGTGTTCCCGGTGGCGTTCCCGCTCACCGCGGTCTCGAACGTGTTCGTGGCCCCCGAGCTGATGCCCGGCTGGCTGGGCACGGTCTCGGAGTGGAACCCGCTGTCGGCGACCGTCGCCGCGACCCGGGAGCTGTTCGGTAACCCGGGGATCGACAGCGGCTCCTGGCCGGCCGAGCACGCGCTGCTGCTCGCGATCGGCTGGCCGGCGCTGCTGATCGCGGTGTTCGCCCCGCTGGCGATCCGCCGCTACCGCAACCTGAGTCGCTGATCACCGCTGCTCCGGCCGGTGACCGGGCTACCGGTCACCGGCCGGCAGCGCGACCAGGTTGTGCCGGACCGCCCAGACCGCCGCCTCGGTCCGGGACGACGACCGGGTCTTGCGGAGCAGATTCGACACGTGCACGGTGACGGTCCGGATCGAGATCCCGAGCGCCGAGGCCACCTGCTGGTTGGACATCCCGGCGGCGAGGCACGAGAGCACCTCCACCTCGCGGGCGGTGAGTTCCGGGAGCGGCTCGGCGCCGATCCGCTCCAGCAGCGCCGCCGGGGTCACGCTCCGGCTGGTCGCGAGCAGCTCGGTGAGCCGGTACGGGTTGCCGCCGGTGCGCTCATGGACCACCCCGACCAACTCGGGCGGGGCGGGCGATCCGTACCGCCGCTCCAGCAAGGCCGCCACCTCGCTGAGGTCGAGCGGCCCCAGGTGCTGGCGGATCACCCCGGGGGCGCCGGCCAGCTGCGCCAGCGTACGGGCGGCGAGTTCGGGCACGTCGGCGGTGCCCGGCGGCCGGCTGGTGACCAGCAGCAGCGCCGGCAGGGCGCCGGCGGCGAGCTCGGCGACCAGGTTGAGGCTGGCCGGGTCGAGCGCGTGCAGGTCCTCGACCACGATCACGGCCGGGCCGTCGCCGGCGAGCGCCCGGACCGTCCGGACCGCCAGCCGGAGCAGCGATCCCGGCGCGTACCGCCGGGGCGGCGGCCCGGGTTGCTGCGCCAGCCAGGCCAGCGCGTCGGTCGGGACCGGCAGGTCGGGGTGAGGGTGGGCGCTGAGCACGGTGGCCAGCCAGTCGTAGGGGGCCGGCGAGTGGATCCGGGCCTGACCGGCCAGCACCGTGGCCGGCGCCGGGTCGAGCTTTCCGAGCGCGGCCCGGACCAGCGCGCTCTTGCCGGAACCGGGACCGCCGGTCAGCACCACGGTGGCCGGCAGGTCTGACCAGGCTTGCCCTATTTCGGCGAGTTCCTCGGCCCGCCCGACCATCGGCAGCGGCAGCATAGCCAAACGATACGTACTAGTGCGTAGAGACGCGGTGGCGGCCATCCGGCAGACTGCTCGTCATGAGCGTGATCCTGCGTGCCGTGGCGGTGAGTGACCGGGGCAAGGCCCGTGAGAACAACGAGGACGCCGTCCACGCCGGGCAGCGACTGGTCGCGGTCGCCGACGGAGTGGGCGGCGGGCCGTCGGGTGAGGTCGCGAGCGAGATAGTGATCCGGACGCTGGCCGCCCTGGACGAGGGGCCCCAGCCGGAGGTGCCGGCCGAGGCACTGCGGGCGGCGGTGGAGGCCGCCAACCGGGGGATCCGCGAAGCGATCGAGGCCGACCCGAGCCTGGACGGGATGGGCACCACCCTGACCGCGATGCTCACCGACGGCGACGACCTCGACCTGGTCCATGTTGGAGATTCCCGGGCGTACGCCTGGCGGGACGGCGCCCTGACCCAACTGACCCGGGACGACACGTACGTCCAGGGCCTGGTGGACAAAGGGGTGATCTCGCCGGCCGAGGCGCGGGCGCATCCGCAGCGGGCGTTGGTGACCCAGGCGGTGCACGGGGCCGGGCTGCGGCCGACCTACGTGGTGGTGAAGCCGCGGCCGGGCGACCGGTTCCTGCTCTGCAGCGACGGTCTGAGCGACTACGTGGACGAGACGGCGATCGCGCAAACCCTCCGCGAGCAACCCGATTTGGAAAGATGCGCGCACCAGCTGGTGGAGTTGGCGCTGGCAGCGGGGGCGCCCGATAACGTCAGCGTTATCCTCGTGGATGTCCAAATGCCTGATACGTAACGCGACTGTGTGATATTCCTGTTCTCGGCACGTTCAACGCATTTCGGGGGGAATGGCGTGGATGGTCGAGTAGCAGGGGGAAAGTTCGGTTGGCGGGTCGTGATCGCGACGGCGGTCGCGGTCGTCGCCACTTCATACGGGATCGGGAACGTCCTGGCGCGGGCGACCTTCCGCGAGTCGCCGGGCGGCGAACCCGAGTCCAGCAACCAGACCGCCGCGTCATCGGGCACGGACGAGTCGGTCACCGGGGCCAATGCCGACGCGGCGCTCGCGGCGCCGGCCGAGCCGGCGGCCGGCCCGGTCGGACCGCCGCTGTCGGAGGTACGGCCGGGCGGGCCGTACGGCAGCCACGAGACCACCGGTGCCGACTATGTCGCGTTGACGTTCGACGATGGGCCAGATCCACGGTGGACGCCGGACGTGCTGGAGCTGTTGCGGAAGCACGAAGTGAAGGCGACGTTCTGCGTGGTCGGGGAAATGGCGGAGGCGTTTCCGGAGCTGATCCAGGCGATCGCCGCGGACGGCCACACGCTGTGCAACCACTCCTGGAACCACGACCTCGAGCTGGGTGGCCGGTCCCGCGATGCCATCCGCGCGGACCTGACCCGGACCAACGCGGCGATCCGGGCGGCGGTGCCCGGGGCCCGGATCTCCTACTACCGGCAGCCCGGCGGCGCCTGGACCGAGCGGGTGGTCGAGGTGGCCGAGGAGCTCGGGATGGAGTCGCTGCACTGGACGGTGGACCCGCAGGACTGGACCCAGCCGGCGGCGACGGTGATCGCCGCGATCCTCAGCGCCGGCACCGAGGAGGGCGGGATCGTGCTGCTGCACGACGGTGGCGGCGAGCGGCAGAACACGGTCCGGGCGCTCCGGTCGGTGCTGCCCGAACTCACCGCCCGCCACAAGCTGGCCGCCCTCCCGGCCACCGGCGGCCACCCCGCCGGCTTCCGCTGAGGCTCGGTCTCTGCGCGGTAGGCGGCCGGCGGGCGTACCGGCAGGATGGGTGGGGTGGAGCTGGTATCCCTGGATGACGTACGGGCAGCCGCGCGCAACCTCGACGGCGTGGCGGTCCGGACCCCGCTGCTACCGAGTCCCTGGTCCGACCGGCTGTGGCTGAAGCCGGAGAACCTGCAGCCGGTCGGCGCGTTCAAGCTGCGCGGCGCGTACCACGCGCTGGCCTCGCTGCCGGAGCCGGTCCGCCGGGCCGGAGTGGTGACCCACTCCTCCGGCAACCACGCGCAGGCCGTGGCGTACGCGGCCCGGGCGTTCCGGGTGCCCTGCGTGGTGGTGATGCCGGCGGGCTCGGTGCCGGCGAAGGTCGAAGCGACCCGGCGGCTCGGCGCGGAGGTGGTGCTGGTGCCGCCGGCCGAGCGGGCCAGCCGGGCGGCGGCGCTCGCAACCGAGCGCGGCCTGACCATGGTGCCGCCGTTCGACCACCCGCACGTGATCGCCGGGCAGGGTACGGTCGGCCTGGAGATCGTCGAGGACCTGCCGGTCGACCTGGTGCTGGTGCCGGTCGGCGGCGGCGGGCTCGCGTCCGGGGTGGCGACCGCGGTGAAGGCCCGGCGGCCGGGAGCGGCGGTGATCGGGGTGGAGCCGGCGCTGGCGGCCGACGCGCGGGAGTCGCTCACCGTCGGTGAGCTGCGGGTGTGGCCTCCGGAGCAGACCTTCCGGACGGTCGCGGACGGCCTGCGTACCGGCCTCTCCGAGCTGACGCTGGCGCACCTGCGGGCTCGGCTGGACGGGATCGTGACCGTCACCGAGCCGGAGATCCTCGACACCACCCGGGCGATGGTGCGGGAGGCGCGGCTGGTGGTGGAGCCGAGCGGGGCGGTGGCGACCGCGGCGTTCCTGCACCACCGGGACGAGCTGCCGGGTGGCCGGACGGTGGCGGTGATCTCCGGCGGGAACGCCGATCCGGGGCTGCTCGCCACGTTCTTCGAGCCACCGGCCCGGTAGGCAATCCCGGTTCGAGCCAGCAACCCGGCTTTCCAAGCGGGCGCCGGCGACCGGCGCGCCGAGTCGCCTGCTTCGGGAAGATAGTCGCTGGTCAGGCGCCATAGGCCGGGTCGTCCGGCGGTCACGCATGGTAGCCGGATAATTCCGATGTGGTGTAGCTCTCCGGAAAACTTGCGGTTGATCCGACTATTGTCTTATCGAGGACGACGCGTCGGACGTGGGCGCTACGCCCCATTGCCACCATGGCTGACCCGAACCTCGCAGTCCGTTCCATCCGCCAGCTAGAGGCTGGTCGTCCGTTTGGTCATTATTTAGGGTGACCGGAACGGGTTTTGAAGATCAGCCTCCGAGCCGTGTAATCTGGGGCAAAATATGAGCATGGCTCGCAAAGCCTCCGGCACTAACTTCACAAGTAACTATGTCTGATCGTTTATCGGACATAGCGCTTGGAAGGTGATGTAATGGCTTACACCACCTGAGTCGGCCTGCCGGCCGACCGGGTCTCGCGATGCTTTGCGAGTCGACGAGTAAGCATCGACGACGCGAGGAGGGGACGTGGACACGGGAGATCGTCTGCTGACGCCGGGCGAGGTGGCAGCATTGTTCCGCGTCGA
Organism: Natronosporangium sp.; assembly: GCA_036564175.1. Lineage (GTDB taxonomy): Bacteria > Actinomycetota > Actinomycetes > Mycobacteriales > Micromonosporaceae > Natronosporangium. Next base: position 39,088 of record DATCKZ010000025.1, read on the forward strand.
CCCGAAGACCGTGACGCGCTGGGCAGCGGCCGGTCGGATTGGCAGCATTCGCACGCCCGGAGGCCACCGACGGTTCCGTGAGTCCGAGGTGCGTGCCCTGCTCGAGGGTGAGCTGGAGAAGATGGGCGAGAGCCGGTAAGGGCTACGGCCTGAGCCAGCTATGGCTTGACCCCACCTTGCCAGCGACGGAACAGGTTGTGCGGCACGGACAGCGCGTCCAGCACCTTGCCCGCGACGAAGTTGATCAGTTCTTGCGATGACGCCTGCGCGCCGGCCCCGTAGAACCCGGGACTGGCCGGCAGCACCACCGCGCCCGCGTCGTGCAACGCGATCAGATGCTCCAGATGGGACCGGGTGACCGGGGTTTCCCGCGGCACCACCACGACCGGGCGCCGTTCCTTCAGGTTGACCTCCGCCGCCCGCTGCAGCAGATCCTTGGACAGCCCGATCGCGATCCCGGCGCAGGCGGCGGTGCTGGCCGGGACCACCACCATCCCCAGGGCCGGGTACGAGCCGGAGGACGGGCCGGCCGCCAGATCACCGGCCGGCCAGTGGCGGACGTCGGCCTGGTCCAGGTCGCGACCCAACCAGCGGGCCAGGTCCTCGCGCCAATGCCCGTCCCGGAACGGCTGGCCGGTCTCATCCAGTACGGTCAGCCGGGCCGCCCGGGACACCACCAGATCGACCGCGGCACCGGCGTCGAGCAGCCCGCGCAGCACCGCCGCCGCGTACGGCGTGCCGGACGCCCCGGAGACGCCGACGATCCACGGGGTCCGGGTCATCCGAACCGCCCACCCGCGATCAGATCCGCCAGCGCGAACCCGAACAGCACGATCCCGACGAACCCGTTCGCCGTGAAGAAGGCACGGTTCACCTTGGACAGATCGGTCGGCTTCACGATCGAGTGTTCGTAACCGAACGCGCCGGCCGCCAACGCCATCCCGACCCACCACAGCAGACCGTAGTCGGTGAGCAACCCGTACCAGACCAGCAGCCCGAAGGTGACCGCGTGGGCGACCATCGCCGCCCGCAGCGCGAACCGGACCCCATACCGCGCCGGTACGCTGTGGACCCCGATCTCGCGGTCGATCTCGGCGTCCTGCGAGGCGTAGATCAGGTCGAACCCGCCGATCCACAGCCCGACCGCGGCGCCGAGCAGCCAACCCGGACCGGACCCGGCGAACGTGCCGGTCACCGCGAGCCAGCCACCGACCGGGCCGACCATCTGCGCTACCCCGAGGATCGCGTGTGGCCAGTTGGTGAACCGCTTCGCGTACGGGTAGACCACCAACGGCACCACCGCCAGCGGGCTCAGCGCCGCCACCAGCGGGTTCAGCGCGATCGCCGCCGCGACGAACGCCGCCAGCGCCACCAGTGCGCCGGTCCAGGCGGTGCGCAGGCTCACCACCCCGGTGACCAGTTCCCGGTTCGCGGTGCGCGGGTTGCGGGCGTCGATGTGCCGGTCGATGATCCGGTTCGCCGCCATCGCGAACGTCCGGGCGCCGACCATCGCCACCGTAATCAGCGCCAGGTCCAGCCAGCGCACCCCGACCCCGGTGACCGCCATCGCGGTGAGCGCGGACAGGTACGCGAACGGCAGCGCGAACACCGAGTGCTCGATCGCGACCAGTCGCAGGAACGCCCGGACCGGGCCGGGTCGGGGCACCACCTCGGTCACAGCCCGTACTCCCGCCACCGCCGGTCGACCAGTTCCTTGATTTCGGGGGACATCACGGCCTCCTCCGGCCAGCCCCGGGTGTACCCCTCGGTAGGCAGCTTGCGGGTCGCGTCGATACCCGCTTTGCCGCCCCAGAACTGCTGGTAGGAGGCGTGGTCGAGGTGGTCGACCGGGCCCTCGGTGACCACCAGGTCCCGGGCGTAGTCCACATTGCCGAATGCCCGGAACGCCACTTCGTAGTAGTCGTGCACGTCGCAGTCGTCGTCCACCCCCACGATCAGCTTGGTCAGCGACAGCAGGTGCGCGCCCCAGATCGCGTGCATCACCTTCTGCGCGTGCTTCGGGTACCGCTTGCGGATCGAGACGATCACGCAGTTGTGGAACACGCCCGGCTCCGGCATCGAGTAGTCCACAATGTCCGGGATCAGCAGCTTCAGCAGCGGCAGGAAAATCCGCTCGGTGGCGTGGCCGATCGGCCCGTCCTCCTGCGGCGGCTTGGACGTGACGATCGTGTGATAGACCGGGTCCCGCTGAGTGGTCATACACTCCACATGGAACACCGGGAACGGCTCGACCGGCGTGTAGAAGCCGGTGTGGTCGCCGAACGGGCCCTCCGGTGCCCGCTCGCCCGGCTCCACGTACCCCTCCAGCACCACCTGCGCGTTCGCCGGCACCCGGAGCGGGACGGTCAGGCAGTCCACCAGCTCCACCCGCTCCCCGCGCAGGAACCCGGCGAACAGGTACTCGTCGATGTCGGCCGGAAGCGGGGCGGACGCGGCGTACGAGACCACCGGGTCGCAGCCGAACGCGATCGCCACCGGCAACCGCTGCCCGAGCCGCTCGGCGACCGCGTGATGGGCGGTCGAGTCTTTGTGGATCTGCCAGTGCATGCCGAGCGTGTTGTGCGAGTGCTGCTGCAACCGGTAGAGCCCGAGATTCCGCTTGCCGGTCTCCGGATGCACGGTGTGGGTGAGCCCGTAGTTGTGGAACAGCCCGCCGTCCTTCGGCCAGGTCTGCAACGCCGGCAGCCGGTTCAGGTCCACCTCCGGACCTTTGTAGACAACTTGCTGGCAGGGCGCGGTCCGGACCCGCTTCGGCGGCACGGATTTCAGCTGCAGCACCTTGCCCAGGCCTTCCCGGATCCCGGACCACCCGACCGGCAGCTCCGGCTTGACCAGCTCGCCGATCCGGTGCCCGATCTCGTCGACGTCCTCGACCCCGAGCGCCATCGCCATCCGCCGGTGGGTGCCGAACAGGTTGATGGCGACCGGCATCTCGCCCCGGGTCGGCCGCTCGAACAGCAGCGCCGGGCCGCCGGCCCGGACCGTCCGGGTGACGATTTCGCTGATCTCGAGGGTGGGATCGACCGGGACGGTCACCCGGTGCAGCTCGCCGGCCCGTTCCAGCGCGGCCAGGAACTGCTTGAGGTCGTCGTAGGGAAACGTCGGTGCACCCGCCATGCCGCCCAGTCTGCCAGGGGGCTATCCCAGCGCCAGCGCGACCGCGTGCTCGGGTGAGTCGGCGAACACCAGCCCGGGCACCGGTTGGCCGGCCTGGTCCAGCAGCCGCCAGCCGCCGAGACACACCACCGGTACGCCGCCCCGGCGCATCGCGAGCGCGACCTCCGACAGGGTGCCCCAGGAGCCGCCGACCGCGATCACCGCGTCCGCCGACTGCACGATGATCGCGTTCCGGGCCTGGCCCAGGTTGGTCACCACCGCCGCCGACAGGTCCGGGCTCGCGCCGGTCCGGTCGGGACCGGGCAGGATGCCGATCACCAGGCCGCCGGCCGCCCGGGCGCCGGCCGCGACCGCGGCCATCACCCCGCTGCCGCCGCCGCACAGCACGGTCGCGCCGCGCTCGGCGAGCAGCTCGCCCACCCGGCGGGCGTGTGCCGCCTCGGTCTCGGTGCATCGCGCCGGCCCGCACACCGCTACCTGCATGCCGCCAGGGTACGGGTGGCGGGGCGGTCGGCCGTAGTACGGTCGGTGGAGTGGGCGAGTTCGTAATCGGCCCCGGGCCGGTGGTGATGGGGGTGCTGAACGTCACCCCGGACTCGTTCTCGGACGGCGGGCGGTACGCCGACCGCGAGGCCGCCGTGGCCCACGCGCTCCAGCTGATGGCCGACGGCGCCGACCTGATCGACGTCGGCGGCGAGTCGACCCGGCCGGGTGCGGACCGGGTGGACGCGGAGACCGAGACCGCCCGAGTGCTGCCGGTGATCCGGGAGCTGGCGGCGGCCGGCGTGCCGCTCAGTGTGGACACCACTCGGGCGGCGGTGGCGGCCGCGGCGCTTGCCGCCGGTGCGGCGGTGGTCAACGACGTCTCGGGCGGGCTCGCCGACCCGGCGATGACCAAGGTGGTGGCGGACGCCGGCTGCCCGTACGTGATCATGCATTGGCGCGGGCACTCCCGGCGGATGGCGGAGCTGGCGACCTACCGGGACGTGGTCGCCGAGGTCGTCGCCGAGCTGCAGGAGCGGGTGGACGAGGCGCTCGCCGCCGGGGTCGCACCCGACCGGATCATCGTCGATCCGGGGCTCGGGTTCGCCAAGACCGCCGAGCACAACTGGGCGCTCACCCAGCGGATCGACCGGCTGCGGGCGCTCGGCTTCCCGGTGCTGATCGCCGCCAGCCGCAAGCGTTACCTCGGTAAGCTGCTGGCCGCGCCGGACGGCACCGAGCGGCCGGTCGACCTGCGGGAGGCCGCGACCCTCGCCACCTCGGTGCTGGCGTTCGCCGCCGGCGTGTGGGGGGTACGGGTGCACGACGTGCGCGGGACGGTCGACGCCCGGGCGGTGTGGCGGGCCTCGGGCAGTCCGCGGTTGGCGGGCCGCGAGTGACCGAGCCGTCCCGACCCGGCCGGCCAGCCACCGACCGGATCGCGTTGACCGGGTTGCGGGCCCGGGGATTCCACGGCGTCTACGAGTCCGAGCGCGCGCACGGGCAGGAGTTCGTGGTGGACGCGGTGCTCGAGCTGGATCTGCGGCCGGCCGCGGCATCCGACCAGGTAACCGACACAGTGGACTACGGCGGGCTGGCCGACCGGCTGGTGGCGGTGGTCGCCGGCCCGCCGGTGAACCTGCTGGAAACCCTGGCGAGCCGGCTGGTCGAGGTCTGCCTCACCGACCCGCGGGTGGCCGCCGCCACCGTCACCGTCCACAAGCCACAGGCGCCGATCGGGCACGCGTTCGGCGATGTCTCCGTGACGGTCCGGCGAACACGGGAGCCGCGATGAGCCGGGCGGTGCTGTCGCTGGGAAGCAACCTCGGCGACCGGGCGGAGCGGCTGCGGGCGGCGGTCGCCGGGCTGGGCGAGACCGTCCTGGTGGTGTCGGGCGTGTACGAGACGCCGCCATGGCCGGCCGGGGACGACGCCCCGCCGTACCTGAACGCGGTGGTGTTGGCGGCCGACGGCGGCGATGACCCGTACCGGTGGCTGGCCCGGGCCCGCGAGCTGGAGCGGGCCGCCGGCCGGGTGCGGGACCCGGCCCGGCGGTACGCGCCGCGGCCACTCGACGTCGATGTGATCATGGTCTGGGACGACCACGACCAGCCGGTGATCCTGGACGATCCGGAGCTGACCCTGCCGCATCCGCGCGCCCACCTGCGGGCGTTCGTGCTGCGGCCGTGGATCGACATCCAGCCGTACGCCCGGCTGCCCGGCCACGGCGCGCTGACCGACCTGCTGCGGCGGGACCCGGTCGCCACCGACCTCGCCGGCATCCAGGCCCGGCCGGAGCTGATGCTTGAACCGTCCGGGAGCTGACGATTGATCCACCGGCCGAGGATCGGACGATAGAGTCGGAATCGTGAGCCAACGGCAACCGTCGCTGCGGCCGACCGAGCCGGCGACGCTGGTAGTGGCCGGACTCGCCGCGGCGGCCGTCGCCTGGCTGCTGATCAGCAACTTTTACCAGGACCTGCCCCCGATGATCTGGCCGCCGGTGCTGATCTTCTTCGGGCTGGCCGGGTTCGAGGCGGTGGTGGCCCGGCAACTGTGGGTCCGCATCCATCAGCGGACCGGTCTGCTCAGCCGGCAGCCCGGGCGCCCCGGGATGCCGGCTCAGGAGCCGATCGAGCCGCTGGCGGTGGCGCGCTACGCGGTGCTGGCGAAGGCCTCGTCGGTGGCCGCCGCGATCTTCGTCGGTGTCTACGCCGGCTTCCTGCCGTGGCTGCTGATCGAGTCCAGCCGGGTCACCGAGGCCGGTGCCGACCTGCCGCCGACGATCGGCGGGCTGATCGCGTCGCTGCTGTTCCTGGCGGCCGCGCAGTGGCTGGAGCGGGCCTGCCGGGTGCCGGAACGCGACGAGGACGATGATCCTGACCCGAAACCTGACGTGACGTGACTAAGTGACTACTATCCGACGTTCCCGGCCGTAGGGGCTGTCATGGAACCGTCTGGCCGGGTACGGTGCGTGCCGTAACAACACTCGCGGCTCGGCAGCCACGACACGCGCGATAGCAGTTAGGGGAGGCGTGCTTATGGCGTACGACAATTCGTACGGCCGACACGAGGCCGAGCCGACCGAGCGGATGGGGCTGGCGGGATTCCGCAGCAGCGCCCCGTACGAGTCCAGCTACCAGTCCCGGTACGGCGACAACGATCCGTCGCCGACCGTGCCGGCGGCCGAGCTGTCCGACGTCTTCGACGACCCGGACGCCGGCGAGCCCGGCCGGGACCGGCTCGCCATCCACTGGACCTGGGAAGCGCTGCTGCTGATCGGCGTCGGTGTCCTCGGCTACCTGTTGATGCAGGCTGACTCGGACGCGCTGCGCGGCGACTCGCTGCGCGCGATGCTGGTCTACGCGACCGGCTTCGGCCTGCTCGGGATCGCCGCCGGGGTGTCGCTGCGGGCGGGCGTGCCGAACCTGGCGATCGGCCCGGTGGCGGCGGCCGCCGGCGCCTACTTCGCGCTGCGCGGCGACGAGGGTGTGGCGACCCCGACCATCTTCGCGGTGGGCGTGGCGGTACTGCTCGGCCTGGCGGTTTCGGTGCTGGTGATGACGTTCCACGTGCCCGGCTGGGCGGCGAGCCTGGCGGCCGGCGCGGCCGCCGTGGTGTGGCTGCAGACCCAGGACCCGACCATCCCGCTCGCCGGCGGGTACAACCCATCCGGCCAGGCGGCGTTCCTGTTCGCGCTGGTCGCGGCGGTGGGCATCCTGGGCGGGCTGCTCGGCACGCTGCGGACGGTCCGGCGGTCGGTTGGCCGGTTCCGGCCGATCGCCGACCCCGCCCGCCGCCGGGGGGCGATGGCCGCGCTGGTGAGCTCGGGCGCGCTGGTGCTGTCGATGGCGATCGCGCCGGTCGCCGGGGTGCTGCTGGTCGCCGGCATGCAGCAGCCGGCCCAGGGCAGCACCGGCGTGTACTGGCTGGAGTGGACGCTGATCGGGTTCGGGGTGGCGCTGGTCGGTGGGACCAGTGTGTTCGGCCGGCGGGGCGGGGTGTTCGGCACCACCCTGGCGGTGATCGCGCTGGTGCTGTTCGACCGCTACCAGGAGGCCAAGGGCTGGGACATCGCGCTGCTCGCCTCCGCCGCGGTGGCGGTCGCCGGCGGGCTGGTGGTGAGCCGGTTGATCGAGACGTTCGGCCGGCCGGCCGGCGGCGAGGTCGAGCCGGAGTCGGCGTCGACCTGGGAGACCACCACCCCGGCGTCCGCCGACGGGCGGGCCAGCGACGGCGCCACCGCGACCGGTGCCGACAGCTGGTCCAGCGGCACCGACTCGTGGTCGTCGGCGCTGCCGGCCCGGCCGGCGCCCAGTGGCGGCCCGGATCCGTGGGACGACGATCGCTGGACCCGCCGTTAGCTCGCTGGACCCGCCGCTCGCTCCGCTAGCACCGGTCTCTCGTCCGGTTCTGGCTCGTTTGGTCCAGTATGACCGCAGTTGCGGCGGCCGGACCAGCCCGCCATCGGAACAGCCAGCCAAGCCGCCCTGCCAACCACCGGCGTCGGGCCAGCCTCCGCTCAGCTTTCAATCTGAAGAAAGTCTCGGTAACCTCTATACCCATGCCGGACCTGGACCCCGCAGGCGACCGGCGGCCCAGCTGGATGTTCCCCCTGATGTTCTGGGGCGGAATCGGGCTGGCGCCGCTGGCTGCATTGCTGATCCTGCTGGGAGGTGCCGGCGCCACGGTACGGCTGGGCGCCGTGCTCGGCGTGATCGCGCCGGTCATGATCGCCGTGTCGTTCGCGCTCCGGCCGGATCCGGACTCGATCCGGCTGCAGTTCGAGGAGACCCTGCTCGAGGAGCTCGACCTGCTGCGGTCGGAGGTCCGCGAAGAGATCGCGAAGTCCGCCCGGACCAGCCACCAGATGGTCGGCGAGCGGCTCGGCGCGCTCCAGCAGACCGTGGACACGCTCCGGGCGGCCGCCCGCGCGGCCCCCGCCCCACCGCCGGCCGCGACCCCGCCGGCGATCGCCCAGACTCCGTACCAGCCGACCGCCGCCGCGGCGCCACCACCGGTGACGTCCCGGGCGGCGGTGCCGCGTTCCGGCGCGCCGCGTGCCGCCGCGGCCGCCGCCGCGCCACCGGCCTCGGCCGCGCCGCCGGTGGCGCCCCGCTCGGCGCCGCCACCGCGGCACACCCCACCGGCCTCGCCGGCCCCGGCCGGCAACGGCCGGGCCAGCGTGCCGCCGCCGTCGTCCGGCCGGCGCAGCGGTGGCCGGTCCGGCCGGCACCAGGCCGACGGGTACGCCCCGGCCGCCGGCGGCCGGTCCACGCCGAGCACCGGCGGGGTCTACCGGCGCACCGACACCGGGCAGCTGCCGCGCACCGACACCGGGCAGATGCCGCGCCCGGCGCACTGGGATGACGACGGCCGGCCCGGCCCCAACGGCGCTGGCGCCAGCCGCAACGGCCGCGCCAGCCACAACGGCACCCCGCCGGCCTCCGGCGGCACCGGATACGGCGGTTCGGACTGGTCGCCGCCGGCGCCGCGCGGCCGCGGCGACGAGCCGTACGAGGAGTCCTGGACCGACCAGAAGCTGCGCGAGCGGTACGGCCGCCGGCCCCGCCCGTACGGCGACGAGACGAACGGCACCGGCGAGCCGTGGCGGCAGCGCGAGGACGGCCGGTGGGAGCCGGTCATCTCGGCCGAGCCGGTCACCCGCGGCCGGCGCCGCCGCTGGGAGGACGACTCGTCGGTCGACCTGCGCCGGCATACCCCCGGCGACACCGGCACCCAGCCGCGCTACGACACCGGCAGCATGCCGCGGTACGACACCGGGACCCAGCCGAGGTATGACACCGGCAGCATGCCGAGGTACGACACCGGGACCCAGCCGCGGTACGAGGACCGCTGGTCATCGGCGCGCGATGAGCCGAACGGCTACCGGAACGGCACCCCGTACAGCGGCAACGGCTACGGCAACGCCCGGCCCGACTACACCCGCCGGGCGCTCCCGGCCGGCAGCAGCTCCGAGCCGTCGGACAACGGCCGGGACCGGTGGGGTGGCGGCGAGTCGTGGAACGACAGTTGGGAAGAGCCGGCCCGGGAGAGTCGGGGTCGTCGCTACCGCCCGGACTTCGAGCTCACCGACGAGCGCTGGCGCTAGCCGGCCGGCCGGCTGTTTGTCCATCCACCGCCGCCTGACTACTTGTCGATGTCGCCGACCACGAAGAACATCGAGCCGAGGATCGCGATCAGGTCCGGCACCAGGCAGCCGGGTAGCAATGTGGACAGCGCCTGGACGTTCGCGTACGAGGCGGTGCGCAGCTTCATCCGCCACGGCGTCTTCTCGCCCCGGGAGACCAGGTAGTAGCCGTTGACGCCGAGCGGGTTCTCGGTCCAGGCGTACGTGTGCCCCTCCGGCGCCTTCACCACCTTCGGCAGCCGCACGTTGACCGGCCCGCGCAGCTGGTCGACCCGGTCCAGGCACTGCTGGGCGAGATCCAGCGAGGCGTAGGTCTGGTCGAGCAGCACCTCGAACCGGGCGTGGCAGTCCCCGGTGGTGCGGGTCACCACCGGCACGTCCAGCTCGCCGTAGGCCAGGTACGGCTCGTCGCGGCGCAGGTCGAAGTCGAGCCCGCTGGCCCGGGCGACCGGACCGGAGGCGCCGAACGCCGCCGCCTGCTCGGCGGTGAGCACGCCCACCCCCTTGGTCCGGGCCAGGAAGATGTCGTTGTGCCGGATCAGCCGGTCGAGCTTGGGCAGCCGCCGCCGGACCTCGTCGATGGCGGCCCGGGCCCGGCCGGTCCAGCCCGCCGGCACCTCCTCCTTCAGCCCACCGACCCGGTTGAACATGTAGTGCATCCGGCCGCCGCTCGCCTCTTCCAGCACCGCCTGCAGGGTCTCGCGCTCCCGGAACGCGTAGAACATCGGCGTGATCGCCCCGATCTCCAGCGGGTAGGAGCCGAGGAACATCAGGTGGTTGAGCACCCGGTTGAGCTCGGCGAGCGCGGTGCGCAGCCAGACCGCCCGCTCCGGCACCTCCAGCCCCATCAGCCGTTCCACCGCGAGCACCACGCCCAGCTCGTTGGCGAACGCCGACAGCCAGTCGTGCCGGTTGGCGAGCACGATGATCTGCCGGTAGTCGCGGGCCTCGAACAGCTTCTCGGCACCCCGGTGCATGTAGCCGATGATCGGCTCGGCCTCGACCACCCGCTCGCCGTCGACCACCAGCCGCAGTCGCAGCACGCCGTGGGTGGACGGGTGCTGGGGTCCGATGTTGAGCACCATGTCGGCGGTGGCCAGCCCGGTGCCGGTGCCGACGGTCAGCTCGCGCAGTCCGGAGTCCGTGCTCATGCGAGCCATCGTGCCACGTCCGCGTCGATCCCGACGGGGCGCAGCAGCCAGTAGTGCCCGCCCAGGCCGGCCGGGTCGGTGAGCTCGGCGGCCTGCCCGGCGGCGGCGAGCCGGTGCAGATAGTCGGTCGGGTCGCGATGCGCCAGCTCCAGCGGGGGTCGCTGGCCGGTGATCCCCAGTACCCGCAGCGCCGCCGCCTGCCGGACCAGCACCCCGTCGCCGGCCAGCGCGTCCATCGCGACGTGGGCGGTGAGGTCACAGCTGCCGTCCGGCAGCGGCGCGACCTCGCGGCCGTGCCGGAAGCCGGTGAGCGTGCCGAACGGCGGCCGGTCGGTCGCCAGGTGGCCGTAGTCGACCGCCAATGCCGCGCCGCGGGTGATCGCCGCCACCGCGCCCGCCCACGCCTGGTCGCGGGTGTGCCCGACCTCCGCCCGGCTGCCCGGTACGGTCAGCGGCCACCACTCGGCCAACCACTGCGCGTCCTGGCCGGACACCGGCTCACCCAACGCCTCCTCGCCGGTGGTCGGGTCGACCAGCACGTACCGGGGCTGGCCGGTGTCGTCGCACTCGACCACGTCGACCGGTACGTTGTCCAGCCACTCGGTCGCCAGCAGCAGCCCGATGATCCGGTCCGGCAGCGGTGACCGGTCGCGGGCCTCGACCAGGGTCAGCCGGAGCCGGGCGGCGAGCCCGGCCGGCGCGACCATCCACAGTGCTTCCAGCAGCTCGCCCCGGCCACCGCCGATGTCCACCACGTCCAGCGGGTCCGGCCGGCCGAGCGCTTCGTCGAGCCGCTCCAGCACCCGCATGATCGCCTCGGCGAACCGCGGTGACGCGTGCGTCGAGGTCCGGAAATGCTTCGCCGGCGACGCGTCCGGCCGGACGTAGAACCCGTCCGCTCCATAGAGGGCGGTGGCCATCGCCGCCCGCCACCGGATCATCGACATTGGATCAGGACGGGCTGAGCACCACGCCGGGCGCCGCGCCGGCCGGGTTCTGGTCGACCGCGACGATCCGGTTCTGCGCGTCCACGTGGACGATCCGGGGCCGGTAGCTGCGGGCGGTGGCGTCGTCCATCTGCGCGTACGAGATCAGGATCACCAGGTCGCCGGGGTGGATCAGGTGGGCGGCGGCGCCGTTGATCCCGAGCACGCCGCTGCCCCGCTCGCCCGGAATCACGTAGGTCTCCAGCCGGGCGCCGTTGGTGACGTCGACGATCGCTACCTGCTCGCCGGGGAGCAGGTCGGCCGCGTCCAGCAGCTCCGTGTCCACAGTGACCGATCCGACGTAGTGCAGGTCGGCCTGGGTCACCGTGGCCCGGTGGATCTTCGACTTCAGCATGGTGCGGAGCATGGTCACCTCGCGGCCAGAGTGAGTTCGTAGTTGTCGATAAGTCTGGTGGTACCGACCCGGGCGGCGATCAGCAGCCGGGCCGGCCCGGTGGCCGGCGCCGGCCCCAGCCCCGGGTCGGTCAGCTCGAGGTAGTCGAGGTCGATGTCGCGTACCTCCTTGTGCGCGGCGGCGAGCACCGCCGCCGCGTCGCCACCGGCGGCGGCCGTCTCGGCACCGGCCCGCAGCGCGGCCGACAACGCCCGGGCCCGGGTCCGTTCGGCCGGCGACAGGTAGCGGTTGCGGCTGGACAGCGCCAGCCCGTCCGGCTCCCGCACGGTCGGGACGCCGACGATCGTCACCGGCAGGTCGAGGTCGCGCACCATCGCCTTGACCAGCACCAGTTGCTGGTAATCCTTCTCGCCGAAGCACGCGAGGTCCGGGGCGGTGAGGTGGAGCAGCTTCAGCACCACGGTCAGCACGCCGGCGAAGTGGCCGGGCCGGCTCGCCCCCTCCAGCACCGTGCCGAGCGGCCCCGGGTCGACCCGTACCGCCGGTTCACCGTCCGGGTAGAGCTCTTCCCGCGCCGGTGCGAACACCAGATCGGTGCCGGCCTGCCCGCACACCGCCAGGTCGGCGTCGAAGGTCCGGGGATAGCGGTGGAAGTCCTCGGTCGGGCCGAACTGCAACGGATTGACGAAGATCGTGGCGATGACCGACGCCGCCCGGGCCCGGGCCGCCCGCAGCAGCGCCGCGTGGCCCTCATGCAGCGCGCCCATCGTCATCACCACCGCCACCGGCCCGGCCAGCTCCGCTCGCGCGGCCGCCAGCTCGGCCCGGGTCCGGACCACCCGCGGCGTCATGCCCGGCCACCTCCGACCACAGTGTCCAGAGTGGCCGCCTCGGCGAGGGTCGCGAACAGCTGCTCGGCCGCGGCCGGGCTAAGCAGCCCGGCGGCGAGCGCGCGGCCGGCGGTCCGGCGGGCCAGCGCCCGGTAGGCCGCCGCCTGCGCCGGCTTGAGCACCGCCAGGTGCTTGGCGATCGTGCCGGCGTCGCCGCGCGCTACCGGCCCGGTCAGCGCGGCGTCGCCCTCCCGGAGGGCGTTGTCGAGGGCGGCCCGCAGCAGCGGGGCCAGCAGTTCGGCGGGCTCCCGCACCCCCGCCTCCCGTAGCAGGTCGGTCGCCTCATTGACCAGCGTGACCAGGTGGTTGGCACCGTGCGCAAGCGCCGCGTGGTACCGCGGCCGGTCCGCCTCGGCGACCCATTCGACCGTCCCGCCCAGGTCGGCGACCAGCCGGGTCGCGAACGGCCGCAGGTCGTCCGGCGCGGTGACCCCGTACGAAATGCCGGGTAGCCGGTCGACGTCGGTGGGCTCGCCGGTGAATGTCATCGCCGGGTGCAATGCCAGCGGCCGGCCGCCGGCCGGCGTCAGCACGGACAGCCCGTACGCGCCGGAGGTGTGCGCCACCACCTGGGCCGGCTGCAGCGAGAGCCCGGCCGCCACCGGCGCGATCGCGTCGTCCGGGACGGTGAGTAGCAGCAGGTCGAGGTTGGCTGGTGAGGAAGGTCGCACGCTGACCCGGTGGCCGGCGGCGGTGAGTGCGGCGGCGAGCGCGCGGCCGACCCGGCCGGCGCCGATGACGCCCACGGTGAGCGTGCGGCTCATATCAGTGATCCAGTCCTCGCGATGGTGGTACCGGTCGGCTCCCAGTGTACGGCTTACCGTTGCCGCCATCACGTATGCTCCGCCATTGGGAGGACGAGGTGATCGTGCACAAACCTGCCCGGCGGCTCGCGATGGTCGCCCCCGCGGCGTTCACACTGTTGCTGGCGGGTTGCACGCTACCCGACGGGGTGGACGGTGACCTCACCGACGAGTGGCAGCCGCTGTCCGAGCCGGAGGTGTTCGTACCGGAGGTCGGGGTCTGCCACGCCGAGCCGTACGACGCCGAGGGCACGCTCGACACCTACGCGCCGGTCGACTGTGCCGAGGAGCACGTCACCGAGACCGTCTACGTCGGCGAGTTCACCGCGGACCGGGTCACCCCACCGGAGCCGGAAACCGGGCCGTGGCGGGAGGCGTTCGGTGAGTGCGAGGACGGGGCCGCCGACTACCTCGGCGCCGACTACCGATATGCCCGGCTGTGGCTGGGCGTGGTGGTCCCGTCCACCGAGGCGTGGGACGGCGGCGCCCGCTGGTTCCGCTGCGACGTCCTGGAGTACGACGAGGTGATCGTGCCGGACGCCACCCGGACCGGGTCGCTGGCCGGCGCGCTCGCGGACGAATCGGCGGAGCTGCGGCTTGGCTGCTTCGAAGTGGACGCCACCGAGACCGAGGTCGAGCGGATGGACCCGGTCGCCTGTGACGAACCGCACCAGGCCGAGTTCGTCGGGGTGTGGCTGGCGCCGGAGGGCGACTACCCGGACGGCGATGACGAGGCGGCGGCGGACCAGGTGCACGCCGGCTGCCGGGAGACGGTCGCCGAGTACGTGGACGTGCCGGTCGACGATGACCTGCCGTTCCGGACCGGCACGATCGCCGACTGGGTGGACGAGGAGGACTGGAACAACGGCGACCGCGGGTTCCGGTGCTACCTGTGGTTGAACGGCGACGACATCAACGAGTCGCTGCGGGGGGCCGGACCGGACGCGTTGCCGATCCGGTAGCTCGACGACACCGGGTGAGTCCGGTCACTCGTACTAGGAAAAGTCCCCCTAAACCAGACAGATCACCCTTGCGTCCTCAGCAACGACCCTTATGCTCCCAGCCCATGCGACGACTCTGGCTCGGAGCCCTCGCCGCGGTGGCGGTGGCACTGCCGCTCGCCGGCTGCGGCGGCGAGGACCTGCCCGACGGGATCGACGGCACCGTCGGTGACAACTGGGGCGCCTTCAGCGAGGTGGTCCAGTTCGTGCCCGACCCGGGGGTGTGCCACCGCACCCCGTACCAGCCGACCGCACCGGCGGCCGAGTACCAGCCGGTCGACTGCGAGCAGCCGCACCTGGTGGAGACCGTGCACGTTGGCACGTTCGAGGGTGACGCGGCCGAGCTGGACGCGCCGCCCGAGCCGGACTCGGGTGCCCACCGGGCGGCCTACCGGGAGTGTGACGAGCAGGCCACGGAGTACCTCGGCGACGGCTTCCGGGAGGCCCGGCTGTGGCTCGGGGTCTCGCTGCCGTCGACCGCCGGCTGGGAGGGCGGCGCCCGCTGGTTCCGGTGCGAGCTGATGGAGGTCGAGTCGGTCTACGGCGACGCGGTGGAGCGGGAAGGCTCGCTCGCCGGTGCCCTCGAAGGCGACTCGGAGCTGCGGCTCGGCTGCTACCAGGTGAACGTCGAAGACGGCGTGGTGCAGGAGCTCAACCCGGTCGGCTGTGACCAGGTCCACCAGGCCGAGTTCGTCGGGGTGTGGCGGGCCGACGGCAACGACTACCCGGACCCGGAGGACGAGGACGCCGAGGAGCGGGTCTACGACGGCTGCCGCAGCCAGATCGCCAGGTTCGCCGACCTGCCGGACGACGAGGACCTGATCTACCGGACCGGCACCATCGCGGACTGGATGAGCGAGCAGGACTGGGCCGCCGGTGACCGCGCGTTCCGGTGCTACCTGTGGCTGCCGGACGTCGAGCTGACCGGGTCGTTGCGGGACGCCGGCGCGGACGCGCTGCCGGTCCGGACCGAGGAGTAGCGATGGCCGGCCCGGCGACCCGGCGGCGGCCGGCCTGACCGGTCACGGTTGACTGGACCGGTGCCCCGCTACCAGCTGCCCCCGTTGCCGGCGCTCCCGCGCCGGCTGCCGGCGCCGGCGCCCGGCTGGACCGAGACCACCGATGTGGTGATCGTCGGCTCCGGGATCGCCGGCCTCGCCACCGCCCTCCAGCTGCGGGAAGCCGGCCTGCACGTGACCGTGGTCACGAAGGTGAACGTGGACGACGGGTCGACCAGGTGGGCGCAGGGCGGGATCGCCGCCGCGCTCGACCCGCGCGACTCGCCGGCCGCGCACGCCGCCGACACGCTCACCGCCGGCGCCGGGCTGTGCGACCCGGCGGCGGTGGAGGTGCTGGTGGCCGAGGGCCCGGCCCGGGTCCGCGAGCTGATCAAGTGGGGCGCGGCGTTCGACCGCGATCCGGACGGAGCGCTCATGCTCACCCGGGAGGGCGGGCACCACGCCCGCCGGGTGGTGCACGCCGGCGGCGACGCCACCGGCGCCGAGGTGCAGCGCGCGCTGCAGGCGGCGGTACGCAGGGATCCGTGGATCCGGCTGTTCGAGCACGCGCTGGTGGTGGATCTGCTCACCGACGGTGACCGGGTCGGCGGGGTGACCCTGCACGTGCTCGGCGAGGGGAGCCCGGACGGCACCGGCGCGATCCTGGCCCGGGCGGTGGTGCTGGCGACCGGCGGGATGGGGCAGGTGTTCGCCGCCACCACCAACCCGTTGGTGTCCACAGGCGACGGACTGGCGCTCGCCCTGCGGGCCGGCGCGGTGGTCACCGATGTCGAGTTCGTCCAGTTCCATCCGACCGCGCTGCACGTGCCGGCGAGCGCCGCCGGCCCGGCCGGCAGCCGGCCGTTGATTACCGAAGCGCTCCGGGGCGAGGGCGCCCATCTGGTCGACGGTGACGGGAAACGGTTCATGGTCGGCCAGCACGAGCTCGCCGAGCTCGCGCCGAGAGATGTGGTTGCGAAGGGCGCCTACCGGGTGATGCGCTCGGCCGGCACGGACCACGTCTTCCTGGACGCCCGGCAGCTCGGCCGGGAGTTCCTGGAGCGCCGGTTCCCCACCATCGTCGCGGCCTGCCGGGCCGCCGGGATCGATCCGGCCGAGCAGCCGATCCCGGTCGCGCCGGCCGCCCACTACGCCAGCGGTGGGGTGCGCACCGACCTCGCCGGCCGCACCTCGGTCGCCGGCCTCTACGCCTGCGGTGAGGTGGCCTGCACCGGTGTGCACGGCGCCAACCGGCTCGCCTCCAACTCGCTGCTGGAAGGGTTGGTGTTCGCTCGCCGGATCGCCACCGACATCGCCGAAACCGTTGCCCGGGGCGGGTTGCCGGTCGGAAGCCTCGACGGGTTCCCACCGCCGGCGGCCGATGCCGGTCCGGTCGACGTCCGGGCGGGTAAGGCAGAGTTGCAGCGGGCGATGACCGCCGGCGCCGGGGTGCTGCGCAGCGCCGAATCGCTTGCCGCCGCCGCGGCGGTGCTGTCCCGGCTCGGCTCGGCCGGCGGCGGGGTCGGCTTCGGCGGCCGGGGCACCGAGGCGTGGGAGTTCGCCAACCTGCTGACCGTGGCGAGCGTACTGGTCGGCGCGGCCTATGCGCGGCGCGAGACCCGCGGCGCGCATTGGCGGGAGGACTTTCCGGAGCCTGGGGAGCAGTGGCGCGGGCACCTGATCGGTGCGGTGTCACCGGACGGATCGTTGAGCCTGACATGGGAGCGCACATGAGACCATCTACTGTCGACGCGATCGTGGCCGGTGGGCTGGATCCCACCGAAGTCACCCGGATCATCCGGACCGCGCTCGACGAAGACCTCGGCCCGGACGGGGTCGATGTCACCAGTCGCGCGACCATTCCCGACGACCAGGCCGGCACCGCCGACCTCGTCGCGCGCGCCGACGGGGTGGTCGCCGGGATCGCCATCGCCGCCGCCGTATTCGATCTGGTCGATCCACGTACCAACACCACCCCGCAGGTCGCCGACGGCGAACGGGTGCGGCGGGGGACCGTGCTCGCCACCGTGACCGGGCCGACCCGGGCGCTGCTGACCGGTGAGCGCACGGCGCTGAACCTGCTCTGCCGGCTGTCCGGTGTGGCCACCCACACCCGGGCGTGGGTGGACGCGCTCGCCGGCACCAAAGCGCGGGTGCTCGACACCCGCAAGACCACGCCCGGATTGCGGGCGCTGGAAAAGTACGCGGTCCGGGTCGGCGGCGGCACCAACAAGCGGATGGGCTTGTACGACGTGGCGATGGTGAAGGACAACCACGCCCGGGCGGTCGGCGGCGTGGCGCCGGCGTTCGCCCGGGTCCGGGCCGCGTACCCGGAGATCGCGATCCAGGTCGAGGTGCGCAGCGTCCGGGAGGCGCTGCAGGCGGTGGCGGCCGGTGCCGATTTCCTGCTCTGCGACAACCTGGAACCGGCGGTGCTGCGCGAGGTGGTGGCGGCGGTCGGTGACCGGGCGGAGCTGGAGGCGACCGGCGGGCTTACCTTGGCGAGGGCTCGGGAGTACGCCGAGACCGGAGTGGACTACCTTTCGGTAGGGGCGTTGACCCACTCCTCGCCCATCCTCGATATCGCGATGGACATAAGAGAGCGTTGAATGCTGCTATGCATCGACATTGGTAACACGAACACGGTGCTCGCCACGTTCGAGGAAGCCGAGGTCCGGCACTCGTGGCGGATCAAGACCGATGCCCGGGCGACCGCCGACGAGCTCGGGCTGATGTTCCGGGGCCTGCTCTCGGCGAGCAACGTGGAGGTCACCGGGGTGGCGGCCTGTTCCACGGTGCCGGCGGCGTTGCGGGCGCTGCGATCGATGCTCGGCCGCTACTACCGGGGAGTCCCGGCGTTGATCGTCGAGCCGGGCACCCGTACCGGCGTCCAACTGGCGGTCGACAACCCCAAGGAGGTCGGCGCCGACCGGGTCGTGAACACGCTCGCCGCGTACCGGCTCTATGGCGGGCCGGCGATCGTGGTCGACTTCGGCACCTCCACCAACTTCGACGTGATTTCCGCGCGCGGCGAGTTTCTCGGCGGGGTGTTCGCCCCGGGCATCGAAATTTCGGTGGAGGCGCTCGCCGCCCGGGCCGCGCAGCTGCGCAAGGTGGAGCTGGTGAAGCCGCCCCGGGTGATCGGGAAGAATACGGTGGAGTGCTTGCAGGCCGGGGTGGTGTACGGTTTCGCGGGGCAGGCCGACGCGATCGTCCGGGCGATCGCGTCGGAACTCGGTGGTCAGGTCAACGCGGTGGTCGCCACCGGCGGACTGGCCCCGGTGGTGCTGAGCGAATGCACCACCGTCACCCACCACGAGCCGATGCTGACCTTGCTCGGCCTGCAGATGATTTACGCCCGAAACGTCGCGAGGGGGGCAGTGCCGTGACCGAGCCGGATGCCGATCTGCCGGAGCAGATGCGGGTACGGCGGCAGAAGCGCGACCGGCTGCGCGAGGTCGGCCGGGAACCGTACCCGGCCGGGTTCGACCGGACCGCCACGCTCGCCGAGATCCGGGCCCGGTTCGGCGAGCTGCCGGCGGACACGTCGACCGGCGAGCAGGTGGCGGTGACCGGCCGGGTGATCTACATCCGGAACACCGGCAAGCTCTGCTTCGCCACCCTGCGGGACGGCGACGGGACCGAGCTGCAGGCGATGCTCTCGCTGGCCAAGGTCGGGCAGACCGCGCTGGACGAATGGAAGCAGCTGGTCGACATCGGCGACCTGGTCGGGGTCAAGGGTGAGGTGATCACCAGCCGGCGGGGTGAGCTGTCGGTGCTCGCCGACGAGTGGGTGATGACCGCCAAGGCGCTGCGGCCGCTGCCGGTGCTGCACAAGCCGATGACCGAGGAGGCCCGGGTCCGGCAGCGGTACGTGGACCTGATCACCCGGCCGCAGGCCCGGCAGATCGCCCGGGCCCGGGCGGAGGTGGTCCGCAGCCTCCGCGAGTCACTGCACCGGCGCGGGTTCATCGAGTTGGAGACGCCGGTGCTGCAGCTGCTGCATGGTGGCGCCTCGGCCCGTCCGTTCGTTACCCACAGCAATGCTCTCGACCTCGATCTGTATCTGAGAATCGCGACCGAGCTGTTTCTCAAGCGGGCGACGGTCGGCGGATTCGAGCGGGTCTTCGAAATCGGCCGGGTGTTCCGTAACGAGGGGATGGATTCCACCCACTCGCCAGAGCTGACATCGGTCGAGCTTTACCAGGCGTACGCCGACTACGACGTGATGGCGACCCTCACCCGGGAGCTGGTCCAGGAAGCGGCGTACGCATTGACCGGTTCCCACATCGTGACACTCGCCGACGGCACTGAGTATGACCTCGGTGGGCAATGGCGGGAAGTGACGCTGTTCGGTGCGCTCTCGGCCGCTCTCGGCGAGGAGGTGACGGTTCGGACGCCGATGACGAAATTGGTCGAGTTCGCCGAGAAGCACGAGCTGCCGGTCGACCCGAAGTGGGGGCCGGGCAAGCTCGCCGAGGAGCTGTTCGAGAAGCTGGTGGTGCCGGACCTGGTGGCGCCGACGTTCGTCCGGGACTATCCGGAGGAGACCAGCCCGCTCACCCGCCCGCATCGCCAGGAGCCCGGGCTGACCGAGAAGTGGGATCTGTATTTCCGGGGCGTGGAGACCGCTACCGCGTACTCCGAACTGGTCGATCCGGTGATCCAGCGGGAGCGGTTGGTGGCGCAGGTGCGGCAGGCCGCCCGCGGTGACGACGAGGCGATGCCACTGGACGAGGACTTCCTCCGGGCGATGGAGTATGGAATGCCGCCGCAGGGCGGTATGGGAATGGGAATTGACCGGCTGATGATGGCGCTCACCGGCGTCGGCATTCGAGAGACGATACTTTTCCCGCTGTCCCGGCCCGAGTAGGGTGACATCGTCGTGATCGACAAGGTATTGTGCTGGTCATTGCACAACCCTCCCGTGGCGGGGGAGAGAGAGGAACATCGCTAATGGCCAAGCAGACCATTACTCGGCTTATTGACGACCTGGACAACAGCGACGCCGATGAGACCGTGAAGTTCGGGCTGGACGGCGTCCAGTATGAGATCGACCTGTCCGCCAAGAACGCGGCGAAGCTGCGCCAGGCGCTCGAGCCCTATGTGAATGCGGGCACCAGAGTGGGTCGGGCCCCGGCGAGCACGCCCCGCAGGCGGGGATCCCAGACGGTCTCGGACCGCGCCCAGAACAAGGCGATCCGGGAGTGGGCGCGGAGCAAGAAGAAGAAGATCTCGGACCGGGGTCGGATTCCGGAGGAGATCGTTCAGGAATACCACGCGAGCGCGGGGCGCTGATCCACTCGTAGCGGACCCGCCCGGTCGGTCAGGGCCGGGCGGGTTTGGCTGTCGACGACCGGTGGGGCCGCCAGCGGCGGGGCTGGCGGCCGCATCGCGTCCGGACCGCGCGCGACTCCGCGGGACGCGGCCGGCGGGCGCCATGCGTACCGGGCTTTCCGGGGTGGGCGCCGGGCCTACCCGTCGGCGGCGCCGGTAACCGCGATTTCGCTGTGCGCGTACTGGGCGGGTGGCTGGGGTATTTTGTCCACCTTTGTCCGCCCATAGGTTGCTACCGTCACCTAGTCGTTACGCCCGCGCCGGAGAGCGCCAGCGCGGTTCAGCGATAGAGTTGAGCGCAAGAGCCCCGCACGTGAGGAGCACGAGGGAATGTTCGAGCGGTTTACCGACCGAGCGCGGCGCGTTGTCGTCCTGGCACAGGAAGAAGCCAGGATGCTCAACCACAACTACATCGGCACCGAGCACATCCTGCTCGGCCTCATCCACGAGGGTGAGGGCGTCGCTGCGAAGGCCCTCGAAAGCCTCGGGATATCGCTGGAGGGCGTGCGCCAGCAGGTCGAAGAGATCATCGGCCAGGGGCAGCAGGCGCCCAGCGGGCACATCCCGTTCACCCCCCGCGCCAAGAAGGTGCTCGAGCTCTCGCTGCGCGAGGCGCTGCAGTTGGGGCACAACTACATCGGCACCGAGCACATCCTGCTCGGGCTGATCCGCGAGGGTGAAGGGGTCGCGGCGCAGGTGCTGGTCAAGCTCGGCGCTGACCTCAACCGGGTCCGGCAGCAGGTGATCCAGCTGCTCTCCGGCTACCAGGGCAAGGAGCCCGCGGCGGCCGGGGCCGGCGGTGG
Organism: Natronosporangium sp.; assembly: GCA_036564175.1. Taxonomy (GTDB): domain Bacteria; phylum Actinomycetota; class Actinomycetes; order Mycobacteriales; family Micromonosporaceae; genus Natronosporangium. The sequence continues at coordinate 60,683 of DATCKZ010000025.1, forward strand.
CAGCGAGGCGGCACCGTCCACCTCGCTGGTGCTGGACCAGTTCGGTCGCAACCTGACGCAGGCCGCTCGGGAGGGCAAGCTCGACCCGGTGATCGGCCGCGAGAAGGAGATCGAGCGGGTGATGCAGGTGCTCTCCCGCCGGACCAAGAACAACCCGGTCCTGATCGGCGAGCCCGGGGTCGGCAAGACCGCGGTCGTGGAGGGCCTGGCCCAGCGGATCGTCAAGGGCGAGGTCCCGGAGACGCTGAAGGACAAGCACCTGTACACGCTCGACCTGGGTGCGCTGGTCGCCGGCTCCCGCTATCGGGGCGACTTCGAAGAGCGCCTGAAGAAGGTACTGAAGGAGATTCGCACTCGCGGCGACATCGTGCTGTTCATCGACGAGATCCACACGCTGGTCGGTGCCGGCGCGGCCGAGGGCGCGATCGACGCGGCCTCCATCCTCAAGCCGATGCTGGCCCGCGGTGAGCTGCAGACCATCGGCGCCACCACGCTCGACGAGTACCGGAAATACCTGGAGAAGGACGCCGCCCTGGAGCGGCGGTTCCAGCCGATCCAGGTCGGTGAGCCGTCGCTGGCCCACACCATCGAGATCCTCAAGGGGCTCCGCGACCGGTACGAGGCGCACCACCGGGTCTCGATCACCGACGCGGCGCTGGTCTCGGCGGCCAGCCTCGCCGACCGGTACATCTCCGACCGCTACCTGCCGGACAAGGCGATCGACCTGATCGACGAGGCCGGCGCCCGGATGCGGATCCGCCGGATGACCGCGCCGCCGGACCTGCGCGAGTTCGACGAGCGGATCGCGGAGACCCGGCGCGCCAAGGAGTCGGCGATCGACTCGCAGGACTTCGAGCGGGCCGCGCAGCTGCGCGACACCGAGAAGCAGCTGCTGGCGCAGCGGGCGCAGCGGGAGAAGGAGTGGAAGGCCGGCGACCTCGACATGGTGAGCGAGGTCGACGACGAGCAGATCGCCGAGGTGCTGGCGCATTGGACCGGCATCCCGGTCTACAAGCTCACCGAGGAGGAGACCTCCCGGCTGCTGCGCATGGAGGAGGAGATCCACAAGCGGATCGCCGGCCAGGACGACGCGGTCAAGGCGGTCTCGCAGGCGATCCGGCGGACCCGGGCCGGGCTGAAGGACCCGAAGCGCCCGTCCGGCTCGTTCATCTTCGCCGGCCCGTCCGGGGTCGGGAAGACCGAGCTGTCCAAGGCGCTGGCGGAGTTCCTGTTCGGCTCCGAGGAGGCGCTGATCCAGCTGGACATGAGCGAGTTCCACGACCGCTACACGGTGTCCCGGCTGGTGGGTGCCCCGCCCGGTTACGTCGGGTACGACGAGGGCGGCCAGCTGACCGAGAAGGTGCGCCGCCGGCCGTTCTCGGTGGTCCTGTTCGACGAGATCGAGAAGGCCCACCCGGACGTCTTCAACACGCTGCTGCAGATCCTGGAGGACGGGCGGCTGACCGACGGCCAGGGCCGGATCGTGGACTTCAAGAACACGGTCATCATCCTCACCACCAACCTGGGCACCAGGGACGTGGCGAAGGCGGTCTCGATGGGCTTCCAGTCCTCGGAGGACACCGAGAGCAACTACGAGCGGATGAAGCAGAAGGTCAACGACGAGCTCAAGCAGTCGTTCCGCCCGGA
>DATCKZ010000026.1:0-22525 GCA_036564175.1 Natronosporangium sp.
GGGTCGGCACCAGGATCGCGCCGGTCTCCCGCATCGCCGCGGCCGCCTCCTCGTCCAGGTAGGTGCCGTGCTCGATGGTCCGCACCCCGGCCGCGAGCGCTGCCATGATCCCGGGCTTGCCGTGGCAGTGCGCCGCCACCACCCGGTCAGCCATCCCCGCCACCTCGACGATCGCCCGTAGCTCGGCGTCGGTGAACTGCTGGTGGATCGGGTGGTCCACCTCGGACATGACGCCGCCGGAAGCGCAGACCTTGATGACCTTCGCGTTCCGCCGTAGTTGCTCGCGGGTCGCCCTGGCGCACTCCGCCGGCCCATCGGCCAGCCGCAGCTCGCCGCCTGCCTCGGCGAAGTCGTGAACCCACGGCAACGGGTGGCTGTGCAGGTCGCCGTGGCCACCGGTGGTGGACAGGATCGCCCCGGCCGGGTAGATCCGGGGCCCGACCAGCAGCCCCTCCTCGACCGGCCGGGCCAGGTGCACCCCGAGCCCGCCCGCCTCGCGGACGCTGGTGACCCCGGCGTCGAGGGCCGCCCGCAGGTCGGCGGTGGCCCGGGCGGCCCGGACCGCGATCGGCTCCAGCGGCAACCGGGACAGGTCCATCGACCGGACCCCCATGAAGTGCCCGTGACACTCCCACAGGCCGGGCATGACGGTGGTCGCCCGGATGGTCGTCGCCTCGGCAGTGGCCGGCGCGGTCGCCGCCGGGCCGGCGTAGCTGATGGTCGCGTCGTCGACCACCACCACACCGTCCCGGATCGGTTCGCCGCGGCCGGGGATGAGCAGGTCAGCTTCAAAGCGCAAGGTCATGGGGTAACCCAACCGAATGATCTTGATGGCGGCAAGTGGCCGTTGCGGCAGAACCAGCAGACACCCTGCGCACGTGCCGCCGGCTGCGGATGACCTGGCACCCGGGCCGCCCGGCGGAGACCGCGACCGAGCTGCCGGCTGGCCGCCCGCCAAGCCACCACCGGCTGACCCCACCACCGCCGCCCGACCACTGCCCGCGCCAGGGTTACCCTGTGGTGTCCCTACCCGCGGCAGGAACGGGAGTCGATGACGTTGTCGCAGCAGGCGCGAATCGGAGTGGTCGGGCTAGCGGTCATGGGCAGCAACCTGGCCAGAAACCTGGCCCGGCACGGCCATCCGGTGGCGGTGTACAACCGGACCCACGCCAAGACCAAGGCGCTGATCGAGGAGCACGGCCACGAGGGGACGTTCCTCCCCGCGCAGACGCCGGAGGAGTTCGTCGGCTCGCTGGAGCGGCCGCGCCGGATGGTCGTGATGGTGAAGGCCGGTGGCCCGACCGATGCGGTGATCGACGAGTTCGCGCCACTGCTCGAGCCCGGTGACGTGATCATCGATGGCGGCAACGCCCACTTCGCCGACACCCAGCGGCGGGAGGCGGCGCTGCGCGAGCGCGGCCTGCACTTCGTCGGCACCGGCATCTCCGGCGGCGAGGAGGGCGCGCTGACCGGCCCGAGCATCATGCCCGGCGGGTCGGCCGAGGCGTACGCCTCGCTCGCCACCATGCTGGAGGACATCGCGGCGAAAGTGGATGGGGTGCCGTGTGTCACCCATGTCGGCCCGGGCGGCGCCGGCCATTTCGTCAAGATGGTCCACAACGGCATCGAGTACGCCGACATGCAGCTGATCGCCGAGGCGTACGACCTGCTCCGGCACGCGGCCGGGCTGGCGCCGGGCGAGATCGCCGAGGTGTTCCGGACCTGGAACCAGGGCCGGCTCAAGTCCTACCTGGTGGAGATCACCGCCGAGGTGCTCGGGCACGTCGACGCCGCCACCGGGAAGCCGTTCGTCGACATCGTGCTCGACCAGGCCGAGCAGAAGGGCACCGGCCGGTGGACCGTGCAGATCGCGCTCGACCTCGGGATCCCGGTCACCGGGATCGCCGAGGCGGTGTTCGCCCGGTCGTTGTCCGGCCACGCCGCGGTCCGGCACAGCGCCCGTGCCCTGCCCGGCCCGGCCCGCGGCGGACACCGGATCGAGCAGCTCGCGGACGCGATCGAGCAGGCGCTCTACGCCTCGAAGATCGTCGCGTACGCGCAGGGCTTCCACATGATCCGGGCCGGCAGCGACGAGTACGACTGGGGCATCAACCTGGGCGCGATGGCGACGATCTGGCGCGGCGGCTGCATCATCCGGGCCGAGTTCCTGGACCGGATCAAGGCCGCCTACGACGCCGAGCCGGGGCTGCCGACGCTGCTCACCGCGCCGCATTTCGCCGACGCGCTGGGCGGCGCGCAGGCCGCCTGGCGGCGGGTGGTTGCCACCGCCACCGAGCTGGGGATCCCGGTGCCCGGGTTCGCCTCCGCACTGTCCTACTACGACAGCCTGCGGGCCGAACGGCTGCCGGCGAACCTGATCCAGGCCCAGCGGGACTTCTTCGGCGCCCACACCTACCGGCGCACCGACCGGGACGGGGTGTTCCACACGCGCTGGGGCCAGGACCGCGGCGAACGCCAGGAGCCCTGACCGCTGGCCGACCGGCCCTGTCGGTCCGGGCGGCTAGCCTCCGGGCATGAGCACACTCCGGATCGCCGAGGTCACCGGCGACAACGTGATCGCAGCCTGCCGGCTCAAGGTCCGGCCCGAACAGGAGGGGTACGTGGCGCCGGTGGCGGTGTCGCTCGCCGAGGCGTACGTGAACCAGCACACCGCCTGGCCGCGGCTGGTGTACGACGGCGACCAGCTGGTCGCGTTCGTGATGGCCGGGTTCGATCCGGAGTCGCCGGTGGACTTCTTCCGGTGCGGGGTCTGGCGGCTCAACGTGGCCGCCGAGCACCAGGGCAAGGGCTACGGCCGGTTCGCGGTCGAGGCGGTGTGCGACGAGGCCCGCCGCCGCGGCGAGCGGCGGGCGACCGTGCTGTGGAAGCCGGGCGAGCACAGCCCGGAAGGCTTCTACCTGCGGCTTGGCTTCCGCAAGACCGGGCAGGTGTTCCACGATCAGCTGGTCGGCGAGCGGTGCCTGGACTGACCCTAGGTCGTCCGGACCTCGGCCACGTTGAGCAACGCGCTCTTTCTACGACATCGGCGCGGTCGTCCATTTTCTCCGGAAAGTGGTCTGGATCGGGTCCGACTTCACGGTCGACCGGTATCGGCACCGGCTGGCCGAGCTGCACGAGCGGATCACCGCCGAGGGGTCGTTCACGTCCCACGCCAAGTGGATGCTGGTCCAGGCGCGCAAGCCACCGGCCGGATGAAACACTGCAAGCATGACCGACCCCGGACCGCGGACCGAGCCCGGCCGCCGGTTGCACGCGCTCGCGATCGAGCTGGCGGCGATGGCCCAGAACGGCCTCAACTACGCCACCGACCGGTATGAGACCGCCCGCTACCGGCGGCTGCAGGCGGTCACCGCCGAGCTGCTGGCAATGCTCAGCGACGGCGACCCGGCCGAGTTCCGGGCGGCGCTGGCGGCCGAGGCCGGCCACGCGACCCCCAAAGTGGACGTACGCGGGGCGCTGTTCGACGACGCTGGCCGGGTGCTACTGGTCCGGGAGAAACGGGACGGCCGCTGGACGCTGCCGGGCGGCTGGGCCGACCCGCTCGACCCGCCGGCCCGGGCGGTGGAGCGGGAGGTGGCCGAGGAGGCCGGGCTGACCGTCCGGGCGGTCCGGCTCGCGGCGGTCCACGACGGCTCCAAGCACAACGGGCACGGCGCCAGCCCGTGGCACATCTACAAACTCTTCTTCGTGGTGGAGCGGACCGATCCGGCGGAGGAGCCGGTGGCGGGGCTGGACGAGGAGACCACCGGGGTCGGGTTCTTCGCCCCCGACCAGTTGCCGGATCTGTCCACCCGCCGCACCACCGCCGACCAGCTCCACCTCATGTGGACGTACCACGCCGACCCGGCGCTGCCGACCGCGTTCGACTGAGCTCGGCCGCGACACAGCGCAGCGGGCTGCTGTCAGCCGCCGCGCAGCTCGGCGCCGACCCGGTTGGCGGCCTCCGCGACCGCGGTGTCCCGCGCCGCCACCGCCTCCTCGACCGTGAGCGTGCGGTCCGGCGCCCGGAAGGTCAGCTTGTACGCCAGCGACTTGCGGCCCGGGCCGAGCTGCTCGCCGGTGTAGACGTCGAACAGGCGCACCGATTCCAGCAGGTCCCCGGCACCGGCGGTGAGCGCGGCCGCCACCTCGGCGGCCGGCACCGACTCGTCGACCAGCAGCGCCACGTCGATCAGCGCCGGCGGGAAGCTCGCCACCCGGGGTGGCTCCGCCAGCTCCGGCAGCGGCACCGCGTCCAGGTTCAGCTCCATCGCGCAGCTGCGCTTCGGCAGCTCCAGCGCGGCGCAGGCGGCCGGGTGCAGCTCGCCGGCGTGCCCGACCACCACCCCGTCGACCGCCACCTCGGCGCACCGGCCCGGGTGCCAGGGGGCGTACGCGGCGGCCCGGACCTCGATCCGGTGGTCCGGGATCCCGGCCGCTGACAGCGCGATCCGGGCGGCCGCCACCGCGTCGGCCCAGTCGGCCGGGCGGCCCGGCCCCCACCAGCCGGCCGGTAGGTAGTCGCCGGCGAGCACCACCGCCACGTGCCACGGCTGGACCGGCACGCACCGCTCGGCGGCGGCGAGCTGCTCGTCGGACGGCCGGCTCGCCACCCCCATCCGGGGCGGCTCACCGCTGTCCGGCGCCGGGTGGAAGACCAACCCGATCTCGTACAGCGCCAGGTCCCGGCTGCCGTACGGCATCCGGCCGAGGTTGCGCCGCAGGGTCGCGAGCAGCGGCGGCAGCAGGCTGGTCCGCAGCCACGGCTCCTGTTCCGACAGCGGGTTCGCGAGCCGGACCGCCCGCCGGCGCGGGTCGTCGGCGGGCAGCCCGAGCGCGTCCAGCGCCGCCGGCCCGACGAACGGGTAGCTCAGCGCCTCCACGTACCCCGCCTCGGCGAGCGCGCGCGCCACCGTCCGCCGGCGCCGCTGCGCCGGGGTGAGACCGGTGCCGGCCGCGGCGTGCGGCAGCGTGCTCGGGATCTGGTCGTAGCCGTCGAGCCGGGCCACCTCCTCGCACAGGTCGGCCGGCTCCAGCAGGTCGGTACGCCAGCTCGGCGGGGTGACCGTGAGCTGGTCGCCGGCCGGCTCCACCCGGCAGCCGATCTCGGTCAGCAGCGACACCACCCGGTCGGGCGGGTACGGCACCCCGGCGGTGCGGGCCGGCAGGTCCACCGCCATCGTGATCGGCGCCGGATCGGCGACCGTGTCGAGGTCCCCGATCCGCGGGTCCAGCTCGCCGCCGGCGTGGCTGACCAGCAGGTCGACCGCCCGCTGCAGCGCCACCAGCGCCAGCCGCGGGTCGACGCCCCGCTCCCACCGCTTCGACGCCTCGCTGGGCAGGTTGTGCCGCCGGACCGTCCGGGCCACCATCATCGGGTCCCAGTGCGCCGCCTCGAACAGCACGTTCACCGTCTCCGGCACGATCTCGCTGTTCTCGCCGCCCATCACCGCGGCCAGCGACACCGGGCCGGTGTCGTCGCAGATCACCATGTCCTCGGGGTGCAGCTCCCGGTCCACACCGTCCAGTGTGGTCAGCCGCTCCCCCGGCCGGGCCCGGCGCACCACCAGCCCGCCCCGCAACCGGTCCAGGTCGAACGCGTGCATCGGCTGGCCGAGCTCCAGCATCAGGTAGTTGGTGATGTCCACCGCCAGGCTGATCGACCGGATCCCGGACTGGGTCAGCCGCCGCTGCATCCACACCGGACTCGGGGCGGCCGGGTTGATCCCGCGCACCACCCGGGTGGCGAACCGGTCGCAGCCGACCGGGTCCTCGACCGTCACCGGGTACGCCGGCTCGGCGGTCGCGCCGGGCGCGTCCAGGTCGGCCGGGTCGCGGAACGGTACCTGCAACGAGTGGGACAGCTCCCGGGCGATCCCGCGGACCGACAGGCAGTGGCCGCGCAGCGGCTTGGTGTCGAACTCGATCACGAGGTCGTCCAGCCCGACCAGCGGCCGGGCGTCCTGGCCCGGCTCCCCCTCGGGCAGCACCATGATCCCGGAGTGGTCGTCGCCGACCCCGAGCTCGCGCGCCGAGCAGATCATGCCGTCCGACAGCCGGCCGTACGCCTTCCGGGCGCCGACCGCGAACCCGCCCGGCAGCACCCCGCCGGGCAGGATCACCACCACCCGGTCGCCGGCGGCGAAGTTGGTGGCGCCGCAGATGATCCCCCGCGGCTTCGACTCGCCGACGTCCACCTGGCAGTACCGGATCGGCTTCTTGAACCCGGTCAGCTCCTCGATCTCGAGCACCCGGCCGACCACCAGCGAACCGGTCACCGACGCCCGCAGGTCGATCAGCCGGTCCACCTCCAGGCCGACCTTGACCAGGGCCCATTCCAGCTGCGCCGGGTCGGTGGGAGCGTCCACGTACTCGCGCAGCCACGACAGTGGCAGTCGCATCGCTACACCTCCATCCCGAACGCCCGGGCGAACCGTACGTCGCCCTCCACCAGGTCACGCATGTCGCTGATGCCGTGCCGGAACATCAGGGTCCGCTCGATGCCCATCCCGAACGCGAACCCGGAGTAGCGCTCCGGGTCGACCCCGCAGGCGCGCAGCACCCGCGGATGGACCATCCCGCAGCCGCCCCACTCGACCCACCGGGGACCGTCCCGGTGCTGCGGGAACCACAGGTCCATCTCCGCGCCCGGCTCAACGAACGGGAAGTACGACGGGCGCAGCCGGGTCTTCGCCTCGGGGCCGAACATCGCCCGGGCGAACTGGTCCAGCGTGCCCTTCAGGTGGGCCATGCTGATCCCCTCGTCGACCACCAGGCCCTCCACCTGGTGGAAGACCGGGGTGTGGGTGGCGTCCAGCTCGTCGGTCCGGTAGGTCCGGCCGGGACAGATCACATAGATCGGTAGCGGCCGGGTGAGCAGGCTCCGGGCCTGCACCGGTGAGGTGTGGGTACGCAGCACCACCCCGGCGGTCGCGGTGTAGAAGGTGTCCATCATGGTCCGCGACGGGTGGTCCGGCGGGAAGTTGAGCGCGTCGAAGTTGTACCACTCGAGCTCGGCCTCGGGGCCTTCGGCGATCTCGTACCCCATGCCGATGAACAAATCCTCGATCCGCTCCATCAGGGTGGTCAGCGGGTGCCGGGCGCCGCGCGGCTGCCGGTCGGTCGGCAGGGTCACGTCCACCCGCTCCTCGGCCAGCACCCGCTGCTCCCGCTCCTGCTCCAGCTGGGCGCGCCGGGCGTCGTAGGCCGCCTGGATCGCGGCCCGGGTGGCGTTCACGCGTTTCCCGGCGTCCGCCCGCGCCGCCGGCGGCAGCGCGCCGATTTCGCGGCGGGCCAGCGACACCGGGGCCCGGTCGCCGAGGTGCTGGTGGCGGATCGCGGCGAGCGCGTCCGGGTCGCCGGCGTCGGCGAACGCCTTCTCGGCCGCGGCGAGCGCCTCATCGAGCGCGGACTGGTCGAGCAGCGCGACCTGCTTCGGGTCGTAGTCAGTCATGGATCCCTCCGGTGGCCGGGTGTGAGTCTACGGACACGCGGCTTCGCCGCCGCCCACCGGTACGGGAGTCAGGAGCGCGATCGATCAGCAGCCCCGCCCGCCACCGGCGGGCTGGCTAAACCACTGTGGTCGCGGTGTCACGATCGCTCCTTCGCATGTAAGGCTCTCGCTGAAGCGTACAGGCAGACCGCCGCCGCCGCACCTAGGTTCAGGCTCTCGGCGCGGCCGTGGATCGGCACCCGGACCCGGGCGTCCGCGGCGGCCGCCACGTCCGGCGGCAGCCCGTGCGCCTCCGACCCGAACAACCAGCCGGTACGGGCGGCCAGCTCGCCCGCCTCGGCGAGCCGATCGAGGTCGGTGTCGCCGGCGGCGTCGGCGGCGAGCACCCGCAGCCCGGCGGCGCGCAACCCGGCCACCACCGCCAGCGGGTCCGGGTCGCGGACCAGCGTGACATGGAACAGGCTGCCGGCCGACGCCCGGACACACTTGCCGTTGTACGGATCGACCGCGTCCCCGGCGAACACGACCAGCTCGGCGCCGGCGGCGTCGGCGGTGCGCAGCACCGTGCCGGCATTGCCCGGGTCTCGGATCTCCACCAACACCGCGGCCAGCCGGGGCGGCGGCCGCAGCGCAGTCGACAGTGGCTGATCGCGCTGGTCGCAGACCGCGAACAGGCCCTGCGGGGTGACCGTCTCGGCGAGCGCGCCGGCCGCGTCGTCGGTGATCGGCGAGACCGGCACCCCGGCGGCCCGGGCGCCGTCGACCAGGTCCCGATGCCGGGCGGCCGCCTCGGCGGTGGTGAACAGCTCCCGGACGGCCGACGGATCAGCCAACGCCTCCCGTACCGCCTGTGGCCCCTCGACCAGAAACCGGCCGGTGCGGTCGCGGTCGCGCCGCCGATGCAACCGGCCGGCAGCAACGACCCGGGGCGTCCGCCGGGTGAACGGAGCCGGTGGCTCCGTCGTCCCGGCGGCGCGTCCCCGGGTCGTTGGTTGCTCCGTCAGCGGAGCCCGGCCTGACCGGCCGCGCCGGTGCCGCCGGCGTCGGCCGCGGCCACCGCCTCCCGGGCGGTGGTGGCGAGCGCGGTGAAGGCCGCCGCGTCGTTCACCGCCAGGTCGGCAAGGATCTTGCGGTCGACCTCCACGCCGGCGAGCCGGAGCCCCTGGATGAGCCGGTTGTAGGTCATGCCGTTGGCACGGGCGCCCGCGTTGATCCGCGTGATCCACAACCGCCGGAAGTCACCCTTGCGGTCCTTGCGGTCGCGGTACGAGTACTGCATCGAGTGCAGCATCTGCTCCTTGGCCTTGCGGTAGAGCCGGGAGCGCTGGCCACGGTAGCCCTTGGCGCTCTCCAGTACCGCCCGCCGCTTCTTCCGGGCGTTCACCGCCCGCTTGACGCGTGCCATCTCGAAACTCCTTACGTGTCCCGGGGGTGCCGCGTCAGCGGCCCAGCAGCTTCTTCACTCGCTTGGTGTCGGCCTTGGAGACTTCCACCGTGCCGGCCAACCGGCGACTCTTGCGGGTCGACCGGATCGGCTGCGACGCGAACGACGCACCGGACTGGCTGCCCGCCCGCTGCCGGACCACCTTGCCGCTGCTGGTCACCCGGACCCGCTTGGCCATGCCGGAATGGCTCTTCATCTTCGGCACTTGAACGTCTCTCCTACGTTGCTTGTCGGTCTGCCGCCGGCCGGGTCACGAGGCCCGGCGGGCGGCCTGTTCCTTGCCCTTCGCCCCCCGGTGGGGTGCGAGCACCATGGTCATGTTCCGGCCGTCCTGCTTCGGCGCCGCCTCCACGAACCCGAGCTCGGCGACCTCGTCCGAAAGCCGGCGGAGTAGCCGCAACCCGAGCTCCGGCCGGCTCTGCTCGCGCCCGCGGAACATGATCGTAACTCTGACCTTGTCCCCGGCCTTGAGGAACCGGACCACGTGACCCTTCTTGGTCTCGTAGTCGTGGGTATCGATCTTCGGGCGGAGCTTCATCTCCTTGAGGACGGTCTGTTGCTGGTTGCGCCGGGCCTCCCGGGCTTTGAGCGCGCTCTCGTACTTGAACTTGCCGTAGTCCATGAGCCGGCACACCGGTGGGCGTGCCATGGGCGCAACCTCGACCAGGTCCAAATCGACGTCAGCGGCCAGCTGGAGTGCCCGTTCCAGGGGGACGATGCCCACCTGTTCGCCATCCGGGCCGACCAGCCGGACCTCTCGTGCTCGGATCTGATCGTTGACGCGTGGATCGACGCTGATGTGGCCTCCTTCGTGGTGGTGTCAGGGTGTGACCAGAAGCAAAGGCCCCGGCGAATGCCGGGGCCCGCTCTCGACCGGTCGGCGCGCTGGGCGCGCACGCGCGCGACGTCTGTCGCGTGGACCGGACCCGGCCGCCGCAGCAGCTCGGGTGGGAGCGGGTTGGCTCCGCTTCGTGACACCGCCGCCGAGGCGACGGTGCGGTCGACTCGGGCAAGTGTACCAGAATCGGGTCAGCCCTGCCCGGTCGCGGCGCGGTCCTGGTACGCCGCGTGGCGGGCTCGCAACGCCCGGATCGCGGCGACCGCGTGCTCCTTGTCGGCCGCCTGCACCGCCAGCACGGTCAGCTGGTCGTCGTCGGCCAGCTCCAGGCTGGCGAAGGACGCGCCCCGGTCGAACCGGATCGCCCGCACCACCGCCCACGACAGCCGGTGGTCGCCGACCACGTTGCGGACCCGGATCCCGGCATCGTCCGCCTCGACCAGCGGCCGGGTGAGGGTGAGCAGCGCGGCCGCGCCGATCAGGCCGAGCCCGACCAGCGCCAACCGGTCGCCGGTGCCGAACCCCACCTGCCCGCCGGCCGGCGCGCCACGCAGCGCCAGTGCCAGCGCGATCGAGGTCAGCAGGGTCACGATCGCGGCGACCCAGGCCACCAGCCTGATCCGGCGCGGCCGGAACCGGACCGGCTCCGAGCTCACCATGCGCCCGAGTCTGTCACAGCCGCCGGCTGGCCGTCACAGCCGGCAGGCATGGATGTCGGTGACCAGGATCGCCCGTGCCCCGACCTCGTAGAGCTCATCCATGATCCGGTGCACCTCGGCGCGGCGGACCATCGCCTGCACCGCCACCCAGCCCTCGCGGTGCAGCGGCGAGATGGTCGGCGATTCGATCCCCGGGGTGAGCGCGCAGGCGGCGTCCAGCCGGTCGGCGCGCACGTCGTAGGCGAGCATGACGTACTGCCGGGCCACCAGCACCCCCTGCAGCCGGCGCAGGAACTGCGCCAGCACCCCGTCGGTCGGCCGGTGCGGCCCACCGATCAGGATCGCCGAGGACTCCAGGAGCGGCTCGCCGATCGGCTCCAGCCCGGCCTGCCGCAGCGTCGAGCCGGTCTGCACCACGTCGGCGATCACGTCGGCCACGCCGAGCCCGATCGCGTTCTCGACCGCGCCGTCGAGCCGGATCACCTCCGCCTCGACCCCGTGCTTGCTGAGGTAAGCGTTGACCACCCCGAGGTACGAGGTGGCGATCCGCTTCCCGGCGAGCCCGGCCGGCCCGGCGTCGCCGGTGACCGTGCCGGGTTTGGCGGCGAACCGGAAGGTGGCCGCGCCGAACTCGAGGTCCAGCAGCTCGTCGGCGGGCACCCCGGCGTCGACCAGCAGGTCCCGGCCGGTGATCCCCAGCTGCAGGTCACCGGAGGCCACGTAGGTGGCGATGTCCCGGGGCCGCAGGTAGAAGAACTCGACCCCGTTGTCGGGGTCGCGGCAGACCAGTTCGGTGTCGTTCGAGCGTTGCCGGTAGCCGGCCTCGCGCAGCATCTGCGCGGCGGCACCGGCGAGCGTGCCCTTGTTGGGCACAGCGATGCGCAGCATGATCAGTAGCTCCTTCGGGCGGAATCGGGGAACGTGGGCGGGAACCGCCTAAAGATGTCGGTACACGTCCTTCAACTCCAGCCCGGTCGCGAGCATCAGCACCTGCGCCTGGTAGAGCAGCTGGGAGATCTCCTCGGCGGCGCGTTCCGGGCCCTCGTGCTCGGCCGCCATCCACGCCTCCGCCGCCTCTTCGACGACCTTCTTGCCGATGTGATGCACGCCGCGGTCCAGCGCCGCGACCGTCCCGGATCCGGGGGTACGGGCGGCGGCCTTGGCCTGCAGCTCGGCGAACAGCTCGTCGAAGGTCTTCACGACCACCCATTCTGACAGAGCCCCCGACCCCGCTTCCGCCGCGCCCCGCTTCCCACCGCGCTCCCGGTTGCGGCGCGGCTGGGAGCTCCTGGCGCAGGGGCACCTCAGTCGCGGCGCGGTTGTGTTGATCTTGCGAGGGTTGGGCGCCCTGCCGGCCACCGGACCGCATCGGATCGCCGTACCGAAAGACTTAAATCAATGGTTGATTTCGATTTGTTCGATAACTAGCGTCTGGGGAAACCCAACCCGGCCGGAGGTGCCGGCCGGGCGGCTTCGTCGAAGCGTTTCGACAGCCGTGATCGATACTCAGGAGCGTGACCTCATGGTCAGCACGGCCCCCCACCATCAGCGTGGCGACGCCCGCGGCCGCCCTCACCGGCACGCCGTCGCCATCCTCAGCGCCGGCCTGCTCGCAGCCGCGTTCGTGGTCGCCGCCCCGGCCGGCACCGCCGCCGCGGCGGTCGAGCCCGGCGTCTTCTACCAGCTCGTTTCGGTCCACAGTGGTAAGGCGATCGAGATCGAAGGCGGGTCCGGCAGCGCCGGTGCCCGGGTGATCCAATGGGACCGAGGCGGCGGGCAACACCAGCAGTTCCAGTTCGTACCGTCCGGTGACGGCTATTACCGGATCGTCGCCCGGCACAGCGGGATGGCCCTCGACGTGTTCGAGTGGAATCCCAACAACGGCGCCGAGATCCGACAGTGGACCGACCTCAACGGCACCAACCAGCACTGGTCGGTGGTCGAGCGCGGCGGCGACGTGGTCAGCCTCATCAACCGGTTCAGCGGCAAGGCGCTCGACCTGTGGGAGTGGTCCACCGCCAACGGCGCCCGGATCTCGCAGTACGACTCCACCGGCGGCGACAACCAGCGGTGGCAGCTGATCCCGGTCTCCGGTGGTGGCGGCGGGAACCCCAGCCAGCCGGTCTGGCAGTCCTGCGACCAATGGGGCAACTGGTCCACCAACGGCTGGACCCTCTACAACAACATCTGGGGTTCCGGCGCCGGCTCGCAGTGCATCTGGGCCAACTCCCCGACCAACTGGGGCGTGCATGCCGACCACCCGAACACCGGCGGGGTGAAGAGCTACCCGAACCTCACCCGGTTCTACGGCCGGCAAGTCAGCCAGATGGGCACCGCCACCAGCGGCTTCAACGTCACCGTACCGACCGACTCGGTCGCGTTCGCCACCACCTACGACGTCTGGAGCAGTGACAACGCCCACGAGATCATGCTGTGGGTGAACCGGTTCGGACCGGTCGGCGCGATCGGCTCGTACCAGACCACGGTTACCGTCGGCGGCCACACCTGGGACTTCTACCTGGGCGGCCACAGCGGCATCACGGTCTACTCGTTCCTGCGGCAGGGCAACGTGATGTCCGGCTCGGTCGACATCCGTGCGATCAGCCAGTGGCTGGTGAGCCGGGGCACGATGCCGGACGTCACGATCGGCGACGTCCAGTTCGGGTTCGAGATCACCTCGTCGGCCGGTGGCCGGGACTTCACCGTGAACTCGTACTCGGTCAACCTGAGCTGACCCACCTAGCCCAGCCGCCAAGAGTCAGGCGTAGGCGAACTCGAAGCCGGCCGCCCGGAACCTGGCCGACGAGACCGGCAAGCCCGGCGGCCGGACCGGCTCCGGCACGACATTGAAGACTCCGGCCAGCCCTTGCTCCATCGCGAACGCCGCCGCCGCGGCCGCATCCCGGTAGTCGATCGCCGGCGGCGGCCCGGCCGGCTCGCCGACCCCGAGCACCGTCTCCGGGAGCCGGAGCACCACCGCCTCCGGTGACTCCAGCACCATCCGCTCCACCGCCGCGAAGCTCTGCGCCGCCGGGTCCAGCGAGGTGGTCACCGGCGTCCGTTCGGTCACCGGCTCCCCCGCCCCGCTGCCCGCGCCGTACACCGCGATCGACGAGAACAGCACCAGCCGCCGCTGCAAGGCGGCGGCCGCCCGGACCACGCCGATCATGTCCCGGCGGTACGCGGTGACGCGTTCGCTGGTTGGCTGGCCACTCCGGAACCGGGGTCGGGTGGCGAGCACCGCGCCGTCGCCGGCGGCCGCTACCTCCCGGATCGCGGCCAGATCGCCGTGGCCGAGCAGGATCGCCTCGGTGCAGACCTTGGCGACCGCCGGCACCGCGGCCGGGTCCGCGGTGGTGCCGATCACCTCGTGGCCGGCGTCTCGCCACCGCCGGGCCAGTTCCTGCCCGATCGGTCCGCAATCGACGATCACATACCGCACCGGGCGGAGTGTGCGGGCTGGGAGCGCTTCCCAGCTATCGGCTGATCGCGCTGGGGCGGCCGCCAGTCGATCATGCGGCTACGGCCCGAACCGCCATTTCACGATTGATTTGTCGCCGGATCACCGATTCGACTCGATTGCTGCCGCACGGCTCGGATCGCGAGCGCCGCGTCCAGCGCCGCCACCGTCGCGTCCCACCCTTTGTCCTCGGCCGAGTCGGGCAGCCCGACCCGGTCCTCGGCCTGCCCGACCGTGTCGACGGTGAGCACCCCGTGCGCCACCGGCGTCGACTCGTCCAGCGCCACCCGGGTCAGCCCTTCGGTGACCGACTTGCAGACGTAGTCGAAGTGGGCGGTCTCGCCGCGGATCACCACCCCGAGCGCGACCACCGCGTCGCACCGCCGGGCCAGCGCCTGCGCGACCACCGGCAGCTCGACCGTGCCGCTGACTCGGGCGGTCACCACGTCGGTGACCCCGCACGCCTTGGCGGCCGCCAGCGCCCGGTCCAGCAGCTGGTCGACCAGCCGGCCGTGCCAGCGGGCGGCTACCACCCCGAGGACCAGCCCGTGGGCGTCGACCACCGGCAGTTCCGGGACACCGGTCCGGCTCATGCCACGTCCTCCACCACGCCGTCGGGATCGAACTCATCGAGGTTCGGGATCAGGTGACCCATCCGGTCCCGCTTGGTCCGCAGGTAACGCACGCTCTCCGCGTGCGGCCGTACCGGCAGCGGCTCCCGGCCGATCGTGGTCAGCCCGTACCCCTCCAACCCGGCCCGCTTCGCCGGGTTGTTGGTGAGCAGCCGCATCGTCCGTACCCCCAGGTCGTAGAGGATCTGCGCGCCGGTGCCGTAGTCCCGCGCATCGGCTGGCAGCCCCAGCTCCAGGTTCGCGTCGACCGTGTCCCGGCCGTTGTCCTGCAGCTGGTAGGCCTGCAGCTTGTGGAGCAGGCCGATCCCGCGCCCCTCGTGGCCGCGCAGGTAGAGCACCACCCCGCGGCCCTCGGCCGCCACTTTGGCCATCGCCGCCCGCAGCTGCAGGCCGCAGTCGCAGCGCAGCGACCCGAGCACGTCCCCGGTGAGGCACTCGGAGTGCACCCGCACCAGCACGTCCTGCCCGTCCCCGAGGTCGCCGTAGACCAGCGCCAGGTGCTCGGCACCGTCGGTCAGCGCCTGGTAGCCGATCGCCTGGAACACCCCGTACGCGGTCGGCAGCCGCGCCTCGGCGATCCGCTCCACCTGCTTCTCGTGCCGGCGCCGGTACCCGATCAGCTCGGCGATGGTGACCAGCGCCAGGTCGTGCTCGGCGCAGAACCGCTCGAGCTGGTCGCCGCGCATCATCGTGCCGTCGTCGTTGACCAGCTCGCACAGCACCCCGACCGGCCGCAGCCCGGCGAGCGTCACCAGGTCGAGGGTGGCCTCGGTGTGGCCGGGGCGTTGCAGCACCCCGCCGGGCTTGGCCCGCAGCGCCACCACGTGACCGGGCCGGGCCAGGTCGGTCGGGCGCGAGTCCGGGTCGGCCAACACCTTGATCGTGCGCGCCCGGTCGGCGGCGGAGATGCCGGTGGTAATCCCTTCCCGGGCGTCCACGGTGACCGTGTACGCGGTGCCGAGCCGGGCCTGGTTCGGCTCGTACATCGGCGGCAGGTCCAGCCGGTCGCAGTCCTCGCCGGTCATCGGCACGCAGATGTAGCCGGAGGTGTGGCGGACCATGAACGCCACGAGCTCCGGCGTGGCCAGCTCCGCCGCGAAGATCAGATCGCCCTCGTTCTCGCGGTGCTCGTCGTCGGTGACCACCACCGGCCGGCCGGCGGCGAGGTCCGCGATCGCCCGCTCCACCGCGGCGCTCACGGCCGCACCCCCGCGAGCAGCTTCTCCACGTACTTGGCGATCATGTCCACCTCCAGGTTGACCGGCGCGCCGGCGCCCTTGCTGCCGAGCGTGGTCAGCTTCAACGTGGTCGGGATCAGGCTGACCGTGAACCACTCGTCGGTCACCGACACCACGGTCAGCGACACCCCGTCGACGCTGATCGAGCCCTTCTCGACCACGTACCGGCTCAGCCCTGGCGGCAGCGACACCCGCAGCTCCGGGGCCGGGTCGAGGATCGTGCCGACCCCGTCGACGTGGCCCTGGACCAGGTGGCCGCCCAGCCGGGTGGTGGGGGTCGCCGCCCGCTCCAGGTTGACCGGGTCGCCGGCCGCGAGCGCACCGAGCGCGGTGCGGCGGCGGGTCTCGGCCATCACGTCCGCGGTGAACGTGGTGCCGTCGACGGTGACCGCGGTCAGGCACACGCCGTTGACCGCGACCGAGTCGCCCGGCCGCAGGTCGGCGGTGACCAGCTCGCCGCGGACGGTCAGCGTCCGCTCGCCGTTGCTGACCAGCTCGCCGAGCTCCTCGATGATTCCTGTGAACATGGCTCAGCCCTCGACCTTCCGGGGTAGTGCGGTGACCCGCAGGTCCGGGCCGATCCGGGTCACATCGATGATTTCCAGTTCGATCGCGTCCGCGACCGTGCCCACGCCGGCGTCGACCAGCGCCGCCGAGCCGGCGCCGAGCAGCCGGGGCGCGATGTAGGCGATGACCTTGTCGACCAGTCCGGCGGCGAGGAAGGCGCCGGCCAGCCGCGGGCCACCCTCGAGCAGCGCGGCCCGCACGTCCCGTTCGTACAGTTTGGACAGCAGTAGCTTCAGGTCGACCTGCTTGTCACCGGGCATGCCCAGCTCGGCGGCGGTGGCGATCCAGGTCGGTGCGGCCGAGTCACGGACCCGCGCGTCCGGTGGGGTACGCCCTTCGGAGTCCACCACCACCCGCAGCGGTTGCCGGATCGCCAGGCTGCCGTCCCGTAGGTTTCGCGCGGTGAGCTGCGGGTTGTCCGCGAGCACCGTGCCCACCCCGACGATCACCGCGTCGACGGTGCTGCGGTGGGCGTGCACGTCCATCCGGGCCGCCTCGGAGGTGATCCACATGCTGGTGCCGTCGGCCGCCGCCGACCGGCCGTCCAGGGTCGCGGCGTACTTCCAGATCAGGTATGGCCGGCGCCGGCGGACCGCGGTCAGCCAGGCGATGTTGCCCGCCTCGACCTCGCTCTGCCTGACCCCGACCTCGACGTCCACGCCGGCGCTGCGCAGCGTCTCCACCCCACCGCCGGCGTGGGTGTGCGGATCGGTGACACCGACCACCACCCGCTTGACGCCGGCCGCGACCAGCGCGGCGCTACACGGTCCGGTCTTCCCGTAGTGGTCGCACGGCTCCAGGGTGACTACGACGGTCCCGCCCCGGGCCCGCTCTCCGGCCTGGGCGAGTGCGACGATCTCGGCGTGCGGGCCGCCCGCGTAGGCGTGGAAGCCCTCCCCGACGACGGCGCCGTCGGCATCCAGAATCACGCATCCGACGACCGGGTTCGGGCTGGTCGTGCCCAGCCCGCGCGCCGCCAGCTCGATCGCCCGGCCCATTGCGGCGATCTCGGCCTGACTCGGCATCCAACGGCCCCTTCTCGCGTGCACGCGCGAGCGGGGCGTAGGGAAGGCACGGTAGGCAAGCGCGTAGGCCGCGTTGCCGACCGCCCTGCCAGCGCGCCGTCTCCCATCCGGACTGTCTGGGCACCGGAAGCGTGAGCATGGGCTCACGCCGGGCGCCCAACCGTCGGCCCTGGAATCGCACCAGGTCCACCGGTGACTGGCTGCCACCGGGTCGCGGGCTGCCTGCTCTCGCAGGGTCACCGCCGGTTCGGAATTTCACCGAGTCCCGCCAGCGCGTGGTGGGTTTGCCTGTCATTGTTCCACGCGCGACCGGGCAGGTGACAGGCGACGCGGGCTATCTCACACCGCGCCGCCGATCTCAGCCGAGCGGAACCGGGCTCAGACGGTGCCGCCGACGTGCCGGGAGCGGCGGCGGTCGTAGGCGACGAACGAGCCCGGCTCCTTCTTCGCCACGTTCTTCATCTCGGTCGCCACCGCGATCACCTCGCGCGGGTCGGTGAACTTCCGGGCGGTCGACAGCGCCACCCCGACCGAGATCGTCACCAGCCGCGGTCGCTGCACGTTGCCCCGCCGGTCGACCAGCTCCAGGTAGCCGCGCTCGACGTCCTCCGGGTCGTAGATCTCCTCGATCGCCCGGTCGAAGTCGCTGCCCGCCTGCTCGGTGACCGGCCGGACCTGGTCCGGGTGGCAGACCACCACGAAGTCGTCGCCGCCGACGTGCCCGAGGAACGCCGGTGGCGGGTCCAGGTCGACCACCGCCCGGTGCAGGCACTGCGCGAGCGCCGCGATGAACTCGTCGCCGCGGCCGAACCCGTACGCGTCGTTTACGCTCTTGAACCGGTCGATGTCGATGTAGCACACCGCGAAGTCGGCGCCGCTGCGCACCCGGTCGGAGATCTCCCGCAGGATCCGGGTGTTTCCGGGCAGCCCGGTCAGCGGCGAGA
This sequence comes from Natronosporangium sp., assembly GCA_036564175.1. GTDB lineage: Bacteria > Actinomycetota > Actinomycetes > Mycobacteriales > Micromonosporaceae > Natronosporangium. The sequence continues at coordinate 18,261 of DATCKZ010000026.1, forward strand.
CCTCCCGGAACTCCTGGGTCCGGCGCAGCGTCGAGCGGACCCGGGCCACCAGCTCGGAGGTGTCGAACGGCTTGACGATGTAGTCGTCGGCGCCAGCGGTCAGCCCGACCACCTTGTCGACGCTCAGGCCCTTGGCAGTGAGCAGGATGATCGGCAACGCGGCGGTCATCGGGTCGGCGCGCAGCCGGCGAGTCAGCTCCAGCCCGTCCACCCGCGGCATCCGGACGTCGACCACCGCGAGGTCCGGCTTGCGCTCCTGGACGAGCTCCAGCGCCTGCTCGCCGTCGTGCGCCACCAGCACCTCGAACCCGTGCAGCTGCAGATTGACCTCGATGAACCGGGCGATGTCGTGGTCGTCGTCTACGACCAGGATCACCTCGGCCGGGGGCGGCGGCTCACTCACGCGCCAAGTGTATTGGGCATCCGCACTATGCGAATCACGAATGAGCACTCACGTTCGGCCAGCGGCAGGTTCCGAGAGTCGAGCGCTCAGCGAGCGGGGTCAGCGGCGACGGCGGTCCGGAAGAGTCGGGAGCGGGTTCGGGGAGCGGGTTCGGGAAGCGGGCTCAGGAGTGGGCGAGCACGGCGCCGGCGAGCTCGCGCAGCCGGCGGGCGGCTGCCGCCGGGTCCTCGGCACCGTAGACCGCCGTGCCGGCGACGAACGCGTCCGCGCCGGCCTCGGCCGCGGCCTCGATGGTGTCCGGGCTGATCCCGCCGTCCACCTCGATCCGCAGCTGCAGGTGCCCGCTGCGGACGTGCCGGCGGGCGGTGCGGACCTTCGCGAGCAGCTCCGGGATGAACTCCTGGCCGCCGAACCCGGCCTTGATCGTCATGATCAGCAGCAGGTCGAAGCTCGGCAGCAGCTCCAGGTACGGCTCGACCGGGGTGTCCCGGTCGATCGCCAACCCGGCCTTCGCCCCGGCCGCTCGCAGGTCGGCCGCGAGCGCCGCCGGATCGTCGCACGCCTCGGCATGGAAAGTCACCACGTGCGCGCCCGCCTCCGCGTAGCCGACCGCCCACCGGTCCGGGTCGGTGATCATGAGGTGGCAGTCGAGCGGCAGCCGGGTGGCCGCGTGCAGCTTCTCCACCACCGGCCGGCCGATCGTGAGATTCGGGACGAAATGGTTGTCCATCACGTCCACGTGCAGCCAGTCCGCGACCGGCTCGACCGCCCGAGCCTCGGCGGCGAGGTTCGCGAAGTCGGCGGCGAGAATGCTGGGAGCGATCACCGGCGATGGCACCGCGCCAGTGTACGACCCCCGACCCCGCTAGTCGGCGGATCGCCAGCCTCGCTACCGTGTCGCATGATGGTACGCGTGGACGGCAGCGGGGCAAGCGGCGCAGACGCGAATCACCTCGACGGGGGTCAGCCCGACGTCCTGGAGCTGGCGGTCAACGGCGAACCGGTCCGGGCGGTGCTACGGCCCGGCGAGGTGCTGCTGGTAGGCCGGGATCCGGCCTGCCAGATCGTGGTCAACGACCGGTCGGTGTCGCGGCGGCACGCCGAGATCGCCCGGATCGGCGACGAGTGGATCATCCGTGACCTGGCCAGCCGGAACGGCATCCACGTCGCCGGCGAGCGGACCGAGGAGGTCCGGGTCACCAACGGCGCGCAGGTGCGGATCGGCAGTCCGCACGACGGCCCGATCCTCACGTTCACGGTGCCGACCCCGCGGCCAGCGGCCCGCCCCGCTCCCGCAGCGCCGCCGTCACCGCCACCGCAGCCTCCGGAGCCGCCACCGGCCGCCGTACCGGAACCACCGGCTGGTGCCCCGGAGCCGCCGGCAACCCCCGAACCGCCGTCCCCGGCGCAGACCTTCGAGCCGCCGCCGGCCGCCGTGCCGTCATCGCCGGCGCCGCCGCCGCGGGCCCCGGAGCCGCCGGCAGCGGCCGAACCGCAACCACCGCTCGCGCCGGAGCCGCCGGCGGCCCAGTCGCCGCCGCCGGTCGTGCCGGCGCAGCGGTCCCCCAGCCAGCCGGCGCCACCGCCGGCTCCCCCGAGCTTCCCCGAGCCGCCGGCGGCGGCCGAGTTCGACCCGCCGACCACCCGGATGAAGGCGCCCGCCGCGGCCCGGCCGGAGGTGGCCAGCTTCGAGGCCGACAGCACGGTCACGATCGGCCGCAGCGCCGGCAACGACATCGTGCTGGACGACCTGCTGGTCTCCCGCCGGCACGCGGAGGTGCGGCGGGTCGCCGGTGGGCACCAGCTGGTCGACCTCGGCAGCACCAACGGCACCTACCACAACGGCCGCCGGATCGACCGGGTCATGCTGCGGCCGGGCGACCTGATCTCGATCGGCCACTTCGAGCTGCGGTTCGACGGCCAGCGGCTGTACGAGCACGTCGACACCGGCCCGGTGACGCTCGCCGCCGAGGGGATCACCGTCGACATCGGCAAGGCCAGGATCGTCAACGACGTCAGCTTCTCGCTGCCGCAAGGCAGCCTGCTCGGGGTGGTCGGGCCGAGCGGCTGCGGCAAGTCGACCATGGTCAGGGCGCTGACCGGCCTGCGGCCGGCCACCGCCGGCCGGGTCAGCTACGACGGCCGCGACCTGTACGCGGACTACGCCGAGCTGCGCTACCGGATCGGCATGGTGCCGCAGGACGACGTGCTGCACCGGCAGTTGACGGTACGGCGGGCGCTGCGGTTCGCGGCGTCGTTGCGGTTCGCGGACGACGTGTCCCGCCGGGAGCGGGTCAAGCGGGTCGACGAGGTGATGGCGAACCTCGGCCTGACCAGGTCGGCAAAGCAGCGGATCGACAAACTCTCCGGCGGCCAGCGCAAACGCACCTCGGTGGCGCTGGAGCTGCTCACCGAGCCGTCGATGCTGTGCCTGGATGAGCCCACCTCGGGTCTGGACCCGGCGCTCGACCGCGACGTCATGCAGATGCTGCGCGAGATGGCCGACCGGGGCCGGACCATCATCTGCATCACCCACTCGGTGCTGCACCTGGACATGTGCCACCGGGTGATGGTGATGTGCCCGGGCGGCACGGTCGGCTACTTCGGCCCGCCGAACGAACTGCTCGCCTTCTTCGGCGCCGAGACCTACGCCGACGTGTTCGCGAAGGTGACCGAGGCGCCGGAGTACTGGACCCGCCGCTACCGCGAGTCCGACCTCTACCGGCGGTACGTCGCCGAGCCGATCGCCGCCGACCGGGCCCGCAGCAAGTATCCGTCCACACCGGAGTCGCCGCAGCCGGCCCCGCCGGCCGCCGCCGAGCCGGGCGGGTTCTCGGTCCCGGAGTCGATCGCCCGGGCGGTCCCGCAGCCGGTCGCCCGCGCGCTGAAGCTCAACATGGGCAAGCGGGGCGTGGCGAACCAGGTGAAGGACCCGGTCGGGCCGCTGCGCGAGTTCTTCACGCTCAGCCTCCGGATGTTCGCGGTGATCACGGCCGACTGGGCGTTCTTCCTGTTCCTGCTCGGGCTGCCGGTGGTGCTGGCATTGCTGTCGCACGCCGTGCCGGGCGAGACCGGGCTCGGGCCACCCGAGGGGACGAGTGTGGCCTCCCGGCTGGAAGCGCAGCGGCTGCTGGTCGTGCTGGTGGTCGGGGCGGCGTTCATCGGGATCTCGTCGTCGATCCGCGAGATCGTCTCCGAGTCCGCCATCTACAAGCGAGAACGCGCGATCGGGCTGTCCCCCGGCGCCTATCTGGCGTCGAAGTTCGTGGTGCTCGGCATCATCAACGTCATCCAGGTGACGGTGTTCGTGCTGCTCTCGGTGATGGGCCGGGGTGGCCCGGCGGAAGCGTTGGTGCTCGGCTCGCCGATGCTCGAGATCATCGTGCCGGTGGCGATGGTGACCACCAGCTGCACCATGCTCGGGTTGTGCATCAGCGCGCTCGCCCGGTCGGTGCCGCAGACCACGCCGGTGCTGGTGGTGGTCGTGATGGCGCTGCTGGTGCTCTCCGGCGGGCTGTTCGAGCTGGCCGGCGAGCCGGTGCTCAACCAGGTCTCCTGGCTGTCCCCGACCCGCTGGGGGTTCGCCGCCGGCGCCGCCACCGTCGACCTGCTGAGCATGGTCCGGGCCATCGACGATCCGCTGTGGACCCACACGGCCGGCTCGTGGTGGCGGGCGATCCTGCTGCTCGCCGTGCAGATCGCGGTGCTCACGATCGCCGCCCGGTTCGCGATGCGCCGGCTCGAACCCGGCCGCGCCTAGGGCCTGTATCAAAGTCGGCGGCAGGCGGTGAGGAAGTCTCGGCGTGTCGTGATCGATAACGGGCGAGGTCTCCGGTAGATGGTTCATCGACGAAAAAGACCA
>DATCKZ010000027.1:0-12804 GCA_036564175.1 Natronosporangium sp.
GCCTTGCACCGTACCGTACGAGCTCAGCGGCCAAAGCGGGTAGTTTGGACACCATGCAGGATGCGTGGCGGGCGTATTTGGAGTTGGCCCTCGGGCTGACCGAGGCGTCCAGGAAGAAGGCGAAGCAGGCCGTGCAGGACCTGATCGGCAAGGGTGGGGCGACCGCGGCGCAGCTGCAGTCGCTTGCCGAGGACCTGCTCTCGACCAGCAAAGCCAACCGGGAGGGGCTGGTCCGGCTGGTGCGGTACGAGGTGGACCGCGCGCTCGGCAAGCTGGGGCTGGCGACCGCCGAGGAGGTGGCCGAGCTCAACAACCGGATCCGCAACCTGGAGACGCAGGTACGGGCGGCGGCGGCCGGCCAGCCGCCGGCCGCACCGACCCCGACGCCCACCCCGACCGCGGCTGCTACCGATCCGACTGGCACTGACGCGGCCGCCGGCGGCGCCGCGGCACCGGCGGCCGAGCCGACCGCCGGTACCCGGACCGTGACTCCGACGCAGACGACGGCCGGCCGGGCGTCCGCGGCGAAGCAGACCACGCAGCGAACCGCCAAGAAGACTGCCAAGAAGACCGTGAAGAAGGCGGTCAAGAAGGCGGCTCCGAGGAAGGCGGCCGAATGACCGAGCCGATCAGTGAGCCCGAGCTGAGCTACTACCAGCCGGCCGGTGAGCCCGAGCCGGCTCAGGAAGCCGCCGACCAGCGCGGGCCCGAGCCGACCGCCGGGCCGGAATCGGCCGCCTGGCGGCCCGACGCCGACCCCGCCCTGGAGCCGTTGCGGCCGCCGGCTGAGCCGTTGCCGGAGACCGGTCACCCGGCGGTGGACGCGGCCCTGCGCGAGCTGGCCGCGGTCGCCGACGCGTCACCGGCCGAGCAGCTGCCGGCGTTCCAGGCCGCGCACCGGATCCTGCAGGAGGCGCTCGCCAGCATCGACGAGGGCGCGCCGCCGAGCTGATGGCGAGCAGGGTCCGCCTCGACACCGAGCTGGTCCGCCGGGGCCTGGCCCGATCCCGGAGCCACGCGGCCGAGCTGGTGGCGGCCGGCGCGGTCCGGGTGCGCGGGGTAGCGGCCGGCAAGCCGGCCACCATGGTCGACCGGGCCGACCCGATCGTGGTCGACGCTGGCCGGCCCGGCACCGACTACGTCTCCCGGGGCGGGCACAAGCTCGCCGGCGCGCTGGCGGCGCTGGCCCCCGGCCCGGTGGTCGCCGGCCGGCGCTGCCTGGACGCGGGGGCCGCCGCCGGCGGGTTCACCGACGTGCTGCTGCGGGCGGGTGCCGCCGAGGTGGTGGCGGTCGATGTCGGGTACGGGCAGCTCGCCTGGTCGATCCGCAACGACCCGCGGGTCCGGGTGCTCGAGCGCACCAACGTGCGTACCCTCACCCCGGCGACGATCGGCGGGCCGGTCGGATTGACCGTCGCCGACCTGTCGTTCATCTCGCTTCGGCTGGTGCTGCCGGCGCTGGCGGCGTGCACCGAGCCCGACGGCGACCTGCTGCTGATGGTGAAGCCGCAGTTCGAGGTGGGCCGGGAGCGGGTCGGCGCCGGTGGGGTGGTCCGGGACCCGGCGCTGCGGGCCGAAGCGGTCCGGGCGGTCGCCGAGACGGCGGCCGGGCTGGCGCTCGGGGTGGCCGGGGTGACCGCCAGCCCACTGCCCGGCCCGGCCGGAAATGTCGAGATATTTCTATGGCTGCGGCAGGGCGCGCCGCCCCTCGATCAACAGCGGCTCGACGCGGTCGTGTACAACTCTTCTGACGTGCCCGCACCCACCGAAGGACCGCACCGGTGACCCGAATCGCGCTCCTGATCACTCACCTCGGCCGGCCCCGCAGCGCCGAGACCGCCCGGGCGGTCGCCGAGGACCTGTGCAAAGCCGGGTTCGAGGTGCGGGTGGTCGCCGAGGAGGCGGACCGGCTCGACCTGCCCGGCGTGAAAGCGGTCCCGGCCAGCGCCGACGCCACCGACGGGGTCGAGATCGTGTTCGCGCTCGGCGGCGACGGCACCCTGCTGCGGGCGGCCGAGCTGGCCCGGCCGGCCGGCGTCCCGTTGCTCGGCATCAACCTCGGCGCGGTCGGGTTCCTCGCCGAGGCCGAGACCAGCGACATCGACGAGGTCGTGCAGACCGTGGTGGACCAGGCCTACACCGTGGACGAACGGCTCACAGTGGACGTCACCGCCGAGCTCGACGGTGAGCTGCTCGCCGAGTCCTGGGCGCTCAACGAGGCGAGTGTGGAGCGAGGCAGCCGCGCGATGCTCGAGCTGATGGTGGCGGTGGACGGTCGGCCGCTGTCCCGGTACGGCTGCGACGCGGTGGTCTGCGCCACCCCGACCGGCTCCACTGCGTACGCGTTCTCGGCCGGCGGCCCGGTGGTCTGGCCGGACGTGGAGGCGCTGCTGCTGGTGCCGGTCAGCGCGCACGCGTTGTTCAGCCGGCCACTGGTGGCCGCGCCGACCTCGACCATCGTGATCACTGTGGAGCCGTACGCGGAGCGGGCGGTGCTGACCTGCGACGGTCGCCGCACCTTCGACCTACCGGCCGGTGCCAGCGTGACCGTCCGCCGGGGCGCGTTGCCGGTGCGGGTGGTGCGGTTGCGGCCACAACGCCCGTTCACCGACCGGCTGGTGGCCAAGTTCGGACTGCCAGTCGACGGTTGGCGCCACAACAACTAGTGTCAACTGCTGTGCTGGAAGAGCTGCGGATTACCGGCCTCGGGGTGATCGAGGACACGACGCTGCCGCTGACCAGCGGTATGAACGTACTCACTGGGGAGACCGGGGCCGGCAAGACGATGGTGGTGACCGGCCTGAACCTACTGTTCGGCGGCCGTGCCGACGCCGCCCGGGTGCGCGCCGACGCCGGCAAGGCGGTGGTCGAGGGGCGGGTGCGGCTGACCGGGCCGGCCGCCGAGGCGGTGCACCGCCGGATCGCCGACGCCGGCGGCGAGCCGGACGCCGACGGCAGCCTGCTGCTGAGCCGGAACGTCACGATCGAGGGGCGGTCGCGCGGCCACGTCGGCGGCCGGTCGGTGCCGCTGTCGGTGCTCTCCGAGCTCGGTGAGGAGCTGCTCGCCGTGCACGGCCAGTCCGACCAGCTGCGGCTGCTCCGCCCGGCCGAGCAGCGGGCCGCGCTCGACCGGTTCGCCGGACCGGAGCACGAGAAGTTGTTCGCCGAGTACCGGGAGGCGTACACCAGCTGGCGCCGGGTCAGCGACGAGCTGGCCGACCGCCGCCGGAACGCCCGTGAGCGGCACCAGGAGGCGGATCTGCTTCGGCTCGGGCTGGACGAGATCAGCAGGGTCGACCCGCAGCCGGGGGAGGACGAGGCGCTGCGGGCGGAGGCGCAGCGGCTGGAGCACGTGGAGGGGCTGCGGAACGCCGCCCAGTCGGCCTACCTGGCGGTGGCCGGTGGCGGCGACGAGACGCCGGACGCGGCCAGCCTGCTCAGCACCGCGGCCCGCACGCTGGAGGGGCAGGCCGGGGTCGACGCCTCGCTCGGGGAGCTGGCGGCCCGGCTGACCGAGGCGGCCACCCAGGTGAGCGACGTGGCGACCGAGCTGTCCAGCTACCTCGCCGGGCTGGACGCCGATCCGGACCGGCTGGCCGGGATTTACGAGCGGCGGGCGGCGCTGCGGTCGCTGACCCGCAAGTACGCCGAGGACGTGGACGGCGTGATCGCCTGGGCGGAGCAGGCCCGAGCCCGGCTGGCCGAGCTGGATCCGACCGATCAGCGGCTGGCCGAGCTGGAGGCCGAGGAGGCGCGGCTGGCCGAGGAGGCGCGCAAGCTGGCGGCCCGGCTCACCGCCTCCCGGCGGGAGGCGGCCGACCGGTTCGCCGCCGCCGTCAGCGAGGAACTGAAGGGGCTGGCGATGCCGCACGCCCGGATCGAGGTGGCGGTGAACCCGCGGCCGGACGGGGAGCTGGCGATCGACGGCGCCGACGAGGTGGAGCTGCGCCTGATCGCCCACCCGGGCGCGCCGGCATTGCCGCTGCAGAAGGGCGCCTCCGGCGGCGAGCTGTCCCGGGTGATGCTCGCGATCGAGGTGGTCTTCGCCGGTGCCGGCGGCCCGGAGACGCTGGTGTTCGACGAGGTCGACGCCGGGGTGGGCGGCCGGGCGGCGGTGGAGATCGGCCGCCGGCTGGCCCGGCTGGCCCGTAGCCACCAGGTGCTGGTGGTCACCCACCTGCCGCAGGTCGCGGCGTTCGCCGACCGCCACCTGGTGGTGGCCAAGGACGCCGACGGCGCGGTTACCACCAGTGGCGTACGGGTGGTCGAGCACATCGACCGGACCCGGGAGCTGGCCCGGATGCTGGCCGGGCTGCCCGACTCGGATCTCGGGATCGCCCATGCCGAGGAGCTGCTGGCGGTGGCGAACCGCAGCAAGCACGGCTAGCAGGATCGTCGTGTCACGTCACTGGAGTGCCGTCGGGACTTTCCTGCGCGCGCATGCCAGGATGGTGGTGATGCGCCTTCCTACGTTACGTCGAGCCCGAAACCCCGAACCGGGTGCGGTCACGGGGCCGGTCCGGCTCGACCGCCGGACCAAACGGTTGGTCGGGCGGCTCCGGCCGGGTGATGTGGCGGTGATCGACCATGTCGACCTCGACCGGGTCGCCGCCGACTCGCTGGTCGCGGCCGGCGTCAGTGCCGTGCTGAACGCGAAGCCCTCGATCTCCGGCCGGTACCCGAACCTCGGCCCGGAGGTGCTGGTGCGCGCCGGCATCCCGCTCATCGACAACCTCGGCGAGGGCGTCTTCCAGCTGCTCCGCGAGGGTGACCTGGTCCGGATCGACGGCAAGGTGGTCTACCTCAACGACGAGCCGATCGCCGAGGGCCAGCGGCAGGACGAGGAGAGCGTCGCGCTGGCGATGGCCGAGGCCCGGGAAGGGCTGTCGACGCAGCTGGAGGCGTTCGCCGCCAACACCATGGAGTACCTGCGGCAGGAGCGGGACCTGCTGCTCGACGGCGTCGGGGTGCCGGACATCGAGACCCCGATCGCCGGCCGGCACTGCCTGATCGTGGTGCGCGGCTACGACTACCAGGCCGATCTGGATGTGCTCCGCCCGTACATCCGGGAGTTCAAGCCGGTCCTGATCGGGGTGGACGGTGGTGCCGACGCGCTGGTGGAGGCGGGGTACACACCGGACTTGATCGTCGGCGACATGGACTCGGTCACCGACGAGGTGCTGCGGTGCGGCGCCGAGCTGGTGGTGCACGCCTACCCGGACGGTCGCGCCCCCGGCCTGGCCCGGGTGAACCGGCTCGGCCTGTCCGCGCACCTGTTCCCGGCGGCGGCGACCAGTGAGGACATCGCGATGCTGCTCGCCGACGAGAAGGGCGCGACGCTGCTGGTCGCGGTCGGCACGCACTACTCGCTGGTCGAGTTCCTGGACAAGGCGCGCGGGGGTGCCGCTTCCACGATTCTGACCCGGATGAAGATCGGCGGTAAGCTGGTCGACGCGAAAGGGGTCAGCCGGCTCTACCGGCAGGGCATTCCGGGGTCCTCGCTGCTGTTGCTGGTGCTCGCCGCGCTGGCTGCGATGGCTGCGGCGGTGGCGGTCTCCACCGCGGGCAAGGCCTTCCTCGGCGTCGTTGCCGAGTGGTGGGACAACCTCATGTTCCAGCTGCAGCGGCTGTTCTAGCCCGGTGCGCTGACCGGAGTGACGACAAGGGGCGATAGCGGTGATCAACTTTCGGTATCACGTGGTGTCGCTGACCGCGGTCTTTCTGGCGCTGGCGGTCGGTTTGGTGCTCGGCAGCACCGTCCTCAACGGACCGATGCTGGACGCGCTGGAGAGCCGGGTGGACACGCTGGGGCGGGACAACAGCCAGCTGCGCGACCACGTGAGCTCGCTGGAGGCGGACCTGGAACGGGAAGAGGACTTCGCCACCGAGGCCGGCCCGCTGCTGCTGGACGGCCAGCTGTCGACCCGCCGGATCACCATGCTGGTGATGCCCGGCGGTGAGGAGTACGCGCCCGCGATCGCCGACGTGCTGGAGCTCGGCGGCGCCACCATCACCGGCACGGTCACCCTGACCGACAAGTTCACCCACCCGCAGCACCGGCGCGGCGAGCTGCTGCAGGTGGCCACCGACGCGCTGCCGCCGAGTGTGGACGGGGACGCGCTGCCGGCCAACAGTGACGGGGTCGAGACCTCGGCGGCGCTGCTGGCGGCGGTGCTGCTGGACCGCGGCTCGGCTTCGCTGAGCCAGCAGGCGCCGGCCGCCCCGGCCGGCGATGACGAGGACGACGCCCAGCTCGAGCCGACCGTCCCCGACGCTGACCGGCGCGCGGTGCTTTCTTCGTACGCGGCGCTGGAGTACCTGGAGCAGGAGGGGGTGACCGGCCCGGCCGAGCTGATCCTGGTAGTGGCCGGGCTGCCGGATGCCGAGAGCGACGCCGACGAGCGCAACCAGGCGGTGTTCACCGCGGTGAGCCAGTTCGCCCGGGTCGGGCCGCTGGTGGTGGCGGCCAGCGGCGGGTCCGGCGACGGCAACGTGGTCGCCGAGGTCCGCAGTGACCCGACATTGTCGACAGAGGTGTCCACTGTCGACAATGCGTCGACGCCGCAGGGCCAGATCGCGACTGGGCTGACCGTCGCCCAGCAGCTGGCCGGGTCGGTCGGTCACTACGGCGTCGGCGGCGGGGCCGACGGCCTGTTGCCGGACGCGCTGGGCCAGTGAAACTGCTGCTCGCGGTCGCCGGAGCCGCCGCCGCCCGGGCCGCGCTGGCCGGGTTGCGCGCGGCCGCCGAGCGGGACCCGCGGCTGGACCGGTCCCGCACCAACTTCCGCGGCCAGCAGGTGAGCCTCGCCGGTGGGCCGGCGCTGGCGGCCGCGGCGGCGCTGACCGCGGCCGCCGGTGCCCCGTCCGGGCGGGCCGCCGCCGCCGCGCTCACCGCCGGATTCGGTGCCGGCGCGTTCGGCCGCTACGACGACGTGGTCGGTGCCCGGCCGGAGCACAAGGCGAAGGGGTTCCACGGGCACCTGGCGGCGCTGCGCAGCGGCCGGGTCACCAGTGGCATGGTCAAGATCGTCGGGATCGGCGCGGCCGCGCTCACCGCGGCGGCACTGCTCGACCGCGACCCGCCCGGGTCGCGCCACGCTGCCCGGGTCGGCAACGTGCTGCTCGGGGCCGGGGTGATCGCCGGAGCGGCGAACCTGACCAACCTGCTCGACCTGCGACCCGGCCGGGCGCTGAAGGTCGGGCTCTTGGTCGGCACCCCGCTGGCCACCGGCCCGACCGGCGGGCTCGCCGCCGGGCCGGTCGGCGCTGCGGCCGGGCTGCTGCCGGACGACCTGGCCGAGCGGAGCATGCTCGGCGACTGCGGGGCGAACGCGCTCGGCGCACTGCTCGGGACCGCGCTGGTGGCGCGGACCGGGCCGGTCGGCCGGGCGGCGGCGCTGGCGGTGATCGCCAGCCTCACCGCCGCCAGCGAGCGGATCAGCTTCACCCAGGTGATCGCCCGTACCCCCGGGCTGCGGCACCTCGACGAGCTCGGCCGCAGCAAGTAGCCGTGTCGGGCCGCCGGATCGCGAGCGCCGCGGCGTTGATCGCGGTGCTGACGGTGCTCGCCCGGATCGCCGGGTTCGGCCGGACCATGGTGTTCGCCTGGGCGGTCGGCGACAACGACCTGGGCGACATCTACCTGGCCGCGAACACCGTCCCGAACATCATCTACGAGATCGTCGCCGGCGGCGCGCTGGCCAGCCTGGTGGTGCCGCTGCTGGCCGGCGCGGTCGCCGCCGGTGACCGGGATGCGGTCTCCCGGACCACCTCCACGCTGCTGACCTGGACGCTGGCGCTGCTGGTCCCGCTGGCGCTGGTGGTGGCGGTCGCCGCCGAGCCGATCGTCGGCGCGCTCGCCGACCACCCGGCGCAGGTCGACACCGGCGCCCGGATGCTGCAGGTGTTCGCGCCGCAGCTGCCGCTGTACGGGATCGGGATCGTGCTCACCGGCGTGCTGCAGGCGCACCGCCGGTTCGCCTGGCCGGTGCTGGCGCCGCTGCTGTCCAGCGTCACGGTCGCCACCGCGTACGTCACCTTCGTCGCCGTCGACCAACGCGGCGCCGACCTGGCCGGGCTGAGCACCGCCGGGCTGCTGGTGCTCGCCGGCGGCACCACGCTCGGGGTGGTGGTGCTCGCCGGCTGCCTGGTGCCGGCGGTGGCCCGGCTCGGGATCCGGGTGCGGCTCGGCTGGCGGTTCGAGGCCGACGCCCGGCGGCGGGTGGGCGGGCTCGCCGCTGCCGGCGCGGTGACCGTGGCCTCCCAGAACCTGGCGCTGCTGGTGGTGATGGGCCAGGGGCTGGCCGGGCCGGAGGGCAGCTGGGTGCTGTTCACGCTGGCCCAGACGATCTTCCTGCTGCCGTGGGCGGTGCTGGCGGTGCCGGTCGCCACCGCCGCCTACCCGCGGCTGGCGGAGGCGGCCGCCACCGACCGGGCCGACCGCTACCAGCAGACGCTCGCCCAGACCACCCGGGCGGTGGTGCTGCTGTCGCTGCTCGGGGCGGCGGCGCTGATCGCGCTGGCGGTGCCGATCGCCACCCTGCTCGCGATCGTCATGCCCTCGGCAAGCCTGGCGGCGGTGGACCGGCTGGCCGGCGGGATCGCCTGGTTCGCGCCCGGGCTGCTCGGCTACGGGCTGTTCGCGGTGCTGTCCCGGGCGCTCTACGCTCGGGGCGAGACCCGAGCCGCGGCGCTCGCCGCGGTCGGCGGCTGGGCGGTGGTGGCCGGCGGCGCGGTGGCGCTCGCGGCCGGGCTGCCGGATTCGGCCCGGGTGCCGGCGCTCACCGCCGCCAACGCGGTCGGCATGAGCGTGCTCGGTGGGGCGTTGCTGCTGGCGGTGAGCCGGACCGCCGGCCGGGCGGCGCTCGCCGGGGTGGTTCGGACCGGGCTGGTGGCGCTGCTCGCCGCCGGGCTCGCCGCCGGCGCGGGCTGGCTGGTGGCGGACTGGTCGATGCCGGCCGGCCACCCCCCGGCCATCGCCGCAGTGGTGGGCTCGGGCATGCTGGCCGGTGTCACGGTCGGTGCGGTGTTCGGCGGGGTGGGTTGGGCATTGGACCGGCGGGATGTCCGGCCGATGGTGGCGGCGCTGGCGGGCCGGTTGGCCGCCGTCCGCCGGTCGGGCCGCCCGAACCAGTCGTCATAGGAGGGTGACGTGAGCCAGTGGTCCGGCCGGGTGGTGCAGGTGCTCGCCACCAGCACCGGCGGGGTGGGATCGCACGTGGTGGACCTCGCCCGCGGCCTGCTCGCCGGCGGCGCGCAGGTGACCGTGTGCGGGCCGGCCGCCACTGAGGAGCGGTTCGACTTCACCGGCACCGGCGCCGGGTTCGTCCCGGTGGAGATCTCCGCCGGCACCCACCCGTCGGACGCCCGGGCAATCGGCGCGCTGCGCCGGGCGATCGCCGCTGCCGGCCCGGACGTGGTGCACGCGCACGGGCTGCGGGCCGGGCTGGTCGCCGCACTCGCCCGACCCCGCTGCCCGCTGGTGGTGACCCTGCACAACGCGGTGCTCGCGCACGGCTTGCGCGGCCGCGCCTCCCGGCTGGTGGAGCGGGTGGTCGCCCGCCGGGCCCGGGTGGTGCTCGGCGCCTCCGCCGATCTGGTGGCCAGGGCCCAGGCGGTCGGCGCCGTGGACGCCCGGCTGGCGCCGGTGGCTGCGCCGGCGCTGCCGCCGGCGCAGCGCAGCCGGCAAGCGGTCCGGGCCGAGCTGGGGGTGCCGGCCGAGGTGCCGCTGCTGCTGTCGGTGGGCCGGCTGCACCCGCAGAAGGGGTACGACGTGCTGGTGGCGGCCGCCGCCCGGTGGCGGGACCGGGACCCGGTGCCGCGGGTGGTGATCGCCGGCAACGGGCCCAGTTACCTGGACCTGACCGCCCGGATCTCGGCCAGCCGGGCGCCGGTCACCCTGCTCGGCCACCGGCGGGACGTGGCCGACCTGCTGGCCGCCGCCGACCTGGCGCTGGTGACCAGCGTCTGGGAGGCCCGGCAGCTGTTCGCGCAGGAGGCGCTGCGGGCCGGCGTCCCGCTGGTGGCCACCGCGGTCGGCGGCATCCCGGAGCTGGTCGGCGAGGCGGCGGTGCTGGTGCCGGCCGGCGACGTGGACGCGCTCGACCAGGCGGTCCGCCGGCTGCTCGACGACCCGGCCGCCCGCGCGCACTACGCCCAGGCCGGGCCGGCGCAGGCGGCGACCTGGCCGACCTCGGCCGAGACCTGCGCCCAGGTGCAGGCGGTGTACGCCGAGCTGACCAATGTGCCGGTCGCGGGTACGTGATGGCGCGGTTCCCCTCGTACCTCGCCTTCGCCGCGGTGGCGGTCGCCACCGTAGCCGGACTCGCCGTGCAACCGAAGGTGACCGGGGTGGCGCCGACCGCCGACACGGTGATCATCGCGGGCGCGGTCGGCCTGCACTGGGAGGACGTCGATCGCGAGCAGACCCCGAACCTGTGGCGGCTGGCCGAGACCGGCTCGATCGGCTCGCTCTCGGCCCGGTCGGCGCACCGGCCGACCTGCCCGGCCGACGGTTGGGTGACGCTCGGCGCCGGCAATTGGGCGGCCGGCCGGCTCGACCACCAGGTGCCGGTCGAGCCCGAGCCCGAGCAGCCGGCCAGCACCGAGCCGTGCCCGCCGCTGGAGGTGACGGTCGAGCCGGCCCACGCCGCCGGCGCCTACCTGCAGGCGCAGGAGGAGCTGGTGGAGTACAACCAGTGGGGGCTGCCGTGGGGCGCGGTGCCGGGCGCGCTGGCTGGGTCGGTCGGGTGCACGGTCGCGATCGGGGAGGGGGCGGCGCTCGCCGGCGCCCGCTCGTACGGCCGGGTCGACCGCTACCATCCGTCGCTGCCGCGGGATCCGGCCGAGGCCGCCCGGCTGCTCGGCGAGTACTGCGAGCTGGTGATCATCGACCTGGGTACGGTCTCCGGCACCGGGGCGGCGCGGGCGGCCGCCGCCCGCCGGGTCGACGACGCGCTCGCCCGGGTGCTCGCCGCGCGGCCGCCGGGCTCGCTGCTGCTGACCACCGGGGTGGCCGACCTCGACGGCTCCTCGCGCCTGCAGGTGGCGGTCGCCGACGCGCCCGGCCTGCCGCGCGGCTGGCTCAGCTCGGCGACCACCGGCCGCACCGGCTACCTGCAGCTGGTCGACGTCGCGCCGACCGTGCTCGCCGCGCTCGACCGGCCGCCGCCGGAGCTGGTGTTCGCCGGCAACCCGATCGACAGCCGACCCGGCCGGCCCACCGACCTGTCCGGGCCGGTGGCCGAGCTGGCCGCCGCCGACGAGCGGGGACAGCAGGTCCGGACCGTGTCGATCTGGTTCCTGGCCGGCCTCACCGCGCTGGAGCTGGCGCTGTTCGCCGCGGCGGTGCCGCTGCTGCGCGACCCGGACCGGGACGACCCGAACCGGCGGCCGCAGCCGCCCGGCGGGCCGCGGTTCTGGCAGCTGGTCCGGCAGGTCGGTCCGATGGTGCTGGTCGGGGCGGCGCTGGCGATCCCGGCCGCGCTGGTGGTCAGCTGGCTGCCGTGGTGGCGGGCCGAGGCCGCGGCGGGCGGGGTGTTCGCCCTGCTCAGCCTGGTGGTGCTGGCGGTCGCCAGCCTGCTCGCGGTGCGCAGCCCGCTGTTCCGGCGCACGCTCGGGCTGGTCGGCGCCAGCGCCGGGGTGGCGGCGGCGGCGGTCGCGGTGGACCTCGCCACCGGGTCGTGGCTGCAGTTCAACGGCGTGATCGGCTACCTGGCCCAGGACGGCGGCCGGTACGCCGGGATCAGCGAGCCGGGGCTCGGCGTGCTGATCGCCGGCACCATGCTGGTCGCCGCCTGCCTCGCCGAGCAGGCGCCTCGGCGCCGGCGGCCGCTGGTGATGGTGGCGGTCGGGGCGGTCGGGGTGGTGCTCGCCGGTAGCCCGTACCTGGGTGCCGACGTGGGCGGCGCGGTGGCGCTGGCGGTCGGGGTCTGTGTGGCGGCGGCGCTGTCCACCGGTGGCTGGGTGACCGCCGGCCGGGTGGCGTGGGCGACCGGGCTCGGGCTGGCGGTGGTCGTCGCGGTGGCGGTGGTCGACCTGCAACGGCCGGTGGAGCAGCGGGCCGGGTTGGGCAGCATGCTCAACCAGCTCGCCGAGGGGACCGCCGGGTACGGCCTGCAGCGGGTGTCGCTGGCGAACGTGTCGGCGTTCGTGAGCAGCCCGCTGACCGTGCTGGCGATCGGCGCCGGCGGGTTCCTCTGGTTCGCGCTGCTGCGGCCGTGGGGCGGGCTGCGCCGGCTGTTCGGGGTGCACCCCGCGCTGCGGGCCGGGCTGGCCGGGGCGGTGGTGGCCTCGCTGCTGGGCGGGGTGCTGATCGGTGCCGCGCTGAACGTCGCCGGGGCCGCCGCGGCGGTCGGGGTGCCGCTGCTCACGCTCACCTCGCTGCGGTTGCGGCGCCGATCCGCCCAACGGGTCGCGCGAACCGCCGAACCGCTGGCACCGACCCGGGCCTGATAGCTGTTAGAGTGAAATTCCGTGGATCAAGCGCCTGGGTCAGTCCGACACGTATTCGTCACCGGAGGAGTCGCCTCCTCGCTGGGTAAGGGGCTGACCGCCTCGAGCCTCGGCAACCTACTTTCCGCCCGTGGGCTCCGGGTCGTCATGCAAAAGCTCGACCCCTACCTCAACGTAGACCCGGGCACGATGAACCCGTTCCAGCACGGGGAAGTGTTCGTCACCGAGGACGGCGCCGAGACCGACCTCGACATCGGTCACTACGAACGGTTCCTCGACCGGGATCTCTCCACCACCGCCAACGTCACCACCGGCCAGATCTACGCGGCGGTGATCGCCAAGGAGCGGCGC
>DATCKZ010000028.1:0-1560 GCA_036564175.1 Natronosporangium sp.
TCCCGGCGGTGCTGGCCGCGCTCGCGGAGCGCCGCCCGGACGTGCTGGTGCTCGACCACGCCGAGGTGGCTGATGAAGCCGATGGCTGGTCGGGGGAGCGCTCGCGGCGGCTGCCGCGCGATCTGCCCGGCCTGCTGAGGGCGCCGCTGGCGACCTCCGCCTGCACCAAGGTGATCCGGCGCGGCCTGCTGGCATCGACCGGCCTGCGATTCCCGCCCGGCTGGTACGAGGACTGCGCGTTCACGGTGCCGTTGCTGCTCGCGGCCGACCGGGTCGAGGTGCTCGACCGGGTCGGCTACTGCTACCGGCAACGCCGCGACGGGGCGATCACCAAGTCGGTGGACGTCCGGCACTTCGACATCTTCGAGCAGTACGACCGGATGTGGACCCGGGTTCCGCCGGAGCACCCGCTGCGGCCGCTGCTGTTCCGGCTGGCGATCGACCACCTGCTCGTGGTCGCCGGCAACGATCACCGGCTGCCGCCCGGCCACCGGCGGCAGTTCTTCCGGCGGGTGGCGCTGGAGTTTCACCGGTGGCTGCCGGCGGGAGGGTACGAGCCGCCGCCCGGCCTGGCCGGCGTGAAGCATCGGCTGGTACGCGCGGACGCGTACCTCTTGTATGCGGCGCTGCGACTGGCTCGGCGGTTGGCTGGCGGGCTGGCCGGCGTCCGGCGGGTCAGCCGGCCAGCCTGGTCGCCCGGTAGGCGTAGGTCTGGTACGGCATCTCGAACGTGGACCGGCCGGCCAGCTCCGGGTGGGTCGCGCACAGGTCCCGCACCCGCCGCTCCAGCTCCCGCTGCAGCTCCGGGGAGGCGACCAGGTAGTACGACCGAGTGGCGATGAGCCCGACCAGCGTGTCCGGGGTGTGGGTGGTGGTGTGGGTGAACACTGCCCGCTCGACCGGGCCGAAGCTCGGGCCGAACGACCGCGGATCGTTGGCGTCCTGGTGCGCCCCATTGCCGGCGGTGGTGTCGTTGGTGATCTCCGACAGCCGGGCGATCCAGGCCACCGAGCCGTCCCGGACGTTCCACAATGGCGCGAACACCCCGCCGGGCCGGAGCACCCGGGCGGCCTCCGCGTGGGCGCGGTCGTGGTCGAACCAGTGGTACGCCTGCCCGGCGACCACCGCGTCCACGCTCTGGTCGGCGAGTGGGAGGTGTTCGGCGTACCCGGCCAGCGGGGTGAGCCCGGGGCTGGCGGCGGCGAGCCGGGCGCGCATCCCCGGGTCCGGCTCGACCGGGATCACCTCGTGCCCGAGCGCGGCGAGCGCCCGGCTCAGGATGCCGGTGCCGGCGCCGACGTCGACGACCCGCTTGGGCTCCTCGCCGAGCAGCCACCGGAGCGCCTCGGCCGGGTAGCCTGGGCGCAGCCGGTCGTACTGCTCAGCGGCCGGGCCGAACGAGAGCGCTTGGTTGGTCGCCATGCCGCCGAATCTAGCCGACCGGGACGCCGCCCGACCGGCCCGACGGGTACCCTTGATCGCCGGAGCCCTCGTAGCTCAGGGGATAGAGCAGCGGTTTCCTAAACCGCGTGTCGCAGGTTCGATTCCTGCCGGGGGCAC
>DATCKZ010000029.1:0-3995 GCA_036564175.1 Natronosporangium sp.
AGGTCGTCGGGCAGGTGCTGGGCACCGACCAGGTCGATCAGCCGGTACGGGTCGCAGGCGCCCAGCACGACCCGGGCGGCGACCTCCCGCCCGTCCGCCAGCGCCACGCCCTCGACCGCGCCCGCGGAGACCCGTACGGCCGCCACCTCGGCACGGGTGACCAGCTGGGCACCGGCGGCCCGGGCGGCGTCGGCGAGCACCCGGGCGACCGTGCCCATGCCGCCCACGGCCACCATCCACGTGCCGTCCGAGCCGGGCAGCCGGCACATGTTGTGGACCAGGAAGTTGTGGCCGGTGCCCGGGTCGTCGGGGCCGGCGTGCACCCCGGTGATGCCGTCGGTGACCGCGTACATGGCCCGCAGCAGCTCGCTACGGAAGCCGAACCGGTCCAGGTAGGCCACCACCGACCCGCGGACCAGGTCGACGAAGGTCTGCCGTAGCTGCGGCCGGACGTACCGCTGCGCGGTCTCCTCCACCGGCAGCGGCTCGGCCAGCCACGCCGGTGCCAGGTCGTCGCGCAGCGCCGCCAGCTCGGCCGCGAGCGCGTCGTCGGCGGCCAGGTCGTCGGCGGAGAAGACCTCCCGCAGCTGCCGGCGGGTCGCCTCGCGGTCGGTGCCGCACCACAGGTACGGCGAGCCGACCGGCCCGGGGGTGGGCAGGAAGTAGTGCGGGTCGCGACGGCGGACCGGGATGTCGACGCCGAGGGTGGCGATCAGCTCCGGCGGCATGAGGCCGAGCAGGTACGAGCCGGTGGAGTGGCCCAGGCCCGGCACCGCCGGGAACGGGTGCTCGGTGCGGGCGGCGCCGCCGGGCACGTCGGCCGCCTCCAGCACCACCACCGCCAGCCCGGCGCGGGCCAGCAGGGTGGCGGCGACCAGTCCATTGTGGCCGGCGCCGACCACGACCACGTCCGCACGCGCCGGCAGCGGGGGATGCTCCATCCGGCCAGTGTAGGCGCCGGCGTAAGGCCATCCGGCCGCGCCAGCCGCCGCCGACGGGTCACCCGTCACCCGCCGGCGCCGAGCGCCGGGGGGAGCACCCACACCAGGGCGGCCGCGGCGACGGCGACGCTGAGCCCCGTGCCGAGCCACCGCAGCCAGGGGTAGGCGCCGACCACCGGTACCGCCGCCCACCGCCGGGCGGCGACCAGCACCGCCGCCGCCGAGACCGCCACCCCGGCCGCCCACACCAGCGGCGGTACGGTGTGCCAGCCGCCCAGCGGGTACGCCAGCGCCGGACCGGCCACCGCCCACACCGCACCGGAGGCGAGCCGGAGCCGGTCGGCGGCCCGGTTTCTGGCCGCGACCAGCAGCAGCGAAGCACCGGTCAGGCTGAACACCACCGTCATCAGGATCACGGGGAGGGCGGCGCGGGGAGGCTCGTCGGTGCCGGAGCCGGTCAGCAGCCGCAGCGCCAGCGCGTCGACGTCCCGGTCGGTGTTGCCCAGCACCACCACACCGCGCCCGGTCGCCGGCTCGTACCCGACGTACGAGCGGAAACCGCCGGTGCCGCCGTTGTGCCAGACCACCGTGCGGCCCGCCACCCGGCTGGTGAACCAGCCGTACCCGACCCGGCGGTCCGCGCGCTCGGCGTACCGCGGTCGGGCGGCGTCGGCGCCGGGGGCGGTGCCGTCCAGCATCGCCACCACCAGCCGGGACAGGTCCCGCGCCGTGGACCAGAGCCCGGCGCCGGCCGGGGCGTAGCCGGACGCCTGCCATGGCGCGACCGTCCGGCCGGCGGCGGTGGCCGGTTCGGCGTGGCCGGCGGGCAGGGCCGCGCCGTCCAGGTGCAGGCCGGTGCTGGTCATCCGCAGCGGTCGCAGGATCCGCTCGGCCAGCAGCCGCGGGTACGGCGTACCGGTGCGGGCCGCCAGGGCGTGGCCGAGGACGGCGAACCCGTAGTTGCTGTACCTGACCGGCGGCTCGCTGGCCGTCCCCGCCGGCGCGTCGGCGAGGGAGGCGTGCAGCCAGGCGGTGTCCTGGCCGGCGTACGGGTCGCGGCCGCTGGCGTCCCGTAGGACCATCGCCGGCAGGTCGGTCACCGCGCGGTAGCGCACGCCCGGCAGGCCGGAGCGGTGGCTGGCCAGCTCGTCCAGGGTGACCCGGCCCAGCTCGTCGCTGAGCCGCACGTGCGGCAGCAGGTCCCGCAACGGCTGGTCGACGGCGACCGTCCCGTCCCCGGCCAGCTCGACCAGCAGCATGGCGGTCAGCGGCTTGCCGATCGACCCGATCTCGAACGCGGTGTCCTCATCGACCGGTCGGCCGCCCGGCCCCGCCTCACCCAGCCCGGCGTACCGCACCGTGCCGGCGTCGACCACCGCCACGGCCAGCCCTCGGTAGCCGGTCGGGTCGCCGACAGCGTCGCGGACCTGGGCGGCCAGCGCCGGGTCGCCGGTGGTGGCGGCGCCGAGCGTGGCGGGCTGCGGCCCGGCGAGCCACCCCACCGCACCGGCGAGCAGCCCCACGGCGGTGAGCAATCCGATCCACCGGTGGCGCCCGATCCACCGGCTGCTCCCGGACTCAGGCACCACGCCAGCAGACGCGGACCCGCCGACGCCAGGTGGCGAGCACGTCCTCCCGTCCCTCCACCGTGATCTCGTCGCCCCGGTTCCACAGCCCGAGGTAGAGCTGCACGGCGGTGCCGCGCCACGTGGCGTCGGCCGGGCCGTCCTGCCCGACCGTGGTTGACATCGCGGCGTCGCCGATCCGCACCGTCCAGGCGTGCCCGGTGTCGTCGGTGCGGACGTGGACGACGACCGGCTCGATGGAATTGGCCTTGCTACCGCGGGTGATGAACCCGCACAGCAGCTCGTCGACGCCGTCGGCGGCCAGGGCAGGCTCGATCGCGACGTCCTTCTCGGTAGGCCACCGCCCGAGCCCGGCGGCGACCGCGTCGACGCCGTGGATGGCGGTCTCGTGCGCCTGCCGGCGGGTCCAGAAGTGGCGTGGCGGCGGCGCGTCCCTCAGGAACGTGCTCGCCTCGGCGTCGGGCGGAGTGGCACGGATCGTGTCGACCAGCGCCGCCACCCCGTCGGAGAACCACGCCAGCAGGTCCGGCGCGGCCGCCGCCTCCGCGGTGGAGTCGTCGGTGCGGTGGGCGCGGTCGCGGCGCAGCTGGGCGGCGGCCCAGCGGTGGACCATGCCCTGGTGGGTCACCAGCGCGCGGACGTCCCAGCGGGGGCAGGTGGGCACCCGGGCGTCCAGGCCGGCCGCGGCGGCGTCGCGCAGCGCCGCGCCGGCCCGCACCAGCGCGGCGAGGTGCTGCCCGAGGTCGAGGTGCATCGGCATGGCGGCAGTGTAGTGAGGGGCTCTGACACCGCACCGCCGGGCACCCGTCCGGCCCGCGGTGCCGGATCACTAGAGTGAGTACCGCTCGGTAGCCGGCCAGTTCACCGGGGCGGTAGTCGGCCAGTTCACGGGGGTGCCGTGTTCGCGTGGTGGGGACCGCGGGTGGTGCGGTGGCGCTGGTGGGTGCTCGCCGCCGGACTGGCGTTGCTGGCCGCCGGCGCCACCTGGGGCGCCGGGATGTTCGGCAACCTGAGCGGCGGCGGGTTCGAGGACCCGGCCAGCGAGTCCTTCCGGGCCCAGGAACGGATCGAGGCGGAGTTCGGCGCCGCCACCGCCACCCACCTGCTGGTGCTCTACTCCAGCCCGGACACCACCGTCGACGCGCCCGGGTTCGCCGGGCCGGTGACCGCCACCCTTGACCGGCTGCGGGAGCAGCCCGAGGTCGTCGCCGTCACCAGCTGGTACGACACGCACGACCCGTCGCTGGTGTCGACCGACCGGCACGCCACCTACGCGGCGGTCCGGCTGGCCGGCGAGGACGAGGACGCGCTGCTGGAGTCCTACCGCCGCGTCGACCCGATGCTCGCCGCACCCGGGCTGTCCACCGAGGTGGGTGGCCTGCTGGCGTTCCTCGACCAGGCCAACGCCCAGACCGAGCAGGACGTGGTGCGGGCGGAGCTGTTGTCGTTCCCGGTCCTGCTCGTGCTG
>DATCKZ010000030.1:0-35570 GCA_036564175.1 Natronosporangium sp.
GCTCGCGCATGGAGGCGATCACCACCTGCGCGAACGCCTCGTTGATCTCGACCAGGTCGAGGTCGTCGACGGTCAGGCCCGCCTTGGCCAGCGCCGCCCGGATCGCGTTGGCCGGCTGGGCGTGCAGCGAGCTGTCGTCCGGGCCGGCGACCATCCCG
Source organism: Natronosporangium sp. (assembly GCA_036564175.1). GTDB lineage: Bacteria > Actinomycetota > Actinomycetes > Mycobacteriales > Micromonosporaceae > Natronosporangium. The sequence goes on from DATCKZ010000030.1 coordinate 159, forward strand.
TGCGCACCGATCTCGGCAATCCAGGACAGGCCGCGCTGCTCGGCGGTCTCGCGCCGCATCACCAGCACCGCGGCGGCGCCGTCGGACAGCGGCGAGGACGACCCGGCGGTGATCGTGCCGTCCGGCGTGAACGCCGGGCGCAGCCTCGCCAGCGTCTCCGGAGTGGAGTCCGGGCGCACCCCTTCGTCCTCGGTGATCGCGGTCCCGCGTACGGTCACCTCGGTAATCTCATCGGCGAACGCGCCGTTCTTCATGGCCGCGGCCGCTCGCTGGTGGCTGGCCGCCGAGAACTCGTCCTGCTCGGCCCGGCTGATCCCCAGCCTGGCGCCGTGCCGCTCGGTGCTCTCGCCCATCGAGCACTGGTCCCACACGTCGGTGAGGCCGTCGTGCGCCAGATGGTCCTTGAGCACCACGTCGCCGTACTTGTAGCCGCGCCGCTGCCCGAGCAGCAGGTGCGGTGCGTTGGTCATCGACTCCATGCCGCCGGCCACCACGATGTCGCACTCGCCGGCCCGGACCAGCTGGTCGGCCAGCGCGATCGCGGTGAGCCCGGACAGGCACACCTTGTTCACCGTCAGGGCCGGCACCGACATCGGAATGCCGGCTCCGACCGCCGCCTGCCGGGCCGGCATCTGCCCGGCTCCGGCCTGTAGCACCTGCCCCATGATCACGTACTGGACGTCGGCCGGGGGTGTCCCGCCGCGCGCCAGTGCCGCACGGATCGCCACCGCCCCGAGTTCGGTGGCGGGGAGGTCCTTGAGGTTGCCCAGCAGCCTGCCCATCGGGGTCCGGGCGCCGCTGACAATCACCGAAGTCACAGCTGCCAGACTAGCGGCATGACCGATGGGGGCGGCCTGCGGCGGTTGGATCATGTCGGGGTCGCGGTGCCGGACCTGGCCGCCGCGATCGAGTTCTACGAGCGCGTGTTCGGGATGCGCTGCGTACACCAGGAGATCAACGAAGAACAAGGGGTACGGGAGGCGATGCTCGCGGTCGGCTCGGAGCCGGACGGTGGCTACCTGCAACTGCTGGCGCCGCTGCGGCCGGACTCGCCGATCGGAAAGTTCCTGGAAAGAAACGGGCCGGGCGTGCAGCAGGTCGCGTACACCGTTGATGATCTCGAAGCGACCTCCGCCCGGCTCCGGGAGCAGGGCGTCCGGCTGCTCTACGACACCCCGAAACGGGGCACCGGTGGATCACGAATCAACTTCGTACACCCGAAAGACGCCGGCGGTGTCCTCGTCGAACTGGTCGAACCGGCCGGCTAGCCACCCAGTCGTGGCCGAATCGGGCGACATATACGCCCTGCCCTTGCGCGAACCCCTAGGGTGTCTGCGAGTATGTCCCAATGCCCCAGCAGCAATCCTCCCTGGCGCTTTTTGACGCCAACGCGAACCGCAACCCGGATTTCACGGTCGCGCTCCGCGGCTATGACCGGGACCAGGTCAACGACTTCATCCGACGCCTCAACCAAACGATCGATCGGGCCTACGCCGACAAGGAGGAGGCCGAGCGGCGGCTCGCCGAAGCGCAGCGCCGGCTGCGCGCGGCCGAGCAGCGTAACGCCGCGATGGAGCAGAAGCTCACCGAGACCAACAAGCAGCTCGAAGAGAACAGCCGGCCGACCCTGTCCGGGCTCGGCACCCGGGTAGAGCAGATCTTGCGGCTCGCCGAGGAGCAGGCCAACGACCACCGCAACGAGTCCAAGCGGGAGGCCGAGGGCATCCTCTCGGCGGCCCGGCTCGAGGCTCGCGAGATCACCGACAAGGCCCGCGCCGAGGCGGCCGCCATGAAGGCGAACGCCGAGCGGGAGGCCGGTGAGCTGACCACCGCGGCCGAACGGGAGGCGGCCGAGCTTCGGGTGCAGGCCCGCCGCGAGGCGGACACGCTGCGCGCCGACGCCGAGCGTGAGACCAAGGCCCTGCGTACCGCCACCGCGCACGAGGTCTCCGAGCTCAAGAGCAACGTCGAGCGTGAGGTGGCGACGCTGCGGGCGACCGCCGAACGGGAGATCACCCAGCTGCGGGCCCGGGCGTCCCGGGAGGCCGAGGAGAAGCGGGCCGAGGCCACCAAGCTGCTCGCCGACGCGAAGGACCAGCGCGACCGCGAGCTGCAGGCGCTCGCATTGGAGATCGCCGAGCGGCGCGAGAAGGCCGAGCGGGAGGACGCCGAGCGGCACGCGGCGCAGGTCGCGGCGACCCAGGAGATGGTGAAGGTCGCCGAGGAGCGGGCGCGGGCCGCCGAGGACCGCAAGGCCGAGATGGACCGGCAGGCCGAGGCGCGCCGGATCGAGTCCGAGCGGCACGCCGCCGAGCTGATCGCCGACGCCAAGGCGCAGGCCGAGAAGCTGCGCAGCGAGGCACAAGCCGAGGCGCACCGGCTGCTCACCGACGCCCGCGAAGAGGCCGAGCGGACCACCACCGCCGCCCGGCGCGAGGTCGAGAACCTCACGCGGCAGAAGGAAGCGGTCACCGCTCAGCTCGGGCAGATGCTCTCCGGGCTGGCTGGGATCGTGCCCGGCGCGGCCGCCGCTGCCGGCGGCAACAACGACGGTCAGAGCGACCGCGACGCCAAGGCCGGCCAGCCGAGCTAGCCGGCGCCCCTGGGGCGCAGCCACATCCCGTCACGTCCGATGTTCCTCAGGTTGCGGACGTGGCGGGATGTTGCGTGTGAGGATAGAAGGCATGACGCAGCGCGGGGATTTGATTGCTTTGGGGGAAGGCGTCAGCACCGAAGCCAGCTTCGAGGTGGCGATACGCGGCTACCACAAGAAGCAGGTGGATAAATATGTCGCCCAGGTCGAGGCCGAGATCGAGGCGCTCACCGCCGAGCGCGAGCAGGCGCTGGCCCAGATCCAGGCGCTCGCCGGCCAGGTGGACTATCTCCGCGGTGAGTTGGCGCGGCTGCGGCCGCGGGTGGGCACCCCGAACCGGGTCTCGTTCCGCCACCTCGGGCCGTACGTCGAAGAGCTGCTCAGCGTCGCCGAGCAGCAGGCCGAGGCGATCAAGGCCGGGGCCGCCCAGGAGATCGAGGCGAAGCGGGCCGAGCTCGACAAGCTGCTGGCGGATGCCCGCGAGAAGACCGCACAGGCGCAGCGCGACTTCGAGACCGCGCTGGCCGCCCGGCGGGCCGAGGCCGAGCGGGAGCTCGCCGCCGCCCGGCAGGAGGCGCGGACCCTGCGCACCAACGCCGCCGAGGAGTACGGCGCCGCGCAGAAGAAGTCCGCCGCACTGGTCGAGGAGGCCACCGCGGAGGCGACCCGGCTGACCACCGAGGCGAAGCAAGAGGCCGAGCGCCGGCTGGCCGAGGCCGACCGGTACGTCAGCCGGGTGACCGGCGAGGCGGACGCGTACGCCAACCGGGTCAAGAGCGAGGCGGACAGCTACGCCAGCCAGGTGCGGGCCGATGCCGAGCAGGAGGCGGCGCGGCTCACCGAGGAGGCCGCGACCCGGGCCGCCACCGTCCGGACCACGGCGGAGCGGGAAGCCGCCCGGCTGACCGAGGAAGCCGCCAACCACGCGAGCACGGTCAAGGCGTACGCCGACCGGGAGGCCGCCAGCGTCACCGAGGAGGCGGCGGCGCACGCGGCCCGGGTGAGGGCGGAGGCGGATGCGTACGCGGAGACCACGCGGGCCGATGGCGAGGCGCACGCCACCGCCGTGATCGAGAAGGCCAACCAGGAGGCGGCGAAGATCCGGGCCGAGGCCGAGCGGGACGCCGCCGCGATCCGCGCCGAGGCTCGCAACGACGCCGACCAGCTGCGGGCCGACGCCCAGCGGTACGGCGCCCAGCTGCGCGAGCAGGCCGAGCAGCAGGCGGCAGCGGCGGCCCAGCGGGCGGCCGCGGCCGGGCACGAGGCGGAGCGGTTCGCCGCACAGGTCGCCGAGCACCGCCGCGAGCTGGCCCGGGCGCAGCACAAGCTGGCCGAGCTGATCGCCCGGCGGCAGGAGGAGACCCAGGAGCTGGAGCAGGCGCAGCGGCGGCTGGTGCAGCTGACCGAGCAGCTGGCGGAGGAGCGGCAACAGCTGGCGGAGGTGCAGCTCGCGGCGAGCTCCAGCGCGGGCGGCGAGGATCCGTCGGAGCTGCCGCGGGTACGGGCTGACGCCGACTGACGATCACCTCCGACGGTGCCCGGACGTTTGGCCGGCACTGTCGGAGGTGGACCTTGCCCGGTTCCGGGGGCCGACCAGGGTCACTGCTCCGGTGTGCCCGCGCTCCAGAGTCACACGGTGCGGTACCAGAGATCCAGCGCCGAGAAGGCTTCCAAATCTAAGATCCAGAGTCTCGGTGACTCACCGAACGCTTCGTGCCGCGCCGGTTTCCCCACGCGCAGCATCGGATCTACATCCAATGTGGTCCGGCATATAGATGTATCCCGCGCTACTCGCATCTCATCCACGGCCCGTCGGTTCGTCGTCGAGCTGGGCTTGGATGCCGTCGAGGATCATGTCGACGCAGCGCTGGAAGCCGGCGTCGGCATCGGCGTCGTCGAGCCGCGCGTGGCGGGCGAGCGTCGGCAGCCGGTCGGCGTGCCGGGCGAGCAGCTCGCTGGCGCGCCGGCGCAGCTCGCTGTCACCGTGGCGGCCGACCGACAATCGCCAGGTCAGCTCGCTGGCGACGAAGCCGTGCAGGAATCCGAACAGCGCGTTGACCGCGGCCACCAGCGCCGGCCCGGCGAGGCCGGCCCGGTGCAAGGCGGCGTAGAACCGCTCCGACCGCTCCAGGGTGGCCGGACCGAGCAACGGCCGGCTGCCGACCAACGTGATCATCCACGGATGCCGGTGCATCACCCGGCGGCCTTCGGTGAGCTGATGCGCGATGGTGGCCCGCCAGTCGCCGTCGCTGGAAACCCCCGGGTCGATCTCGGCGAAGGCCGCGTCCAGCGCCAGGTCGAGGATGTCCTCCTTGCCGGCGACGTGCTCATAGATCGACATCGGGGCGACCCGCAGCCGGGCGGCGAGCCGGCGCATCGACAGCCCGGCCACGCCGTCCGCGTCGAGCAGCGCCACCGCCGCGGCGACGATCTGCTCCCTGGTCAGCCGCCGCCGGCGCGGCCGATCATCGCGCAGCCACACCTCGCCGGGTCGGCTCGCTCCGGTCACCCGACCAGCATATAACACTGTACGGAAGTCCGTACAGCTAGCGTTTCAGGCATGACCGACGAAACCCGCTGGCTACGTGAGTACGTTGAGCTCGCCCTCGACCTCGACCGCACGGTGTCCGGCGAGGGCGGCGGTTCGCTCGTCGTCTACACCGGGCCCGAGCAGTGGCGGCAGGCGGTCGCCGAGCGGCCGCCCCGGTCCCCGGCCGCGCTGGTCGACCAGGCCGAGGCGCTGGCCGCGACGGTGCCGTTCGACGGTCAGCGCCGGCGCTACCTGACCGCGACCCTGCGGGCGATCCGAGCCGTCGCCGCCCACCATCGCGGCGACCGCGTCGATCCGTACCGTTATGCCGAGCTGGTCCTGGGCATCGCCGCCGGCTGGGTGCCCGAAGGTGACCTGTTGGCCGGCCACGACCTGCTCGATGCCGCGCTCCCGGCCGGGCCGGGCTCGCTCGGCGAGCGGCTACGCCGCTGGCAGCAAGCCCACCTGCTCCCTGCCGACCGGCTGGACCAGCTCCCGGAGCTGGTGCTCGCCGCCGACGCGGAGGCCCGCCGGCGGACCGAGCCGATCGTCGCCCTCCCAGCGGCCGAGCGGATCGGCTGCGAGCTGGTCACCGGCACCCATTTCCTGGCCGCCGGCCAGTACCACGGTGACCTGCGCTCGACCATCCTGGTCAACCGGGACGTTCCGGCCAACCTCGCCGACCTGCTCTACGTGGTCTGCCACGAGGGCCACCCGGGCCACATCGCCGAGGCGGTCCTCAAGGATCGTCAGCTGGTCGGCGAGCAGGGCCGGCTGGAGCACCAGCTGCGGTTCCTGCTGTCGCCGGAGTTCGTGGTCAGCGAGGGGCTCGGGCTGGTCGCCGAGGAGCTGGTCTTCCCCGGCGACCAGGCGCAGCGGTGGCTGACCGACCAGCTCGCCCCGAAGCTCGACCGCGGCCCGATCACCGGTGACCTGGCCCGCATCCACGAGGCCAAGAACCTCCTGTGGGGCGCCTGGGCCAACGCGGCCACCCTGGCCAGCCAGGGTCGCGCCGGCGCCGAGATCGCCGGATACCTGCAGCGGTACGCGCTGCTGGACGACCAGGAAACCGCGGCCGCGCTCGGCTCGCTCCGGGCACCCGGCATGCACCTCTACACGCACGCCTACTACCACGGCTACCGGCTGGTCCGAGGGTTCATCGCGCCGCACACGCCCGGCTGGCAGCGCCGCGCCCGGCAGCTGCTGACCGAGCCGAACCTGCCCGCGGACCTCGCCCCACCTCAGCCGGCGAGTTAGGACGATCCCGGGCCGAGCCGCAGCACCGCCTTGTGGCAGGTGAACGCCTCGGCGTAGCGGCTGCGGCACTCCATCCCCCGCAACCGGGCCAGGCCGAGGAAGACCTCGTCGTCCCACCAGTCGCGGTCCTTCTGCGACGGGAAGTTGGCGTGCAGCAGCTCCACCTTGCGGCGGGCGGTCGGCTCGTCCAGCGGCAGGTAGAGGTTCGGCCGGCCGAGGTCGCCGTCCCACTTCGGGATCTCGTAGTGCAGCACCAGCGCGTCCCGGAAGGCGGTGGTGGCGAGCTTCGCCACGGTCCGGTGATCCTGGTGAGCGTCGTCCCGGGCCGGCGCCAGCACCAGCTCCGCCGGCAGTTCCCGGGCGGCCGCCTCGATGACCTCCTTCGCGCTGCCCCAGTGCGCTGGCAGCCGGCCGTCCGGCAGCTGGTGGACGGCGAAGCTGAGCCGGACCCCGGGCAGGAACGCGGCCGCCGCCGCCCGCGCCTCCGCCTGCCGCTCCGGCGTGCCCGTGAACAGGACATAGTGGACCTGGGCGCCAGGCGCGGCGGCGGCGAGCGTGAGCAGGAAACCGCCGGCAGCGATCTCGAGGTCGTCGGGATGGGCGGCGAGCGCTACCACCGACCGCACGCCGCGCAGGTCGAGCGCGAGCATCAGCCGACGATCGCCGCGGCCGGCCGGCGGGGCTGGTCCTCGGCGGCCGAGGCCGGTCGCCGCAGCGGGTCCCACAGCATCCACGGCGCCTCGGCGCGGAGGTACATCTCCTCCAGCTCGACCCGGTCCTTGAAGGTGTCGGCGGCCCGCCAGAAGCCCTCGTACCGCTGGGCGAGCAGCCGGCCCTGCGGGACCAGCCGGGCGAACGCGTCCGGCACCATCTCCTCACCCTCGCGCAGCACGTCGAAGATTTCCGGTGTGAGGATGAAGTAGCCGCCGTTCTCCCACTGCATCAGGTCGCGGACCGGGCGGACGCCGGTGACCCGACCGGCGTCGTCCATCTCCACCACGTGGTGGGTGGAGACCGGCGGCACCACCAGCATGCTGGCGACCGCGTTGCTCGCCTCGAACCGCTCGATCAGCTCCGGCAGCGGCGCGTCGGTGAGCGTGTCGGCGTAGTTCGCCATGAACACCGGCTCGTTCTCGACGTGGGACCGCACCCGCAGCAGCCGCTCGCCGATCGTGGCGTGCAGGCCGGTGTCGATGAACGTGATCTTCCAGTCGGTGATATCGGCCGAATGGAGCCGCAAATCGCGGCCGCCGGACTCGAGCGTGAAGTCGTTCGACAGAGTCTCGTCGTAGCGAAGGAAGAACTCCTTCACCGCCGCCGCCCCATACCCGAGACACAGGATGAACTCGGTATGTCCGAAGTAGGCGTAGTAGCGCATGACGTGCCACAGCAGCGGCCGATCGCCGATCATCGCCATCGGCTTGGGTACCGAGCCGGCGCCCTCCCGCATCCGCATGCCCAGGCCGCCACAGAACAGCACTACTTTCATGCCTCAGACCACCTCAAGACTCGGGATTGGAAACACCAGCTTGCCGCCCCATTCCCGGATGTAGGAGAGCTGGCTGGTGATTTCGGCGCGCAGGTTCCAGGGCAGGACCAACACGTAGTCCGGCCGGGCCTCGGCGATCCGCTCCGGGGCGTAGATCGGAATGTGGGTGCCCGGCAGGAACTTGCCCTGCTTGTACGGGCTGCGATCCACCGTCCACGCCAGCAGGTCGGTCCGGATGCCGCAATGGTTGAGCAGGGTGTTGCCCTTTCCGGGGGCGCCGTAGCCGACCACCGTAGCGCCGGCCGCCCGGGCGTCGAGCAGGAACCGCAACAAGTCTCCCTTGATCTGGTCGACCGCGCCGGCGAATCCACGGTGGCCGTCCACCGTGTGTAGTCCGGCGGCGGCTTCCGCCTCCAGCACCGCCTTCACCGACGCCGCCGGCTCACCGGCGCTTGCCGCCGGCCGGGCGAACACCCGCAGCGACCCACCGTGGGTGGTCAGCTCCTCCACATCGATCACCACCAGGTCGGCGGTGGCGAGCGCCCGTTGGGCGGTGAGCAGGGAAAGGTACTGGTAGTGCTCGTGGTAGATGGTGTCGTACTGGCGGCCCTCGACCAGCCGCAGCAGGTGTGGAAACTCCAGCGTCACCAGGCCGTCCGGCTTGACCAGCGCGGCCAGCCCGGCGGTGAAGTCGATCAGGTCCGGCACGTGGGCGTAGACGTTGTTGCCCGCTACCAGGTCCGCCTTGCCGTACCGGTCGGCCAACTCGGCGCCGGTCGCCGCGCCGAGGAACCGGCACTCGGTGCGGATCCCCTTGTCGCGGGCGACCTCGGCGATGTTGGCGGCCGGCTCCACCCCGAGCACCGGGATGCCGGCGGCCACGAAATGCTGCAGCAGGTAGCCGTCGTTGCTCGCCACCTCAGTGACCAGACTCTGCGGACCCAGCCCCAGCCGGTCGATCATGGTGTCGGCGTACCGCTTGGCGTGCGCCACCCAGGAGTCCGAGTACGACGAGAAGTACGCGTAGTCGCTGAAAATCTCCTCGCCCGGGACATACGCGGGGAGCTGGACCAGCAGGCAGGCGGAGCAGATCCGGACGTGCAGCGGATAGAACGTCTCCGGGGCGTCGAGCTGATCAGGGCCGAGGTAGCTCTCGCACAGCGGGGACATCCCCAGATCTACGAAGGTCTCGGTCAGTTGCTCGCCACACAGCCGGCATGCCACCGCGGTCATCCATCCCCCTCAAGATGTTGGGCCGCAACCGATCCGCTCGCCCCAACGCACCACCTTGACGCACCCGCGGGGACGGCGGAATGGTCGTGTCAGATATCCGTCAGTTCCGGAGCGGACAAACTGCCCGGAATGGCACGGTGTGGCGCCGTACCCTGCTTGTGCGGGTTGATCTGTGCCGGCAGACTTTCAAGTGCGCCGGCAGATTATGTGTCGTCGCAGACTGGCGACGAGGGGATGGCATGGACTTCTGGGACTTGGTCAAGGTGTTGTGGCGGCGCTGGTACGTGACCGCGCCGATGCTGCTCCTGACCGCCATTGCCGCAGGCTATATCGCCACCACGGTCGGCCCCGAGTACCAGGCCACCGGCTACGTCACCGTGGTGCCGCCAGGGGTCCAGCGGCAGGTCGAGGCGGGCCAGATCACCCGGGTGAACCCGTGGAACGAGGAGGCGCTCGCCGACGCAGCCAGGATCAGGTTGGAGGGCAAGCCGCTCCACGACCAGCTCGCCGCCAGCGGTACTACGGCCGAGTGGGCGGTAGAGATCACTGGCCGGCAGCCCGTGCTCGCGATCGAGGTGGTGGCCGAAACCCCGGCCGAGGCGCTGGAAACCATGCACCTCCTGCAGGGCGTGGTCGAGGAGGAGGTCCAGGCCCGCCAGGCCGAACTCGATGTCGAGCCCGGGGAGCTGTTCACCACCGTCCGGTACGACCAGGGCGAGTCGGTCGAGACCACCGCCTCCAAGCTCCGGCGGGCGCTGGTGGCGGTGCTCGGCGCCGGGCTGATCGCCACCACCGGAACGGTGGTCGCGCTGGACGCGATCCTCCGCTGGCGGCAGAACCGGCTCAACCCGGCGGGCGCCAGCCAGCCGCCGGCGACCGCGGCCAGCCCGCCCCGCCGCCGGTACACGTTCGCCCCGATCCCGCCGGTGCACACCACCGGCAATGGCGGCGGGGCGAGGTCGTCGGTGATCCCGGCGTTCCCGGTCCGGATCCAGCGACCACCGATCACCCCGGCACCGGCCGGATCGGCTGACCCCGACGATCCCCCGAAGGACCGGCCGGTCAACGACGGCTTCGCCGTCGCGGAGCACCGATCGGGCAACGACGGTTTCGACGCCTCAGACCATCGGCCGGCGAACGACGGCTTCGCGGTACCGGAGGACTCGACGATCGTGCTGCCGCTGGCAAAGTTCCCATGGGCTGGGCGGCCGAACGACGACGGCGCCGACGGTGACCAGCCGCACCGACCCGGGGCCGAGGCCAACCAGCCTTGACGACCGTCGCCCAGGTCCACCCGCTCGACCTCGACCCGTCGCTGGTCGAGCAGCGCACGTACACCACCCGGCGGCGGCGCCACCTGCTGGACGCCGGCGCGGTGCTCTGCCTGACCGCCGCGTCCGGGATTTTGATCTCTTCGCCGCAGGTGTTGCCGGGGCTGGCCGGGATCGGCCGGCCGGTGACGGTGATCGGGCTGCTGGTGACCGCCGGCTGGGCGGTCGCCAAGCTCCATCCCCGGCTGGCCGTGCGCGGGCCGCAACCGCTGCGCTGGGCTGCCGCCATCTACCTGGGGGCGATGCTCTGCTCATACGCCTCCGGGTTCATCCGCGGGCTGCCGCCGATCGAGGCGAACGCCGCCGACCGTACGATGATCCTCTGCATCGTCTACGTCGGAGTGGCGCTGATGGCCGCCGACGGGTTGGCGAACCGGACCCGGCTGGACGAGCTGCTCTGGGTGCTGGTCGCGCTGGGCACGGTGATGGCGCTGATCGGCCACATCCAGTTCGTGCTCAGCATCGACCTGGTGGCGTACCTGCAACTGCCCGGGCTGGTCGACCACCAGGAGGCGGTCGGCACCCGGGGCCGCGGCGCCGGCTTCTTCCAGGTCGCCAGCACCGCCGCCCACTACATCGAGTTCAGCACCGTGATGGCGCTGCTGCTGCCGTTCGCGATCCACATCGCTCGGTTCGGCCGCACCTCGACGGTCCGGCAACTGGCGATCGCCGCGGCGATGGTGATCGCGGCCGCGGTCCCGGTCACGCTTTCCCGCACCGGGTTCGTGGGGCTGGCCGTGGGCTTGCTGGTGATGGGCCTTTTCTGGGACATGCGGACCCGGTTCAACGTGGCGGTGTTCGCGGCCGGCCTGACCGCCGCGCTGATCGTGGTGCGGCCGGGACTGCTGGGCACGCTCCGGGCGCTGTTCGCCTCCGCCGGCGACGACCCGAGCGTCCAGGGTCGCACCGAGGACTACGGTCCGGCGTTCGCCTACGTCGCCGAGCATCCCTGGTTCGGCCGGGGCGTCGGCACGTTCATCCCGACCCTGTACCGGTTCATCGACAACGACTGGCTGGTGCACCTGATCACGGTCGGCTACGTCGGGACCGCGGCGTACGCGGGCTGGCACATCACCGCGATCGCGCTGTCCATCGCGGCGTTCCGGCGCTCGGAGCGGGCCGAGGACAAGCACCTGTGCGCCTGCCTGATCGCCGCCCAGATCACCGCGATGGTGGTGGCGTTCTTCTTCGACGCGCTCGCGTTCACCACCCACACCACGGTGCTGGCGATCCTGACCGGCGCCGCCGGCGCGATGTGGCGGTTCACCCACCCGTCAAGGCAGGTCCGCAGCTCCTCGCCGCGGCTGGGGCCGACCGGCGGGCTGCTCAGGCGACTGCTAGCTCGGCGTTGAGCCCAAGCTCGGTCAGCGCCGCGCCGATTTCCTTGCGGTAGGCCGGGTTGGTGATGATGACCACCTCCGGCCGCAGCTCGATCAGCCGCTGTGGAGCATCCACCCGGTGCCCGCCACCGGGCAGGTAGCGGCCCCATTTGCGGGGGTTGACGTCCACTACCCCGGCCAGCTTCCGGTCCGGGTCGACGGCGGCGAGGAACTGCACCCCGCGCGAGCCGGCCCCCCACAGCACCGGCCGGGCGCCCTCGGCGGCCAGCCGGTCGATCCGCTGCCGCCACCGGTCCCGCTCCGCGAAGTGCCGGTCGGCGAACTGCCGGATCGCGGTGAGCTGCCGATCCCGGTCGGCGAGCTCCGGCAGCTTCCCGGCCGGTGCCGGCCCCGGCTGGTTCGCGGAGACCTCGATCCACCGGAACATGCCGGAGAAGTACGTGCCGGTCGCCTCCACCCGCCAGCCGGCCCGCTCGAAGATCCGGCACAGCGAGTACGCGTCGAAATAGGACACGTGCGGGTAGATGACCTCCCAGCCGGCGGTGGCGAGGTCGTAGCAGGCGTCCGGCACCTCGACGTAGCCGTAGACCGGCCGGCCGGCCGCCTGCTCGCGCAGGTCGACCAGAAATTCGTACGGATCGGCGAGGTGCTCGAACCAGTGCCGGGACGTGAACGCGTCGTACGGCGGCAGCTCGGCACCCCGCGGCGCGTGCCGGGAGTGGAACTCGGCCCCGACCGGATCAGCGCCCTCCGGGCCGGCGTACATCGCGTCGTACCCGACCCCCTTGCAGCCGGCGTGCCGGCACAGCTCGCGCAGGAACTCGCCCTGTCCACAGCCGACATCCAGCACCCGCTTGCCGGCGAGCTGGAACCGGTCGGTCAGGTGCGCCACCAGCTCGCTGGTGAACTGCTGGAACGACGGCGAATGGTGGAGGTTGGTGTCCATGGTCCGGTCGTAGACCATCAGCTCCGGCTGGAAGGCGAGGTTCCGGACGTAGGCGCAGTGCTCGCAGTAGCCCAGCACCATCCGGCCGGACGGCGAGGCGAGTGCCGCCTGCCGGTCGGCCCAGTGCACCCCGCACAGCACCGGGATCTCGCCGAGGTCGGCGAACGGCTTCAGCTCTCCCTGCCCGCAGGCGTCGCACCGGCTAGCCATGGTCCACCCACCGCAGCTGCCCATCGAGCCGGCCCGCCTGCTGCAGCGACTTGATCTTCGCCAGCCGCTGGTGCCGCTCCCCCATCAGGTCGTCGATCCGCAGCCCGTACCGCCGGTACGCGTCGACCAGTTGCTCGATCCCCTGCCGGAGCGTCCAGCGTGGCCGGAAGCTCGGGATCTCGGTCGCGATCCGCTCGCAGGAGACCTGGTAGTTGCGGGTGTCCGCGCCGGAGCCGGCGGCGAACGTCACCCGGCTGCCCGGCACCAGCTCGGCGACCAGCTCGGCGACGTCCCGGATCAGGTAGTTCTCAGTGGACCGGCCGACATTGTAGGCGCGGGCCCGGACCAGCTCGGCCGGTGCCTCCAGCAGTGCCAGGAACGCCGCCCCGATGTCCTCGGCGTGCACCAGCGGCCGCCACGCCATCCCGTCCGAGCGCAGCTTCACCTCGCCGGTCAGCAGCGCGTGCCCGACCAGATCGTTCACCACCAGGTCGCCGCGCAGCCGAGGTGAGAACCCGTAGGCGGTGGCGTTGCGCAGGAACACCGGGCAGAAGTCGGCGTCGGCCAGCTCCCGCAGGCTCGCCTCGGACCGGACCTTCGACTCCCCGTACGGGGTGACCGGGGCGAAGCTCGCCTCCTCGTCCAGCGGGGTCTGGTCCGGCCCGGCACCGTAGAGCGAACAGGACGATGAGAACAGGAAGCGCGGTACGCCAGCTTCCTTCGCGGCCTTGGCGAGCCGGACCGTCGCGTGGTGGTTCACCGCGTAGGTGAGCTCCGGGTCGAGGTTGCCGACCGGGTCGTTGCAGATCGCCGCGAGGTGGATCACCGCGTCCACGCCGGCGAGGTGTTCGGGAAGCACATCCCGGATGTCCACCCGTACCGTCTTGACCTCTTCCGGCGGCGGACCGATCGTCCCGTCCGCGTACAGACCGACGTCGAGGCCGATCACGTCATGGCCGGCGGCGGTGAGCATCGGCGTCAGGACGCTGCCGAGGTAGCCCTCGTGGCCGGTAACGAGCACGCGCATGTTGTCTATCTCCGTCCCGGATTGGTCACCGGTCGATTGTCGCACTCCGGACGGTCACCGGCCGGTCTTGTCAGCAACCCGACAGGGCTGCGGACCGTCGGTCCAACGGTCGTCGTCCGAACGGCGCACTATATTGCGGCAGATGGGTGTTCGGCCGTTCCGGTTCACGGTTTCCATGCCCCCGTTGGAGCCGTCCCTGCAACGCTGGCGGGATCGGCTGCGCAGGATCGAGGACCTCGGCTTCAGCTCGGTATCCATATCGGACCACTTCACCGGTGGCTGGCAGATGGATCCGATCGTGGCGATGACGGTCGCCGCCGAGGCGACCACCCGGCTGCGGGTGCTGTCGATGGTGCTCGGCAACGACTTCCGCCACCCGGCGGTGCTGCACCGGTCGCTGGCGAACCTCGACGTCTTCTCCGGCGGGCGGCTGGAGATCGGGCTCGGAGCGGGCTGGAAGGATGCCGACTACCTGGCGACCGGGATCCCGTTCGACCCGGCGGCGACCCGGGTCGCCCGGCTCGCCGAGGCGATCGAGGTCCTCAAGCGGCTGTTCGGCGACGAACCGGTCAGCTTTCAAGGGAAGTACTACCAGCTCGCGGACCTGGTCGGGCTGCCCAAGCCGGTGCAGCGCCCGCACCCGCCGCTGCTGGTCGGCGGCGGCAGCCGGCGAATCCTGGAGCTGGCCGGCGCCACCGCGGACATCGTCGGGATCAGTCCCCGGCTGGCCGGCGGGATCGAGGACATGACCGCCGACCGGTTGCGGCAGAAGGTGGCGTGGGCGCGGGCCGGCGCCGAGGCGGCCGGCCGGTCGCCGGACCAGCTCGAGTTCCAGTTGAGCATCGTCGACGTCCGGCTCACCCATCGCGGGGTCGAGCACCGCTGGAGCTCCAGTCTGGTCCGCGACGCCGCGCCGGAGGCGCTCGCCGCCTCGCCGTCGGTGCTGCACGGGGACCTGGACGAGTGCGTGGCCAAACTCATCGAGCGGCGGGAGCGGTACGGGATCAGCTACCTGCATCTCGGTGGAAACCTCGAGGCCGCGGCGTTGATCGTGGCGCGACTGTCGGCTTCTTGACAGTCATGAGGCGCGACGGTTACTGAACGTCGTAGGATCAGCGCTCGGAGTAACGCCGGCAATGGGGAGGCAGCCGATGCAGTTTCGCGTGGGCGACCGGGTGCGGGTGCGCAGCGCCGCCGAAATCTTCGCCACTCTGGACCAGAACGGCGAGCGCGGGTCACTCCCGTTCATGCCGGAGATGCTCCAGTTCTGCGGCAGCGAGTTCACCGTCCACAAAGTCGCCCACAAGTTGTGCGACACGATCAGCGGCAGCGGCTTCCGCAAGCTGGAGGACGCCGTGCACCTGGCCGGGGTCCGGTGCGACGGGCTGGCCCACGGCGGTTGCCAGGCGGGCTGCCTGCTCTACTGGAAGACCGACTGGCTCGAGCCGGTCGACGCAGACAATGCGTCGTCGCCGCTGGTGGAGCCGGAGCCGCCGCCGGCCCGGATGCTGCAGGTGCTGACTGCCGCCACCCGAGGCCCGCTCGCCCCCGAGGGTGAGGAAACCTACCGGTGCCAGTCCACCGAACTGCTGCGGGCCGCGCCGGAACCCCTGCCGGTCCGCAACCTCGGGCAGTACATCCAGGACGTCCGGACCGGCAACGCCGGCATCGGCTGGACGATCCGGGCGTTCCTGGTGGCGCTGTTCAACCGGTTCCAGGACATCAGCCGGCAGCGGTTGCCGCGCTGGCTGCGGTTCCGCGGCGGGATGCGGTGGGGGTTCCTGCGGGGCAAGGCCACCACCCGGACACCGACCGCCCGCACCGATCTCAAACCGGGCGAGCTGGTCCGGGTCAAGCCGAAGCGGGAGATCCTGAAGACCCTCAACGCCAACCTCCTCAACCGCGGGCTCGGCTTCGATGTCGAAATGACGCGGTTCTGTGGCCGGACGGCTCGGGTGGAGCGCCGGGTGGAGAAGATCATCGACGAAAAGACCGGCCGGATGCTGCACATGCGCAACCCCTGTATCGTCCTGGAAGGCGTTGTCTGCGAGGGCGCCTACAGTGTGAACTGTCCACGTTCCATTTACGCCTACTGGCGAGAGCTGTGGCTGGAGCGGGTCGAGGAGGGGTAGGTGCTGGTCTCGATCGGGCTGCCGGTGCGAAACGGCGAGTCCCGGCTGGTGCCCACCGTCGAGTCGGTGCTCGGGCAGGACCATCCAGACATCGAGCTGGTGATCTCGGACAACGCCTCCACCGACGGCACCGAGGAGCTGTGCCGCGAGCTCGCCAAGGCGGACTCGCGGATCGTCTACCACCGGCAACCGCACAATGTCGGGCTGCTGAACAACTTCATCACCACCATCCGGCTCGCCAGCGGCGAGTTCTTCCGGTGGATCGGCGACAGCGACGCGCTGGAGCCGAAGTACGTCACGCGGTGCCTGGAGGCGTTCGAGGCCGATCCGCGCCGGATCCTGGTCACCACCCAGATCGCCTACCAGGAGCCGGACGGGACGGTCCGGACCGGTGAGTACCACGGCACCGACCTGGCCAGCCATGACCCGGTGATCCGGTTCCGGGAGATCCTGCGGCTGCTGAACCAGAGCTTCCTCACCATCGACCCGCTCTACGGGCTGCTCCGGCGGGAGCCGGTCGCCGCCCTGCCGCGGGTGAACATGTACTGCGAGGACCAGGTGTTCGCGGCCCGGCTGGCGCTCACCGGACCATGGGGACACGTGCCGGAGGTGCTGGCGCGGCGGGTCCGGGACGACCGCGAGCCCCGCGGCCAGGTGACCGCGAAGCTCGGCGTACCGCGCTGGCAGGCGCACGCCGCGCACGCGCTGTTCTGCCGGGACGTGCTGCGGCATCTGCGGACCAGCGACCTCGACCCGGCGCAGCGGCGGCGGGCCCGGTTGGCGCTGGCCCGGTTCTACGCGGTGCGGCACCAGCGGGTCGCGGCCCGCCGGCTGCGTCGGCTGCTCAGCTACGCCGGAGCGCCCGGGCGCCGGCGCTGACCAGCGCGCCGGCGGCGCTGCGTACCAACCGGTGGGCGTGCCGGAGCTGCCACCACCGGAGCGCCCGCCGCAGCCGGGCCCGCTCGGCCGGCGGCAGATCGGCCAACTCGATCGCCTTGCGAAGTTCCCGGGCGTACCGGAGGGTGGTGCCCCGCTGCGGCGCCGACAGTCCGGCGTAGAAGTTGGCCCGGCCGCCCAGCGTGACCCGCTCGGTGTGCTGGCGCACGAAGAACAGCCGCCGCGGGTCCCGCAGCAGCCGCCCCTGCAGCGCCAACTCGGCCAGGAACAGCCGGTCCGAGGTCCAGAAGAACGGCAGCATCAGCCGGGTCCGCTCCATCATCGAGCGCCGGTAGACGCCGTACGTGAACTGCGCGTAGTGGTTGAACCCCGCCAGCTCGATGAACCGCACCACCCGGTCCGGATGGTCGCCGCGGATCGGCTCCGGGTCGGGCCCGATCACCTCGCCCGCGCTGTCCATCAACAGGATCTCGGTGGTGGCCGCGGCGGCGTCCGGGTTCGCCTGCAACAGCTGGACACAGGCGCCGTAGAACTCCGGGTCGGTCAGGTCGTCGGCGGCGTGCCAGGCGAAGAACTCGCTGTCGGTGTCGGTGAACAGCTGGTTGAAGTTGGGAACCAGCCCGATGTTGCGCTCCCGGCGGACATACCGGAAGCGCGAGTCGGCGGCGGCGAACTCGGCAGCGATCTCCGGGGTCCGGTCGGTCGAGCCGTTGTCCCCGATCACCACCTCGAAGTCGGTGAAGGTCTGTGCCCGGATCCCGGCGAGCGCCGTCGCCAGATACCGCTCGCCGTTGAAAACCGGCACGCCGATGGTGAGGAGGCTCCCCATTCGACACACGGTACTGGAGCCGGCCCGCCGATACACCGGCGGGCGCCCTCCCGGGAGGCCGGCCTGCTGTCGGAAACCCGACATACCATCGCGGGCCGCCGCCCGGAGGAGAAGAATCAGCAGCCATGGGGAGACCGTTGCGCCGGGGCGAGCGCGTGCTGGTCAAAGAGCGCGACGAGATCCTCGCCACGCTTGATCCGGACGGTACGCTCGGCGGGCTGCCGTTCATGCCGGAGATGCTGCAGTACGCGGGCAAGGAGCTCGAGGTGCACGCCCGCGCCGACAAGACCTGCGACACGGTACGGATGACCGGCACCTCCCGGCAGCTGGAGAGCACTGTCCACCTGCGAGGGGTGCGGTGCGACGGCAGCGCCCACGGCGGCTGCCAGGCCGGCTGCCTGTTGTTCTGGCGGGAAGAGTGGCTACGCCGGCCGGACGAGCCGCCGGCGTCCCCGCCACCGGGCCGGCCGGCCGTCTCGGAGCAGACGCTGCTGGCGCAGACCCAGGCCGTGGACGAGGCGGGCGAGCCACGGTATCGGTGCCAGGCCACCGAGCTGCTGAAGGCCTCACGCCATCTGTCCGGTTTCGACCTTCGACAGTATTACAAGGACCTCCGCTACCGGAACGTCCGGCTCCGCACGCTGATCGCGGGGCTGGCGATCACCGCGTTCAACAAGTACCAGCGACTGAGCCAGCGGTTCCCCCGGTGGTTGCAGATCCACGGCGGCTCGCCGTACCCGTTCGTGCAGGGCACCGGCGACGGCTCCCGTACCCCGGTGGTGGATTTCCAACCGGGCGACCTGGTGGAGATCCGGCCGAAAGACGAAATCATGGCGACGTTGAGCCCGGCGAACACGAACCGGGGAATGTGGTTCGACCATGAGATGGTGCCTTACTGTGGGCAGCGAGCACGGGTGGAGCGGAAGGTCGAACGCATCATCAATGAGGCGACCGGGAAAATGATGAAGCTATCGGACTGCGTGG
Source organism: Natronosporangium sp. (assembly GCA_036564175.1). Lineage (GTDB taxonomy): Bacteria > Actinomycetota > Actinomycetes > Mycobacteriales > Micromonosporaceae > Natronosporangium. The sequence continues at coordinate 18,957 of DATCKZ010000030.1, forward strand.
TGCTGGACGGGGTCGTCTGCACCGGCCGGTACCGCCGGTTCTGCCAGCGCGCCATCACCCCGTACTGGCGGTCGGCGTGGCTGCGCCGGGTCGAGGACGGTGCGCGGGATTGACCACCACCGAGTCCGGGCCGACCACAACTGAATCCCCACCGGCCACGATCGCGCGCGGGACCCGGTTCAAGCACGCCCTGTTCTGGTCGTACGTGGTGACCACCGGGCTGTACGGGATCACCGCGGTGATGACATTCATCCTGGCGGCGATCCTCGGCCCGGAGGATTTCGGTCTGCTGTGGATGGCGATGGTGTGGATCACCTTCGCGCAGATCCTGCTCCAGCACGGCCCCACCCTCGCGGTGATCCAGCAGGACGACATCACCGACCGGCACCTGGACGCGGCGTTCTGGATCAACCTGCTCGGCGCCACCGTGTTCGCGCTGCTGCTGGCCGCCGCCGCACCACTGTGGGCGATGGTCAATGACCTGCCCGAGCTGACCGCGATCTGCCTCGCGCTGACCGTGATCGTGCCGGTCTACGCGCTGAACACCATCCCCGAGGCGATGCTGCGCCGGCAGCTGCGGCTGCGCGGGCTGGCGATGCGTTACCTCGCCGCCGGGCTGATCTCCGGTGCCGCGGCGATCGCCTGCGCACTGCTGGGGATGGGGGTCTGGTCGCTGGTGGTGCAGCAGATCGGGCTCACCGTCATCAACGCCGTCCTGCTCTGGTCGATGATTTCCTGGCGGCCACGGCTGCACCGGTTCCGGCAGGAGTGGCGCGACATCCGGGGCACGTCGATCACCACCCTCGCCGGCGCGGTCGGCAGCTTCGTGCAGGCGCGGGCCGACGTGCTGTTGATGGGCGCGTTCTTCGGGCCGGTGGTGGTCGGGCTGTTCCGGTTCGCGCTGCGGGTGCCGGAGCTGGTCACCGGGATCACCGCCCGCGGCCTGCAGGATGTGGCGTTGCCGGACCTGGCAAGGCACAGCGTCGACAAGCCGGCGCTCGCCGCCCGGCTCGGCCGGCTGGTGCGGGCCGGCGCGGTGCTGTCGGTGCCGGCGCTGGGCGTGGTCGCCGCCGCCGCGGCGCCGTTCGTGCGGCTGATCGGCGAAGACTGGTTGGACGCGGTGGCTCCGATGCGGTTGCTCTGCCTGGCCAGCGCGATCACCATCCTCACCGGACTGATCGGCCCGGCCCTGCAGGCGGCCCAGCGACCGGGGCTGCCGGCGCTGGCGACCTGGTTGAACGCGATCGGTATGGCCGGCGCGATCTTCGCCGCCGCTGAGCTGTCGCGGGGCGCCGGCACGCACGCCCAGCTGACCACGGTCGCCTGGGCGGTGGTGATGGTGCAGGCGGCGCTGTTGCTGCTGCTCGGCTACCTGGCGTTCGGCCGGGTGCTGCGGGTCTCAGCGTGGCCGGCGATCCGGGCGCTGATCCCGAGCGGCCTGGCGGCCGGCGGGGCGGTGCTGACCGGCGAGGCGATGTCGGCGGTGCTCCCCGACTACCCGTCGGTGTGGTGGCTGGCGCTGACCGCCGGCGCGGCCGGCGCGGTCGCCGGCGCGGTGCTGCTCGCCACCGACCGGGAGGCCCGCCGGTGGCTGATGATGGCCTGGCGGAAGGCGCGCGGGCTGGGAGGAGTCATTGCCGGAACGCGATGAGACCGTCGCCGTGGTGGTGGTCACCTACCACAGCGAGCCGCTGCTGCCCGACCTGATCAAGTCGTTCGAGACCGGGTTGGCCGGGCTGCGCTGGCACCTGACCGTGGCCGACAACGACTCTCGCGACGGCACGGTCGCCACCCTGCGCGAGCTGGCCCCGTCGGCCACCGTGGTGGAGATGGGCGGCAACCTCGGCTACGCCGCCGGCATCAACGCCGCGGTCGCCGCCGCTCCCCCGCACACCGCCGTGCTGGTGCTCAACCCGGACGTCCGGTTGGGTCCGGGGTGCGTCGCGGAGCTGCTGCGGGTGCTGCGGTCCCAGCCGGGCACCGGGATCGCCGTGCCCAAGCTGGTCGACGGCGACGGCCGGCTGATCACCACCATGCGGCGCGAGCCCAGCCTGCCACGGGTGCTCGGGGACGCGCTGCTGGGCGCCCGCCGGGCCGGCCGGTTCCCGGTGCTCGGCGAGGTGGTCACCGATCCAAGCCGGTACGCCGAACCGGCGGTCACCGACTGGGCGGAGGGCTCCACCCAGCTGATCAGTCGCGAGTGCTGGGACGCCTGCGCGCCGTGGGACGAGTCGTTCTTCCTCTACTCGGAGGAGACCGACTTCGCGCTGCGGGCCCGGGATGCCGGGTTCGCCACCAGGTACGTGCCGACCGCCCAGGCGGTGCACCTGGAAGGCGACTCCCGGGTCTCCCCGGCACTGTGGACACTGTTGACGGTCAACAAGATCCGGCTCTACCGGCGCCGGCACGGGCCGCTCGGCACCGCGGCGTTCTGGTCCGCGCTGCTGCTGCGGGAGGCGAGCCGGGCGGCGATCGGGCGGCGGCCCAGCCGGGCGGCGGTCCGGGCGCTCGTCAGCCCGCGGCACGTCCGGAAGACTCCGGGCCCGCAGCTGGTCCGGCTGGCCAGCTGACCAGCGGCTCAGCGGAGTCGTTTCACCAGGCCGATCGCGGCCAGCTTGGCGCGGCGGGCCGGCCCCGGCGGCCGGAGCACGGTCGCCCGCAACGACTCCCGGGTGTCGCCGTCCCGCACGCTGTGGCGCGGCTGCAGCCAGCCGTCCGGCCGGGCCGGCCGGCGATCGCTGGTGTAGACCCGGGTGTAGCCGAGCCGCCGCAGCTCGGCCAGCACCCGCCGGTCGTACCGGCCCAGCGGGCAGGCGGCGGTGTCCACCGGCACCCCGGCCGCGGCCGCCAGCCGCTCCCGGGCTTCCACGAACTCTTCCCGCCGGCCGGCCGGGTCGAGGCCGCGCCAGGATCGGTGCGCCATCCCGTGGCTGCCGATCCCCATCCCGTGCCTGGTGAGCTCCCGCAGGTCGGCCTCGCTCAGGCTGCCGGGCTTGCCGAGCCGGCCGGCCAGCACGAAGAAGTCCGCCCGCAGTCCGCGTTCGAGCAGCGCCGGCAACGCGATCTCGACATCCGAGGCGTTCCCGTCGTCGAAGCTGAGCCGGGTCCGCGGCCAGGTCGCCACTTCGTCGAGGATCTCCAGGAACCGCGGCTCGGTGACCCAGTACGGCGCCTCGCCCGGCTCCAGTTCCCGGCGGGGCGTGCCGATCCCGTGGAAGCAGATGTTGATGGCGTGGCGTGCCATGGCGCACCTCCGGTCTCTGTCGGCATTCCGACAGTGGCTCGGCTGACCTGCTGGATCGAGAGCCGATCCCGCTAGGCTTCAGCAGTGCCGAGCGTACAGCTACGCCCGATCAGCGAGGCTGACATCCCTGCGGTGGCGGCGTTTCTCCACACCCACCTCAACCGCCGGGTGTCGCCGGCTGCCTGGGCGCGGGCGATCCAGGTGCCCTGGAAGGTGGACGCTCCCAATCACGGCTTCCTGTTGCGCGACCGCGACGACGCGGTAGTCGGGGTGTATCTCGCGTACTACGCCGAGCGGCCGATCGACGGCCGGCTGGAGCGGTTCTGCAACCTCGGCGCCTGGTGCGTGCTGCCGGAGCACCGGTTCCACGGCCTGCGGTTGCTGAAGGCGTTGCTGGCGCAGGAGGGCTACCACTTCACCGACCTCTCCCCCAGTGGCAGCGTGGTCGGTATCAACGCCCGGCTGGGGTTCCAGCGGCTCGACTCCACCACCGCGGTGATCCCGAACCTGCCCTGGCCGTCCTGGCCCGGCCGGGTCGAGATCAGCGCCGACCCGGCGGTCATCGAGGCCACCTTGACCGGGCCGGAGCTTGAGCTCTACCGCGACCAGGCTGGCGCGGCCGGGGCCCGGCACCTCGTAATCCGGCGCGGCGACCGGTGGTGCTACGTGATCCTGCGCCGGGATCGCCGCAAGCGGTTGCCGATCTTCGCCTCGATCCTCTACGTCAGCGATCCGGAGCTGTTCCGGGAGCTGGTCCGGCCGCTCACCCGGCACCTGCTGCTGCGGTGGGGGGTGCTGGCGACGCTGGCTGAGCTGCGGGTGGTAAAGCACCGGCCGGCCTGGTCGGTCCGGATGGCCGGCCGGCCGAAGATGTTCCGCAGCGACCGGCTCGGTCCGGACCAGATCGACAATCTCTACAGTGAACTCGTCTGCCTGGCCTGGTGATCATGCGAACCCGGATAGCCGATCTCATCTCGACCATCGCCACCGAGCACGGTGAACGGCCGGCGGTCACCGACCGGTCCGGCACGCTCAGCTACGCCGAGCTGTGGCGGGAGGTCCGCCGGGTGGCCGGCGGGCTGCGATCGCTCGGGTTGCAACGCGGCGACCGGGTCGCGATCTACCTGGACAAGCGGATCGAGACGGTTGCCGCGATCTTCGGCGGGGCCGCGGCCGGCGGGGTGTTCGTTCCGGTCAACCCGCTGCTGAAGGCCAGGCAGGTGGCGCACATCCTCGCCGACTGCGAGCCGCGGGTGCTGGTCACCTCGACCGAGCGGCTGGCGTCGCTGCGCGACGAGCTCGCCGACTGCAAGTCGATCGAGCAGGTGGTGGTGGTCGGCGGAGCTGCCGGCCAGCCGGCGCCGGCCGGCGACCACTACCGGGTGACCGGCTGGTCTGAGCTGCCGGCCGGGTCGGCGGACGACCCGATGCCGGCGGTGATCGAGACCGACCTGGCGGCGATCCTCTACACCTCCGGCAGTACCGGCCGGCCCAAGGGAGTGGTGCTCTCGCACCGCAACCTGGTCGCCGGCGCCGAGAGCGTCGCGACCTATCTGGACAACCAGCCGTCCGACGTGATCCTGGCGCTGCTGCCGCTCAGCTTCGACGCCGGGCTCAGCCAGCTCACCACCGGGTTCTACGCCGGCGCCCAGGTGGTCCTGATGAACTACCTGCTGCCCCGAGACGTCCCCAAGTGGTGCGCCAAGTATCGGGTCACCGGCCTGACCTGCGTCCCTCCGCTGTGGATCCAGCTCGCCGACCAGCCGTGGCCGGCCGAGGCCAGCCAGCAGCTGCGCTACTTCGCCAACACCGGCGGCCGGCTGCCGCGGGCGACCCTGGACCGGCTGCGCGCCATCTTCCCGGCCGCCAAGCCGTATCTCATGTACGGGTTGACCGAGGCGTTCCGGTCGACCTATCTGGACCCGGCCGAGGTGGATCGGCGGCCGGACTCGATCGGGAAGGCGATCCCCAACGCCGAGGTGCTGGTGGTCCGGCCGGACGGCACCCCGTGCGAGCCGGGCGAGCAGGGCGAGCTGGTCCACCGCGGCCCGCTGGTGGCGATGGGCTACTGGAACGACCCGGAGAAGACCGCCACCCGGTTCCGGCCGGCGCCGGGCCAGCCGGCCGGCCTGCCGCTGACCGAGCTCGCGGTCTGGTCCGGAGACGCGGTGGTCCGGGACGAGGAGGGGTTCCTCTACTTCGTCGGCCGGATGGACGAGATGATCAAGACGTCCGGCTACCGGGTCAGCCCGACCGAGATCGAGGAGGTTGCCTACGAAACCGGGCTGGTCCGGGACGCGGTGGCGTTCGGCCGGGACGATCCGGCGCTGGGCCAGCACATCGTGCTGGTGGTGACCGCACCGGTCGGTGCCGAGCTGGACCGGGATCGGTTGCTGGCCGAGCTGCGCGACCGGCTGCCCCGCTACATGGTGCCGGCGGAGATCGTGGTGCGGGCCGAACTGCCGCGCTCGCCGAACGGCAAGTTCGATCGGACGCTCATCCGGACGGAGTTGGCGGGATGACCGGAGTCGCGGAAATCGTCACCCACCCGACCATCGCCGCGTTCGGCAGCCAGGCCGGCCGGCTGACCGTCGGTGGCATCCCAGTCGACCGGCTGGCCGAGCGGGTCGGCCAGACCCCGTTCTTCGCCTATGACCGGCGGCTGCTTACCGAGCGGGTGCGGCTGCTGCGGGACACCCTGCCATCCGATGTGGAGCTCAGCTACGCGGTCAAGGCCAACCCGATGCCGGCGGTCGTCCAGCACCTCAGCCGGCTGGTGGACGGGTTTGACGTGGCGTCTGCGAACGAGCTGCGGACCGCGCTCGACACCACGCTGCCGCCGGACCGGGTCAGCTTCGCCGGCCCCGGCAAGACCCCGGCGGAGCTACGGCAGGCGGTGGCGGCCGGGGTGACGATCGAGCTGGAGTCGGAGACCGAGCTGGGCCGGGTGGCAGCGGCCGGCGAGCAGCTGGCGATCCGCCCCCGGGTGGCGGTCCGGGTCAACCCGGACTTCCAGATCAAAGGCTCCGGAATGCGGCTCGGTGGCGGTCCGCAACAGTTCGGTGTGGACGCGGAACAGGTGCCGGGGTTGCTGGCGCGGCTGGCCGAGACCGGGGTCGAGTTCCTCGGCTTCCACGTGTTCGCCGGCTCCCAGAACCTGCAGGCCGAGATCATCTGCGAGGCGCAGCGCAAGACCGTGGAGCTGATCCGCCGGCTCGCCGACGCCGCGCCGAGCCCGGTCCGGTACCTCAACCTCGGCGGCGGGTTCGGCATCCCGTACTTCCCGCAGGACCGGCCGCTGGACCTGCCGGTGATCGGCGAGCGGCTGGCGGCGCTGATGCGGGACGAGGTGCGGCCGGCGCTGCCGGACGCCCGAGTGGTGATCGAGCTGGGCCGCTACCTGGTCGGCGAATGCGGGGTCTACGTGACCCGGATCGTGGATCGCAAGCTGTCCCGCGGCAAGCTGTTCCTGGTGGTCGACGGCGGCCTGCACCACCAGCTGGCGGCGTCCGGCAACTTCGGGCAGGTGATCCGGCGCAACTACCCGCTGGCGGTGGGCGACCGGCTGACCGAGCCGGCCACCGAGCGAGCCACCGTGGTCGGCTGCCTGTGCACGCCGCTCGACCTGCTCGGCAGCGACGTGCTGCTGCCGCCCGCCCAGCCCGGCGATCTGATCGTCATCTTCCAGGCCGGGGCGTACGGCCTGACCGCCAGCCCGACCGGGTTCCTGAGCCATCCGGAACCGGTCGAAGTACTAGTCTGACCCAGGAGGCACTATGGACACTTCCGCCGCCACCATCGACGAGCTGGTCAAGGTGCTCGCGACCACGCTCGGGATCGACGCCGGTCGGCTCAATGCGTCGACCCCGCTGTTCGGCAGCCTCCCCGAGCTGGACTCGATGGCGGTCGTCGAGCTGGTGGTCGCGATCGAGGAGCGGTTCGGCGTCAGCTTCGACGAGGACGAGGTCACGGCGGAGGTGTTCGAAACCGTCGGCAGCTTGGCGGCGCTGGTCGAGTCCAAACGCAACGGTTAGGCTACGAGCCCAGCTCCACCGGGTTTGGGCTACGAGTCCAGCTCCACCGGGGTGCCGTCGTCATACACGTTGCCCGACCACTCGTTGCCGGGCGCGCTGGGGTCGAAGTAGGCGACCGGGCCGTAGTAGCCGCTGTTCGGCCACAGCTCGCGGCTGAACACGTTGTTGCGGATGACGATCCCGGACGGGTCGTGGCCCTCGGCCACCAAGCCGCCGCAGTAGAGCGTGTAGCCGCCGCCGGCGAACAGGTTCCCCTCGACCAGCACGTCCCGCACCGGCACCAGGCCGATCCCGTTCGCGTCGTCGAGCAGCACCGCCGAGGTCTGCGGCTCGGTGTTGATGACCCGATTGTTGCGGATCTCCAGCGGCAGGCCGAGGGTGGAGCCGCCGACCGTCTGGATCATGTCGGTGTGGTCACCCTCGAACAGCTTGGGCGAATGCAGGTAGCTGTCCTCGATCACGCCGTGGCTGGTCATGATGCCGTCGGTGATGGTGTGGATCTCGACCCGGCGGATCGTGATCATCCCGCCGTGGTTGCTGATGCCGGACGCGAACTGCTGCTCACCGTTGCCGAAGATCTCGCTGTCCTCGACCACCAGGCCGCCGAACCCTTCGTTCTGGACGATCCCCCACTGGACGAACTCCCGCTCGTTGGTGACCCGGACGTTCCGGATCGTCACGTTGTTGGCCCTGACCTCGATCGCTCCGTCCACCACCAGCAGGTTCTGCACGGTGGCGCCGTCCTGCTCCACCACCACGGGGCCGCTGCGGCGCAGCTCGACCCCGTCCGGCACGCCGGTGTTGCTGGCGTCGGGGAAGCCGGTGTTCACGTCCGGGAGCCCGGGCGCGGGCTGGGCGCGAGTGTCCGGCGTCCGGCCGGGCTCGCCACCCTCCGGCGGCGCGTCGGTGGGCTCGGCGGTGGCGGTCGGGCCGGCCGGGTCAGCGGCGTCGGGGGACTCCGAGTCCGAGAACGGCGACAACACCGCGACCGCGGCGGCGCCGGAGGCCACGGCCGCGACGATCCCGACCGCGATCGCCAGCCGCACCCGGCGCAACCGGAGAAATGGGCTCAGCACCGCCCGCCAACCAGGGCGCGCCTCGTGCCGCCCACCCGTCATGGTGTCTCCTCGCTATCCACGCTCCGCACACAAAGGCATCCGAATCGTACTGGAAAGTACCGGCTTGCCAGGGCGAATCGAGCCCGCTGTCGGGTATCGGACAGAACCTGGCGGGGCAATCCGGGAAAGTGAACGTGACCGTCAGTCGTGCTCGGAGCGCAGCCGCACCGCCCCATCCTCGTGGTCCACAATGAACAGGGTGCCGGGCGGGAACTCGCCGAGCACCTCCGGCGGCAGCTGGATGGTCCCGTCCCCGGCCACCACCGCGAAGTCCTGGCCGTCCCGGCCCTCGGCGCCGACCCGGCCGTCCCGGATCGTCACCACCCGGCCCAGCCGCGCGCCCACCGCCAGGTCGTGGGTCACCACCACGATCGTGGTGCCCCGCTCCCGGTTGACCGCCTCCAGCGCGTCCAGCACCTCGTCGCGGCCGGCGGTGTCGAGCTGGCTGGTCGGCTCGTCGACCAGCAGCAGCCCCGGTCCGGCCGCGATCCCGACCGCCAGCGCCGCCCGCTGCCGCTGCCCGGCCGCCAGCTCCCCCGGCTTGGTCTTCGCCTCACCGGACAGCCCGACCAGGTCGAGGATCCGCTCCGGCTCGTCCAGCTCGATCCCGCGGGTGGCGGCGGCCCGCCGCTGCGCCAGCCAGATGTTGCGGTAGAGGGTCGCGTACGGCAGCAGGTTGCGCTCGGCGCCCTGCAGCACCACGCCGATCTCGGTGCCCCGCAACCGGTTCAGCTCGGCGTCGCTGAGCTTGCCGATGTCGTAGCCACCGACCGCGATCCGCCCGGCCGACGGCCGCATCAGCCCGGCCAGCAACGCGATCAGCGTCGACTTTCCGGAGCCGGACGGGCCGACCAGCGCCACCATCTCGCCGGCGCTGATTGATAGGTCCACGCCGGACAGTGCCACGACATCCGAGCCCTCGACCCGGTAGATGTGCACCACCCGCCGGCACGCCACCGCTACGCCCATCAGTCACCAACCTCCCGGCGCTGCCGCCGCCAGCGGGCCGCCACCACCGCGGCGGCGAGCAGCAGCGCCACGACCACCAGCCACACCGGCGCCACCGCGCGCCACTCCGGCCGGAACTCCAGCACCGTCTCGTCGACCCCGAGCGGCAGCCGCGCGCCGGTCGCGACCCAGGCGGCGCCGGCGGCGAGCAGCCCGGTCACCGCGCCGACCAGCACCACCCCACCGTACGACCACAGATCCGCCGCGCTGACCGTACGCTCGGCCAGGCCGTGCGCCCGCAACCGGCGCAACGCTCGCCGCCAGGTGCGCCGGTCCACCGTGACCACCAGCCCCAGCGCGACCAGCCCGACCAGCACCGCGAGCCCGGCGGCGAGCAGGAAGTACCGGAGCGCGAGCGCGGCGCCCGAGCCCTCGCCCGCGGCCTGCACGTCGGCGAGGGTGCGGTCGTCACTGACCACCAGTCCCTGCGCGTGCAGCGCGTCGATCACCTGTGGCGGCGCGTCCGGGGCGAGCCAGACCTGCGGTTGGCTGGCGATGCCGGGGTCGGTGGCGAGCCGGTCGGCGTACTCCAGGTCCATCAACACCCCGTGCGCGCCGGCGCCGGGCACGCCGGCCAGCCGCACCTGCGGCGCCACCCGGATCAGCTGGTGGTCGATGCTGGTGACCAGTTCCCCGTCGGGCAGGTCGCCGGCGACCGCCACCGGCAGCGGGTACGGCACGTCCACCGCGAGCGCGGGGTAGGAGACACCGACCTCGACCCCGTTCTGGGCGAACGAGACCCCGGCTTCGCCCACTGCCACCTGTGCGAACTCACCGATCCGGCCCCGCTCCGGCTGCCGCCACCGGCGCTGGTCGGCCAGCCAGCCGGTCGGGCCGACCGGCGCTCCGGCCTGGCTCAGCCCGCGCAGCCTGACGTCGATCCGGGACGGTGCCTCGCCGATCCCCTCGTCCGGCGGCAACTGGTTGCTGGCGATCGCGACGCCGGTGAGCCGGCACCCGTCTGGACAGCCGGTCACCTCCGCCCGGTAGGTCGACTGGTCGCTGCCGACCGGCCCGAAACTGACCACCTGCGGGATCCCGGCCGGCGGCGACAGCAGCAGCGACAGGATCACGGTCCGCTCCGGGGTGAGCTCGCTGAGACCAAGCTCGGCGACCAGCTCGCCGTTGCGGACCACCACCGGCTCCGGGGCCGGCGGCCGCAACGCCTCCGCCACCGCCGCCGGATCGGTGCCGCGGCAGCGCGGCTGGTCCGGCTCGCAGCCGGCGCCGGTCTGGGCCGGCCACAGCGCGACCTCCGCCAGCCGGGTGGCGTCCACCGCCACCACCGGCGGGTCCTCGGACCGGCCGGAGGCGATCACCACCGCCATCGCGTACCGGCCGGACGGGTCGGCGGCGCGCACCGCCTGCAGCAGCCGGCCGCGCTCGACGTCCTCGACGTCCAGCACCCGGACCGCGCCGAGCGCGCGGCGAGCCTCGGCCGCCCGACCGGCGGCGGCCACCTCGGCGCTGGTGAGCGCGAACCCGAGCAGGCCGAGCACGAGCGCGAGGACGATCACCAGCCGGGTCGCGCCCGGCCGCCGGGCCAGCGCCAGCGCCGCCAGGCTCGGCCCGAGCCAGCCGCGGCGCAGCGCCCACCGGCCGGCGAGCGTGCTGATCGGCCGGACCGCCCGGGCGGCGACGACGGCGACCGCCAGCATCACCGCCGCCGGAGCGGCGACCATCACCCCGGACAGCTCCCCGTCCAAGCCGTGCAGCTCGACCACCGCGACGATCGCCAACACCACCACGATCACCTCGGCGGTCGCGACCGCCGCCCGCCGCCGCGGTGGCACCCGCCGCAGTAGCTGCGCCACCGGTGCGGCCACCTCCCGGCGCACCGCGAGCAGCGCCGCGAGCGCGGTGCCGGCCGCGGCCAGCCCCGCCGACCGCCACTGGCCGGCGTCGACCTGCGCCGCCGCCGTTCCCGGTCCGACCAGGTCGACCAGTAGGTTCGCGGCGAGCAGCCCGATCGGCGCGGCCGCTAGCACCGGCAGCAGGCATTCGGTGGCGATCGCCGCCGCCCGGGTCCACAGTCGAGCGCCCCGCAGCGCCACGATCCCGAACTCGTGCCGCCGCGCCGCCGCGGCGTGGCCGACCGCGAGGTAGACCACGAACCAGCACAGTGCCACCAGCGGCGCGGCCGCGATCGGTAGCAGCGCCCGGGCCTGGTCGCCGTGGCCGGAGATCCGGTCCAGCAACCGGGGCAGGCCGGTGGTGATCGGCCCGCCGGTCGGGTCCTCCTCGCGGACCCGCTGCTCGGTCCGCTCCAGCTGCGCCCGCAGCTCCGGGACCTGGTCGGCGGTCAGCCGGCCGTCCGGCAGCACCGCGTCCAGGTGGACGATCTCCGCCTGGTGCACGGTGGTCTCGATCGCGGTCCGGGTGGTGAACACCGACGGGTTGCTGAACAAGCCGAGCGGGTCCTGGCCGGTCCGCCAGTACGGATCGGCGGGGTCGATCGGGTCGAAGACGCCGACCACCGTCCAGGTCGCCTCCGGCCCGTCCGGCTGGAGGCCGAAGTCGGTCGCCACCACCGGGGTGAGCCGCAGCACCGCGCCCGGCGCCAGCTCGGCGAACTCGGCGAGGTCCTGGGGCAGCGCCAGCTCCCGGTTGCCGACCGGGCAACGCCCGCTCCGGTACACCACCCGCTGGCAGAAGCCGTCCCTGGCGATCAGCAGATGCGACTCGGCCGCCGGGGCGTCCGCCCGCAGGCCCCGGACCCGGATCTGCACGGTGGTGACCGGCTCGAGCAGCGGCAGCTGCGCCCGGGCCGCGTCGTACGGATCGATCCGGCCACTGGCCTCGCCCGGGCCGGCCTGGATCGACGGCAGCGCGAGGATCCGCTCGGCCGGGCTGGCGTTGGCGAGCTCGTTGCGGACCGCCGCCTGGTCCACTGTGTCCACATACGCCGGCACCCCGACGGTCGCCACGGTCGCCGCCAGCGACAGCGCGAACAGCGTCACCGCCTGCCCCCATCTGGCGGCGAGCTGGGCCAGCACCAATGCGATCATGACGACCGCCCGGCCAGGGTCTCGGTCTGGCCGGCGAGCCGCGCGGTCCGCCGGACCAGCGCCACCGCGGCCGCGAGCACGACGGTGCCGAGCACCAGCCCGGTGGCCACCACCGCCCCGCCGACCGGGAACGGACGCAGCGACGCGGCCGGCAGCACCGCCCAGCCGTCCACGAAGCCGGGGTGCAGCAGCCGGGCGATCAGCGCCCCGACCACCCCGGCGAGCAACCCGACCGCGGTCGCGGCGCCGGTCACCGCGGCCAGCCCGCCGTAGCCGACCAACCGGACCACCCGGCGCCCGACCCCCTGCGCCCGCAGCGCCGCCAGTTCGCTGGCCCAGCCGGGCCGCTCGCTCGCGGCCAGCAGCAGCACCGCGCCGGCGGCGAGCACCAGCCCCACCCCGGCGATCGCGGTCTGGAACCGGACCGCCACCGCGCTGCCCTCCGCTCGCAGCCGATCCAGCCGGACGTCGAGCGAATCCACCCGCACCGGCCGCAACCCGGCCGCCCGCAAATCGTCCACGATCGACGATGGTGCGTCGGCCGACAACCACACCTGCGGGGTGGCGCCCGGCGCCGGGAACGGCAGCGACCGCTGCGCGTACTCCAGGTCGACCAGCAGCCCGGTCTCACCGAGCATCGGCAGCAGCCGGGCGGTGGCGGCGATCTCAACCGGCACCGCCGCCCCGACCAGCGGCGCGATCCGCAGCTCGTCGGACGGCCGCGGCAGCCAGCCGGCGGCCAGCACCGGCAGCGGCGCGGGCGCGTCCAGCACGAACGCCCACAGGTCCCGGACCAGCGCGGTCTCGACCGCGGGCGGCTCGGGAACGGTCAGCCGGACCCGGTCGCCGCCACCGGTGATGATCGGTCCGAGCACGTTCGGGCCGAGCGCCGGCCGCCACCGGGTCGGATCGGTGAAGCTGGTGGACTCGCCGCCGGCGGCGATGCCGTGCAGGTCTACCCAGCTGTCGGTGGCCGGCTCGGCGTAGAGCTGCGCCGGGTCGACCGGGTTCGCCAGCCGGAACCCGAGCACCTCGAACCCGACCAGCCGGCAACCGTCCACGCACGGCGGCACCGGCTCGGTGAACCGGTCAGCCTCCTCCCGTACCGGCCCGAACACCACCTCGACCGGCTCGCCGGTGGCGTCCGATCGCAACGCCGCCCGTACGTACAGGTCGGCGCCGGTCGGATCGGCGCCGGCCGCGGTCAGCTCGAGCTGGTCACCGGTGACCAGCACCGGCTCCGGCGCCGGCGGCCGGAGCGCTCCGGCGACCTCGTCGACATCCCCGCCGTACTCCTGCCGCCAGCCGGTGACCACGGTCAGCCGGCTGCTGTCGACGGCGAGCACCGACGGCTGGCCGCTGGCCGGTGCCCGCCGCATCACCGCCATCGCGTGCCGGCCGGTCGGGTCGATGGCCCGGACGGTCGCCAGCAGCCGTGCGCTGTCCACCGACGCCACCGTCACCACCCGGTCGGCGCCAGCCTCCAGCGCGGCCCGCGCCTGCTCGGTCCGGGCGTTCGCGTCCCACCCCAGCAGCGCCGTGGTCAGCAGCGCCACCGCGACCGCCACCAGCGCGAACAGCCGGTGAGTGCCGGGCCGGCGGGCCATCGAGGCGGCCACCAGCGTGACCGGTAGCCGGCCGGCGCGCAGCGCCCGGGCCGCCAGCCAGGCCACCAGCGGTGCCACCGCCCAGCCCGCGATCAGCGCGATCGCGAGCACCGCCAGCCCGGGCGCGAGCAGCGCCAACCCGGACTGGTTCGGATCGGCCTGCGGGGTGGTCTCGAACCGGTTCGCCGGCTCGGCGCGGCCGGTGAGCAGCGCCTGCCCGATCGAAGCGGCCGCGAGCACGACCAGCACCACGTCGACCACCGACCGGCGCCACCGGGCCCGGCGGGCCGGGGTCCGCTGGATCAGGTCCCGGACCGGCGTCCGCAGCGTGCCGACCTGGGTCGCCACCGTCGCCACCAACCCGCCCGCGACCGCCGCCGCGACCAGCAGCAGCCCCAACTGCAGCGCGGTGCGCGGCGCCGCCGACCCGGCGACGTCGTCGGCGAGCAGCCGGCCGACCGCCACCCCGGCGGCCGCGCCGAGCGCCGCTCCGCCCAGCAGCGGCACCCCGGTCTGCCCGAGCGCGTGGACCCAGCCGCGGCCGGCCGGTGCGCCGTGCAGCCGCCACCAGCCGACGTCGCCGCGGATCTGCTGGACCGTGTTGCGCAGCAGCACCACCAGCGTGAACCAGCCGAACAGCAGCAGCACCGCGACCCCGACCCCGACCCCGGTGACCACCGTGCGGCGGTCGCTGTCGATCCGGGCCAGCAGGCCGTTCAACTCGCTGGTGGAGATCGCGTACTCCTGCCGCCGCAGCTCCGCCAGGGCTGGTTCCAGGCCGGTCTGGAAGTTCGCGGTGTCGATGGTGGCGAACGCCGGCGGGTTCGCCACCAGCTCGACGCTGTAGGTGACCCGCGACAGCTCGGCGAGCGTGTCGAGTCCGGTGAGGATGGTGTGGCGGTCGGCGGTCGGCCGGGCTCCCAGGCCCACCAGGAACCCGTCTCCCCAATATGGATCGACCGGGTCGAGCACCTCGTAGACCCCGACCACCCGGAACCGGTGGGACTCCGCCTCGGAAAGTTCCAGCTCCAGCTCGTCACCGGTGGCCACGCCGAGCAGCCCGGCCGCTGCCGCCGAGACCACCACCTCAAACGGGGCGGCCGGACAGGCGCCGGTCACCGAGATCTGATCACAGAACTCCTCGCGGTAGGCGATGTTCAGCTCGGTACGCCGGTTCGCCTCACCGGGCAGGCGGCCGGCGACGAACCCGCTGCCGACCGAGCGGAACCCGGTGAGGTCACACCCACCGCCGGCGGCGCACGCGTCGGCGAGCACTTGCCGGACCTCGCCGATCGGGTCCGCCGGCACCGGTTCGGTTGATCCGAGCCGCCGGCTCACCGACAGCAACCGATCTTCCGGTAGCGTCCCGGCCACCGCGGCGACCCCGACCCGCTGCGAGGCGGCGACCGCGTACCACGGCGCGGCGGCGAGGGCGGCGCCGGCGAGCAGCGCGACGAGCGCCACGATCACCGCCTGGCCCCGACGGGCTGCCAGCGCGCTCCCCACGACCGACCACATCGAGGTGGACCCTATGCAACTGACGGCTGGTAGCGGGTCCCCCGTTCGGTCACGATCCGGCGGTCACGCTCCCGGCCGGGGTACGCACC
Organism: Natronosporangium sp.; assembly: GCA_036564175.1. Classification (GTDB taxonomy): domain Bacteria; phylum Actinomycetota; class Actinomycetes; order Mycobacteriales; family Micromonosporaceae; genus Natronosporangium. The sequence continues at coordinate 34,583 of DATCKZ010000030.1, forward strand.
AGCTCGGCTCGACCGTCAATCAAGCGCAACTCGGCATCGCAGACCGCGGCCGCCTCCGGGTCGTGAGTGGCGAACACCACCGCCGCGCCCCGGTCCGCCTCGGCCCGTAACAGGTCGAGCGCGATCTGCCGGTTCGCCGCGTCGAGTTCGCTGGTGATCTCATCGGCGAGCAACACATCACCGGCGAGCGCCAGCCCGCGGGCGATCGCGGTGCGCTGCTGCTGCCCGCCGGAGAGCTCCTCCACCAGCTGGTCGGCCTGGCCGGTCAACCCCAGCCGGGCCAGTGACTCGGCGGTCAGCCGGCGCGCCTCCCCCGGCGCCATCCCGCTCGCGATCAACGCGACTTGCAGGTTCTCGCTCGCGGTCAGGATGGTGGCCAGGCCGTTGTCCTGCGGGATCAACACCACCCGCTCGGCCACCGCGTGATCGCGATCCCGCAGCGGGGTGCCGCCGACGGCGACCGTGCCGCTGGTCGGGCGCAGCAGCCCGGCCATGGTCAACAACAGCGTGGTCTTGCCGGCGCCGGACGGCCCGGTGACCGCGAGCAGCCGGCCCGGCTCGGCGGTCACCGACACCTCCCGGAGCACCGGCTCACCCTTGCCGTAGCCGACCGTCACGTTTTCGACCGAGACCGCCTTCACCATGCCTCCTCACCGGAGTAGCCAGTTTAGCTGTCACTTTTCAGACACATGGGCTGTCAGCCGGGCCCCGCTCCCTAGCATCGGATTGGCGACTGCGGTCCCGAACCGACTACTTCGTGTTTATCTGGGGAGTTCCCATGTCGAGCCCGACCATGGCACCCGACGTCGACTCCGACTCCAGCGCCAACCCTAACCCTGACGGTTTCACCACTGATGTGGTGATTGTGGGTGGTTGTGGCCGGGTGGGGTTGCCGTTGGGGTTGGCGCTGGCCTCGCGCGGGTTGTCGGTGGTGTTGTACGACCTGAACCTGGAAGCGGTGGAGGCGGTCAACGCTGGTCGGATGCCG
>DATCKZ010000031.1:0-102796 GCA_036564175.1 Natronosporangium sp.
AACCGGGGGTCGAACTCCTTGATCCAGGCGTACTCGAGCTGCAGCGCCTCGACCTCGGTCCGGACCGTCACCCAGTCCACCCCGGCCGCGGTGGTGACCATCTGCCTCGTACGGGGATGGAGTGGATCGGCGAAGTAGGAGTTGACCCGGCTGCGCAGGCTCTTCGCCTTGCCGACGTAGATGACCCGGCCGGACTCGTCGCGGAACCGGTAGACCCCCGGCGAGTCGGGAATGGTGCCGGGCGCCGGCCGGTAGGTCATCGGGTCTGCCACGCCGACCAAGCCTAGTCGGGCGCGTACCCTGACAGCGGGTGGGAGCGCTACCACACCGGGAGGTCAACCGATGATCCACCGCTCCCTCGCTACCGCGGTCGCCACCACGATCGGGTTGCTGCTGGCCGGCTGCGATGACTCGGCCGGCGACGACGAACCGCCACCGATCGAGCGGGGGCAGCTGCAGGAACAGACGCTCGCCGGCGGCGACCGCACGTTCCTGCGCTACGTACCGGAAAGCTACGACCCGGCGACCCCGGCGCCGCTGGTGCTGGTGATGCACGGCCAACCCGGCTCGGCGTACGCGATCGCCGGCACCAGTGGCATGCACGAGGTGGCCGAGCAGGAAGGGTTCCTGGTCGCCTACCCGGACGACCTGTACGACATTGGCCTGCTGCGGGACGTGATCGAGCAGATGTCGTCCGACCTGGCGGTGGCGCCGGACCGGATCTACGCCACCGGGTTCTCGATCGGCGGCCGGCTGAGCTGGCAGCTGGCGATGTCCGACAGCGTCAACATCGCGGCGATCGCGTCGATGCTCGGCCCGCTCGCCGGCAGCGCCGACCGGGTCAGCTCGCCGGTGTCGGCGATGCAGGTGATCGGGCTGGCCGACGTTCGGTGGCTCCGGCCGATCGAGGCCGGGTTGGCCGAGTGGCGGGAGGCGCGCGGCTGCGCCGAGGCGGAGCCGGAGTGGGTCGACGACCAGCAGCAGGTGAGCCGGTCGGTCAGCGCCTGTGACCGTGGCGGCGAGCTGGTCGAGTACCGGGTCGAAGGGCTGCCGCACCGGTGGCCGGCCAGCCTGGAGCCCGGGGTGCCGACCGCGCAGACGATCTGGGAGTTCTTCGCCGCGCATCCGGCGCCGGCGGCGTCCGGCTGACCAGCGCCCGGCGCCCCGGCTAGCACCGGCCAACGCCCGGCCAGCGCCCGGCGCCCCGGCTAGCCGGCGCCCGGGTACCGCTCGCGCAGCGCCTCGGCGACCGCCGGGTCCACGAACCCCTCGAAGCTCAGCACCTGTTCGTGGTACCGCTCCGGGATCAGTGCCCGGATCCGGCCGGCGTAGTCCAGCTCCTCGCCACCCGCAATCTGCTCCGGGGTCCGGACCACCGGCGGCTCGGTCAGCTCGACCGCCAGCGGGCCGCCGGAGCGGATCCCGTCCGGCCAGCCGAACGCCGGTCCGACCACCGCGCACATGTGCTGGGCGTACACCACCCGTACCTGCTCGATGCTTGTCGCCTCGGGTGGCTCGAACCCGAACGCCGAGGCCTCGCAGAGCACCCCGGTCGCCTCGTCATCGAAGTGGTGGCCGTGCGCCGCGTGCTCCTCCGCCGAGGACTCCTGCAGGATCTCCTCGACCCGGTTGCCGAGCTGCTCGGTGAGGGTCGGCTCGGCCGGCTCGCTCGCGCTGCTCACCACCCGGATCAGCACCGCCACCGCGACCGCGACCAGCACGACCGCCACCGCGAGCCAGCGAACCAGTGACCGGCTCCGCCGGGCATCGACAACCGTCTCCACGTCGTCAATATAGCCCGGTGGTGAACCGACCGCAGTCCGCGTCGCTACCTATCTTGGTGGAGGAGGTGGGCCGATGGCGCGGGCGGAGCCGGGCGGTGATGCTGCCCTGCTGCGCGCGGTGGCCGCCGGCGACTCGACCGCGCTCGCCCGGCTCTACCAACGGCACGCCGACGCGCTGTTCGGCTACCTGCTCCGGCTCGCCGGCGACCGGATGACCGCCGAGGAGATCCTGCAGGACACGATGCTCGCGGTCTGGCGGTCGGCCGACCGGTTCGAGGGCCGCTCGAAGGTGTCCACCTGGCTGTTCGGGATCGCCCGCCGGCAGGCGCACAACCGGCTGCGCGGCCGGGTCCGCCCGGAGCCGGTCTACGAGCCGCTGGACGAGCCCGACCGGGCCGCCGGGCCGGACGAGCTGGCGATCGCGGCCGCCGGCGGCACCCCGGTGGCGATGGCGATCGACCGGCTGCCGGACCACCACCGCGAGGTGGTGGCGCTGGTGTTCGTCGCCGGGCTGCCGCTGGCCGACGTCGCCGAGGTGCTCGCGATCCCGGTCGGCACGGTCAAGAGCCGGCTGCACCACGCCCGCGCCGCACTGGCGGCGGCGCTGGTCGCCCAGGGGGTGTCGAATGACTGAGCTGACCTGCCCGTTCCGCGGGCTGCTGGCCGAGTACGCGGCCGGCTCGCTGACCGACCCGGACCGGGACCGGCTCCGCCGGCACCTGGCGGACTGCCCGTACTGCCCGGCGGAGCTGGCGACCTGGCGGGCGATCGCCGCCGCCGCGCCACCGGAGCAGCGAGCGCCGGAGCCGGCCGCGCTGGTGCGGGCGGTGCTGACCCAGAGCGCGTTCACGCCACCACCGCTGGCGGCCACCCACCGAGCCACCCATCCGGTACGGCAACTGCGTTACCTGGCCTCGCTGGTGCTCGCCGAGGCGCGGCTGATCCGGCTGGCGGTGCCGATCGCTTCGGCGCTGGTGCTCGCGCTCGGGGTCGGGATGGTGCTGCTGGCCAGTTCGAGCCTCGGCGCGGAGGCCGCTCGCACCGCCGGGGGTGACCTGCTCGCGCTGATCGCGCCGGTCGTGGCCGCGGTCGGCGTCGCCGGCGCCTACCGGTCCCGGCTGGACCCGGCCGCCGAGCTGGTGGCGGCCACCCCGACCTCCGGTCGGTTGCTGCTGCTGGTCCGGCTCACGCTGGTGCTCGGCTACGACCTGCTGCTCGCGCTCGCCGCCTCGGCGGTGCTGGCGGTCACGGTCGGCCCCGGCGCGGGCCTCACCGCCGACCTGCGGCTGCTGATCAGCGGCTGGCTCGGGCCGATGGCGCTGCTCTGCTCGCTCAGCCTGCTCCTCGCGGTCCGGTTCGGGCCGGACCTCGCGCTCGGCGCCACGGTTGGGCTGTGGACGGCGCGGGTGCTGGCCGGCGGGGAGTTCATCCGGGATGCGTTGCCAGCCCGGCTGATCGTCGAGGCCTGGTCGACCAACGCGGTGGTGCTCGCGGTCAGCGTCGCGATCGGGATCGCCGCGCTGGTCGCCGCCGGCCGATCCGGACCGTTCACCGGTGAACCCGGCCGGCGCTGGCGCGCTACCCATCCGGTGTGAGACCGATGATGCTCTGGCGCCACGAGATACGCCGGGCGGGCTGGGCCGCCCTGCTCGGTCCGCCAGTGGCGGTCGCCGCCGGTGCCGGCCTGTCGCTGACCGGCTCGTCGCCGAACGACGCCGAGGCCGCCCGGGTGCTGCTCGGCACCTTGGAGATGGCGGTTCCGCTGGTCGCCGGGGTGGCCAGCGCCTCGCTGGTTGGCCGCGACCCGGCCGCCGAGCTCCAGCTGACGATGCCGACGCGATACCGGTCCACGCTGGTCCGGCGGCTGGTGGTGGCGGCGGGATCGGCCGCGGTGGTGGCGGCGCTGTTCGCGGTGGTGCTGATCGCCACCGGCTGGTGGCACCGCTGGCCGGAGCACCACGGCGTGGTGGCCGGCCAGCTGACCTGGCTCGCGCCCACGCTTGCCATGTGCGCGGTCGGGTTCGCCGCCGGCGCCGTCTTCCGCGGTCCGGCCGCCGCCGGCGCCGTGGTCACTTCACTGTGGATCGTCCAGCAGGTGCTCGCCGGGGTGATGCAGCAGCACCTCCTGGGCCGGCTGCTCTACCTGTTCGCGACCACCCGGGGCGCCGAACCCGGCGATTGGCCGGCGAACCGGCTGACCCTGCTCGGCCTGGCGGCGGTCCTGATCGTGCTCGCGCTCGCGGTGCTGCGCCGCACCGAGCGCCTGATCACCGAGGGAGACCAATGACGACGTTCCTGGCAGCAGTCCGGTACGAGTTCCGGATGCAGCTGCGGAAGCGCTCGGTGTGGCTGGTGCCGGCGCTGATCCTGGTGATGATCCTGATGATCGGCGGCAGTCTGCTGCGAGACTTGTTCGAGCCGGCACCGGGCGAGGCGGACCCGAAGCAGACCATGATCCTGCTCGGCCTGCAACTGCAGGCGGTGCTGCCGATCGGCTACGGGTGCCTGCTGGCCGACCGGTTGATCCGCGACGACCGGCTGCGAGTGGCGCCGGTGCTGGATGCGACCCCGAGCCGGCCTGGCCTCCGCCTGCTCGGCAAGTATCTCGGCGCGGCCGCGGCCACCGCCGTCCCGATCATCCTGATCTACGCCGGGCTCACCACGGCCTACTCCGTCTACTATGGTCAGCCGGCGGCGCTCGGCTGGGCGGCGGTCTGCTTCGGCGTGGTGATGTTGCCCGGCCTGCTGTTCGTGGCGGCGTTCGCGCTGGCGGTGCCGCTGGTCATGCCCGCGCCGCTGTTCCGGGTGCTGTTCGTCGGCTACTGGCTCTGGGGCAACCTGGCCCCGCCGGAGGTCATGCCGACGCTCGCGAACACGGTGATCCAGCCGGTCGGTGGCTACGCGATCAACGGCGTGCTCAACCACTACGGGGCGGACGGCGACCTGGTGACGGCCGGGCCGGTGGCCGGCGCCACGCTCAACTTCCTGCGCCCTGACCCGACCGCGCTGGCCGGCTGGCTGTCGATCGCCATCCTGCTCGCGCTCGCCGCCGCGGCGCTCGCCAGCGGCCAAGCCCTGCGTACCCTGCGGACCCGGTAGGACCGGGGAAAGGACACGCCATGCGGATCGAGATCTCCGGACTGACCAAGACCTTCCGGGGCGGGGTGGCCGCGCTCGCGGACCTCGACCTGGTCATCCCGACCGGCATGTTCGGCCTGCTCGGCGCGAACGGCGCCGGCAAGACCACGCTGATGCGGATCCTCGCCGGGATCATGCGGCCGACCCGGGGCAGGGTCACGGTGGGTGGACACGACCTCGGTACGGCGGCCGGGCGGACCGCGGTCCAGCAGACCCTCGGCTACCTGCCGCAGGACCTCGGGGTCTATCCCGACCTGACCGCGCGCCAGTTCCTTGACTACGTCGCGCTGCTCAAGGGCATCGACGACCGCGCCGCGCGCCGCCGCCGGGTGGCCGAGCTGCTGGAGGTGGTCGCGCTCACCAGCGACGCCGATCGCCGGCTGCGCGGATTCTCCGGTGGCATGCGCCAGCGGGTCGGGATCGCGCAGGCACTGCTCGCCGACCCGCAACTGTTGATCGTGGACGAACCGACCGCTGGTCTGGACCCCGAGGAGCGGATCCGGTTCCGGACCTTGCTGTCCCGGCTGGTCAGCACCGAGCGGACGGTACTGCTCAGCACGCACATTGTGGACGACATCGCGCAGACCTGCCGGGAGCTGGCGGTGCTCGCCAAGGGGCGGCTGATCTTCCGCGGTACAGTCGACCAGCTCACCCGCCAAGCGGAAGGCCGGGTCTGGTCGGTGACCACCGCCGGCCCGCCACCGCCCGGGACGGTGGTCTCCGCGCTGCCACACAGCGGCGGCATGCGCTACCGGCTGGTGGCGCCGGCCCGCCCGAGCCCAGCGGCCTCGCCGGTGGAGCCGAGCCTGGAAGACGGCTACCTCGCCCTGACCGGCACGGTCCAGCAGGCCCCGGTGCGGACCGGGTAACCGCCGGCGGCACCAGCCAGCCGGTCAGCCGCAGCCCCAGCGAGCCCGCCGCCGCTCAGGCGAGCACCACCCAGTCGCCGTCCACTGCGACCGGTTTCTCCGGCAACGGCCGGGGCGCCGGGCCGTCGACCACCGAACCGTCGGCGATCGAGAACTTGCTGCCGTGGCAGTTGCAGTTGATCGTGCCGTCGCTGACCTCGGCGACCGGGCAGCCCTGATGGGTGCAGGTGGCGCTGAAGCCCTTCCACTCACCGGCGACCGGCTGGGTGATGACCACATCCTGATCACTGAGGACCACCCCGCCGCCGACCTCCACATCGCTGGTCAGCGCGAGCCCGGCCTCGGCGTCACCGCCCTGCTCTGCCGGCGGTGCCTCGCCCGCCGAGGACTCGCTCGCCGGCGGCGCCGCCGGTGGCTCGGCGTTGCCGGCCGGCTCGCCGGTGTACGGGTCGCCGCCGGTGTCGGTGCCGCAGGCGGCGAGCACCGCCGCCGCCCCTACCGCACCGGCGCCGGCGAACACCGCCCGCCGGGTCGTCGTCGCCGGCCGGGCCGACGCGGTCGTGGTCTTCGCGCTTTCGTCGGTCATCCGCACGTTAGGACATACGCCGCCGGCCGGCGGGCGGTTCAAGCCGCCGGGCCGCGACCGATGCCGCGGGCGACCGGGACGGCACCGTTGTCCGCGCTGTACGAGGTTGTACGGGGAATTGGCGAACCCGAAGTGGGCGATCCCGCGGAACCCGATCCGCGCGTACGGTTAGCGACCAACGGAGTTCTGGGGAGTGACATTGGTAGAGCCGATCGCGTACGCGGTGGCCAGTAACCCGGTCCGGGCGCATGTTCCTCGCCTCGCCGGACCGGACCGGCGAACCGCGGCCGCAGGGGGCGTGGCAACCCGCGATCTGCGCTACCGGCCGGGACGGGAGACGGCCCACCGAATTGCGGTTGGGGGGCAAGCAGGTGGCCGTCTCCCCTTGTCCGCGCGTCCTCCCTTGTCCGCGTCGCCACGCAGCGGTCGTAGCTGGGTGGGACTTGCGCTCGGAATCAGAGGTTGTCAATGTCGGTAATGTGACAGGTGTGATGGCCAGTCGAGGACTTCCTTGGCCGGTCAGCGGGGGGTAGAAAGAGCAACGGCCGGGGATGGCTCCCAAAGGAGTGAGTCGTGGACATCCGGCACGACACTAGCGACCACCGCGTTGACATCGACCAGATCGAAACCCGGCAGCAGTTCGCCGCCGCGCTGACCGCCGCCCGGGAGCAAGCCGGGCTGACGGTCCGGCAGGTCGCCCGGGTCACCGGCATCCCGGCGGCCACCCTCGGTGGCTACTTCAGCGGTCGCCACCTACCGCCGATCAGCCCGTCCCACATCCTGCCGGCGATCCTGCGTACCTGCGGCATCGCCGACCCGCTGACCATGGAGCGGTGGTGGGCGGCCTTGCGCCGGGTCCGGCGCAGCCCCGGTCCCCGACGTTCCGGTGCCCCGGTGCCGTATCGCGGGCTCGACGCCTTCCAGCCCGAGGACGCGGCCTGGTTCTGTGGACGCGAGGAGCTGACCCGCCAGATCCTGGACCTGCTCGCGAAGCGGCACGCGGCCGGCGACGGGCTGGTGATGCTGGTCGGTCCGTCCGGGTCCGGCAAGTCGTCGCTCCTGCGGGCGGGCCTGGTTGCCACGCTGCGAGCCGGCGAAGTGCGATGGAACGGCTCCCTCACCGGGCCGGTGCTGCTCTTCACACCGGGCGCCGACCCGCTGCGGCGCCTCCGAGAGCAGCTCGGTCAGCTGGCCGTGGACCAGTCACCCGCCGACGCCAGGCTGGTGGTGCTGGTGGACCAGTTCGAGCAACTGTTCACTGCGGACATCGAGGAGTCGGTCCGGGATCGGTTCATAACCGAGCTGCGTCGGCTCGCCCGGGGCGAGGGCCGGCCGGCGCCGGCGCTGGTGGTGCTGGCGTTGCGAGCCGACTTCTACGGTCACGCGCTGGCGTACCCCGCGCTCGCCACCGCCTCCCAAGCCGGCCAGGTCGTGGTCGGTCCGATGACCAGAGACCAGCTGCGCAGCGTCATCGTCGAGCCGGCCCGGCGGGCCGGGGTCGAGGTGGAGGAAGGGCTGGTCGAGGTGATGCTGCGGGACATCGCTCCGCCGGGCGGGGCGCGGGCGCACATGGCCGGCGCGCTGCCGCTGCTGTCGCATGCCCTGCTGGTCACCTGGCAGCACAGCCGGGGCGCGCGGCTGACGCTCGCCGGCTACCAGGACAGCGGCGGCCTACGGGGAGCGGTGGCGAAGACCGCCGAGCGGGTGTACGCCGAGCTCGCCGCCGCCGACCAGGAGCTGGCCCGGCAGCTGTTCCTGCGCCTGGTCCGGGTCTCCCCGGACGGGGTCGACACCGCCCGCCGGGTTTCCCACACCGCACTCACCACCGGCGCGGACGACACGGAGTCGGCCGCGCTCCGCTCGGTGTGCGAGCGGTTCGTCAACAGCCGCCTGCTCACCGTGGACGAGACCTCCATCCAGCTCGCCCACGAGACGCTCCTGCACGCCTGGCCGCGACTGCGTTCCTGGGTGGACACCGACCGGGCCGGCCTGGTCACCGGCGTACGACTGGCCGAGGCGGCGGAGGCGTGGGAGTGGGAGCACCGGGACCCGGCCGCGCTGTACGGGGGGTCGAGGTTGGCGGCGGCCCGGGACTGGGCGGCCGCCAACCGCGGGAAGGTCCCACCACTGGTCGACCAGTTCATCACCGCCAGCGTCCGCCGCGAGCGCCGCCGGACCCGGCGGCTGTACCAGACCATCGCCACCCTCGCCGCGTTGCTGGGACTGGCGCTCACCACCGGGGCGATCGCGCTCGAGCAGCGCTCCCGCGCGGTGTCGCAGCAGCGGCTGATCGCCAACGAGCGCGACCAGGCGCTCTCCCGGCTGGTGGCCGGCCACGCCGAGCGGCTCCGCGACCGGGACGTCTCGATGGCCGCCCAGCTCAGTCTCGCCGCCTACCGGATCTGGCCGACCGAGGCCGCCCGGGCGGCGCTCATCGACACGTCCGCCACCCCGATGGCGACCCGGCTGCTCGGCTCGGCCGGCGTCATGCAGTCGCTGGCGACCACCCGCGACCACCGCACGCTCGCCGCCGGCTCGACCGACGGCACGGTGCTGCTGTGGGACATCTCCGATCCGGCCGATCCGGTCCGGCTCGGCCCACCGCTGACCGGACCGACCGACGCGGTCTCCTCGGTCGCGATCAGCCCGGACGGCCGTACCCTCGCCGCCGGCAGCGCCGATTACCTGGTCCACCTGTGGGACATCACCGACCCGCGCCAGCCGGTCGCGCGGCCGCCACTGGCCGGGCCGGCCGACTTCGTGCAGGCGGTGACGTTCAGCCCGAGCGGGCGGTTGCTGGCCGCCGGCAGCTCCGACGCCACCGTGCGGCTGTGGCGGGTGTCCGGCGACGCGGCGCCGGAGCCGCTCGACCCGCTGACCGGACCGAACCGGCCCGTGGTCTCGGTAGCGTTCAGCCCGGACGAGCGGACGCTGGTCGCCGGCACCCGGGGCAGCCGCCTGTTCCTCTGGGACGTCAGCGATCCGCGGCGTCCGGTCCGGTTCGCCGAGCCACTCGCCGGTTCGACCGGGTGGCTTCTGACCACCGCGTTCAGTCCCGACGGAGACACCCTGGCGGCGGGCAGCGCCGACCTGGTGTGGCTGTGGGACTGGCGGGCCGCTCGGGTGATCGGGGTCCTTCCGCACCCGGGACCGGTCACCTCGCTGCGTTGGGGGGGCGACGAACGCATGCTGATCACGACCGGCGCCGACGGCACCGCCCGGATCTGGCACCTGCCCGGCCCGGCGCTGCCGGGTCACAACCCCGTCAACAGTGTCCGGTTCAGCCCGGATGGGCAGCTGCTCGCCGTCGCCGCCGGCGACACCCAGCTCTGGCGGGTCGCCGACCGGACCCCGCTCGGCCCGCCGATGACCAACCCGACCGGGTTCAGCGGCGCGGTCGCTTTCGCAGACTCGGCGCAGACTCTGATCGTGAGCGATCGCGCTGGCCGCCTGCACCAATGGGACATCACCGATCCGGCTCGGCCGGCGCCGCTGGGCGAGCCGGTCGAGGCGCACTCCCAGGTGATCGAACAGATCGCGCTGAGTCCGGATGGGACGCTGCTGGCCACCGGCGCGGACGACAACCTGGTCCGGCTGTGGGACGTCGCCGACCCGAGCCGACCGACGCTCACCGCGGAGCTCCGCGCGTTCACCAACTTCGTCTACTCTGTCCTGTTCGACCCGACCGGGAAGCTGGTAGCCGGCGCGAGCGTCGACAGCAGCGTCCGGCTCTGGGACGTCCGGAACCCGGCCCAGCCGGTCGAGCTCGGCGGGCCGATGATCTCGTCGCAGCACTACGCCATATCGCTGGCGTTCCACCCGAACCGGCCGATCCTCGCAGTCGGCAGTGGGGACACGAACATCTACCTGTGGGACATCAGCGATCCGCACCGGCCGGTCCGGCTGGGACCACCGCTGGTCGGGGCGGAGGACTTCGTCTACGCGCTCGCGTTCAGCCCGGACGGCAACACCCTCGCGGCGGCCAACACCGACGAGACCCTGTGGTTGTGGGACGTGACCGAGCCGCGTGATCCGGCGGTGCTCGCGATCCTCACGGCCGCCCGCGATCGCTTGTATACGGTGACGTTCAGCCCGGACGGCCGGCTGCTCGCGGCCGGTGGCGGCGGGAACGCGGTCTGGCTCTGGAGCATGGCCCTGGACGAGATCGCGGCCGAGATCTGCCGGACCGCGGGCGACATCCTCACCGTCGACGAGTGGCGCAAGTACGTGCCGGACCTCGCTTACCGGCCACCGTGTTAACCCGCCGACCGGCTCGCCGCCGCCTGGGTGGACTTGCGGGCCGGCTTCCCGTTCACCGCGGCCGAGGCCGCGCTAGCCCGCTTCGCCCGGGTCGTCCGGGCCGGCGCCCTGTCGCCGTTCGCCTTCCCGCTGCCATTCGGCTTGGCGGTGCCGCTCGCCTTCGCCGCACCGCTCTTCGCCGTGCCGTTCGCCTTGGCGGCCCGCTCGATGGTCACCTGCGAGCCGCGGGCGACCCCGTCCAACCCGAGCACCGGCCGCAGGAACTGGCCGGTGTAGCTCTCCGGCGTCTCGGCCAGCTCCTCCGGCGTCCCGACCGCCACGATCGTCCCGCCGCGGTTCCCGCCCTCGGGGCCCATGTCGATCAGCCAGTCGGCGGTCTTGATGACGTCCAAGTTGTGCTCGATGACGATCACCGTGTTGCCCTTGTCGACCAGCCCCTGCAGCACCCGCAGCAGCTTGCGGATGTCGTCGAAGTGGAGCCCGGTGGTCGGCTCGTCGAGCACGTAGACGGTCCGGCCGGTCGACCGCTTCTGCAGCTCGGAGGCGAGCTTGACCCGCTGCGCCTCGCCCCCGGAGAGGGTGGGCGCCGGCTGGCCCAGCCGGACGTAGCCCAGCCCGACGTCGACCAGGGTCTTGAGGTGCCGGTGGATCGGCGGGATCGCGGCGAAGAACTGCTCCGCCTCCTCGATCGGCATGTCGAGCACCTCGGCGATGGTCCGGCCCTTGTAGTGGACCTCCAGGGTCTCCCGGTTGTACCGGGCGCCCTTGCAGACCTCACAGGGGACGTAGACGTCCGGCAGGAAGTTCATCTCAATCTTGATGGTGCCGTCGCCGGCGCAGTTCTCGCACCGGCCGCCCTTGACGTTGAACGAGAACCGGCCCGGCCCGTACCCCCGGACCTTCGCCTCGGTGGTCTCCGCGAACAGCTTCCGGATGTGGTCGAACACCCCGGTGTAGGTGGCCGGGTTGGAGCGCGGGGTCCGCCCGATCGGCGACTGGTCCACGCCCACCACCTTGTCGACGTGCTGGATGCCGGTGATCCGGGTGTGCCGCCCCGGCACCAGCCGCGCCCCGTTGATCTGGTTGGCCAGCACCGCGTACAGGATGTCGTTGACCAGCGTCGACTTGCCGGAACCGCTCACCCCGGTGACCGCGATCAGCTGGCCGAGCGGGAAGCTGACCGTCAGGTTGCGCAGATTGTGCTCGCGGGCACCCTGCACCACCAGCTCCCGGCCGGGGGTCTGCGGCCGGCGCCGCGTCGGCACCGGGATCGACCGGCGGCCCGCCAGGTAGGCACCGGTGATCGACTCCTCGTTCTTCAGCAGCTGCTTCAACGGTCCACTGTGGACAATCCGGCCACCGTGCTCACCGGCGCCCGGCCCGATGTCCACGATCCAGTCGGCGGTGCGGATCGTGTCCTCGTCGTGCTCGACCACGATCAGCGTGTTGCCGAGATTCTTCAGCCTCACCAGCGTCTCGATCAGCCGGTGGTTGTCCCGCTGGTGCAGCCCGATCGACGGCTCGTCGAGCACGTAGAGCACCCCGACCAGCCCGGAGCCGATCTGGGTGGCGAGCCGGATCCGCTGCGCCTCGCCGCCGGAGAGGGTCGCCGCCGGCCGGTCCAGCGACAGGTAGTCCAGCCCGACGTCGACCAGGAACCGCAGCCGGGCGTTGATCTCCTTGAGCACCCGCTCGGCGATCAGCTTCTGCCGGTCGGTGAGGGTCATCTCGCCGAGCAGCTCGCAGCACTCCCCCACCGACAGCGCACAGATCTCGGCGATGTTCCGGCCGCCGACGGTGACCGCGAGCACTTCCGGCTTCAGCCGCGCCCCGCCACAGGCGGCGCACGGCACGTCCCGCATGTACCCCTCGTACTTGTCGCGGGACCACTCCGAGTCGGTGTCCGCGTGCCGCCGCTCCAGCCACTGCACCACGCCCTCGAACCCGGTGTAGTAGGAGCGCACCCGCCCGTACCGGTTGCGGTAGCGGACGTGGACCTGGTCCTGCGAGCCGTGCAGGATCGTCTTCTGCGCCCGGCTGGAGATCGCCCGCCAGGGCGTGTCCAGGTCGAACCCCTCCTGCTCGCCGAGCGCCTCCAGCAGCCGCAGGAAGTAGTCGTGGGTCTGGCCGCTGGACCACGGCTGGATCGCCCCCTCCCGGAGCGTCCGCTCCGGGTCGGGCACCACCAGCTCCGGGTCGACCTCCTTCTTGGTCCCCAGGCCGGTGCACTCCGGGCAAGCGCCGTACGGCGAGTTGAACGAGAACGACCGCGGTTCCAGCGCCTCGAAGCTCAGGTCACAGTACGTACAGGCGAGGTGCTCGGAGAACATCCGCTCTCGGTGCTCGTCGTCCTCGGGCAGGTCGACGAAGTCGAGGATCACCACCCCGCCGGCGAGCCCGAGCGCGGTCTCCACCGAGTCGGTCATCCGCTGTTTCGCCGACGCCTTGACCGTGAGCCGGTCGACCACCACCTCGATGGTGTGCTTTTCCTGCTTCTTCAGCTTCGGCGGGTCGGTGAGCGGATGGATCACCCCGTCGACCCGGACCCGCGCGTACCCCTTGCTCTGCAGCTCGGCGAACAGGTCAACGTACTCCCCCTTGCGGCCGCGGACCACCGGGGCGAGCACCTGGAACCGGGTCCCGTCCGGCATCGCCAGCACCCGGTCGACGATCTGCTGCGGGGTCTGCCGGGCGATCGGCCGGCCGCAGTTGGGGCAGTGCGGTTCACCCACTCGGGCGAACAGCAACCGCAGGTAGTCGTAGACCTCGGTGATCGTCCCGACCGTCGACCGGGGGTTGCGGGAGGTGGACTTCTGGTCGATCGAGACCGCCGGCGACAGCCCTTCGATGAAGTCGACGTCGGGCTTGTCCATCTGACCGAGGAACTGCCGGGCATAGGCCGACAGCGACTCAACGTACCGCCGCTGCCCCTCTGCGAAGATCGTGTCGAACGCGAGGCTCGACTTCCCCGAGCCGGACAGCCCGGTGAAGACGATCAGCGCGTCGCGGGGCAGGTCGAGGTTGACATCGCGCAGGTTGTGCTCGCGCGCGCCCCGGATGATGAGTCGTTCGGCCACGGCGGCAACTCTAGCCCCGCCCACCGACAACGGCAGTCACGGGCGGATCCGACCACGAATCTCCTGCTTGATCTTCTTCCAGCGGGCCCGCTGCTCGGCCGCCAACCGGGCGTTGCGCCGGCGGGCCTCGTACGCCGCCTCCCGCTGCAGCCGCTGCCAGCTCTCCCACCGGCGTGGGCTGAGCTCGCCGGCGGCGAGCGCCGCCTGGATCGCGCACCCCGGCTCGGTCCGGTGCTGGCAGTCGGCGAACCGGCACTCGGCGATCAAGTCGGTGACGTCGGCGAACGTCCGGTCCACCCCGTCGGCGCCGTCGAGCAGCCCGACTGCCCGCAGGCCGGGCGTGTCCAGCACCGCCCCGCCACCGGGCAGCGGCACCAGCGCCCGGTACGTGGTGGTATGCCGGCCCTTGCCGTCGGCCCGCCGGATCTGCTGGGTGGCCATCACGGTCGCGCCGGCGAGCGCGTTGACCAGCGTCGACTTGCCGGCACCGGACGGGCCGAGCAGGGCCAGCGTCCGGTCCGGGGCAATCAGCTCGCGGAGGGTGTCCAGCCCCTCGCCGGTGCGGGCGCTGACCGGCAGCACGTCGGCCCCGGGCGCGCTGTCGCAGATCTGCGCCGCCACCGCCGCCGGGTCGGCGGCGAGATCGGCCTTGGTGAGCAACACCAGCGGCTGCGCCCCGGACTCCCAGGCCAGCGCCAGCAGCCGTTCGATCCGGCCGACCTCCGGCGACGGATCCATCGGCTCGATCACCGCGGCGACGTCGATGTTGGCGGCCAGCACCTGGCCGGTGGCCTCTTTCCCGGCGGTACGGCGGACCACGCTCGACCGGCGCGGCAGGACCGCCTCGGCGGAGATCCGCCCGTCCGGCCAGGTCCGCACCACCACCCAGTCACCGGCACACGGCAGCGCCACCGGGTCGCGGCCGGCGGCGGCCAGCAGGGACCCGGCGAAGCTGGCGCGAACCGTGCCGGCCGCGGTGAGTACGGTGCACACGCCCCGGTCGGCGCGCACCACCCGGCCCGGCACCTGCTCGGCGCTGGCGAATCTGGAAAACGCGGAAGCGAAACCGCCGTCCCAACCCAGGGACGCTAGCTCAAACGTCATCGGAAACCTTCAGTCAGTAGCGGTCGGAGATGGACAGGACCAGACCGACGACAGTCATGGCGACCACCTCCTTCCCTCGACTCCGTAGCTGATGACGCGTCCGGATCAACCGTAGGCCGGTACCGGCCACCGCGAAACCGGATTTTCACCGCGCCGATCTAGTCGCCGCACAGCCGGGCGAGGGTCCGACGGCCGATCTCGGCGAACGGCGGGTCGCCGGCGAGCCCGGCATCGAGCAGGGTCACCCCCCAGTAGACTGCCCATCCGGCAGCACGTACCACAGTGTCCGGTTCAGTCGGGCGGTAGCTCTCCCAGACTGCCGGATGCGCGTCGACCGGGAACAGCATCCAGGCGGCGGCCAGGTCGATGGCTGGGTCGCCGGCGGTCAGGTCGCCCCAGTCGAGCACGGCCGCCAGCCGCCCCGCGTCGACCACCAGGTTCTTCGGGTGGAGGTCACCGTGGACACAGGTATCCAGGCTGTCCGGCGAAGCGGCAAGTGCCTGCTGCCATCGCTGCCGGACCGTCAACAGCGGCACCGCCAACCCGGTGTTCATCGTGGACAGTCGGCGCAGCCGCTGCTCCACTCGGGGTGACACGTCGGCCAGTGTCAGGCACCGATACTCGTTACGCGGGAGCGAGTCCGGCGCCGGTTCGTGCAGCGCGGCAAGGAACCGCCCGAACTGCTCGGCCTGCCCGGGTGAGAGCTCCTCGCACTCGGCCGACCGGCCGGGGATCCACCGGACCACGCTCCACGGCCACGGGTAACCGGCGGACGGCTCCCCCACCCGGACCGGCTCCGGGACCGGCACCGGTAGCCGGGCCGCCAGCCGCGGCAGCCACTCCTGTTCCTTGCGCAACAGCGCCGCCGCGACCCGGCGCCGTGGCAGCCGCACCGCCAGGTCGTCGCCGAGCCGGTAGGTGGCGTTGTCCCAGCCGCCCGCGACCAGCGCCAGCGGGCGGTCGGCGAGGTCTGGATGCTGGTCCCGCAGCAGCGCCCGGACCAGTCGATCGTCGAGGTCGACCTCGGCCGGCGGGGTCCCGGGCGAGGCCGGTACGGCGGGCTCAGTCACCGGCCGAGGCTATCGCGCTATCGTCGGCGTCGTGACGTACACCGGAGCGGTACAGATGGGCGGCCCGCCAGCGGTGCGGGAGCTGGCACAGCTGACGATCACCAAGCAGTCGGTCGGGCCGATCGACAACAACGCCTACCTGCTGCGCTGCCGGCAGACCGGCGAGCAGCTGCTGATCGACGCGGCGAACGACTCCCACAAACTGCTCGACCTGATCGGCGAAGCCGGCCTCACCGCGGTCGTCACCACCCACCAGCACAATGATCACTGGATGGCGCTGACGGACGTGCTCGAGGAGACCGGCGCCGAGTCGATCGCCCACGCCGCCGACGCCGGCGCGCTGCCGACGGTCACCCGTACGGTCAGCGACGGCGACACGATCCGGGTCGGCGCGTGCGAGCTGGAGGTGATCCACCTGGTCGGGCACACCCCTGGCTCGATCGCCCTGCTCTACCGGGACCCGGCCGGCCATCCGCACCTGTTCACCGGCGATTCGCTGTTCCCCGGCGGCCCGGGCAGGACCACCGGCGGCGAGGACTTCGACTCGCTGATGTCGGACCTCCAGCGCAAGATCTTCGACCGGCTGCCGGACGACACCTGGTTCTACCCGGGTCACGGCAACGACAGCACGCTCGGCGCCGAGCGTCCGTCGATCCCGGAGTGGCTCGCCCGCCGCTGGTAGTCCACGATCCGGTCGACCGTCCGGAGCTGCTCCGGGGTTGCGTCAGCGCGCACCTGCAGGACCACGCTGCGCTGGATCGGGAAGTCGTCCACCGGCACCGTCGCGACGTCGTCGGTTGCGAGGCTGATCGGCGCCAGCGTGTAACCGATCCCCTGCCGGACCAGTGAGAGCGCCAGCTCGTCCGAGCGCACCCGGGCCACGAGCGTCAGCCTGACCCCGGCCCGCCGCACCCGCTCCCGCCCGCTGTCCATGATCTCGCAGTGGTCGCGCTGGACGAACGGTTCAGTCTCCAGGTCGCGCAAGGTGATCCGGTCCCGCCGGGCCAGCCGGTGGTCGGGGTGGACCACCGCCACCACCGGCTCCCGGAACAGCACCCGCCCGTCCGGCACCTGATCTTCGACCGCGGTGAGCAGCGCGTCGACGCGGCCACCGGCCAGCCAGCTCGCGAGCCGGGCGGCGCCCCCGGTCCGGACCGTCGTCGCCAGCCCCGGGTGGGCGCGGCGCAGCCAGCCGAGCAGGTCGGCCAGCCATTGGTGCGGGAGGGTTTCCAGTACGCCGAGCCGGAGCCGGCCCGGGTCGGCGCCGTCGGTGCTGAGGCTGGACCGGGTGTCGTCCCACTCGGCCAGGATCCGGGTCACCCGGCGGTACGCCTCGGCGCCGGCGGCGGTCACCCGCAGCCGGCGCCCAACCCGGTCGAACAGCGGCTGGCCGAGCTCGCGTTCGAGGCTGCGCAGCGCGGCCGAGACGGTCGGCTGGGAGACGTAGAGCGCCTCGGCCGCCCGGGTGACGTTGCCGTGCTCGACGACCGCCGCGAAGTAGCGGAGGTGTGCCAGGTTCATAGGGAAAACCTATAGGATCCGCCACTAAGCCTCATCGCAGGAATCAATTTCCGGTGCCGGGCACAGCTCCCTACCCTCGATCCCATGCGGGTAGGGTTCATCGGACTCGGGGTGATGGGGATCCCGATGGCGTCCAATCTGGTCAAAGCTGGGACGCCACTGGTGGTGTGGAACCGCACCGCCGACAAGGCGAAGGCGCTCCGCCGGGCCGGGGCGGTGGTCGCGGCCACCCCGGCCGAGGTCTTCGAGCGTACCCAGGTCGTGATCCTCATGCTCGCCGACGGGGCAGCCGTGGACGAGGTGCTCGGGCGCGGCACCCTCGGCTTCGGCGCGTTGGTAGCCGGACGCACGGTGATCCACATGGGAACGACGGCGCCCGAATACTCCCGCGGGCTCGCTGACGACATCATCGCCGCCGGCGGGCGCTACGTCGAGGCACCGGTCTCCGGTTCCCGGAAGCCGGCCGAGGCGGGCAAGCTGGTAGCGATGCTGAGCGGCGACCCGGCCACCATCGAGCGGGTCCGGCCGCTGCTGGCCCCGATGTGCGGCGAAATGATCCCGTGTGGACCGGTGCCGAACGCGCTACTCATGAAGCTCTCGATCAACCTGTTCCTGATCACGCTGGTCACCGGGCTGGCCGAGGCGTTCCATTTCGCCGCCCGGCAGGGCCTGGACCTGCGCCGACTGCTGGCGGTGCACGACGCCGGCCCGATGGCCAGCCTGGTCTCCCGCGGGAAGGCCCGGATGCTGGTCAACCGCGAGTTCGAGGTGCAGGCGGCGATCGCCAACGTCCGCTACAACGCCCAGCTGATCGCCGAGGCGGCGCGGCGGGCCGGCCTGGCCACCCCGCTGCTCGACGCCGCCCACGCCCTGTACGACGAAGCGGTCTCGCTCGGCCTCGGCAACCTCGACATGGCCGCGGTGATCCGCGCCATCGAATCCCGAACCCACTCCCTCCTCTAGTGCCGATCTCTAGCGTCGATCATGGACTGTGGTCGGTGCGTCGCCTGGACCGGTCACGCAGAAGGTCCATGATCGACGCTGAAATGACGGCGTGCGACCCGAACTCGTAGTCGGTTGACATCTCACCGTGCATTGGCCCCCCGCTCGCTGGCCCCTCAATGGCCACCTGGCAGCTCTTCGTACCCGAGCACGCCGGCCCACGCCATGCCCGGCGGCTGCCCGGCTCAGTCAGCTCACAATGGTCGTTGCGACGTACGCCCATCCGCAACTCGTCCGCAATGAGGCGTCCTAAAGCGGCCAACGCCCGCCCGACCCGGTGCCGGATCAACCTCGCTTGGTGTAGGTCATGTGGAAGTCGTGCTCCCAGGTCTGGTTGTCGCGGCTCAGTTCCCACCGGCCGGTGATGACTCGGCCGTCCGGGTCGAACTCGCCGATGAACCGCTGACCGAACCCAGGTGCGTCCCGCCAGATCTCCCATCGATTCCCGGTGAGCCGCATCTGGTAGACCCGCGCGACCCCCCGGCCATCGGCGTAGAGCGCCGTGTAGACCTCAGCGGTGTCGTCGTAGCCGAAGATCTGGACGGCCGGAAACGGCAACGTGGCGAGGACCTCCGGCGGCGCGTCGATCGCTTCCGCCACCGACCGCTGGAGGAGGTACGCACCGCCCTCCAGCCACTCGAAGCTGACAGTGACTCCGCCAGCCGGCTCGCCACCGAACGTCGCGGTGACATCCCAGGTGCCGACGAACCGCTCGAGCTGAGCCAACGCCTGGTGCGGCTTCGGATGCATGACGGTGTCCCCCGATCGCCCAGTGCCGAGCCCTTAGCTACCCGAGGCTACCGGACGACCGCGCAATCGGGGACCGGTCGCTCAACCCTCCACCAGGCGGAGCCCGACGATACTGCACGGCAGGTCGGTCCGGGCCAACGACGGCGCATCCCGGGCGGAGCTGCACCGGGTCGCCGATGCGGCGATGGTGGCGTTCGACGGCTTGGCCGGACGACCCACTACCGCCGGCTGAGCCGGTCGCCGAAGCGTTGACAGGCGGCCCGGAACGCGGCCGGCTCCTCGATCGTGAAATCGGCGTCCAGGAAGGCGAGGTGGAGGACCAGCCAGTGCCAGGAGTCGAGCCGGAGCACCGCCCGGGTCCGGCGCTCGCCGAGCGGGGTGAGGTCGACGTCCTGATACCGGAACGCGTCGGCCACCGCGGTCGCCGGTGCTTCGATGGTCAGGACCACCCGGTGCCGCCGTTGCTGGAGGCCCTGCCGGAGATAGTCCACGGCGGTGTCGGCCGGCAGCGGCCGGGGCGCGAACCGCTGCCCGAGGTCCCGCAGGTCGGTGATCCGGTCGATCCGGAACACCCGCCAGTCGTGCCGGTCGGTGTCCCAGGCCAGCAGGTACCAGCGCAGGTTGTGGTGGACCTGCCGGTACGGCTCGACCCGGCGGCTGCTGGCGGCACCGGTCGCGCCGGTGTATTCGAACGCCACCAGCCGCCGGAGGTGGATCGCGCTGGCGAGCGTGGCCATGGTCTCGGCGCTGGTGCTCGGGGCCAGGGTGTGGCGGGTTTCGAGGCTGTCGCGCAGCGCCGCCGCCCGGACCCGCAGCCGCCTGGGCAGATACTGGTCGACCTTGCCGTACGCCCGGGTGGCCGCGTCGTCGAGGCTGCCTTCGCTGGCGCTGCCGGTGGCGGCGAGGGTGGCCAACCCCAGCAGGGTCGCGATCGCTTCGTCGTCCTCCAGCAGCAGCGGCGGCATGGCGCTGCCGGCGGCGAGCCGGTAGTAGCCACCCGGCCCGGGTTGCGCCTCCACCGGGTACCCGTAGCCGCGCAGCCGGTCGATGTCGCGCCGGAGCGTACGCGGGTTGACGTCGAGCCGGGCGGCGAGCTCCTCGCCGCTGAACGCGCGCCCGGTCTGGAGCACCGCGAGTAGGGCGAGGACTCGCTGGGTCACGTCGGCCATCGCCACCTCGCCGAGCCAAATCGCGGACAGGTTCTGGCCACATCTGATCGTACCGTCGAGGCGTGGCACAGCGTGTGATCGAGATCCGGGGTGCCCGGACCAACAACCTGAAGTCGCTCGACGTCGACGTGCCGCGCGGGCGGATCGTGGCGTTCGTCGGCGTCTCCGGTTCCGGCAAGTCTTCGCTGGTGTTCGACACCATCGCCGCCGAGGCGGGCTTCCAGCTGAACGAGACCTACCCGCCATTCATCCGCAACCGGCTGCCGAAATGGACCCGCCCCGAGGTGGGGCACATCGACGGCCTGTCGCCGGTGGTCGTGATCGACCAGCGGCGGATCGGCGGCAACGCCCGCTCCACGGTCGGCACCATCACCGACGCCTGGACCTACCTCCGGCTGCTGTACTCCCGGATCGGCACGCCGCGGATCGGCGAGTCGAACCACTTCTCCTTCAACGACCCGGCCGGCATGTGCCCGACCTGCAGCGGCCTCGGTGAGGTCGTGGTCAGCGCCGTCGACCGCTTTCTCGACCTCGACAAGTCGCTGCGCGAGGGTGCCATCCGGATCCCCGGCTTCGGCAGCGGCGGCTACTGGTACGCCCAGTACGCCGACATCGGCACGTTCGACGCCGACACGCCGCTGCGCGAGTGGAGCCAGGCCGAGCGGGACGCGCTGCTGTATGGCGGCGAGCACGCCGCGCGGCTCGGCAAGAAGCCACCAACGGGGTACGAGGGGGTGGTCGAACGGTTCGAGCGGGTGTTTCTGCGTACCTCCGACGATCTGTCCGAGCGCAAGCAGGAGATCCTTGCCCGGTTCACCCGCTCCGAGGTCTGCCCCGACTGCCACGGTGACCGGCTCAACCCGGCCAGCCGGGCGGTCACCGTGCTGGGCCGGACCATCGGTGAGCTCGCGCGGATGGAGATCGCGGAGCTGGCGGAGCTGGTGACCAAGGTGACCGAGCCGAGCGTGGCGCCGGTGGTGGCGGCGCTCAAGGCGCGGTTGGACGCCTTGGTCACGATCGGCCTCGGATACCTCCACCTCGGCCGCCCCACCACCACCCTCTCCGGCGGCGAGTCGCAACGCATCAAGACCGTCCGGCACCTGGGCAGCAGCCTGGTGGAGATGGTCTACATTTTCGACGAACCGACGGTTGGCCTCCACCCGCGCGACGTCGAAGCCATGACGACGCTGCTGCGGCAGTTGCGGGACAAGGGAAACACCGTCCTGGTGGTCGAGCACGATCCGGCGGTGATGGCGATCGCCGACCAGATCATCGAGATCGGACCGGGCGCCGGTGACCAGGGTGGCCGGCTCGTCTTCCAGGGCGACTTCGCCGCGCTGCGGCGCGCCGACACCCCGACCGCGGTCGCGCTGTCGCGGCGACCACCGGTCAAGCAGCGGCCGCGGACGCCGCGCGGCACTCTCACCGTCGCCGGCGCGAACCGCAACAACCTGCAGAACCTCACGGTCGAGTTCCCGACCGGCGTGATGACCGTCCTCACCGGGGTCGCCGGGTCGGGAAAGTCGAGCCTCGCCGCGGAACTGGTCGCCCAGCACGACGCGGTCGTGATCGACCAGCGCCCGGTCAGTACCAACCGCCGGTCGACCCCGATCACGTACACCGGCATCGCCGCGCCGATCCGGAAGCTGTTCGCGCGCCACAACCAGGTGCCGGCGAGCCTGTTCAGCGCCAACTCCGAGGGCGCCTGCCCGGCCTGCCAGGGCACCGGCGTCAACTACACCGACCTGGCGTTCATGGACGGTCAGGAGACGGTGTGCGAGGTGTGCCAAGGACGGCGGTTCACCCCCGAGGTGCTTCAGTACACGGTGGACGGACTGTCGATCGCGGACGTCGACGAGCTGACCATCACCGAGGCCAGCCAGCGGCTTCCCGACCCGGCGATCGTCAGGTCCCTCCGCCACCTCGAGAACGTCGGCCTGGGCTACCTGCGACTCGGCCAGCCGCTGACCACGCTGTCGGGCGGCGAATGCCAGCGGGTGAAGATCGCCAAGGAGCTGCGCGAGACCACCGACCCGACCGTTTACGTCCTCGACGAGCCGACCACCGGGCTGCACCTGCGCGACATCGACACGCTGCTCGAAGTCCTCGACGAGCTGGTAGACCACGGCCACACGGTCGTGGTCATCGAGCACCACCTCGACGTGATCCGGCACGCCGACTGGCTCATCGACCTCGGCCCCGGGCCCGGCAAATGGGGTGGCCAGATCCTCTACCAGGGCCCGGTCAGCGGCATCGCCAATACCGACACCGCCCGGGCGCTGCACGCCGGCGCCGACTAGCGAGCCAGGCCAGCAAGCACCGGCTCACCAGCGGTGGTGGGCGTGCGGGCGGATCAGCCGGTCGTAGACCTCCCGGACGCCGGCCTGCTGCTCCTCGGTCAGCGGCGGCAACGCCGCGGCGGCCGCGTTCGCCGCCACTTGCGCCGGGTTCCGGGCGCCCGGAATGACCGTCGTCACCCCCGGCTGGTCGATGATCCAGCGCAGTGCGAACTGGGCCATGGTCATGGTCGCCGGTACGAGCGGCGCGAGTTCCCGGACCGCGGCGAGCCCGACCTCGTACGGAACCCCGGCGAACGTCTCGCCGACGTCGAAGCGTTCACCGTGCCGGTTGAACTGTCGATGGTCGTCGGGTCCGAAGACCGTGCGCTCGTCGTACCGCCCGGAAAGCAACCCGGACGCGAGCGGGACCCGCGCGATGATGCCGGTGCCGGCTTCCCGCGCCGCCGGCAGCACCTGCTCCAGCGGCTTGCGCCGGAAGCAGTTCAGGATGATCTGTACGCTCGCCACGCCGGGCCGGCGGATCGCGGCGAGCGCCTGGTCGCAGGTCTCCACCGACACCCCGTAGGCCCGGATGCTGCCGTCGGCGACCAGCTCGTCGAGCGCCTCGAACACCCGGTCGTCGGCGTACACCGGGTCGGGCGGGCAGTGCAGCTGCACCAGGTCCAGCGTGTCCACCCCGAGGTTGCGCCGGGACCGGTCGACCCAGGCCCGGAAGTTGTCCCGGTGGTAGTGCTCCGGCAGCTGCTCGACCCGGCGCCCCATTTTGGTGGCGACGAACGGCCGCTGCCCCTCGTCGAGCTCGGCCAGCAGCTCGCCGATGAACCGTTCGCTGCGGCCGTCACCGTAGACATCCGCGGTGTCGATGAAGTCGATGCCGTGGTCCAGCGCGGCCCGCAGCACGGCTCGCGCGTCCTCGCCGGACACCTCGCCCCATGCGTTGCCGAGCTGCCACGCGCCGAGCCCGACCACCCCGACCTTGCGCCCCGTGCCGCCGAGTGTCCGCTGTTCCATGCGACCACCGTAGTGGGGCGGGTGTGGATGGGTGCCCCGGGTTTCTCGATCAGCCCTTCCAGTCGACGAGCTGGATGATCACGCCGTTCGGGTCGCGGACCTGGAACGCCCGCTCGCCCCACTCCTCGACCGTGAGCGGCATTGTGATCTTGACGCCCTCGGACTGCAGCCGGGCCAGTTCCCCCTCCAGGTCGTCGACGACGAACGCGACGATCACCCCGGACGCGTGGTCGTCCCGCTGGTCGGCCGGCAGGGTGGGCAGCCCGCGCCGCAGGAAGGCCACGTGCATACCGGCGTCTTCCCTGGTCAAGGACGCGAACCCGGGCGCGGACATTTCCTCCTTGAACCCGAAGTGCTCCTGCAGGAAGGCGCTGGAGGCGGGCACGTCCTCGACATTCAGCGACACCGCGGAAGCCGTGATCTTCATGTAGGGTTCCCCTCGACGAGTTAGCTTTGTACGCCGTACAACGTACAGCGTACAGCGAGATTCCGCGATAATGGAGCACCATGACGCAGTTCACTGGTGCCGGTGATCCGGCGCGTACCCTGGCGCTGCTGTGGCGCGACCCGGCCGCGGTGCCGCGCCGCGGCCCGCAGCGCTCGCTCACCGTCGACTCGGTGGTGGCGGCGGCGACCGCGATCGCCCGCGAGCACGGGCTGCCGGCGCTCACCATGCGCCGGGTGGCGGAGGCGCTCGGGGTGGTTCCGATGACCCTCTACACGTACGTGCCGGGCAAGGCGGAGCTGCTCGATCTGATGCTCGACGCGGCGTACGCCGGGATGGAGCGGACCGACACCACCGGCCGGCCGTGGCGGGAGCGGCTGACCACCGTCGCGGACGAGAACCGGGCGCTGTTCGAGGCCCACCCGTGGGCGGCCGAGGTCGCGCCCGGGCGGCCACCGCTCGGCCCCGGCGCGATCGGCAAGTACGAGTACGAGTTGTCCACGCTGGACGGGCTGGGCCTGACCGACCTGGAGATGGACGCCTGCCTCACCTACCTGCTGGAGTTCGTCCGCGCCAACGCCCACACCGCGCACGCCGCGGCGGCGGTACGCCGGGCCAGCTCGCTCACCGATCCACAGTGGTGGGAGAAGGCCGGGCCGGTGCTGGAGCGTTACCTCGACCCGGAACGGTACCCGATCGCCAGCCGGGTCGGCGCCGCCGCCGGGGCGGCGTACGGCGGGGCGTACGACCCCGACCACGCGTACCGGTTCGGGCTGCGGCGGGTGCTCGACGGCCTCGCCACGCTGATCGAGCGATGACGCCGGCTACAGCACGGTCAGGATGACCGGTCCGCCGGCGGTGATCGCGACCGCCCGGCTGGGCGCTGCAGCG
Source organism: Natronosporangium sp. (assembly GCA_036564175.1). Lineage (GTDB taxonomy): Bacteria > Actinomycetota > Actinomycetes > Mycobacteriales > Micromonosporaceae > Natronosporangium. Next base: position 24,978 of record DATCKZ010000031.1, read on the forward strand.
GGCACGGGGTGAGCGCAGCGCGGCCGAGGTGGCGCACGCGGCCGGGATCTCGCTGGACACGCTCCGGAAGATCGAGCGCGGGGCGATCGCCGCGCCGACCTTCTTCACGGTCGCGGCGCTCGCCAGAGTGCTGGAGAGCGACCTCCGGGAACCCGCCGAGCTTGCCCACCCGGCCGGATCCGCGGCCAGCCGGTAGCGACCCGGCTCACCCGGTCAAACCCGCAGGAGCCAGCTACGGCTTGCGGCCGACCCCGACCGTCCCCGGCAGCGCCGGCGGCAGCTGGTCAGCCGGCCGGTCGCCGAGGTGCCAGTGGTTGATCGGGACCACCCCCGGCGGGACCAGCTCCAGCCCCTCGAAGTAGCCGGCGATCTGCTCCGGGCTGCGCGGGTGGTACTGCGGGTTCGCGTACTGGTTCCAGGTGTTGATCGCCTCGACGTACTCCTGGCTGGTGTTGTTGCCGTCGGAGACCATGAAGTAGCTGCCCGACGGCAACGGGTCCAGCAGCCGGTGCAGCACGCCGAGGGCGTCGTCGTACGTCGGCACGTGCGCCAGCAGCCCGCACATGATCAGCGCGACCGGCTTGCTGAGGTCCAGAGTCTTCTGCGCTTCCCGCAGGATGGTCTCGGAGTCGCGGGCGTCGGCGTCGACGTAGGCGGTGGCGCCGAGCGGGTGGCTGATCAGCAGCACCCGGGCGTGCGCCAGCACCATCGGGTCGGACTCCACGTAGACGATCCGGGACTCCGGCGCGACCGCCTGGGCCACCTCGTGGGTGTTGTTGGCGGTGGGCAGGCCGGTGCCGACGTCCAGGAACTGCCGGATCCCGGCCTCACCGGCCAGGTAGCGGACCGCCCGGATCTGGAACGCCCGGGAGGCGCGGGCCAGCGCCACGATCGACGGAAACTGCGCCTCGACCTGGTCGCCCATTTCCCGGTCGACCGCGAAGTTGTCCTTGCCGCCCAGCCAGTAGTTCCAGACTCGGGCGCTCTGGGCGACGGTGGTGTCGATGTCAGGCAGCGGTGCCTGCTCGGCTTCGGCCGGTTGGGAGCTGTCGGTCATGGAAGTTGCGCCTCCCCGATCACCGCCGCTGTTCGTCTGTCGCGGAAATGCTATCTGATCTTCATCCGGATGTCACCGACCACCCGGGCGGGCCGGCGAGCCGCATCGTCCATACCCGACCGGCCGGTCACCGCACGTGCCAGCCGGGCGTACGCTCGGAGCATGAACCGCGTGATCTTGCTGGTGATCGGCTTCGTCGCGCTGGCGACCGGTGCGGTGTGGACGCTGCAGGGCCTCGGCTACCTGGCCGGCAGCGCCATGACCGATGAGCGGATCTGGGCGGTGATCGGGCCGATCGTCGCGCTGGCGGGGGTGGTGGCGGTCGCGGTCGGGATCCGCGCCGGCCGCCGCGACCGCCAGTAACCCGCTACCGCCAGTCCCGCCGCTGCGGCCACTACCCCGCTAGCGCGGCCACCGCCGGCATCGGCCGGTCGAGCACGTCGGCGAGGTAGCCGTCGACGTCCGGGCCGGGTGCTGCAGCACGTGCCGCAGCATCGCCCGCCGCTACGTCTTGATCTTCCAGCCGCGCAGGTCCCGGACCCCGTTGAAGCACATTGGAGGCTCAGTTCGCGCGGGCGAGGCCGCGGCGGTAGCCGTTGACCTCGCGGCTCGGGTACGCGAGGACGTTGTTGGCCGGAGCTGCGCTGACCTGCGCGTGCCGTGGCCCGCTGCGCTGGCCGTTCCCGGTGTCGCGGCGCAGGTGGCGCAGGTTCGGGCTGGTGGTCGAGGTCAGCCCGACGGCCTGGTCACCACCGACCTGCCTGCCGTAGGCGAGCATCCCTTCGATCAGCCGCTCCACATCCTCCGGCGGGCGCACCACCAACCGCAGGAACTGGCTGGTCATGCCGAGCTTGTTGCCGCACTCCCGGACGTACACCCCGTGCTCCTTGATGAGGTAGTCGCGAAGCTCCACCCCACCCCAGGTCGGTGGCAACTTCACCAGCAGGAAGTTCCCCTGCGACGGGAACACGGTGAGGTCTGGGATCCGGGCCAGCGCGTCATGCATCCAGCGCCGGTCCCGGGCCAGCAGCCGCAGGCTCTCGCGGTAGTCGGCCTCGTAGTCCTTGAACATGTAGACCACCGCCTCGGCCAGCGAGTTGATGTTCCACTTCGGAAGCGCCTTGCCGACCTTCGTGGCGAGTGCCGGGTTCGCGACCAGGTAGCCGAACCGGATCCCGTGCAGCCCGAAGTTCTTGCCCAGGCTCTTGAGGACGATCACGTTCGGCCGGATCGCCGCGTCGGCACCGAGCGACGGGTACCGCTCGGCGTCGACGAAGTCGATGAACGACTCGTCGACCACCACCAGGTCGAGGTCGTGCAGCTCGTCCACGAACCACAGCAGATCGTGGCGCGGGATGAAGCCACCGTCCGGGTTGTTGGGGTTGCAGACCACCGCGACCCGGGAGCCGCGGTAGCGGATGAACCGTAGGTACGCGTTCAGATCCAGCCGGTAGTTGTCGGCCTCCTGCAGCAGGAACATGTCGACCCGCTTGCCGGTCTCCAGTGGCTGGTCAGTCCACCGCCCGAAGGTCGGCACCGGCACCGCGATGCTCTCCTTGACCAGCAGGTGGTCGATCCAGGTGATGAGCTCGGTGGACCCGTTCGCCATGGCCACCGTCTGCGGGTGCAGGCCGAGCACGCTCACCAGCTTGTTGGTGGTCGACGCGGCGTCGCTCGGGTAGTACTTCAGGATCGTCTCGAGCTGGTCGCGCAGCTCGTCGAACATCTCCGGGGTCGGGAAGTACGGGTTGCAGGGGATGCAGAAATCGACAATCTTTGCATCCTTCCCCATGCTTCGGGCAAGCGCGAAGTACGAAGCGCTGTGCGCACCAGCTCGCAGCAGCGACGGATCGATGTCAGCCTTGGCCACGGGTCCTCCGAGTCCTCCACGGTCGGGCCGTTGAAGAATACGGATGCCGGCGCCGGATCGTCGGTTAGTGGACCGTGATACTTCCCTTAAATTCTCTGCAGACCACGGGACGGCACAGTGGCCGGACTCACAGTGGCGGACCGCGCAGTGGCCGGACTCACGGCGCCCACCCGATCGCCGCACAGTACAGCCAGGACATGAACGCGTCCGGCTGGCCAGCCCAGCTCCGGAGCGCGTCGTGCAGCCTGGCCAGCTCGGCCCGGGTCGCCCAGCCTTCGGCCACGATCAGTTCGGACATTCGCGGCGCACCGAACAAGCCGGTGGCGAACTCGACGAACCAGTGGACACTCTCGGTATCCCCGTACACCTCGGGTGCGAGCGCGAACCCCTGGGTGCGAGCGAACCCGGCCGCCCGCATCAGCGACCGCAGGTGGCGCGAGTAGCGGGTGTTCCCACCCTGGTGCGCCACCGCCCGCTCGAACAGGCTGACCGCGAGCCGGAGCTCGGGCAGGTCGGGCGAGGCGACCACGGTCGCCAGGTCATCGTCGGACACCGCGGCGAGCCCGCCCGGCCGCAGCACCCGCCGCAGCTCGCTGAGCGCGTGCACCGGATCGGGCAGGTACTGCAGCACGGCGTTGGCGTAGACCGCGTCGAAGCTGCCGTCCGGGAACGGCAACGCGGTCACCGACCCGGTCTCGAACACCACGTTGTCGATCCCGCGGTCAGCGGCCGACCTGCGCGCGACCTCGATCTGGCCCGGGTCGACGTCGATGCCGGTCAGCCGGCCCGGCGCGATCCGGCGGGCGATGTCCAGCGCGATGCTCCCGACCCCGCAGCCGGCGTCGAGCACGGCCATCCCCGGCCGCAGGTGCGGCAGCAGGAACGGCAGGAAGGTCGCCGCGTCCCGATCCCGAACGTAATGGTGTTGTGCCTGCTCATCGATGACGTACCAGTGACTCACGCGGCGAGCGTATAGGCTCGGCCTGACATGAACCGCCACCTGATCGCGACCGCCGCCACCGTGCTGGCGCTGGCCCCGGCGCTCGCCGCCTGCTCCGACCCGGCCGATCCCGAGCCGCCCGCTTCGGACCCCACCGGCGCGGAGCCGACCGACCCGGCCGAGCCGCCGCCGACCGACGTCGCCGTCACGCTGACCGAGGTCGCGGCCGCCGAGGCGCCGATCGCCGGCGTGCCCGGACCGGACGGCGCGCTCTGGATCGCCGAGCGGGCCGGCCGGGTGCGGATCCTCGGCGACGGCGAGCTCGGCGAGCCGCTCATCGACATCAGCGACGAGACCACCACCGACGGCGAGCGCGGCCTGCTGGGGATGGCCTTCGACCCGGCGTTCGAGCACTTCTACCTGTCCTACACCGACCGCAACGGGAACACCGCGATCGACGAGGTGGCGGTCGCCGACGGCGAGCTCCGGCCGGCGACCCGGCGCACCATCCTCACCCAGGAGCAGCCGTACGCCAACCACAACGGCGGTGACATCGCGTTCGGCCCGGACGGGATGCTCTACATCGGACTCGGTGACGGTGGCAGCGGCGGCGACCCGCACGGCAACGGGCAGAACCTCGGCACGCTGCTCGGCAAGCTGCTGCGGATCGACCCGGCCGGCGGCGATCCGTACGGGATCCCGCCCGACAACCCGTTCGTGGACGACCCGGACGCCCGGCCCGAGATCTGGGCGTACGGGCTGCGCAACCCGTGGCGGTTCTCGTTCGACGCCGAGACCGGCGACCTGTGGATCGCCGACGTCGGGCAGTCCGCCCGGGAGGAGGTGGACCGGCTCCCGGCCGGATCCGGCGCCGGGGCGAACTTCGGCTGGTCCGCCATGGAGGGCAGGTTGGAGGTCAACGGTGAGGAACCGGACGACCACGTCCCGCCGGTGTTCGAGTACCAGACCAGCGAGCGATGCTCGATCACCGGTGGCTACGTCTACCGGGGCAGCGCGATCCCGGCGCTGGCCGGCTCCTACCTGTTCAGCGACTACTGCGAGGGCGGGATCCGGGCGCTGAACCCGGACGGTGACGAGCTCGACCTGGGAGTGAACGGCGGCTCGGTGGTCGCCTTCGCGCAGGACTCGGACCTGGAGCTGTACGTGCTCGACCTGCAGGGCGCGATCTACCGGCTGGACCCGGCCGGGTAGGGCCAGCGGTCGGCCGAGGCGTAGCCGCCGGCGACCGCGAACGCGTCGACGATCGTGGCACGGTCGGCCCCGGCGGCGAGCAGCGCCCACAGCAGGATCCGCGCCTTCGGCGGGTCCAGCAGCCCGGCTCCGATCAGGCCCCGCTGGCGTAGATCCCGTTCGGAGCCGGCGAACTCGTAGGTGGCGGCGAGCACCGGGCCGGCACCGGTACGCGAGCCCAGCACCACCGGGATCCGCCCGGCCAGCCCGGCGAGCCGGTCGACCAGCCAGTCCGGGGCGTGGCCGGCGCCGAGCGCCGCCACCACCAGCCCGTCCACCCGGCCGGCGACCGCGTCCAGCAGCAGCCCGTCATCCCCCAGGGCCAGGGTCACCAACCCCACCCGCGGCGGCGGGTCCGGGGTCGCGACCGGTACGGGGGTACGGTCTGGGAGCCGGTTGACGAACCAGGTCTCCCCCTCCACTACGTACCCGAGTGGCCCGCCGTTCGGCGACTGGAACGTGGCGACGTTGGTGGCGTGGGTCTTCCGGACCCGCCGCGCCGGGTGGATCTCGTCGTTGAAGACCACCACGACACCCTGGTCGCGGGCCTGGTCGCTGCCGGCGACCTGCACCGCGGCGAGCAGGTTCGCCGGGCCGTCCGGGCCGGTCAGCTGCGGGTTGCGCATCGCGCCGGTGACCACCACCGGGGCCGACCGGCGCAGCAACAGGTCCAGCAGGTAGCTGGTCTCCTCGATGGTGTCCGTGCCCTGGGTCACCACCACGCCGTCCGGCTCCGGCACCGCCTCGATCGCCGCCGCCAGCTCATACAGGTCCTGGAACCGCAGCCAAGCGCCCGGTGCCCGCCGGAAGTCCACGGTCGCCACCTCGATCCCGGTGCCGGCCAGCGCCGGCACGGCGGCCAGCAGCTGTTCGGGGGACAGGTCCGGCACCCCGCCCGGCTCGGTCCCGGCCATGGCGATGGTGCCGCCCAACCCGAACACCACCACCCGACGCGACGAAGGCACGGCGACAGCTTAGCCGTCGGCCCCCGCCCGTACCCTTACCGGCATGCAGGTCATATCGGGCGCGGGCGGGTTCACCGCCCCGGCGCCGGGCGAGCCCCGGCACTGGGTAGAGCAGCTGCGGGTGCAAGCGCTGTCGGTCGGCACCTACTCGGTGCCGGTCGGCGGCGAGGACACCCAGCAGCCGCACACCGAGGACGAGATCTACGTGGTCACCGCCGGCCGGGCCCGGCTGGTCGCCGACTCCGGCTCGACCGAGGTCGGCCCCGGCTCGGTGATCTACGTGCCGGCACACGAGCGGCACCGGTTCGTCGACGTCACCGAGGACCTTGCGGTGATCGTCATCTTCGCCCCGGCCGAAGGGTCCCAGGCGCCCAGCTAAGCCGTACGGTCAGGGTTTCCGCGCTACCCCGCCGAACGCCGGCCGGTCAGGGATCGTGACCGGGCCGTCCGGCCGCCACCGGGTGATCGTGACGACGCCGGGCTCCACCAGCTCCAGCCCTTCGAAGAAGCCGGCGATCTGCTCGGGCGTGCGCAGCACGTACGGCACCGCACCGGTGCTCTGGTAGTTCTTCTGCGCCTCGATGCTCGCCGGGTTGGTGTTGACGCCGTCGTAGATCGCCAGGTAGCTGCCGGACGGCAGGGCCGCCAGGATGTGCCGGACCACCGACCGGGCCTGGTCGTAGTCGGCGATGTGCGCGAGCATGCCCATGAACATCAGCCCGACCGGCTTCGAGAGGTCCAGCAGCTCGCGGGCGGCCCGCACGATCTGCTCCGGCTCCCGGGCGTCGGCGTCGATGTAGTCGGTCCTGCCCTCCGGGGTGCTGGTCAGCAGCGCCCGTGCGTGCGCGAGCACCAGCGGGTCGTTGTCGACGTAGACGATCCGGCACTCCGGCGCCACCCGCTGCGCGATCTCGTGCGTGTTGTCGACGGTCGGCAAGCCGGTGCCGATGTCCAGCAGCTGCCGGAGCCCGGCCTCGCCGACCAGGTAACGGACCGCCCGGCCGATGAACGCACGGCTGGCCCGGGCGGTCTCGACGATCCCGGGGTTGATCTCCCGGTAGCGGTCGCCGGCCGCCCGGTCGACCGCGTAGTTGTCGTTGCCGCCGAGCCAGTAGTTCCAGATCCGCGCCGAGTGCGGCACCGAGGTGTCGATCTGCTTGGATGGCGGTTGCTCGGTCATCCGATGAGGTTACACCCGCCGGCGCCGCCGTGCGGGTCAGCCGGAGCCGAGCAGCGGCTCGTCCGGCGACCGGATCTCGTGGTGCGGCAACCCCTGCGGGAACTCCCGCCGCACCCGGTCCAGACAGGACAGCGCGATCGCCAGGTGCTCTCGCTTGCTCGCCTCGTAGAACGCGGCCGCGCTCGCCGACAGCTTCGGCGAGGCGTGCAGCGGCTTGTCCGAGACGCACAGGAGGGTAGCGTTCGGGATCCGGTAGCGGAACCCGTTCGCCGCCACCGTCGCCGACTCCATGTCGATCGCGACGCACCGCGCCGCCCGCATCGCCGCCAGTGCCTCGGCCTGGTTGAACTCCCAGTTGCGGTTGCCGGTGGTGCACACCACCCCCAACCGGTACGCGGCACCGCGCTCCTCGAGCGCGTCGAGCAGGAACCGGTTCAGCCAGTGGTTGGGGATCACCGGTACGGTCGGCGGCAGCACCTCGTCGAGCACCCGGTCCGCCCGCAGGTATGAGGTAGCGAGCACGAAGTCGCCGGGCCGCTGGTGGTTCCGAAGCCCACCACAGTGGCCAATCATGGTCATGGTGTCCGGGCGCAGCACCGCCAGGTGGTCGGTGATGGTCTTCGCGTTGGACGGCCCGACCCCGATGTTGACCAGGCTGAAGCCGGTCCCGTCCGGGCCATGGTGATGCCAGGCTGGCATCTGCACGCCGGCTCGGCGCGGGCCCTCTGCGTCCGGGAACCGCTCCTGGAACGCCTCCACGTGCATCGCGTAGTTGGTGAACAGGATGTGCCGCTCGAACGACTCGGCTGGCGTGCCGCAGTAGTGGGCGAGCCGGTCGAGTGACAGCGCCATCCGCTCCGGCCCGAACAGGAACAGCTTCTTGGCCCGCAGGTCGAACCGTTCCTCGTCCAGCGCCGCGAAGAACTCCGGGGCGTCGAACCCGAGCGCCGGCCGGGACCGGCGCGCCGTCACCACCGCGCCGCGCCGCAGCAGTGCGGTCAGCTCCCGCCGCAGGTACCGCCGGATCGCCGCCGGTCGCGCGAACTCGCCGGTGATCCGCGGGTTGTGGACCGACCACGGCCGCACCACCTCCAGCGCGCCGTACCAGCCGTCGGCGTCGACGCTGTCCAGCAGGTCCAGCAGCCGGGTTACCGCGGCATCGAGCGCGGACGGGTCGAGCCCGGCACCGTCGACGGTCTCCTCCACACCCGTGATCGTAACCGGACCGCCGCCCGCTCCCCCGCCCGAACGCGAGCAACCGAGCGATATCTATATCGGAGCACGATATCGGCGGCCGTTGTCAACGCCGCGCACATCACCTTACGATCAAGCCGAGATATCAGCTCCCGATATGGATATCGCCCCTAGGCGTTCGTCGGGAGCGCGTGGCACCAGGTCATCCTCCCGGGAGCTCGCGGACGGCGTACAGCGCCGCCTGGGTCCGGTCGGCGAGGTCGAGCTTGGCAAGGATGCTCGACACGTGCGCCTTGACGGTCTTCTCGGAGACCACCAGCGCCCGGGCGATCTCCCGGTTGGAGCGGCCCCGGGCGAGCTCGGCGAGGACTTCCCGCTCCCGCGGCGTGAGCTGGCCGAGCCGCCGGCCACCGGAGTCGCCGCGGGCCAGCGCGGCCGCTACGTCCGGCGGCAGCACCACGTGTCCGGCGTGGACCGACCGGATCGCGCCGGCCAGCGCCGGCGGCGACACATCTTTGTAGACGACTCCGGCGGCACCGGCCCGGACCGCCGGCACGGTGGTGGTGAGCTCGGTGAAGCTGGTCACCACCAGCACCTTCACCGGTTGCCCGGCCAGCTCCCGCAGCACCTCCACCCCGTCCCGGTCGGGCAGCTTGAGGTCGAGCAGCAGCACGTCCGGCCGCAACCGAGCCACCGCGGCGAGGCAGTCAGCCGCGTCGCCGGCTTCGCCGACCACCTCGATGTCCGCCTGCACCTGCAGGAACGTCCGGAGCCCGCGCCGCACCACCGCGTGGTCGTCGGCGATCAGCACCCGGATCGGCTTGGTCTCACTCACTCGGCACCGCCAACCGGACGGTCGTGCCCCGGCCCGGCTTCGAGGTCACGGTCAGGGTGCCGCCGGCCAGCCGGGCCCGCTCCCGCATCGAGGCCAACCCGAGCCGGCGGGCGGCGGCCTGCGGCGGGGTGTCCACTTCAAAGCCTTCGCCGTCGTCGGCGACCGCGAGCACGACCATCCCGTCCGCGTGGTGCAAGGACACCCGTACCTCGGCCGCGCCGGCGTGGCGCAAGGCGTTGTGCAGCGACTCCTCCGCTACCCGCAGCACGGTCTCCTCGATCCCGGCCGGCAGCCGCGGCAGGTCGGCCGGCGCGTCCAGACTGACCCGGGTGGTGTGCACCCGGTCCAGTAGCGCCACCCGGGTGCGCAGCGTCCCCACCAGACCGTCGACCGCGAGCTCGGCCGGCCGCAACGCCGACACGATCCCGCGCAGCTCGGCACCGGCGTCGGCGACCAGCCTCGCCACCTCGGCCAGCTCGGCCCGGGCCCGGGGCGGGTCGGCGCTCAGCAGCGCGTCGGCCGCCTCGACCGTCAGCCGGGCGCTGAACAGCTTCTGTGCCACCGCGTCGTGCAGCTCCCGGGCGATCCGCGCCCGCTCCTCGGCGAGCGCGAGCTCCCGCGCCCCTTCGTACAGCCGGGCGTTGGTGAGCGCGATCGCGGCGTGCGCCGCCAGCACCCCCAGCATCCGCTCGTCGGCGTCGCTGAACCCACCCGGCTTGTTCGCGAGATAGATCGCACCGAGGATCTCCTCACCGTCCATAATCGGCATTCCGAGGAAGGCCGAGAGCACCGGATGAGCCTCCGGCCACCACCGGAACCGCGGGTCCTTGCGGACATCCGGTAGCCGCTGCGGGGTGGCCTCCCGCAGCATCGCGGCGAGGATGCCGTGCTGGCGCGGCAGCGGCCCGATCGCCTCCCACTGCTCGTCGCTCACCCCGTCGACGACGAACTCGGCGAACCCGCCCGACTCGTCCGGCACGCCGAGCGCCGCGTACTCGGCGCCGAGCAGGCTCCGGGCGGTGGTGACGATCGTCTGCAGCACCTCGTGCACCGACCGGTGCCGGGCGACCGCCAGCACCGCCGCGCTCAGCTGCTTCAGCGACTCCTCCACACTTTCACGCTAGCCTGGCCCCGAGAGTCCTAGGACCAAGGTCCAATCCGGGTGCCAGCCTCGGTCCGATGCCGCGGGACCAGCGGCGCCCTAGCGTTCGTCACATGAGCAACGCGATCATCACGGGAGCATCCCGCGGCCTCGGGCTCGCGCTTGCCCGTACCCTCATCGCCGACGGCTGGCGGGTGGTCATCGACGCCCGCACCGAGTCGGAGCTGGCGGAGGCGGCGGCCGGGCTCGGCCCGGCGGCGGTGGCCGTGCCGGGCGACCTCGCCGACCCGGCGCACCGGGCCGCGCTGCTCGCGGCCGCGGCGGACCTCGGCGATCTGCACCTGCTGGTCAACAACGCCGGTACGCTCGGGCCGAGCCCGCTGCCGGACGTGGCGGCGCTGCCGCTCGACGCGCTACGCGAGCTGTACGAGGTGAACGTGCTGGCGCCGCTGGCGCTCACCCAAGCCGCGCTGCCCGCCTTGCGGAGCGCCAACGGGGTGCTGGTGACCATCACCTCGGACGCGGCGGTCGAGCCGTACCGCGGCTGGGGCGGCTACGGGTCGGCCAAGGCGGCGCTGGAGCGGCTGACCGCTGGGCTGGCCGCCGAGGAACCGGCGCTGACGGTGTGGACAGTGGACCCGGGCGACCTGCGGACCCGGATGCACCAGCAGGCGTTCCCGGGCGAGGACATCTCGGACCGGCCGCTGCCGGAGTCGGTGGCCCCGGCGCTGCTGGCGATGCTCGGCAAGCGGCCGGCCTCCGGGCGGTACCGGCTCGCCGACTGGCTACCGGCATGACCGCGCTGGCGGAACTCACGCTGCCGGCCGGGCAGGCGGCCACCGAGCCACCGGCGGTCCGGGACGGGGTCCGGCTGCTGGTCGGCGACCCGGACGGCGTGTCCCATCACCGGTTCACCGAGCTGCCCGAGCTGCTCCGGGCCGGTGATGTGCTGGTGGTGAACCGGTCCGGCACGCTGCCGGCGGCGGTCGATGTGGACGGCACCGACCTGGTCGTCCACTTCTCGACCGTCCGCCCGGACGGCGACTGGCTGGTGGAGCTGCGCCGCCGCGACGGCGCCGCCACTGCCCCGTACCCGGGCGGCGCGACCGGCGACCGGCTGCGGCTGGCCGGTGGCGCGACGGTCGCGCTCCGGTTCCGGTACGGCCGGCTGTGGCAGGTCAGCATCGACGTCGACTCGGTCCCCGGGTACCTGATGGCGCATGGCCGGCCGATCCGGTACGGCTACGTGACCCGGGACTGGCCGCTGTCGGCGTACCAGACCGTGTTCGCGGTCGAGCCGGGCAGTGCCGAGATGCCCAGCGCGGCCCGGCCGTTCACCACCGAGCTGGTCACCCGGCTGGTCAGTGCCGGGGTGCTGTTCGCGCCGATCACCCTGCACACCGGGGTTGCCTCGCTGGAGGCGCCGGAGCCGCCGTACCCGGAGCGGTACGCGGTGCCGGCGGTCACCGCCCGGCTGGTGAACCAGGCCCGGTGGGCCGGGCAGCGGGTGATCGCGGTGGGCACCACCGCGGTGCGGGCGATCGAGACGGTGGCCGCGCCGGACGGGACCGTCCACGCCGGCGCCGGCTGGACCGACCTGGTGGTCACGCCGGATCGCGGGGTCCGGGCGGTGGACGGCCTGCTCACCGGGTTCCACGAACCGCGTACCTCGCACCTGCAACTGCTGACCGCGGTGGCCGGCGAGCCGCTGCTGGCCCGCTGCTACGCGGCGGCGGTGGCCGGTGCCTACCGGTGGCACGAGTTCGGGGACCTGAACCTGCTGCTGCGAACGCGCTAGCCGGGCCCGGGCCCGGTCCCGCCGGGGCGCCGGCCGGGTGGGACGAGCCCGGTCACGTAAGCGTCGAGATGGTTCACGCTCGTTACGCCGCATGGCATGATGACAGGGATGGCGTCGACCGCTCACCCGGCCTCGCTGCGCCGGATCGTCGCGCTGGCGGTGCCGGCGCTGGTGGTGCTCGCCGCCGAACCGCTCTACCTGCTGGTCGACACCGCGGTGGTGGGCCACCTGGGCGCGGTGCCGCTAGCGGCACTGGCGGTCGGCGGCACCCTGCTGACGATCGCGGTCTGGCTCGGCAACCTGCTCGCGTACGGGACCACCAGCCGAGCCGCCCGCCGGTTCGGCGCCGACGACCGACCGGCCGCGGTCACCGAGGGCGTGCAGGCGTCCTGGCTGGCGGTCGGGCTCGGGGTCACGCTGGCACTCGCCACCCAGGTCGCGGCCGGGCCGGTGACCAGGTTGATGGCCGGCGACAACCCGGCGGTCGCCGATGCCGCCGCCGGCTGGCTGCGGATCGCCGCGCTCGGCGCGCCCGGCCTGCTGCTCGCCACCGCCGGCCAGGGTTGGCTGCGGGGGGTGCAGGACCTATGGCGGCCGACCCGGTACGTGCTGGGCGCGAACCTGCTCTCCGCGGCGCTCTGCCCGGTGCTGGTCTACCCGGTCGGGTTGGGGTTGACCGGGTCGGCGATCGCCAACGTGGTGGCCCAGTCACTCGCCGGTGCGCTGTTCGTACGGGCGCTGGTGGCCGAGCGGGTGTCGCTACGGCCGGCGCTGGCGGTGATCGGGCGGCAGCTGCTGCTCGGCCGGGACCTGTTCGTGCGAGGCGGGGCGATGCAGGCCTGCTTCCTGTCCGCCACCGCGGTCGCCGCCCGGTTCGGCACCGCCACGGTCGGGGCCCATCAGGTCGCCCTGCAGCTGTGGTTCTTCAGCGCGCTGGTGCTCGACGCGGTCGCGATCGCCGCCCAGACGCTGGTCGGGGCGGCGCTGGGCGGCGAGCGGGCGGACGAGGCGCGGGAGCTGGCCCGCCGGATCGCCCGGTTCGGGCTCGCCGGTGGTGTGATCTTCGCGGCGCTGATCGCCGCCGGCACCGGGGTGCTGCCCCGGCTGTTCAGCGCCGATCCGCAGGTCCACGAGCAGGCGATGCTGGCCTGGCCGTGGTTCGTGGCGATGATGCCGGCGGCCGGGGTGGTGTTCGCGCTCGACGGCGTGCTGATCGGCGCCGGCGACGTCGGCTACCTGCGCAATCTCACGATCGCGGCGAGTCTCGGTGGGTTCCTGCCGGCGGTCTGGCTGGCGTACGCGTTCGACCTCGGCCTCGGCGGGATTTGGGCAGGATTGGCCCTGTTCATCCTGATCCGCCTCGCGGCGCAGCTGGCCCGGATGCGCACCGGCCGCTGGATCGTGCTGGGCGCCGACCGCTGAGCGGACGGGGTTGGCACCCCGTACCCGCGGGTAATACTTGAGTCATGGCGAGGACACTCAGCCGGACCGCAGCGTTCGTGGCGCTGTGGCGGCAGCTCCGGGCCGCCAACCGCGACGGACCCGGGCTTGGGAAGCGGCTGGCCGCACTGCCGCGGATGATCTCCGCGTCGCTGCGCCGGCGCGGGCGGTACGACGGACTGGGTCGACTGGCGTTGATGGTCGCCGCGGCCGCCTACCTGGTGTGGCCGGTGGAGCTGCTCCCCGAGCTGCTGCTCGGCCCGGCCGGATTGATCGACGACGCGTTCGTGGTCGCCTGGCTCAGCGGCGCGGTGCTCTCCGAGACCGGCCGGTTCCTCGACTGGGAGCGGCAGCGGGAGTTCGTGGCCCTCCCGGCGTGGGCAACCCGCCGGTGACCGGGCCGGCGGGCGATCCCGACCCGCCGGCGACCAGCCAGCTGCACGACCGCCAGCTGACCGTGCCGCTGCCGGCGGTCCGCGAGCTGATCGCCACGCAGTTCCCGCAATGGCGCGAGCTGCCGGTCAAGCGGATCGCCTCGCCGGGGACGGTCAACGCCATCTACCGGATCGGTGACCGGCTCGCCGCCCGGTTCCCGCTCCAGGCCGGCGAGCCGGACGCGGTCCGTCGCCAGCTGGAATCCGAGGCGGCGGCCGCCCGCGAGCTGCTCGGCCGGACCCGGTTCGCCACCCCGGAGCCGGCGGCGATCGGTGAGCCGGGCGCCGGCTACCCGTTGCCGTGGTCGGTGCAGACCTGGCTGCCCGGCCGGACCGCCACCGACGAGGACCCGGGCCGGTCGGACGGGTTCGCCGAGGACCTCGCCGAGCTGATCGGCGGACTGCGCGCGATCCCCACCCGTGGCCGCAGCTTCCATGGCGGTGGCCGCGGTGGCGAGCTACGCAGCCACGACGAGTGGGTCGAGACCTGCTTCCGGCGCAGCGAGGGGCTGCTGGACGTACCGCGGCTGCGCCAGTTGTGGGCGGCGATGCGGGAGCTGCCGCGGGGCGGGACGGCCGACGTGATGTCCCACCGCGATCTCATTCCCGGGAACCTGCTGGTCGCCGGCGGGCGGCTCACCGGTGTGCTCGACGTCGGCGGGTTCGGGCCGGCCGACCCGGCGCTCGACCTGGTCGCCGGCTGGCACCTGCTGGAAGCCGGCCCGCGGAACCGGTTCCGCGCCGCGCTCGGCTGCGACGACCTCGAGTGGGAACGCGGCAAGGCGTGGGCGTTCCAGCAGGCGATCGGGCTGGTCTGGTACTACCTGGACAGCAACCCGCCGATGAGCCAGCTGGGCCGGCGGACGCTGGCCCGGATCGTCGCCGATTCGTGAACCACCGGTGACGGGTCACAGTGGCCAGACCCAGACCCGGCCGGCCTGCCGGCACACCACCCCGCCCGGGTAGGGCTGGCAGCGGTCCGGCCGGCCCGGCACCGCTCCCAGCTCGGTCAACCGGCCGGTGGTCAGGTCCAGGCTCGCCACCTGCGAGTCGCCGTCCGGGCCCGGCCGCAGCAGCGTCACCGGCCCGGCGGCAAGGCCGCGCCGGATCGGCGGCACCACCGCCTGCCAACCGGTGAGGTCGCGCAGCACCCGGCCGCTGCCGGCGTCGAGCAACGCCCGCAGGGCGCCGTCGTCACCGTAGCCGAGGAACCGGTCGGCCACCGGATAAAGCCGGTACGCGGTAGCCCAGGCCGGCTCGCCGTCCGCCGGGTCGATCAGCTCGGTACGCAGCGGCATCGGCCACCGGTCGCCGGTGACCGGATCCATGACGGCCCGGGTCAGGTTCGACCCGATCTGGACGCACAGCATCTGTCCACATTGTTCCAACCGGCCGACGGGCTCGGACAGCTCCCACACCGGGGTCATGGTTTCCCGCGTGAACGCGCGCACGATCTCGCCGCCGGCTTCCCACACCCGCACCAGCAACCGGTCGCCGATCAGGTGTGCCGAGGTGGCATTGGGGATCCGGCGGCTGGCCAGCACCGCCCCGGTGTCCGGGTCACGCACCGCCACCCGCTCGTCGCTGGAGATGGTCAACAGCCGTACCGGGTCACCCGCCAGCCACACCCGTACCCCGGGGTCCGGCTCATCCCGCCAGCGGACCGCGCCGGTGGCGGTGTCCACCCCCATCACCTCGTAGGTGAACTCGAGGTCGACCGCGGCGTCGTTGTACGGCCGGTAGCCACCGGAGACCACCACCGTGGGTACGCCCGGGACGCCGAGGTAGCGATGCCCGCCGGGCACGCTACCCCGCTTCGGCGACAGCCACTGCCCGGTGGCCGGGTCGAGCGGAAACCCGCCGTCCCACAGCAACCCGTCGGCCGCGACCAGGTCCAGCCGCTCCCCCAGCCCGCTCATCGTCCACAGTTGCTCACCAGTGGACAGGTCATACGCGACCCAGTCGGAGCTGCTGGAGCCGCGCGCCGGGCCCGGATGCCCGTGCGCCCGGTGCTGGGCGACCGCGACGAACAGCAGCTCCCCGACCACCTCGAACCGGCCGTCGACCGGCACCGGCACCGACACCGGCAGCACCGGCGGTGCGCCGGAACCGCCGACCAGGCTCAGCACCAGCACGGCGATCAGCCAGGCCGAGCCGCTCCGGCGCCGCCGGGCCGACCAGCGAACCGGCGTTGCCGCCGGCACCGGCCCGGCCTCGACCTTGGCTGCCACCGGCACCGGGTCGAGCAGCCCGAGGTCGATGACGGGCTCGCGGCTCATCCCGGCCGACCACCCCACCACGCCGACGTCGTCAGCGCCGGCGGCACCGCCAGCATCCGGCGGCGCCCGTCCTCGGCCAGCGCGACCCGCACAGCATCCAGCATGCCATCGCGCACGACTGGCTCCGGCAGCCGCGGCCGCGGCTGCCGGAGCCAGTCGGGTCCGGTAGTGGGGTCAGATCGCGCGGCTGCGAGACCTGAACGCGGAAACCAGGCCGACGCCGATGATCGCCAGCAACACCTGGATCCCCAGTTCGATCCAGTCCACACCGTCGGTTTCCGAGATGTTCAGTGCTTCGGCGATCGCGGTGCCGATCAGGGCGGCGACGATCCCGACGATGATGGTCAGGATGATGTTGATGTTCTGTCGTCCGGGCAGGATGAGTCGAGCCAGTACGCCGATCACGAGTCCGATCACGATCGCGGCGATGATGCTACCGATTTCCATGGTTGTCCTCCCTGTGCTCCTCTGCCCGGTTCCCCGGTGAGCGGCGACCAAACACTCGACAACTCGGGCGGTCGGTAGCATGTCGCCGGAGGCGTTTGGCGCCTGGTGACGCCCCCGGTCTTCAAAACCGGTGTGGCCGAGTAGCTCGGTCAGGCGGGTTCGATTCCCGTCCGCCTCCGCTGGGACCACCGGAGCGGACGCTCCGGGACCGTCAGGAGCGGACGATCCGGTGACCGCCGGTGTAGACGTTCATGGTCTCGCCACGCAGGAAACCGACCAGCGTCATCCCGGCCTCCTCGGCCAGCTCGACCGCGAGCGACGACGGCGCCGAGACCGCGGCCAGCGCCGGGATGCCGGCCATCAGCGCCTTCTGCGTCAGCTCGAATGACGCCCGGCCGCTGACCAGCAACAGGCAACCCCGCAGCGGCACCCGGCCCGCCCGCGCCGCCCAGCCGATCACCTTGTCGACCGCGTTGTGCCGGCCGACGTCCTCGCGCACCGCCAGCAGCTCACCATCGGCGTTGAACAGGCCGGCCGCGTGCAACCCGCCGGTACGCGTGAACAACCGCTGCGACGCCCGCAGCGTCTCGGGCAGCGAGGCCAGCACCGCCTGGTCGATGCGTACCGGATCGGTGGCGACCTCGTGGCGGGCCAGGGTGCGGATGGCGTCGATGCTCGCCTTGCCGCACAGGCCGCAGGAGCTGGTGGTGTAGAAGTTGCGGTCGACCGCGAGCGGCGGCACCACCGTACCCGGGGCGAGCGTGGCGTCGATGACGTTGTAGGTGTTCGCGCCGTCCGGATCGGTGCCGGCGCAGTATCGCATCGCGGTCAGCTCCGGCGGCTCGGCCACGATCCCCTCGGTGAGCAGAAAGCCCGCGACCAGATCGAAATCGTCGCCGGGCGTACGCATGGTGACGCTGACCGGCCGGCCGCCCACCCGGATCTCTAGCGGCTCCTCCACCACCAGCGTGTCCATGCGCTCGGCCGGACCGCCGTCGCCGAGCCGGCCTACCCGCCGGCGGATGGTCACGCGTCCCATCGGCCCACCTACCGTACGACGACCGCCCGCTCACGGCGCGGCACCAGTTCGCCGATCACCACCGCCCCCGGCACCTCGCCGGCGAGCAGCAGCCCACCGGAGGTCTGCGCGTCGGCGAGCAGCAGCCGTTCATCCTCGTCGAGGTTTCCGAAGTCCGTGTGCGGCGCGACCCAGTCCAGGTTGCGGCGGGTGCCGCCGCTGACGTACCCGTCCCGGACCGCCTCCCGGGCGCCGTCCAGATAGGGCACTGCCGCGGCGTCGATCACCGCGGTGACCCCGCTCGCCCGCGCCAGCTTGAACCCGTGCCCGAGCAGCCCGAACCCGGTGACGTCGGTGGCGCAGCCGACCCCGGCCGCGAGCGCCGCCGCGGCGGCGTCCCGGTTGAGCGTGGTCATCGCCGCGACCGCGCTCGGGAACCGCTCGCCGGTCGCCTTGTGCCGGCTGTTCAGCACCCCGATCCCGAGCGGCTTGGTCAGCGACAGCGGCAGCCCGGGTTTCCCGGCGTCGATCCGCAGCAACCGGTCGGGGTCGGCGTGGCCGGTCACCGCCAGCCCGTACTTCGGCTCCGGGTCGTCCACACTGTGTCCACCGGCCAGCACGCAGCCGGCTGCCCGCGCCACGTCCGCTCCCCCGCGCAACACCTCGGCGGCGATCGACATCGGCAGCGTCTCCCGCGGCCAGCACAGCAGGTTCACGGCGATGGTCGGGCTGCCGCCGACCGCGTACACATCGGAGAGCGCGTTGGTGGCGGCGATCCGGCCCCAGTCGTACGGGTCGTCGACGACCGGCGTGAAGAAGTCCACGGTGGCGACCACCGCGCGACCACCATCGACCCGCATCACCGCCGCGTCGTCCCCGTCATCGAGCCCGATCAGCAGCTCACCGGGCGCGGGCGGGGCCAGGCCGGCCACCAGCGCCTCCAGCTCACCGGGCGGGATCTTGCACGCGCAGCCGCCACCGTGCGCGTACTGGGTCAGCCGGACCCGGGTCGGTGATGGCGCAACCGTCATGACCCCACGCTACCCGGCAGCGACGTACGCTCAACGGCGATGCAGGTTGTCGCCACCGCCGGCCACGTTGACCACGGCAAGTCGACGCTGGTGCGCGTGCTGACCGGGATGGAGCCGGACCGGCTCGCCGAGGAGCGCCGGCGCGGGCTCACGCTCGACCTCGGGTTCGCCTGGACCACCCTGCCGTCCGGTGAGCGGCTGGCGTTTGTCGACGTGCCCGGTCACAACCGGTTCGTCACCACCATGCTCGCCGGGGTCGGACCGGTGCCGGCGGTGATGTTCGTGGTCGCCGCGGACGAGGGCTGGATGCCGCAGTCGGCCGAGCACCTCGCCGCCATCGACGCGCTCGGGGTAGAGCACGGGCTGCTGGTGGTCACCAGGGCGGACCTCGCCGACCCGGCGCCGGCGCTGGCGCAGGCGGCGGCCGAGCTTCGCCGGACCAGCCTCGGTCAGGTCCCGGCGCTGGCGGTCAGCGGGGTCACCGGGGCCGGGCTGGACGCGCTCCGGACGGCGCTGGCCGCGTTGGCCGCGGCGCTGCCCCGACCCGACCCGGCCGCGCCGGTGCGGCTGTGGATCGACCGGGCGTTCACGATCAAGGGCAGCGGCACGATCGTCACCGGCACGCTGCCGGCCGGCCGGATCCGGGTCGGCGACGAGCTCGAGCTCGCCCCGGCCGGCAAGCTGGTGCGGGTGCGGGCGCTGGAGTCGCTCAAGCAGCCGGCGCCGGAGGTGGTCGGCGTGGCCAGGGTCGCGGTCAACCTGCGGGGCGCCGACAAGACAGAACTGGTACGCGGAATGGCGCTGACCAGTCCAGCACAGTGGACGGTGACCGAGCTGATCGACGTACGGCTGCACGGCGCACTCGCCGCCGCCGAGCTCCCCGGGGAGCTGACCCTCCACATCGGCTCGGCGGCGGTGCCGGCCCGGATCCGCCCGCTCGGCGGCCGGACCGCCCGGCTCACGCTCGGTTCGCCGCTGCCGCTGCACATCGGGGACCGGGCGCTGCTGCGCGACCCCGGCCGGCATCTGATCCCGGCCGGGCTGACCGTGCTGGATGTCCGGCCACCGCCGCTGCGCCGGCGCGGGGCCGCGGCCGCCCGGGCCGAGCAGCTCGCTGGCTGGCCGGCGCTACCGGACGCGGCTGTGCTGGTCCGCCAGCGCCGGGTGGTCCGGGCCGCCGAGCTGGCGGCGATGGGTTGCGACCCGGGGAAGGTCCGGCCGGTGGCCGGCGACTGGCTGGCCGACCCGGTGCACTGGGGCGACCTCGGTCGCCGGCTCGCCGAGCTGGTGGCGCGGCACGCGGCCGGGGACCCGCTGGAGCCGGGTCTGCCGGTGGCCGCCGCCCAGCAGGCGCTCGGTCTGCCGGACCGGCGGCTGGTCGAGGCGCTGGTGGCTGCCCCGCTGCGGCTGGCCGGCGGCCGGATCTACGGCGCCCGGCGCGCCGGTGACCTGCCGCCGCCGGTGGCCGCCGCGGTCGACCAGCTGCGGGCCGAGCTGGCAGCCGCCCCGTACCGGGCGCCGGAGGCGGCGCGGCTGGCCGAGCTCGGGCTGGCCGGCAAGCCGCTCGCCGCCGCGGTGCGGGCCGGGGCGCTGCTGCGGATCGCCGACGGCGTGGTGCTGCTGCCCGGCGCCGACGAGCGCGCGGTCGACATCCTGGCCCGGCTGCCGCAGCCGTTCACCGCCAGTGACGCCCGGCGGGCGTTGGACACCAGCCGGCGGGTGGTGATCCCGCTGCTGGAGCACCTGGACCGGCTGGGCTACACGGTCCGGGAGGGCGATGCCCGGCGGGTGGTCCGGCCGGTCGGCTAGCCTGCGGTGGTGTTGGTCCCATGGCCGCAGGCGCTGGCGTGGCGGATGCGCCGGCAGCTGCTGGAGCCGGTCGGCACCGAACCGGTGGCGGGCGTGGTGCGCCGGCTCGGCGCGGTCCCGGCCCAGCTCGACGAGCTCGCGATCCGGGTCCGGCGGCAGCGGTCCGAGGCCGGCGAGGTCGGCAAGGCGCTGGCCGAGGGCCGGATCATCAAGACATTCGCGTTCCGCGGCGCCGTCCACCTGCTCACGCCCGAGGACGGTGCCGCCTACCTCGCGTTGCGGGCGGCCAGCCGGATGTGGGAGCGGAAGAGCTGGCAGGAGTATTACCGGCTGACCCCGGCCGACTGGCCGGCGTTCCGGGCGGCGGTGCGGGAGGCGCTGGCCGGCGGCCCGCTCACCCGCGACGAGCTCGGCGCGGCGGTCGCCGCCAAGCCGAAGTTCCGCCACCTGGGGTTCGCCTTCGCCGACGGCGCCGGCACCCTGCTCAAGCCGCTCGCCTGGCAGGGCGACCTGTGCTTCGGCCCGGCCCGGAGCGGGCGGCCTACCTTCCAGCGGCTGGACACCAACCCGCGCTGGCCCGGCCTGCCCGACCTGGCCGAGGCCGGTCCGCGGGCGGTCGAGGCGTACTTCCGGGCGTACGGGCCGGCGACCCCGGCGCACCTCCACTACTGGCTCGGCGAGGGGCTGGGCGCCGGCCGGAAGCGGATCCAGGGCTGGCTGGCGGCGCTGGCCGGGCGGCTCGCCACGGTCGAGGTCGACGGGGTGACGGCACAGGTGATGCGCGACGACCTGGCTGAGCTGGCCGCGACCCGGCCGACCGGCGCGGTCCGGCTGCTGCCCGGCCACGACCAGTGGGTGCTGGGGCCCGGCACCGCCGACGCCCAGGTGGTCCCACCCGGCCGGCGGGCGCTGGTCAGCCGGGGCGCGAACCTGGTGGTGGCCGGCGGCGTGGTGGCCGGTAGCTGGTCGCTCGCCGACGACCGGCTGGTGGTCAGCTGGTTTCCGGAACGCGGGACGCCGCCCCGGCAGGCGCTCACCGCTGAGGCCGAACGGATCGCTGGCATCCTGGGCCGATCGCTCGAACCCACCATCGAGCCGGCATAGCTCCGCCGGGCGGGTAGGCTGCCCCGCCGGGTGGGTAGGCTCGCTGGCGGCACCCGCACCGTGGAGGTGACATGAGAATCCTGCTCTGGCACGGCTACCTGCTGGGCGGCACCGGGTCCAACGTCTACACCCGGTCGCTGGCCCGGGCCTGGCGGCAGCTCGGTCACGACGTGACCGTGTTCTGCCAGGAACCGCACCCGGAGCAGTTCGACCTGGGCGGTGCGCCGGTGGTCCGGCCGGACATCGGCGGCGACCTGCCGGTGTTCGTTCTGGACCGGTACGAAGGGATGCGGGCTCGCTATCTGCAGGACTTCTCGGCCGCCGAGCGGGACCGGTACGTCGAGGCCAACGCGGCGGCGCTGCGCGAGCACCTGCCGGCCGACCTGGTGTTCACCAACCACGTGCTGATGGGCGGCCCGGTCGGCGCCGCCACCGACGCCAAGTACGCGGTGAAGGCGCACGGGTCCGAGTTGGAGTATTCGATGCGCGGCCGGCCCGAGCTCGCCGAGCTGGGGCGCGAGTCGCTGGCCGGCGCGGCGGCGGTGTTCGCCGGCTCCGACCACATCCGGCGGGTGCTGGAGGAGATCTGCGGTCCGGTGGGCCGGGTGCACGAGGCGCCGCCGGGCGTCGACACCGACCGGTGGCGGCCGGAGCCGCGCGAGCAGGCGCTGGCCGCGCTGATCGAGGAGGCCCGGAACGACCCGCCGAACCCGGGCAACGCCCAGGAGCGGCTGCCGGACGAGGGCAATGCGGACCGGTTGGCGAAGTTCCTCGCCGGCGACCAGCCGACCGTCGTCTACTTTGGCAAGTTGTCCTACAACAAGGGCGTCCACTTGCTGCTGGAGGCGCTCGCCGGGTTGGACGCCCGGGCGGTGATCGTCGGGTTCGGCGAGGACCGGGCCGCGCTGGCGGCGGCCGCCCCGCCCCGGACCCTGTTCACCGGCCCGTTCGAGCACCGGCACCTGGTACACCTGCTGCCGCTGGCCGACGTGAGCGTGGTGCCGTCGGTGTTCCCGGAGGCGTTCGGGATGGTCGCCGCCGAGGCCGCGGCGGCCGGCACGCCACCGCTGGTGGCCAACCATTCCGGGCTGGCCGAGGTGGCCGGACGGCTCGCCGAGGCGTACCCGGCCGACCTGGCGCACCTGACCAGCTTCGAGCGCGGTGACGCCACCGACCTGCGGGACAAGCTCAAGGAGCTGCTGGCGCTGGCGCCGGAGCAGCGCCGCCGGCTCGGCCTGACCGCCCGGGAGGTGGTCGTGAAGCACTGGAGCTGGTCCGGCGTGGCCGAACGACTGTTGGCGGCGGTATGAGAGTCGCGACCTGGAACGTCAACTCGGTGCTGGCCCGCGCGCCCCGGCTGGCGCAGTGGCTCGACCTGGTGCGGCCCGATGTGCTCTGTCTGCAGGAGACCAAGTGCCCGGACAGTGCGTTCCCGGTCGAGCTCGCCACCGAGCGCGGGTACGAGGTGGCGGCGCACGGGGACGGCCGGTGGAACGGGGTCGCGATCCTGTCCCGGGTCGGGTTGGCGGAGGTGTCCCGCGGGTTCCCGGGCCAGCCCGGCTACGCCGCGCCGCGGGACGACGAACCGGCGGCGCTCATCGACGTGCCGGCGGAACCGGTGGTGGAGGCGCGGGCGATTGGCGCCACCTGTGGACCACTCCGGGTCTGGTCGGTCTATGTCCCGAATGGACGGGCTCCGGACAGCCCGCACTACGCGTACAAGCTGGCCTGGCTGGCGGCGCTGCGGGAAGCGCTGGCGCCGGAGGTCGCGGCCGGCGGCCCGTTCCTGGTGATGGGCGACTTCAACATCGCCCCCACCGACGCCGACGTCTGGGACCCGCAAGCGTTCGTCGGCGCCACCCACGTCACCGAGCCCGAGCGCCGGGCGCTCGCCGAGCTGCAGGCGCTCGGCCTGACCGATGTCCCGGCGCGAGCGTTGAAGTACGGCACGCCGTACACCTATTGGGACTACCGGGCCGGGATGTTCCACAAGAACCTGGGCATGCGGATCGACCTGGTGCTCGCCAACGAGCCGGCCGCCGCGGCGGTGACCGACGCCTACGTGGACCGCGAGGCCCGCAAAGGCAAGGGGCCCTCGGACCACGCCCCGGTGGTGGTCGACCTCGACGTCGACGACACCGCGGCCAGCTCGCGCTGATGCTCAGCCACCCTGCGCGCCGGGGGCGGTGACCGCGACGGCGGCCACCTGCACGGCGGCGCGCGCCGCCTCGACCACCTCGGCCCCACGGACCAGCGCGTCCACCAGCCCAGCGCAGAACGCGTCGCCGGCACCGGTGGTGTCGACCACGTCGACGGGCACCGCTGGGATGTGCGTCACCGTCGACCCCTCGACGCAGAGTGCGCCGTCCGCGCCGAGCGTGACGACACACGACCCGACGCCGAGCCGGCGTGCCAGCTCGGCTACCTCGTCCAAATCGGCCGGTGGTGACTCGGCGCCGGCCAACACCTGGAGCTCGCTGCGGTTGGGTACGAGCACGTCGACCCGGCGGACCAGCGACTGGGGCAGCGGCTGGGCCGGTGCTGGGTTCAGCACGAAGGGCCCGCTGGCCAGCGCAGCCGCCTGTTCGATCGTGGCGACCGGCACCTCCAGCTGGCAGAGCACGGCCGCCGCTTCGGTCAGGTCGGCAGCGGCAACGTCGGCCGGGGTCAGATGAGCGTTGGCGCCGGGTGAGACCGCGATCTGGTTCTCGCCATCGCTCGCCACCACGATCGCGGCAAGGCCGGTGGGGGCGTCGTCGTCGTCGAACAGCCAGCGCGTGTCGACGCCTTGGCTGGTGAGGTGCTGGCGCAGCCGGACGCCGAACCCGTCCCGGCCGACGCGCCCGATCAGTGCCACCGGCCGGCCAAGTCGAGCCAGCCTCACCGCCTGGTTGGCGCCCTTCCCACCGGGTAACTGGGCGTGGTCGCCGCCGAGCACGGTCTCGCCCGGGGCAGGCAGCCGCTGCACCGGCACGACCACGTCCATGTTCACGCTGCCAACCACCGCCACCCAGCCGGCTTGCATGATCAGCTCCTTGGCATCTGGTTGCCATCTAGTATGCTAGAAATATATTAAGGGTATATCGGAGGTTGAGTGTGGCAGTCCGCCAGTCCGACCACGCGTATGCGGTGCTCAAGCGCGCGATCCTCACGCTGGAGCTCGCGCCTGGGGAACCGATCAGCGACGCCGAGCTGGTCGAGCGCTACGGGCTCGGCCGCACCCCGCTGCGAGAGGCGCTCCAGCGACTCGCCGCCGAGGAGCTGGTGGTCACGTACGGTCGCCGGGGGATGGCGGTGTCACCGGTCACGGCCGGTGACATTCAGTCACTGTTCGAGCTGCGGGTCCAGCTCGACGGGTTCGCGGCCCGGCTCGCCGCAGAGCGCGCGACCGCCGAGGACATCGCGCGGCTGGAGGCGATCCTGGACGGCACCGTTCCGGGCTCCGAGGATCCGGTGCTGTTCGACGAGCTGATCCACGAGGCGCTCGCGGACGCCAGCCACAACACGTACCTTCGCAGCACCCTGCGGCGGCTGTACGCACTCTCGGTGCGCATGGTCAACCTGCTGAAGTTCGAGCGGGAGTCGCTGGCACAGATGCGGGCCGAGCACGCCGCCGTGATCGAGGCGATCAAGGCTCGCGACCCGGCTGCCGCCGCCGAGGCCGCCCGGAAGCACGTGACCGCCCGGAACTGGTTCCCCACCCTGGTCCCCAAGGAGTGACTGTGACCGAAACCACCTTGTTCCGTAAGACTTTCGGCTCGATCGCGGCCGCGAACATCGGGTCCGCGATGGGTGCCGCAGTGGAGTGGGTCAGTGTCCCAGGTGGAGGGTGGCGCGCGATCGAGGAGGCATTCGGATGGGTGGACGGATTCCTCCCGTGGGTCCAGCAGGAGCGGGACGTGCGCTACTGGAACAACAGCCCTCGGCTCCGCTACCGGCATCAGGAGATGCCGCCCGGCATGACGGAAGATGGCGCCGAGATCCGATACCTGCTCACCCTGGCGATCCTGGAGCGGCGGGGGCGGATCACCGTGGAGGACCTCGCCGAGGTGTTCTCTCGCGAGATCGTCCGGGACGACATCGGGCGGCTCGTCAACCCACACATCATGATCCACATTGATCGGCTCCGAGCCGGTGATGCCCAGACCCGGATCCCGCCGCGGTTGGTGGGGAGCCTCACCCCCTGGCCCGGACTGGTCGACGCCGCCCACATGATCGGGCCGGTCGGCATCATCAACGCCGCCGACCCGTACCAGGCCGCACTCGACGCCGCCGAGGTTGCCCTGCTCTTGCAGCCTCCCGCCAGTGGCGGTGTGGAGGCGTGCAAGGTGATCGCGGCTGCGACCGCCGAGGCGTTCTCACCGTCGGCCACAGTGGACTCGGTAGTTGAGGCCTCGATCCGGTACGTGTCGCCGACCACGCGCGAGATTATCGAGGAGACCCTGGAGATCGCCCGAAAGCATCCGGACATGCGGGAGATCCGGGAGCCGATCCGGCGCCACTTCGCACCCACCTATCCGTACGCGGACGCCATGGAGACGGCCGCTGAAGCGATCGCGCTGTTCTGGATCAGCCAGGGTGACGTCCGGGAAGCGATCGTGGGCGCGACGAACCTCGGGCGGGACACCGACTGCATCGCCGGCTGCCTCGGCTCCATCGTCGGCGCGTACGCGGGGATCGACGGCGTGCCGAGTGAGTGGGTGGAGACGGTCCAGCGGGCCATCGACGCGAACGAGTACACAGTGCAGCGGATCCCCATGCGGGAGCTGGCAGCGCAGCTCACCGATGTGCTGGAAGAGCAGATCGCTGCGCTGCGCCAGAAGCTGGACCGACTGGAGCAACTACGAAGCATGGGAGGTTGATCTCGTGACGAGGCTACGGAAATCGCTACTGCCGGCGGCGCTTGCGGTCGGCCTGGTGTTGGCCGGGTGCGGCGAATCTAGTTCCGGTTCCGGTTCGGACACTGAGACCTGGCGGCTGGCACATTGCTGCGCCCCGGACAGCCACTTCGACTACGGCGCGAAGCGGTTCGCCGAGCTCGTTTCGGAGTACTCGGACGGCGCGATCGAGGTGGAGGTCTTCCCCGATGGCCAGCTCGGCCAGGAGACCGAGGCGATCCAGAGCGTGCAGCGGGGCACGATCGAGCTGACCTTCATCGGTCACGACCCGCTGGCCCAGTTCGCGTCGGTCACGACTCTGCTGAGCATGCCGTACCTGTTCGAGGATCATCAGCACGCGTTCGAGCTACTCGACGGCGAGCTGGGGGACGCGATCACGAGCGACCTGTCGGAGGTGTCGCTCCACGTCCTCGGGTGGGGGCACAACGGGGCCAGGGTCTACACCAACAACGCGCGCCCGATCGAGGCCCCCGGTGACCTCGCCGGCCTGAAGATCCGCAGCCCGGAAAACCCGGTGAACCTCGCAGTCACCGAGGCCCTCGGCGGCGTGGGGGTGCCGATGCCGTACGGCGAGGTCTACTCGGCATTGCAGCAAGGGACCATCGACGGCCAGGAGAACGCAGTCCTCAACATCGCCCCGGCGAACCTGCAGGAGGTGCAGGACTACATGTCCATGACCCACCACCTGCTCTCGTTCACGGTGCTGATCATTAGCGAAGAGCTGTACGCGGGACTCGATGGCGACCTCCGACAGGCAGTCGAGCAGGCCGCTGCGGACGCGATGCGCGACCAGCGCGCGTACGCCGAGCAGATCACCGACCAGCTGATCAGCGAGATGGAGGCCGCCGGGGTCCAGGTCAACTGGCCGGACCTCGCGCCGTTCCGGGCCGCGACCAGGCCCATCCACGATCAGTACATCGGTGAGGCGTTCGATGAGCAGCTGTACCGACTGGCTCAGGCAGAGCAGTAGACCGGGGCTCCAGGAGCGAGGGAGTTGAGTTCGGTGCTACGGGTCCTGCGCGCGGCCAACAACGCGCTCACGGCGCTGGCGCGGTGGCTGGCGGTGGCGCTCACCGCCGCGTTGGTGATGGTTGTGACCGGGAACGTGTTCGCCCGGTACGTGCTGCAAACGGGCCTACCGTGGGTCGAGGAGCTCAGCCGGATGCTGTTCGTATGGGTGGTCTTCCTCGGCGCCTGCGTAGCGATGCAGCACCGGGGGCACCTGGCAATCACATTCCTGTCCGACCGGCTCCCGACCCTCCCCCGCAAGCTCCTGATCTGGGTCACCAACCTGCTTACGGCGGTGTTCCTGGTAGCAATGACGGTCGGCGGTTGGCGGCTCGCCGAAGCCACGCTCGCGTTCGGCACCCAGACCCCCGCGATGCGGGTCTCGCTCGCATGGGGGTTTGCGGCGATCCCGGTGGCGGGTGTGATCATGCTGATCACGCTGGTAACCCACACCGTTGACGGCACCGACACGCAGCCGCGCACCGAGGAGGCACCGGCGTGAGCGGCTTGGTGCTGATCGGACTGCTCGCACTACTGCTCGCCGGCCGTACCCGGATCGCGTTCGCGGTCGGGTTGGCCAGCCTGGGCTACTTGGTGCTGTTCATGCCGGGGGTGGATCTGGAGACCGTCGCGCAACGGATGTACGCGGGTGCGGACTCCTTCGCGCTCACCGCCATCCCGTTCTTCGTGCTGGTCGGCGAGCTGATGAGCCGTGGCGGGATATCGGAGCGGCTGGTCCACCTGGCGCGGACCCTGGTGGGTCATCTGACCGGCGGCATGGGCCTGGTGCAGCTGGTGGTGAGCGCGATCTTCGCCAGCTTCTCCGGCTCCGCGGTCGCCAACGCGGCGGGCACCGGCTCAATCACGATCCCGGCGATGATCCGGTCCCGGTACCCGCGCGGACTCGCGGCCGCCATGGAGTCGACCTCGTCCAGCCTCGGTGCGATCATCCCGCCCAGCATCCCGATGATCATCTACGGCACCACCGCCGGGGTCTCAATCGGCGCGCTGTTCATCGCCGGATACGTGCCGGCCGCGCTGCTCGCGCTGGCGCTGGCGGTTGGCATTCGCCGGGCGGCCCGGCGCCACCAGGTGCCGGTCGATCCCCGCCCCAGCATCCGTGAGATCGGCCGTGCCACCTGGCGGGCGACGCCGGCATTGGCGACACCGGTGGTCATCATGGGCGGGATCCTCGGCGGGGTCATGACCCCGACCGAGGCGGGTGCGGTCGGCGCGCTCTACGCCCTGCTGGTGGGGGCATTCGGCTATCGGGAACTGCGGATCCGGGAGATCGGGGCGGCGCTGGCCGGGACCGCGCGCACCACCGGCGTGGTCATGCTGGTGATGACCACCGCCTCGCTGTTCAGCTGGATCCTGGCGTTCGAGCGGATCCCGCAGACGGTCGCCGAAGCGGTACTCTCGCAACTCACCGACCCGAGGGTGATCATGCTGCTGGTGGTGGCACTGCTCCTGGTCGCCGGCATGGTCATTGACACGATCTCGGCACTGATCGTGCTGGTCCCGGTGCTGACACCGGTGGCGGTCGTGGCCGGAGTCGACCCGCTCGCGGCCGGCGTGATCATGGTGGTGGCACTCACGCTGGGGGTCTGTACGCCACCGGTCGGCGTGACTCTGTTCGTCACCTCGAGCATCGCCCGGACCACCATTGAGGACACTTCCCGCGCAGCCCTGCCGTTCGTTGTCCTCATGGTCGCGGTGCTCGTGGTCCTGGCACTGTTCCCGGAGACGCTGCTCTGGCTCCCCCGAGCGTTCGGTTTCTAGCCCAAGGAAGGTCCTCATGAGCAAGCGACGGCGCGTGGTGGTGGGCGGCGATCATGCTGGCTTCCCGCTGAAGGGCCCGGTGGTCGAGACCCTGCGTACCTGGGGCCACGACGTCACCGACGTCGGTACACACTCGACAGCGCCGGTGGACTTTCCGGACATCACCGAGCAGGTGTGCCGCCGGGTCCTGGCCGGTGACGCGGACCGCGGCATTCTGGTGTGTGGCACCGGGGTGGGGGCCGCGATCGCCGCGAACAAGTATCCGGGGATCCGGGCGGCGCTGTGCCACGACAGCTACTCGGCCCACCAGTGCGTGGAGCACGACGACGCCAACGTGCTCTGCCTCGGCGCCCAGATTGTCGGGGACCGGGTCGCGTACGAGCTGATCGCAGCCTTCCTCGCGGCGGAGTTCCGGGACGAGCCACAGTTCCGGCGGCGGGTGGCCAAGCTGGCAGAACTCGAACGGAGGTTCGCCAGCGGCCATCTACATCGCCCCCACCAGACGGCGCAGTAAGACCGACGTAAGGTCGCCGACCAGGTGGCGCCGGCACGCTCGGCCACATGTCTCAGACCGGAAACACCATCAAGCGGGCCGGGTTCGCGATCCTGGCCGCGCTGGCGCTCGCCGGTGCCACGGCGTGCGACGACCAGCTCGGCGGGGGTGGCGAGGAGCCGACCCCGGCGAGCACCGCCAGCCCGGCCCCGGGCGGTGGCGAGTCGGCCAGCGGCGGCGGCGAAGCCGACCCGTCCGCTGCGCCACCGGCCCAGCCCGGCGGCGTGCTCGCCAGCCGGGAGCTGCAAGACGGCGGGGCGAAGCTCCAGCTCGACATCACCGGCCTGCAGCGGCAGGCGCAGACCGTCATCCTGACCTGGCGGATCACCGTGCTCAGCGGCGACGACGACGGGAACTGGTTCGTGGCCGACACGATGGGCAGCGGGAACCTCGACTACACGGTGAGCGGCGTGGTGCTGATCGACCCCGTGAACGCGCAGCGGTACCTGGTCGCCCGGAGTGGCGGTGAAGACGGGCCGTGCGCCTGCTCCGACAACACCAACTTCTGGATGGACGAAGGGGACAGCGTCGAGTTCCACGCCACCTACGCCGCACCGCCGGCGGACGTGACCGCGCTCAACGTCGAGTTCCCGCGGTTCGGGGCGTTCACCAATGTCCCGCTGTCCTGACCGGCACCGCGCCGGCGCGCTGCTGGCCGGGGTCGCCGCCGCCGTCCTGCTGACGGCGGCGACCCCGGCGCAGCAGCCGCCCGGCAACGCCGTCGGGCCGGTGGAGGACCTGGTGTTCTTCGTGGAGTCGCTGGACGGCACCGAGTCGGTGTTCCGCGACGACCAGCAGGTGACCGTGACGCTCACCAGTGACGTGCTGTTCGCGCTGGACGAGGCGGAGCTGACCGCCGAGGCCCGGGAGCGGCTGGCCGGGGTGGCCGAGCAGCTCCGCGCCGACGGCGCCGGCGGGGTGGTGACGATCGCCGGCCACACCGACGACCAGGGCAGCGAGTCCTACAACCAGCGGCTCTCAGAGCGCCGGGCGGAGGCGGTCCGGGCGGAGCTGGCCGAGCGGCTCGCGGATGAGGACATCGAGTTCGAGACGGTCGGGTACGGCGAGTCGCAGCCGCGCGAACCGAACATCGTCGACGGGGTGCCGAACGAGGAGAACCGGGCCCTGAACCGGCGGGTCGAGATCACCTACGAGGTGCGCGAGTGAGGTGCCGTCCGACCCCGGAGCAGCGCCCGGACCCGCTCGGCCTCGGGCGCGCCGGCCGCCGTGAACAGATCCAGGGCGGCGTACCAGGACGGCTCGGCCGCCGCCGGATCGCCGGCGGCGGCCACCGCCTCGCCGAGTACGAGTAGCGACCGCGCCTCGCCCAGCCGGTAGCCGGTCGCCCGGTGCGTGGCCAGCGCCGCGGTCGCGGTGCGCGCGGCCGCCGCGTACTCCCCCGCCTGCTGCTCGATCTCGGCGACGGTGGTGCGGGCGGCGCCCTCGGCCAGCCGGTAGCCGGCCGACTCGGCGAGCTCGACCGCACTGCGGGCGGCGGCCAGCGCCGGCGCGTGCTCGGCCAGCGCGAGCCGGCACCGGGCGAGCACGATCAGCGCGGCCACCTCCAGGGTCCGCGACGGCAACCGGCGCGCCGCCATCACGGCGTCGGCGGCCGCCGCCACCGCCCAGCCCGGGTCGGTCCGGCCGGCGCCGATCAGTGCCAGCCGCGCGTACCCCTCCAATCGCTGGTCCTCCGCGTCGCGGGCGACGGCCACCATCCGCTCGGCGAGCTCGGCCGCGCCGGCCAGGTCGCCGGCGTCGGCGAGCGTCCGGCTGAGCGTGTGCAGCGCCTCCGCCTCCAGCCCCGGCGCGTCGAGCCCGCGGGCCAGCTCGACCGCCCGCTGCCCGTACCGCCGCGCCCGGGTCAGTTCGCCGAGGTAGCGGTAGGCGTCGGCGACCTCCTCCAGGATGATCGCTTTGACGTGCGGGCCGCGGGCCAGCGACCACGCCTCCCGGCAGTGCTCGACCACTTCCCGCAGCCGCCCGGCCTCCAGGCAGGCGCCGGCCAGGCTGGCGACCAGCGTCGCCGGGATCGGCGCCCCGGAGATCCGGCGCAGCTGGTAGGCCTGCTCAAAGTCGTCCAGCGCGGTGTCGACCTCGCCGAGCTGGACCCGGACGTCGCCGAGGCTGGCGTGCAGGGCAGCCGCCCGCAGGTGGTCGCCGGCCGCCCGGGCCAGCGGCAGGCCGCGCTGGTAGTGGGCGACCGCGCCCTGGTAGTCGGCCCAGATGTAGGCGCCCGAGCCGAGCACATGCGCCATCGCCGCCTGCGCGGCCGGGTTGTTGGCGGCCCGGGCGGCGGCCTGCCCGGCCTCGGCGCTGCGGGTCCAGGCGGCCCGGTCGTTGCGGCTGAGGAACCAGTACCGAAGCGCGTCGGCGAGCAACCACGATACCGCTGGCGAGCCGCCCGCCGGTGGGTTGGCGATCAGCGCCAGCAAGTTGTCGTGCTCCCGCTCCAGCCAGCGCGTCGCGGCGGCCGGATCGTCCCAGGCCATCCCGGTTACGGCGGGGTCGGCTTTCGCGGGAACCGGCAGCCGGACCATCTCCGGGATCAGCAGCCCGGTGGCGGCCCGGGCGGAGAGCAGGAACCAGTCCTGCAGCCGGCGGACCGCGGCGGCGCGCTCGGCCGCCGGGTCGGTTTCGGTCGCCAGCTCCCGCGCGTAGCCGCGCAGCAGGTCGTGGAAGGTGTACCGGCCAGCGGCCGGCTCGGCGACGAGCCCGGCGTTGCCGAGTTCGGCCAGCAGCCGGCGGGTAGGCGACTCGTCGAGCCCGGCGAGCGCGGCCACCGCCGGCACTTCGAGATCGGGCCCGGTATGCAGCCCGAGCAGCCTGAACAGCCGGGCGGCCGGGTCCGAGAGCTGCCGGTAGGACCAGGAGAACACCGACCGGATGTCGGTCGCGGGATCGTCGCTGGCGAACGTGTCGATGCCGGCGGCCGGCGCCGCCAGCTGATCGGCGAGCGTCGCGAGTGGATATTGCGGGTACGCGGTGGCGCGCGCGGCGACGATCGCGAGCGCGAGCGGCAACCGGGCACACTGGGCGATGATCCGGTCGACCGCGGCCGGGTCGGTGGCCAGCCGCTGCGGGCCGAGCCGGCGAGCCAGCAGCTGCCCGGACTCGGCCCGGCTGAGCAGGTCCAGCGCGATCGGGCGGGCGCCGTGCCCGGCGACCAGCCCGGACAGCTGCCGCCGGCTGGTGACCAGCACCAGGCAGCCGGGCGCGCCGGGCAGCAGCGGCCGGACCTGGTCGGCGTCGCGGGCGTTGTCCAGCAGGATCAGCATCCGGCGGTCCGCCAGCAGACTGCGGTACAGTCCGACTTGGGCGTCCACTTCGGGCGGCACCCGGTCGGAGGGGACGCCGAGCGCGGCCAGGAAACTCCGGACCACCAGCTGCGGGTCGGTCGCGTCCTCGCCGTCCGCGCTGAAGCCCCGGAGGTCCACGTAGAGCTGTCCGTCCGGGAACCGGTCACGGACCCGGTGCGCCCAGTGCACGGCGAGCGAGGTCTTCCCCACCCCGGCGGTGCCGGAGATGGTGGCGATCGCCACCGCGGTGACCGGAAGATCCGGCTGGTCCCGGCCGGCGAGCAGGGCGTCGAGCGCGGCCAGCTCGGCCTCGCGGCCGGCGAACCCGGCGACATCCGGCGGCAGTTGCGCCGGCGGCACGGCCGGGTGGGCCGGTGCCGGCTCGGTCGGCGGCGCCGCCGCCACCGGCTCGCCGCGCAGCAGCGCCCGGTGCAGCTCGCGCAGCTCGGCGCCGGGGTCGGTGCCGAGCGCGTCGGCGAGCCGGTGCCGGATCGCTTCGTACTGCGCCAGGGCATCGGCGTCGCGGCCGGCGGCGTGCAGCGCCCGCATCAGCACCGCGACGAGCGGCTCGTCGAGCGGGTGGTCGGCGACCAGGTCACGGACCCGGTCGAGCACCGGCTGGTGGTGGCCGAGCCGCAGCTCCGCGTCCGACCAGGCGACCACCGCGTCCAGGTGATGCCGCTGCCAGCTGGCCCGCAGCCGCTCCACCCACGGGCCGGACAGGTCGGCAAGGGGGGTGCCGTGCCACAACTCAAGCGCTTCCCGCAGCAGCTCGGCGCGCCGCCGGTCATCGACCGCCGGATCCCGAGCCGCGCCGGTCAGCTGCCGGAACCGGTGCCAGTCGACCAGCGACGGGTCCGCCTCCAGCAGATAACCGCCGGCCCGCCGGACCAGACTCACCGGCTCGCCGCCGGCCCGGGCGGCGTTGGCCAGCGCGCGCCGGATCCGCATGATGTGTGCGTACAGCGCGTTTCGCGCCTCGGCCGGCGCCGGCTCCCACACCCGGTCGACCAGCGTGTCGGTGCGGACCGGCCGCCCGGCGTCGACCAGCAACGCGGCGAGCACCAACCGTTGCTTCGGCGGCCCGAGGTCGACCTGCTCACCGCCCGCCTCCAGGCGCACGGGTCCGAGCAGCCGGAACTCCATGACGATCCCCCGCCTACCTCGAAATGTCCCCGAGCACCCGCATCGTATCGACCGCCCGCACCCGGTTTTCCGCCGTTTTCCCGCGCGCACCGATCATGGAGTTCTCTGCCGACACACCGAGCGACACGCGCAAATACTCAATGATCGGCGCACGCTCGAGTCGTTTGGTCTGGACCATTGACCGGCGCCGACCTGGCGCGGTAGCTTGCTGAGGAGTTCATCGGGTGAGCGGGGGCACACTACACCGACCGGTAGGAGTCCCCCGTTGCTTTCCGTACCGCCCCGCCTTCTGCGTACCCTCGCCCTAACCTCGGCCATGGCACTCGCCGCCGGGCTCGGCGCGACCGCGACCAGCACCCCGGCCGTGGCGGCGCCGGCGGCGCCGCTGCCGCACTCCGAGACCGGCCTGTGGATCGTGCAGCTCGACCAGCCGTCACTCGCCGCCGAGCAGGCACCCGCCGGCGAGCTCGACGTATCGAGCGCCGCCGCGCGCGACCACCTGGACCAGCTCGCCGACCAGCAGGCGGAGGTGGTGGAACAGCTCAGCGAGACGCTCGGCCGCGAGGTCGAGGTGGTCCGCAGCTACCGCAACGTGCTCAACGCGGTCGTGGTGGCCGCCGACCCGGCCGAGGTCGCCGACATCGCCGAGCTGCCGGGTGTGGTCGCGGTCGAACCCGACCGGGTCTACGACCTCAACACCGACGTCAGCCACGAGTTCATCGGGTCGGCGGCGATCTGGGACGGGGACACCGGCCAGGAGCTGGCGACCCGCGGCGAGGGCACGGTGGTCGGGATGCTCGACTCCGGCATCAACCCGTTCCACCCGGCGTTCGCGGCCACCGACGGCGACGGCTACACCCACACCAACCCGTACGGCGAGTACCTCGGCGTCTGCGACCCGGCCCACCCCAACCACGACCCGATCTGCAACGACAAGCTGGTCGGGGCGTGGAGCTTCGTCTCCGGCGACTCCGCCCGGGACGCCAACGGGCACGGCAGCCACACCGCCTCCACCGCCGCCGGTAACCGGCACGAGGTGACGCTCGAGTTCGGCGACGACCAGTTCACCCGGACCGTCCAGGGGGTGGCGCCGCGAGCGAACCTGGTCATTTACCGGGTCTGCGTCCAGACCTGCCCGACCACCTCGATCCTCGCCGGCATCAACCAGGCGATCGAAGATGGCGTGGACGTGCTCAACTACTCGATCTCCGGGACCGACGCGCCGTGGTCCAACTCGATCAGCCGGGCGTTCCTGGAGGCGTTCGGCGCCGGCATCTTCGTGGCCGCCTCCGCCGGCAACAGCGGGCCGGGCGCCGGCACGGTGGCGCACACCGCCCCCTGGAACGCATCGGTCGCGGCCACCACCACCGACCGGACCTGGGTCAGGCCGCTCTCGGTGATCGGGCCCGAGCCGGTGCCGCCGGAGCTGGCGGAGATCCCGGCCTCGCCCGGGTTCGGTCCGGCCAACCCGGAGCCGATCGAGGGCGAGCTCATCTACTCCGGCGAGGTCGGCAACAGCAACGGTTGCGGCGCCTTCCCGGCCGGCGCGTTCGACGGCGCGATCGCGCTGATCCCGACCGGCACCTGCACCATCGACGTGAAGATCGGCCGGGCGGCGACCGCCGGCGCGGTCGCGGTGGTGCTGTTCGAGCGCGACTTCGGGCCGCCGGTGTTCCCGTCCGGTGTGGAGGGTACGGCGATCCCGTCGGTCAGCGTCAACCAGGCCAACGGCGAGGCACTGCAGGCGCTGGCGACCAGCACCACCGACCCGGTGACGGTCCGGCTCGGCGCCGACACCGAGCTGCTCCGGGACCCGAGCCAGGCGAACGCGGTGAGCTGGTTCAGCTCCCGCGGGCCGAGCGACTTCAACCTGCTGGCGCCGACCTTCGCCGCGCCCGGCGTGAACGTGCTCGCGGCCTGGATGGAGTCCGACGGCGACCCGGTGCAGTACGACATCATCCGGGGCACCTCGATGGCCTCGCCGCACGTGGCCGGTGCCGGGGCGCTGCTGAAGGCGCTCCACCCGGACTGGTCGCCGGCGGAGATCCGGGCGGCGCTCGCCGGCACCGCCAACCCGGCGATACTCACCAAACAGGACGGTGTCACCCCTGCCGACCCGTTGGACGCCGGTGCCGGGCTGGTCGACCTGGAAGCCGCCGGCCGGGTCGGGCTGGTGATGGACGAGACCTACGACAACATGCTCGCCGCCAACCCGGCCACCGGTGGCGACCCGCGTACCCTCAACGTGCCGTACCTTGTGGACCGCCAGTGCACGCTCACCTGCTCGTGGACCCGGACGGTGACCAGCGTGGCGGACACGCCGGCCAGCTACACCGCGACCGTGACCGCACCGGACGGGATGACCGGCACGGTCGAGCCGGCCACGTTCACGCTCGAGCCGGGCGCCAGCCAGCAGCTGACCATCACGGTCGACGTGACCGGCCGGTCGGGCGGCGAGTTCAGCTTCGCTGATCTGCAGCTGTCCACTGACGACAGCCACGCCGGCGGGGCGGCGATCGCCGACGCGCACTACCCGATCGCGGTGATCCCGGTCGCGCCGGCGATCGACGTCAACCCGACCACGATCGAGGTCTCGCAGAAGCCGGACCGGCAGGCGAACCGGACGCTGGCGATCCGCAACCAGGGCAACGGCACGCTGACCTGGCAGCTGTCCGGTGGCCCGGGCTGCGACCTGCCGGCCGACCTGTCATGGCTGACCGCCGCCACCGAGTCGGGCACGCTCAACCCGGGCGCCGCCGACCAGGTGCGGGTGAGCTTCGACTCGACCGGCCAGCCGCCCGGCGTCCTCACCGGCACGCTGTGCGTGTCCAGCAACGACCCGGCCGAACCGCTGGTCGAGGTGACGGTGACGCTGACCGTGCTGGACCTGCCGACGATGCTGGTGACCCCGACCGAGCTGGCGGTGACCCAGCCGGCCGGGACGGTCACCGGCACCCCGCTGAGCATCGGTAACGACGGCACCACCCCGCTGGAGTGGGCGGTCGGCGAGGCACCGGTGCAGGTCGAGGGTGCGACGCTGGCCGCGGTCGACCCGGAGCGCCAGCAACTGCTCCGGGAAGGCGTGCTGCTGGTGCCGAACACCAGCTTGCCCGGGGTGGCGGCGTTCGACCCCGAGACCGGTAACCTGCTCGACCCGGCGTTCATCACCTACCCGGCGGAGGTCGACCTCGGGACCACCACCCACATCATCCTCAACGCCACCCAGGACGGGTTCCTGGTCTCCTCCCAGACCGAGGACGTGGTTTACTCGTTCGACCTGAACGGCGAGTTCCAGGGCATCTTCGCGCCGGCAGGTGGGGCGGACCAGTCCGTCATGGACAACATCCGCGGGATGGCGATCTCGCCGTGGGGCACCCTGCTGGTGACCTCGGCGGGCGGCAACAAGGTGGTGGAGTTCGACGCCTCCTCCGGCGAGTTCCTCGGCAACTTCATCGACAGCAGCGCCGGCGGTATCACCGGCCCGTGGTACATCCTGTTCCGCGAGGACGACGTGCTGGTGTCGGCCAGCGGCGGCAACATCTACCAGTACGACCACACCGGCGCGCCGCTGTCGGTCTGGAACGCCGACATCAACTTCCCGCAGCAGATGTACCAGCAGGCGGACGGGAACATCCTGACCGCTGCGTTCTCGAACCCGGCCGGGGTCTGGGAGTTCGACCCGGACGGCGCGCTGGTCGGCCGGTACACCGGGGCGACCAGCAACCGGGGCGCCTACTCGCTCGGCAACGGCAACGTCCTGACCACGAACAGCGGCGGCGTCCACGAGATCGACCGGGGCAGCGCCTTGGTGGAGACGAAGCTCGCCGGCTCCGGCACCCGGATGATCAGCGAGATCCGGCGCGACCAGCCCTGCATGGAACCGGGTGAGGTGCCGTGGCTGGACGTGTCGGACGAGTCCGGCACCACCGCGCCGGGCGGCAGCAGCGAGCTGACCGTGCTGGTCGACTCGACCGGCCTCGCGCCCGGGGTGCACGAGGCGCATCTGTGCGTCAGCAGCAACGACCCGGACGCCGAGCTGGTCAGCGTGCCGGTCACGGTCACGGTCACCGACCAGACCTGCGGCCGGACCGTCCACGGTGAACTGGCCGGACCGGTGTTCGCCAACGCCGGCCTGACCTGCCTCAGCTACGGGTCCGAGGTGATCGGCCCGGTGACGGTGCGGGCCGGAGCGAGCCTGTTCGCCGACGGCGCCACGATCACCGGCCCGGTCTCGGCGACCGGGGCAGCCGCGGTGGAGCTGTCCGACTCGACGGTCGCCGGCCCGGTCTACCTCGCCGGCGTAACTGGCCGGGTGGCGCTGGTCGGCAACCAGGTCGCCGGCCCGGTGACGCTGATCGGCAACCTCACCGCGCCGGAGCCGATCGTGGTCGCCGGGAACACGGTGATCGGCCGGCTGGCGTGCGTCGACAACCAGCCACCACCGGTGAACAACGGCCTACCCAACCAGGTCACCGGCCCGGTCTCCGGTCAGTGCGAGGGCTTGTAGCCGGCTCGCACCACCGGCTCACCCGCACCGGCTCAGATACAGTGAGCCGGTGCGGGTGAACGGTGACCGGCTGCGGGCCGACCTGGCCCGGGTGGCCGAGTGGGGCGCCACCGGGGTGCCGGGCGGGGTGAGCCGGCCCAGCTTCTCGCCGGCCGACCGGCAGGTCCGGGCCTGGCTCGCCGAGCAGGCCGACCAGTGGGGGCTGGCGATCCGCACCGACGGGATCGGCAACGTCTTCCTGCGGGTGCCCGGCGGCGGTGACGGACCACCGGTCTGGGCTGGGTCGCATCTGGACAGTGTGCCGGACGGCGGCGGGTTCGACGGCGCGCTCGGTTCGCTGGCCGCGCTGGAGGTGGCCCGCCGGCTGGTCGAGGAGCGGGTCGAGCTGCGCCGGCCGGTGGAGGTGGTGGTCTTCGCCGACGAGGAGGGCAACTACCACCATCTGCTCGGCTCGACCGGGCTGGTCCGCGACTACCCCGCCGAGGAGCTGGCGCAGCTGCGCGGCCGCGACGGCGACCTGTTGGTCGACGCGCTCGCCGGGATGGGCTGGGATCCGGCCGCCGCCACCCGGACCGCCGTCCCGCCCGGCTCTGCGTACGCCTATCTGGAACTCCACATTGAACAAGGTCCGGTGCTGGAGTCGGCGGGGATCCCGATCGGCGTGGTGACCGGCATCGTCGGGCTGGGCGGCGGCGAGCTGGTCTTCACCGGCCGGCAGGACCACGCCGGCACCACCCCGATGCGGATGCGCCAGGATCCGCTCCGGGCGGCGGCGGCGCTGCTGACCCGGCTGCCGGACGTGACCGCCTCGATCAGCGACGCGGCGGTGGCCACCTGCGGCGTCATCGGGCTCGAACCGCGAGCGACCAATGTGGTCCCGGCGGTGTGCCGGCTGCGGCTGGACTTCCGGGATCCGGAACGGGACCGGCTGCTGGCGCTGGAGGAGGCGCTCATGGCGGCCGCGCGGGAGGCCGCGGCCGAGCACGACGTGACCGTCGACTACCGGCGGGAGAGCATCACCGACCCGGTCCGGCTGGACGACCGGATGCAGGCGCTGGTCGAGTCGTGCGCGGCCGAGCTGGGGCTGGCCACGCTGCGGATGCCGTCCGGCGCCGGCCACGACGCGCAGAACGTCGCGAAGCTCGCCCCGACCGGCATGATCTTCGTGCCGAGCGTCGCCGGCCGCAGCCACTCCCCGGCCGAGCTGACCCGCCCGGAGGACGTCGAGAATAGCGGTAACGTGCTGCTCGCGACGGTCCGCAAGCTCGCGACCGAGTGACCGTCAGCCGGCAGCCGCTCCTCGTCGCCGAACCGGGAGTCCGCCATCCGCCCGCC
Source organism: Natronosporangium sp. (assembly GCA_036564175.1). Taxonomy (GTDB): domain Bacteria; phylum Actinomycetota; class Actinomycetes; order Mycobacteriales; family Micromonosporaceae; genus Natronosporangium. Next base: position 65,260 of record DATCKZ010000031.1, read on the forward strand.
AGCCATCGGCATCTCCTCGTTGCACCCATTGTCGGTCCGCCGGGGCCGGCGCGGCAACTGTCGACCGGTTACGAGAATGGTTCACATGACTGAGCTGCGCATCGCCCACACCGCCGACCTGGACGGCGCCACCCGGGACGCGATCCGGACCCTGCTCGACGCGGCGTTCGCCGGCACGTTCACCGACCACGACTGGGACCACACGCTCGGCGGCATGCACGCCACCGTGTGGGAGGACGGCGAGCTGATCGGGCACGGGGCGGTGGTCCAGCGACGGCTGCTGCACGCCGGCCGGCCGCTGCGCACCGGCTACGTCGAGGGGGTCGCGGTGCGCACCGACCGGCGCCGGCAGGGTCACGCCAGCGCGATCATGACCGCGCTGGAGCGGCTGGTCAGAGGCGGGTACGAGCTGGGCGCGCTCTCCGCCTCCGACCAGGGCGCCAACCTGTACGAAGGGCGCGGCTGGCTGCGGTGGCAGGGGCCGACCTCGGTGCTGGCCCCGACCGGGGTGGTCCGCACGCCGGACGACGACGGTTCGGTGTTCGTGCTGCCGCAGACCGCGCAGCTGGACCTCACCGGCGAGCTGGCCTGCGACTGGCGGGACGGCGACGTCTGGTGAGCTAGCGCTCCTCGCGCCGCCGGCGGTGGCGGTAGTGCCCGGCGAGCAGGATCAGCAGCGGCGGCCACAGCAGCATCGGGAGGTACCACCGGAGCACGTCCCAGCCGGGCTTGCTGCATCCCTCGGGAAGCGGCCGGGTCGGCTGCCCGCCCTGCAGCAGCTGGGACCAGACGATCAGCGCGGTGATCGCCAGCGCGCCGCCGACCGCCGCGGCCACCCCGAAGCTGATCGGCACTCGCCGGCCGCCGACCACCGGCAGCCAGCGCGGTAGCACCTCGCCCCACCGCTGAATCAGCCCGAACGTCAGCGACGCCAGGCCGATCTGGAAGGTCGGCAGGACCGCCACGATGTAGATCTGCTCGCCGATCGGTAGGTCCGGCGGCATGCATGGATTGTCGCCGTTGAGCAGCGCGTTGATCGACATGGTCAGCCGCCAGGTCACCGACGGCAGCACAGAGGCGAGCACCGTCCAGGCGGCGACCTTCGCCCAGGTTGGCACCAGGTCGGGCCGGAACCGGTCGGGTGCTCGGCGTTCTCTGACAAGGGTCATGCCCCCACGGTTCCGCCCGGCCAGCGCGCCGCCGTCCCGGTCACCGGTGATCCGCCTCCCCCGCGCGAGGGAGCCGTGGGTATGGTCCGGGGCGTGCCCTCGGCTGACACAGTTCGTGGCGACTCGGAACACCCCCGCGGTCCCTCATCGTGGCGTCGCCGCCAGCACCTCCGTCAGCCACGGCCGGAGCACCGGCAGCACCTGCGGCGGCTGCATCGCCTGGACGTGGTCAAGTCCGTCGAGCAGGTGGACCGTCCAGCCGGTGGTACGCAGCTCCGCCTCGTTCATCCGTACCGGCCCGGCGATGTCGACCACCACGCCGCCCCAGCGCTCGCCGTACTCGATCCGGTCGGCGGTGCCGGCGAAGCACAGCCGCGGGCAGCCCACTCGATCGAGCGCGGCTCGGGCGTCAAACGCTTCGAGTGCCCGGTAGAACGTGACGAACTGGCCGGTCTGGGCCGGGCTGAGGGTCATCTCGCCGCGGTCCCATTCGCTCTCCGGATTGTCCACTTGGCGCGGTCGGAGCCCGGTCGCGATCTCATGGGTCGCGGTGGTGACCGCGAGCATCTCCCGGTAGGGCCCATCGACCGGCGGGAACCCGCCCATCGCCAGCGCCGCCACCCGGTCCGTCCGCAGCGCCAGCTGCAGCGCCACCACCGCCAGCCACGAGTAGCCGTAGCAGCCGAACCGGTCGGCGCCGGCCGCGTCCGCGATCGCCAGCAGGTCGGCGGCGACCGCGTCCGGGGTGAGCGTCTCCGGCCGCGGGTTGGCCAGGGCGTAGGCCTCGTACGGGACCCCGATCACCGTGAACCGGTCCCGCAGACCGTTCAGCAGGGTCCGGCCGAGCTGCGGGTCGACCCCCCAGTTCCGCAGCTCGTCGGCCTGCTCACCGGTGGCCGGCCGCGGGTCGACCAGCAGCATCACCGCCGGACCGGTGCCAGCCACCGCCACCTCGATCGAGCCGCCACCGGGCAGCCGCACCGCACGCATCCCGCCACCTCTTTATCACGTAAACTGATGCTGGCGAGGCAACACTTTACCATGTAAGGAGTAGGCATCGTGCCGGTGTTCGCGGGGCAGGGCGACCCGGCGTGGTCGCTGGCGGCGCTGTGGGGGGCGGCCGAGCCGCCACCGGCCCGGCCGGGGCCACGGCCGTCGCTCAGCCTGGACGCGATCGTCGCCGCCGCGATCGAGATCGCCGACCGGGGCGGCCTGGCGGCGCTGTCCATGAAGGCGGTCGGGCAGCGCCTGGGCTGCACCGCGATGGCGCTCTACACATACGTGCCGGGCAAGGCGGAGCTGCTCGACCTTTGCTACGACCGGGTGTACGCCGAGCTGCCGACCAGCTATCCGACCGGGCGGGGCTGGCGGGCCGCGGCCCGCGCGTGGGCGCGCGACCTCGGCGAGTTCTACCTGCGGCACCCGTGGACGCTGCAGATCTCGTACGCCCGGCCGGTGCTCGGGCCGAACGAGCAGGCGGTGGTGGAGACGCTCACCGGCATCCTCCGCCACACCGGGCTCGGCCCCGCCGCCGTGCGCCGGGCGGTGAGCGCGCTGCTGCACCTGGTCCGGGGCGCGGCGCAGACCCGGATCGACGCCCGGGCCGCGCCGACCGCCACCGGCACCCCGTCGGCGGCCTGGTGGCAGGCCCGGGCGCCGCAGCTGCAGAAGGTGGCGCCGGACTTCGCCAGCCGGTTCCCGCACACGGTCTGGCTCGGCCAGGGGGCCGCCGCCGGCGACCGCGGCGACCCCGAGGATTACCTGGTACGGCAGGCCGACGACGCCTACGCCGCCGGGGTGGAGCTGCTGCTCGACGGGATCGAGGCGCAACGGGCGGCTCAGGGCACCGGCCGGCCGTAAGCCTCCACTTCGAACACTCTCGCGATCCCGTCGACCTGGCTGGGCTCGGTGAACACCAACCGCAGCCGGTTGGCCCGGGCACCGCCGAGGTCGAGGTCGGCCGGGCTGGCCTGGTTCCCTGCCAGCCGGCCGATCTCCTGCCACTCGCCCGCCAGCTCGGCCTCTACCACCATCCCCCGGACGATGAACTGCGGACCACCGGCGACCCCGCTGTAGAGCCGCAGCAGCCGGAGCTCAGCAGACTGTCCAAGGTCGATGGTGAGGGTAGGCGCGGGATCGTCGGCCGCCGAGATCCAGCGGGCACCGTCGACCACGCCGTCCACCGCGTTGCTCGCGACGTTGCCGCCGAGCACCGAGCTCGCGGTCACCGCTGCGCCCCGGGCCAGGTTCTCGCCACCGACCTGGACGGTCAGGGTCTGCGCCTGGCTCAGCCGGTCGCCCCGGCTGCGGAACGAGACGGTCGCGGTGACCTGTTCGGTGTGCGGCTCGACCGGGCCGGCACCGAGGGTCACGGTCAGCACCGCCTCGGCCGACTCGCCCGGCCGCAACCGGCGCACCGGGAAGTCGCCGGCCACCGTCCAGCCACTTGGGACTGACGCGGCGACCGCCAGCTGGTCGATCACCCCCGGCCCGTAGTTGTGGACGGTCAACCGGGCGGTCACCGGCTCCCCCGGGAACCCGCCGGCGCTGGCCGGGTCGAGGCTCATCCGGACCCCGGTCGGGGTCGGCGGCCGGCCGGGCGTACCGACCCCGAGGTACGCGACCTCCAGGTCGGGCACCCGCCGGCCGGTCTCGACATCGGCGATGGTGGCACCCCACCGGCTGTGCTCGACGTTGACGTCCCGGTAGCCGCGGGTACCGCGGATCACCACGTCCGCGCTGTCCCGGATTCCGATCGCCTGCGGATAGGGCCCGAGCACGGTCGCCACCCGGAAGAACACGGTGTTGCCGAACGTGACATCCCGCACCCGGTCCAGCTCGAGCGCCTGTGACCGCCAGCCGTAGATGTGGTCCTCGGTCTGCAGCGCGTGGAACTCCCAGTGCCGGACGTTGCGCAGCACCACCTCCCGGTGCTCGTGGTGCTCCACCGACACCTCGTACATCCGGCTCGGGATCGCGGTGTTCTCGATCAGCAGGCCGTTCTCCGCCCAGCCGGCGACGCTCCACAGGTTGGCGAAGGTGCCGCCGCCGCCGTCGATCCAGAAGCTGTACTTGTGGGCGCCGCGGTACTGGTACCCAGGGTCGCCGGTGCCCGGGTCGCCCGGCTCGGTGTCTTCCGGATGCCACTTGACGAACTGGGTGGTGACGTCGGCGAGGTGGCTGCGCGGCCCCGAGCGCCAGCGCACCTGCACCGCGCCCGGCGTGTCCTGCGCGGTGTCCAGGCCCAGCCCCATCACGATGTTCCGGCCGCCGGGTGGGGTTTCGAGCATCGCCTTCGGACGGTCCGGGTCGGAGAACGCCGGGTCGCCGTCCGGCACCAGCAGCCAGGTCTGCCGGGGATGGAGCCCGATCAGGTGGCTGTCCGGCCGCAGCCGCAGCGTGTCGCCGATCAGGTACTGCCCCATCGGAACGTAGACCGTGCCATGCTCGTTGATCGCCTGCTGGAAGATGGCGTGGTCGTCGGCGACCCCGGTGCCGATCTCGACGCCGCGGGCGGCCGCGTACTCGGCGATGTTCACCCAGGACTCGGTCGGCGGCGGCAGCGGGACGTCGGTGGCGAGCAACCGGTGGAAGCTCGCCGGCGCCGCCGGGTGGGCGGCCACCAGCACGTCGTTGCTGCGTGACTCCCGGTCACTGAGCGCCTGCTCGACCCGCACCCCGACGGTCGCCTCGTCGACCAGATAGGACCTGCCCGGCCCGAGCCAGCTCCGGCCGCTCGGGGTGAACCGCACCAGCGCGCCGGCGTCGGCGACCCCGGTGTTCAGCAGGTTGAGCTGGTTCTGGGCCTGGATCAGCTCGGCCTCGTCCTCGGCCGGGAAGGTCTCGGGGTCGTTGAGCGTGACCACGGCTTCCGAGATGTCCTCGAATATCGAGTCCTGCACGTAAAGGTGCTGCCACTGGTTCGGCAGATCGACCCGGATCCCGTGCGGAGCGTTGGCGAACCGGGTCCGGATGATCGACAGCTTGGCGTCGGTGCCGAGCGTGATCGCGGCGTCCCGCTGCCCCTCGAAGCTGGCGTCCAGCAGGGTGGTCTGCCACCCCGGGGTAGCGGCGTACGCCTGCCAGCCGACCTCGCCGCCGCGTACCGTCACCCGCTGCAGCAGGTTGGCGTTGCGGGAGATGCCCGCATAGCCGTCGCCGACGTCGATGTCGACGTCCTGCATCAGGAACAGCTGGGCGCCGCTGAACCGGACCCCGACCGCGGCCGGGTTCCCCTCGGCGATCCGGATGTTGAGGTTCAGCAGGCCGGTGCCGAACGTGTCGTTGTTGCCGAACGACAGCGGCCGGTCCGGGTCGTACGGGTAGCGGCGGGAGGCGATCACGTAGGACTCGGTGCCCTGCTGGAACCCGGGCGTGTCCGGGCCGAGCAGGATGGTCGGCCGCCGCTGACCGAACCCGACCAGCCGGACCGAGTCGTGCAGGTTGATGGTGGCGCTGACCCGGTAGGTGCCCTCGGGGATGAACACCACTCCCCCGCCGTCGCCGACTTCGACGTTGCGGGCGCCGCCGACGATGTTGCCGAGCCAGTTCTCGCCGCCGCGCCGGGATGCCTCGTCGATCGCGGCTTGCAGCGAGGCGGTGTCGTCGCCGACTCCGTCGCCGTGCACCGGGTACTCGGGGCTCCCCAGCACCACCGCCAGCGGATCGTGCGGCATGGTCCGGAACACCGACCGCGAGCCGGGTTCGGCGGCCGCCGGCTGGGCCGGCTCGGGCTGGGCGGTGGCCGGGCCGGCAACCAGCACCAGCCCGGCTGCCACCACCGCAGCGGTGATAACCCGCCGCATCAACCCACGCCAACCCCGGTCGGCGCGACCGCGTAGGCGATCGTCGCGGTGAGCCGGCCACCCGCCTCGTAGAACAGGTACTGCTTGCCGCCGGCGGCGACGATCTGCGGGGCGGCGGACCGGCCCAGGTCCGGCGGTGCGTCCATCGAGTCGTGCAACAGCAGCGGTTCACCCACTTCGGACAGTGCTCGGTCAACCGGGCGGGCGTAGATGTTGCCGCTCGACGCGTGGTAGATGACGTAGTACCGGCCACGCCACCGCCACAGGTCGGCGCTGGAGACGTTCGCGCCCTCGACCGGCCCCGGCACCACCAGCGGCTCCGGATCGATCTGCCAGGTCCGGGCGTCGTCGGAGGTCGCCACCCGGATCCGCCGGGTGTTGTTCAGGTTGTCCATGAAGAACATCGCGTACCGCGGACCGTGTGCCCGGTCCGGGTGCGCGAACACCCGGGCGTACGAGGCCTCGCTCACGCCGGACCCGGCGTCGGCGGCGTTGATGGCGATGTCGCCGTAGGAGAAATGGACGCCGTCGGAGGAGGTGGCGTACCGGGTGACCGAGTTCTCACCGTGGAAGTAGAGGAAGACCTGCCGCTCCTCCGGATGCCAGAACGCGTCCGGCGACGAGACGTGGCTCACCTGGTCGTAGTGCGGGGGCCACTGGTTGCTGATGATCGGGTTGTTCGGGTACTCGGTCCACGGCCCGTCGAGCGAGTCCGCGTACGCCAGCGAGATCCCGCCCGGCCGCTCGTGCGGCGCGTAGTAGAGGTACCACTCGCCGAGCGGATCCTCCAGGTACCTCCCGGCGTGGAACACGCTCGGGAAGATGAACTCACCGGTCGGGTTGTAGTTCAGCTCATCGTGGTCGAACAGCTGGCCGGCGAACGTAAACTCCGGCAGCGGCCCGCCGCCCGGCTGCTGGAGGTCCGGCTGCGCGGCCGACGGGGCGGCTGGCGCCAGCCCGAGCGTGGTGACGAGCGCGGCGACGACCGCGACCGCTCTGGTTCTGGGGGACATGGGGGACTCCTTTCGAGGGTTAGCCCTTCAGGCCGGTGTGCGCCAGCCCCTGGACGAACTGGCGCTGCGCCAACACGAACACGACCAGCACCGGGATCGCGGTGAGCGAGGCGGCCGCCAGCTGCACGTCCCACATCGGACCGCCGTACGCGTCGACGAACATCGTGAGGGCCTGGGGCAGGGTGAACTTCTCCGGAGTGGACAGGAACACGATCGGTTCCAGGTAGAGGTTCCAGCTGTGCAGGAACGTGAAGATGGCGACCGCGCCGAGCGCCGGCCGGGCCAGCGGCATCGCGATCCGCCAGTAGATCGCGAGCCGGCCGAGCCCGTCGATCCGGGCCGCCTCCTCCAGCTCGCCGGGGAGCGCCAGGAAGAACTGCCGCATGATGAAGGTGGCGAGCACGCTCGGCGCGCCGAAGATCGGCACCAGGATCAGCGGCCAGTGGGTGTCGATCAGATCGAGCCGCTGGAACAGCTGGAACAACGGCACGATCGTCACCTCGCTCGGGACCAGCAGCCCGGTCAGCACCAGCACGAACAGCACGTTCGCGCCCCGGAACCGGATCCGCGCGAACGCGTACCCGGCCAGCGAGGAGACCAGCAGCGTGCCGACCGTCACCACCGCGGCGATGTAACAGCTGTTGAAGTACTGCCGGGCGAACGGCTGCAGCTCGAACACGTCCCGGTAGGCGTCGAGCCGCGGCGAGGTCGGCCAGAGCGCCGGTGGGGTGGCGAAGATCTCGCTCACCGGCTTCAGCGACGAGGTCACCATCCACCAGGTGGGGAACACGAACGGGATCGCCAGCACCAGCAGCACCCCGTACAGGATCAGCTTCGCCCTATTGCTCATGGAACACCCACCGGCGTCGTAGCCGCCACTGCAGGACGGTCAGCGCCAGCACGATCACGAACAGCAGCGCTGACAGGGTGGCGCCGTAGCCGAACTGATGGAACTGGAATGCCTGCTGGTAGAGGTAGTAGACCAGCACCGTGGTGGAGGTGCCCGGGCCGCCCTGGGTGAGCACCGCGATCTGCGCGAACACCTGCAGCGAACCGACCACGGTCAGGATCGAGGTGAGCAGGATGGTCGGGCTGATCAGCGGCACGGTGATCCGCCAGAACTGCCGCCACCGGCTGGCACCGTCCACGGTGGCCGCTTCGTACAGCTCGGTCGGCACGCCCTGCAGGGCGGCCAGGAACAGTACCATGTTCAACCCGACGTTCTTGAACACCTGGACCACGATCACCGAGACCATCGCGGTGCCGCCGCTGCGCAGCCAGTTCGGACCGGTCACCCCGATCACCTCCAGCAGCCCGTTCACGCCGCCGTTGTCCTGCAGCAGGAACCGCCACACGATCGTCCAGGCGACCAGTGACACCACCACCGGCGAGAAGAACACGGTCCGGAACACCACGGTGCCGCGCAGCCGCTGGTTCAGCAGCACCGCCAGCAGCAGCGCCAGGCTAAGGTTGAACGCCACCAGCCCGACCGAGAACACCCCGGTCGCCCGGAGCACGCCGGGCAACCGCGGGTCCTCGGCCAGCCGCCGGTAGTTCTCGCTCCCGGTGAACTCGAACGTGCCGGCGAGCACGTTCCACTCGTGCAGGCTGTACCAGCCCACCAGCCCGAGTGGCAGTAGCACGAACACCGCCCAGCCGACCAGCTGCGGGGTAACGAACAGGTACCCCGCAAGCTGGTCGCGGCGCCGGGTGGTCCAGATCGTGGTCACTGGCTGAGCATCGGGGCGATCGCTTCGCAGACGCCGCTCAGCACCGCCGGCACGTCCGCGTTCGGCTGCCACAGTGCGTCCAGTTGCGACCGTACGGTGGCGCTGATCTCGGCCTGGCCGAAGTGGCTCGGCTTCACCACCCCGTTGGCGATCCCGTCGATCACCACCGACTGCAGCTGTTCCTCGGACAGCAGCGGGTTGGTGGCGGCGAGCGTCTCAGCGGTCAGCTGGGACTGCCGCGGCGGCGGGAAGAACTGGGCCAGCTTCGCCGAGTTGGCCGGGTTGGTCAGGAACGCCAGGAACTCGGCGGCCTCCTCCGGGTGCGCACTCTGCTTGAGCACTCCGAGCCCGGCCTGGCCGATCACCGAGTACTCGCCGGCCGGCCCGGCCGGCAGCGGCACCAGGTCCCACTCGAACCCGTCCTCGGGCAGCAGCGAGGCCCGGGAGATCTGGGTGATGGTGAACGCCGCCTCGCCGGCGAAGAAGTCGGCGCTGTTGCCCGGACCGGGCAGCGCCTGCCGCTGGAAGATGGCGTCGTGCAGGAAGGTCATCGCATCGACCATCTCTGGCTGGTCGAAGCCGCAGGTGGCGCCGTCCTCGCTCCAGGCCCGCGCGCCCCAGCCGGTCCACAGGGTCGACAGGTTGTCCCAGTTGGCGTAGTCGAAGTCGCGGATCACCAGCCCGGCCGCGTCGGTCTCGGCGCTGACCGCGGCGGCCGCGTCGATCACCCGCTCCCAGGTCCACTCGCCGGCGTCCCGCAGCTCGGCCGGCGTCGGCTGGTTGGCTTCGGCCAGCAGGTCCAGGTTGGCGAACACCCCGAACGGCGAGGTGGAGAACGGGTACGCGTACAGCTGTCCCTCGTGCTGCCACAGCTGGGTGGCGGCCGGGACCAGGTCGTCCAGCTCGTACCCTTCGGTGGCGGACAGCGTCTCGTCCAGCGGGACCAGCGCGCCGGAGGTGACGAAGTCCGGGGCCGAGTTCTCGAAGATCCAGGCCAGGTCCGGCGGGTTGCCGCCGGCGATCTGGGTGGTGAGCCCGGTGGTGTAGGTCTCGAACGGCAGCGGGTCGAAGGTGATCTCGGTGACGTCCGGGTTGGCCGCCATGTACTCGGCGGCGATCTCGTTGAACAGGTTCAGATGCGCCTCGTTCGCCGACCAGATCGTCATCCGCAGCGACACCGGGCCGCCGTCGTCGCCGCCGTCGTCATCCCCGCACGCGGCGAGCCCGGCCACCGCCAGCAGCCCGGCCAGCGCGGCCGCCGCGTACCGCCTCATCTGTACAGTCATGGTTCTCTCTCCTCAGTAGCCGGACACCTCGGGCCAGCGCAGCTGGACGCCGTGACTGGTGAGATGGTCCTGAAAGTCGGCCAGCAGGCTGGCCTTGTTGCGCACCGCTCGGGGGGACACCCCGCGGTCCAGGCAGAACGCCGCCAGCGCCCCGGCGGCCTCGCCGATGTTCCACTCGACCGGGTGCAGCCGGTAGGCGCCGTTGGTGATGTGGGTGGTGCCGATGTTCTTACCCGCGGGCAGCAGGTTCTCCACCCGCTGGCAGATCAGCGCACCGAGCGGAATCTCGAATGGGCAGCAGCCCACGTCGATGTAGTTGTCGCCGCCGGTGGACGGGTGCAGGTCGATCCGGTACATGCCGACCCCGACTGAGTCCGGATAGGACACCGCGCCCCGGTCGCCGCGGACCGCCAGTGACAGGTCCTGCTCGACCACCGTGTACTCGGCCTTGATCCGCCGGGACTCCCGGATGTACGGCGCCTGGGCCAGCCCGTCGGCGCCGCCGGTGACGTCGCCGCGCAGCCGCAGCCCGGGCCAGCCGGTGCCGCCGTCCGGCCGCGGCGCCTCGGTCTGCAGCCAGTACAGGACGCTCAGCGACAGCTGCTTGGCGGCGGCGAGGTGGCGGTCCCGCTCCGGCTCCGGCACGTCGATCACCGGCCCCTCGAAGTAGTCGATCATCGGCCAGTTGACCAGCGTGATATCGCTGGCGTACGCACCCGGCAGGAAGTTGCGGCGGGCGATGATCCGCCGGAACGTCCACAGGTCCTGGTCGCCACCGGTGACCCGCTGGTCGGCGATGACCGCTCGCGGATCCCCCTCCGGGTTCGGGGTGAAGCTCCGCTCGGTCGGCTCGAGCGTGCGCGGGTTCGGCGCCCGCCAGCCGAGCAGTGGCCCGCCCCAGAACGCCGGCTGGTAGTCCCGCCAAAACTCGTAGGACTCCGGCCGGTCGATGGTGTGGTCGCCGTCGACGTGGTCGATCGCGAAGCAGACCGAGATCGCTTGCATGTTCATCGGCTGCGGCTGGTCCGGCGCGCTCGGCTCGCCGGTCTCGCGTTGCGCCTCGAAGCCGGTGACGTACTCGACGCCGGCCAGCGGCAGCAGCTCGCCGGTCTCGGTGGCGTCCAGGATGTACGGTGCGGTGACGGTCAGCTCGGGACCCGCGTCGCTGGCCAGCCGGACCGCGGTGACCCGGTCGCCGTCGGTCTGCGCCGCCACCGGCCGGTAGGGCTGCAGCACGGTGAGCCGGCCGCTGGAGCGGTACGGCGCGAGCATCGACTCGATCACCGCCAACGCCACCCGCGGCTCGTGGCACAGCTTGCTGACCGACCCGGCACCCGGGTTCAGCTCCCGCCACGCCCGAGCCGCCTCGGTCAACGGGTAGTGCCGCCGGTAGTAGTCGCGGATCCCGTCCCGCAACGCGCGGTAGGAGGCCGTGATCCCGAACTGCTCCACCCAGGTGTGCTCGTCCGGCGGCACCGCCTGGCTGGTCAGCTGTCCGCCCAGCCACGGGTACTCCTCGGTGAGCACCACCGACCGGCCGGCCCGCAGCGCAGCCAGCGCGGCCGCGACCCCACCGAGGCCGCCTCCGACGATGAGCACCTCTGTCTGCATTACACCCCTTCCGGTTGTCGGACCGCCGGTGGCGCCAGGGTGGCGCCGTCGACCGGTTCGCACGGCAGCAACTGCTGCCAGGTCTGCTGGTTGGCGGTGCCCTCGATGACCGCGGCGAGCAGCTCGACCGCCCGCCAGCCCATCTCCCGCCGCGGGATCCGGAAGCCGGTGAAGGTCAGGCTCGGCGGCTCCGGCTCGGCCGCCGCCGGCCGGGTCGGGTGGCCGAGCGCGATCACCGACAGGTCGGCCGGGATCGCCAGGCCGCGCTCCCGCGCCGCCGCGGCGAGTCCCGCCCCGTCCGCGTACTCCTCCAGGAACACCGCGGTGATCCGGTCGTCGAGCAGGGCCGGCAGCAGCGCGCCGGCGCCGGCTTCCGGCACCCGGTGGCGCGCGCCGTACGCACCGGCGTCCGCCACCCCGTCGGTGAACCCCCGGAACCGGTCCACGAAGGACTCCGGGCCCTCGCCGTCGCCGAGGTACGCCAGCCGGCGGTGCCCGAGCGCCACCGCCCGGCGTACCAGCTCCGCGGTGGCCGCGGCGTAGTCGGCGCCGACGTAGGGCACCCGGCCGCCGGCGTCCTCGCGCCGGCCGACCGAGACGAACGGCTGCCGCTCGGCGACCAGCCGGGCCAGGTCGTCGCGGTCGAGCTCACGACCGAGCAGCACGCAGCCGTCGGCCAGCCGCAGCCGGTTGCCCTCCTGGTAGATCCGGCGCCGGCCGCCAACCGACGGCGCGCTGGTGAACAGCAGCAGGTCGCAGCCGAGCGCCTCGGCGCACTCCTCGATCCCGACCAGGAACGGGTGGTAGAAGTCGGCGGTCTGGCTGGGGAACACCGGCTCGTAGGTGAACACGCCGAAGATCCGGTTGTGCCGGTCGACCAGCCGGCGGGCGATCGGGTCGGCGACGTAGCCGGTCTCCCGGATCACCTGCAGCACCCGCTCCCGGGTCTGGGCCGGGATCCGGGCGGTGTCGCCGGCCCGGTTGTTCAGCACCAGCGACACGGTGGTCTGGCTGACCCCGGCCAGGCGGGCGATGTCACGCTGCGTGATCCGGCGCGACCCGTCGCTCCTCGCCATCGCCCACCTCCTTGCTAATGCGCATTAGCAACCGCGTTGCCGGTGATTGTTGACTCGGTGACCCGGTCCTGTCAAGCGATCATGCCTTGCTAATTCGGATTAGCAAAGCTGATCCGGGGACCTCGCGGCCGTCACCGGACATCGCTTGCGAGCAGGTGCGCTACCCGACAAATCCCGCCATACTCTGAGGCAGGGCCCCCTTACCCCCGGAGGCGCCATGAACCACGCGGTGCAGGAAATCGTCGATCGGCTGGCCGCTCGCGTGGGTCGCCCCGCCGTCCTCGAAGACCGCTACCTGCGACTGGTCGCCTACAGCGCCCACGACCAGCCGGTCGACGAGGTGCGCGAGAACTCGATCCTCCAGCGCCACGCCTCGGCCGAGGTCAGCCGCTGGCTGACCAGCCTCGGGATCCGGCAGGCCCGCCGGCCGGTCCGGGTGCCCGCCAACCCGGAGCTGCGGATGCTCCCCCGGATCTGCGTCCCGATCCGGCACAAGGATCTGCTGCTCGGCTTTCTGTTCTTTGTGGACCCGGACGGGTCGATGTCAGCGACCGAGCTGGAGTGGTGCGAGCGGGACGGCGCCGCGCTCGCCGCCCAGCTGCACCTGGCGAGCGTCGCCGGGCTGGTCAGCTCGGCCCGGCTGGCCGAGCGGGTGCGGCTGCTGCTGATGGACTCGCCGGCGGCCGCGGTCGCCGCCCGCGACCTGGCGGAGGAAGGCATCGACACCACCGCCGGCGTGGTGGTGGCGGTGCTGCAGGCGACCGCCGACCGGCCCGGCGTGGAACCGGACATCCAGAACAGCCTGACCGAGGCGCTGATCGGCTCGCCCCGGCTCTACCGCCGCGACGGCGCGTTCTACCTGGCCCGCAAGGACCACTGCGTGCTGGTGATGATCGCACCCAGCGACGACGATCCGCGGCTGCGGGCACAGCTCGACTCGCTGCGGGCGGTGGCGGTGGCCGAGCTGGCGCTCACCGACCCGGAGCTGACGCTGGTCATCGGGATCGGCGGGCACCGGCCGACCCTGGTCGAGGCGGTCCATTCGTACCGGGAGGCCCGGATGGCCGCGATGGCCGCCGCCACCCTGCCCGGGGTCGGCGAGCTGGCCCGGTGGTCGCAGCTCGGGGTCTACCAGGTCGCGGCGTCGCTGGCGGTCCGCGCCGACCACCCGCCGGTGCCGCACGCCGGGCTGCGCCGGCTGCTCGACCAGCCGGAGGCGCTGCCGCTGCTGGAGACCCTGGAGACCTACCTGGACGCCGCTGGCAACGCCCAGCTCACCGCCGAGTTGCTGCACCTGCATCGGACCTCGCTCTACTACCGGCTGCAGCGGGTGGAGCAGCTCGCCGGCACCGACCTGAAGGACGGAGTGGAGCGGCTGGCGCTGCACCTGTCGCTGAAAGTGGCGCGGATGACCGGCCAGTACGCGCCCCGGCCGGGCACCGCACCGGCGATCGCAACGTCGGCCAAGGCCGCCACGCCAAACCACCGTGTGACCGCCACCGCGCCGGATCCGACCTTCGCCTGATGGCCGAGCGGCGTTAGTTGAGCAGGCCGCGGCGGTACGCTTCGGCGACCGCCGCGGCCCGGTCGCGCACCCCGAGCTTGTCGTAGATGTGCAGCAGGTGGGTCTTGATGCTCGCCTCGCTGATGAACAGCCGCTTGGCGGCGAGCCGGTTCGACAGCCCTTCGGCGACCAGCTGCAGCACCTCCAGCTCCCGCTTGCTGAGCACCTTGCCGGCCGGCTTGCGGACCTGGCCCATCAGCTGGCCGGCGACCGACGGCGAGAGCACCGACTCGCCCCGGTGCGCGGCCCGCACCGCCCGCAGCAGCTCATCGGTGGCCGCGTCCTTGAGCAGGTAGCCGGTGGCGCCGGCCTCGATCGCCGGCAGCACGTCGCTCTCACTGTCGAAGGTGGTCAGCACCAGCACCCGCACCCGCGGCGCCTGCTCCCGCAGCGCGGCGATCGCCTGCACCCCGTCCATCACCGGCATCCGCAGGTCCATCAGCACCACGTCGACCGGCTCCCGGACCGCGAACTCGACCGCCTCCTGGCCGTTGCGAGCCTCCCCGACCACCTCGATGTCCGGCTCGTCCGCGAACGCGCCGCGCAGTCCATTCCGGACGACCGGATGGTCGTCGGCGATCAGGATCCGGATCACTTCTCCCCCACTACGATCGCCGGGACGCTCGCGCTGACCGCGGTACCCTCGCCCGGCGTACTCTCAATCTCCAGCATGCCCCCGACGCTGCGGATCCGCTGCCGCATGCTGCTCAGCCCGAACCCCGGCTTGTGCCCGTTGGTCATGCCGCGCCCGTCGTCGCGGACGTCCAGCAGCACCGCGTCGCCGATGTAGGACAGCGTGAGCCCGACCCGGGAGGCGGCCGCGTGCTTGGCCACATTGGTCAGTGCTTCCTGGGCGACCCGGAACAGCGCCACCTCCAGCGCCGGGCTGAGCGGCACCCGGTCGCCGGTCACCTCGACGTGGGTGTCGACCCCGGCGTCGGCGGCCCACCGGCGGGCCAGCTCGGACAGCGCGTCGGGCAGCCGGGCGTCCTCCAGCTCGCCCGGCCGCAGCGCCTGCACCGACCGGCGTGCCTCGGCCAGGCTCTCCTTGGCCAGCGCCAGCGCCCGGTCCACGTACCCGCGCGCCTGCTCGGCTGAGTGCCAGCCGCGCTGTGCCGCTTGCAGCTGGGTGATGATGCCGGCGAGCCCTTGCGCCAGCGTGTCGTGGATTTCCCGGGCCATCCGCTGCCGTTCGTCCAGCACGCCGGCCTCGCGCGCCTGGGTGAGCAGCTGCGCGTGCAACCCGGCGTTCTCCTCCAGCGCCGCCTCCAGCTTCGCCACCATCGCCTCGCGCTGCCGGTGCTGGAGCGCGGCCTTCTCGCTGAACACCAGGCCGGCGCTGATCGCCGCGGACTGGATCGCGATGATCCCGACCAGCGTGCCGATCGACTGAGCCGAGCCGTCCTGCCAGCCGAGCGTCATCAGGTTGAGCACCACCGAGGTGGAGAAGATGCCGGCGATCCCGAGCGGCACCGGCCGCAGCTCGTAGGCGTGGAAGAAGCCGGTGATGGTGAACAGGACGAACACCGTGTCCCGGCTCATCAACGCCGCGAACAGGACGATCAGCCCGGCGAAGTAGACCACCATCGGCATGGTCTGCGCCCGGCGCTCCGCCGGCACTCGGGTATGACCGAAGTAGACCCAAGCGCCGGCGAGCACCACCAGGCCGAGCGTGATCGCCCGGTCCGCGCCGGTCTGGTCGGTGGGCAGCTGGCTGAGCACCGCCGACGGGACCAGCAGCAGCCACGGCACGATCACCAGCAGCTGCTGGTAACGCCGCTCCCAGTCGGACACGCTCTGCTTGTCAGTGCGCTTCTGATCCGCGCTCTCCGCGGCCCGCCCGAGCCTCACTGGCACTCACTCCCAACGGAACAGCCTGGCGGCCGCGGTGCTGGCGACCACCGCCACCAGCGCCATTATCCCCAGCTGCAGGGCCAGCGGCGGCGCCGCACTGGACTCGACGGTCGACAGCGCCGCCAGGTCGCCGGACCAGGTCTCGAGCAGCGCCTGTACGCCGGGCGGGGTGTAGTCGCCGAGCCGGACCAGGAAGTCTGGCATCAGGAACCGGGGCAGGTACACCCCGCCGGCGAACATGATCAGCATGAACACGACCGTCCCGAACCCGGTCGCCGCCCGCGCGTTCGGGGCCACCGCGGCGACCAGCAGGCCGAGCGCCAACACCGCCCCGAACCCGACCAGGAACGCCGCCAGGAACAACAGCGGCTGGTCCGGCAGCGGCACGTCGAGCACCAGCCAGGCGCTGCCGACCAGCAGCGCGGTGCCGACCAGCATCGCCAGCATCACCACGATCAGCTGAGCGACCAGCACCTGCGCCGGGTGCACCGGGGTGGTCGACAGCCGGCGCAGCACCCCCTGCTCACGGTAGGTGGCGAGCACCGTCGGGATGTGCTGCACACCGAGGATCGCCATCCCGATCACCAGCGCGGTCGGCGCCCAGAACTCCACGAACCGGGCGCCGTCGAAGTCCGGCGACGGCTCCCGCAGCGCCGGGATCGCGCCGAGCAACAGCAGCAGCCCGGCCGGGAACAGCACCCCGAACCCGACCGACATCGGCTCCCGCAGGAACAGCTTGCCTTCCACAATCGTGGTCTTGACCAGTTTGGACATTTGAAGCTCCTCTGCTACTGCTCGAGCGGGCGGCCGGTCAGGCGGACGAACGCGTCGTCCAGGTTGGCCTGTTCGACGCGCAGGTCTTGGGCGACGATCTGGTTGCGGGCCAGCACCGAGGTGACCGCGTGCAGCAGGTTCCCGGTGCCGGTGACGACCAACTGATGTCCACTGTGCTGCACGGAGCTGACCTCCGGCAGGTCGGTGAGCAGCCGGTCGTCGAGCGGCGCGGACGGGCGAAACCGCACCCGCTGCTCCTGCTCGGCCTTGGCGACCAGGCCGGCCGGGGTGTCGAGCGCGGCGATCCGGCCACTGTCGATGATCGCCAGCCGGTCGCAGAGCCGCTCGGCCTCGTCCATGAAGTGGGTCACCAGCAGGATCGTGACCCCCCGGTCGCGGACCTGCTCGATCAGATCCCAGGTGTCCCGCCGGGCCTGCGGGTCCAGGCCGGTGGTGAGCTCGTCGAGCACCGCCACCTTCGGGCTGCCGACCAGCGCCAGCGCGATCGACAGCCGCTGCTTCTGGCCGCCGGAGAGTTTCCGGTACGGGGCGTTGCGCTTGTCGGCGAGCCCGAGCACCTCGAGCAGCTTCTGCCGATCCGCCGGCCGGCGGTAGTAGGAGCCGTACAGGTCCAACGCCTCCCAGACCCGCAGCTTGTCCGGGAGCCGGCTCTCCTGCAGCTGCACACCGACCCGTTCCCGCAGCTCGGTGCGTTCCCGCTGAGGGTCCATGCCGAGCACGCTGATCGTCCCGCGGTCGGGCGTGCGGAGCCCGACGATGCTCTCGACGGTGGTGGTCTTGCCGGCGCCGTTCGGGCCGAGGATGCCGAAGATTTCGCCTTCCTCGACGGCGAACGACACGTCGTCCACGGCCACCACGTCGCCGTACCGCTTGTGCAGGTTGGTTACCTCGATGATGGGCATGCTTCGAGGGTCCCGGGTCGGGCCGGCCAGCGGATCGCCCAACGAGGAGCTGGATCGATGGATTCCGGCATCAACCAGTTGATGGATAGCGGGGTCCACCGGAACCGGCGGGTACTCGCCGGCGGGTTACCCGGTGGCGGGGTTTGCTCGGTGGCGGGCCTACCCGGTGGCGATCGCGGCGAGCAGGTCGGTGCGGGCGGCCCGGCGGGCTGGCCGGGCGGCGGCCAGCACTCCCACCAGCCCGCCGAGCAGCAGCACCACCAGCAGCGGCAGCGGCCGGAGCGCGAACGAGGGAGTGAACCCGTCCACCGAGAGCACCGGCAGCAGCGCCCAGCCCAGGAACAGCCCGAGCCCGAGTCCAATGACCGTGCCGGACAGGGCCACGATCAGTGCTTCGTACCGGACCATCGCCCGGACCTGCCGCCGGGTCTGGCCGACCGCCCGCAGTAGCCCCAGCTCCCGGGTCCGCTCGTGGGCCGACAGCGAAAGCGTGTTCGCGATCCCCATCACCGCGATCACGATCGCGATGCTCAGCAGCAGGTAGACCACGGTGAGCAGGACGTTGATCTCACCGGCGATGGTGTCCGCGAACTCCTGGTTGGTCTGCACGTCCGGGGCACCGAACCGGTCCGCCACCCGCTGCACGGCCGCCTCGCCGGCCGGCTCCGGCACGCCGGGCGCGAGTGCGATCAGCATGGTCACGTCGACCCGCCGGGTGGTGTGCGGCAGGTAGGCGTCCCGCGACAGCGCCACCCCGCCCCCGCCGACCAGCTGGTCGTTGCCGTAGATCGCCCCGATCGCCGGCCGCTGGGTGGTCCCGTCCGGGTAGGTCACGGTCAGCCGGTCGCCGAGCCGCAGTCCGCGCTGTTCGGCGTAGCCGGTCGAGACCGCCAGCTGGTCCGGGCCCAGCCGGGCCAGCGACCCCTGCCGGAGGTCGAGGTCCACCACCGTCTCGATGGTGGCCGGGTCGATGGTGCTCGCCAGCAGGTCGGTCCCGTCGACCCGGACCGCCGCGCCGCCGATCGGGGTGGCCGCCGCGACCTCCGGCAGCGCGTTCACCGCCGGGGCCAGCTCGGTGCTGAACCCGCCCCGGCCCTCCCCCGAGATCACCAGGTCGCCGGCGAACTGCCGGTCGATCGCGCCGGCGATCGACTGCTGCAGCGACCCCGCGATCACCGTGAACAGCACCACCATCGCCGCGCCGATCGTCAGCGAGGCGGCGGTGCCGGCGGTCCGGCGCGGGTTGCGGACGGCGTTGCGCCGGGCCAGCACCCCGGTCACGCCGGTGCCCGGCGTTACCGCGACCGCCCGGACGAGCACCGGCCCGAGCAGCAGCACCCCGGCCACGGTGGCCAGCGCCCCGGCCCCGGTGGCGGGCAGCGCGGCGCCGACCGTACCGGCGATGGTCGCCGCCACTCCGCCGGCGGTGAGCACCGCACCGGCGGCGTGACGGAACCGCGAGCCGGCCGGCCGGTCGACGGCGAGGTCGCGCAGCGCGGCCAGCGGCGGCACCCGGGCCGCCCGGACCGCCGGTGCGAGGCTCGCCAGCAGGGTGGCGCCGGCGCCGACCGCCATGCCGATCAGCACCGTGGCCGGATCCAGCACCGGGGTGGCCGGCGGCACCGGCAGCCCGGCGACCTGCATCGCGGCCAGCAGCCCGGCCGCCAGCCCTCAGCCGGCGATCAGCCCGCCGGCCGCTCCGACCAGCCCGACCACCAGCGCTTCGGCCGCCACCGACCGCAGCACCTGGCCACGGCTGGCGCCGATCGCCCGGAGCAGGGCCGCCTGCCGGGTCCGCTGCGCCACCACGATCGAGAACGTGTGGTAGCTGCTGACCGTCGCCACCACCAGCGCGACCACGCTGAACGCGAGCAGCGCCTGCTGGCGGGTCTGACCGTCGTCACCCTGGAGTTGGCGCGCCAGCTCGCGGGTGTACGCCTCGCCGGTGATCGCCTCTGTGTCATCGGGCAGCACCGCCGCCAGCCGGTCGACCAGCTCTGGCTCGCTCACGCCCGGCTGGGCCGCCACCGCGATGCTCGACACCCCGCCCGGCTCGGGCAGCAGCACCTGCTCGGCGAACCCGGTGGCGAAGCCGGCATACGTGGCCGAGCCGGGCCGGTCGGCGCCGCCGAACCTGACCAGCCCGACGATCCGGACCGGGACCGGCTCCGGCACCCGTACCACCGGCGCCGCCGACCGGGTCGCCGTCGGCACCGACGATCTGGCCGGTCGCCTCGACCCGGGGCGCCACCGCGGCCACCCCGTCGACCGCTGCGATCGCCTCGACCAGCGCCCGGTCGACCAGCCGGCGCTGCGGGAAGTCGCCGGCGCCGACCAGCTCGCTGGACCGGACCACCGCGTCGGTGCCGGCGTACGCGGTGGTGAGTATCCGCGTGAACCCGTCGGTGACGGTGCGCCCGACCACCAGCGAGCCGGTGAGCAGGGCGACCGCGAGCAGCACCGCGGCCACCGTGGCGAGCAGCCGCCGCCGGTTGGCCAGGATGGTCGCGCGGGTGGTGCGCCACATGGGTCAGCCCTCCAGTTCCTTGATCCGGTCGAGCACCAGCGCGGCGGTCGGGTTGGCCAGCTGGTCGACCACTCGGCCGTCGGCGAGGAACACCACCGCGTCGGCGTAGCCGGCCGCGACCGGATCGTGGGTCACCATCACCAGCGACTGTCCAAACTCGTCGACTGCCCGGCGGAGGAAGCCGAGCAGCTCCGCGCCGGTCCGGGAGTCGAGGTTGCCGGTCGGTTCGTCGGCGAAGACGATCGCCGGCCGGGTCACCAGCGCCCGGGCCACCGCTACCCGCTGCTGCTGGCCACCGGAGAGTTCGGACGGTCGGTGGTCGAGCCGGTCGCCGAGCCCGACCGTAGCGACCAGCTCGTCGAACCAGTCCGGGTCCGGCCGCCGGCCGGCGAGGTCGAGCGGGAGCGTGATGTTCTCCCGGGCGGTCAGGGTCGGCAGCAGGTTGAACGCCTGGAAGACGAACCCGATCCGCTCCCGGCGCAGCAGCGTCAGCTGCCGGTCGGAAAGCCGGCCGAGCTCGACGTCGCCGATGTACACCTGCCCCTCGGTGAGGCTGTCCAGCCCGGCCAGGCAGTGCATGAGCGTCGACTTGCCCGACCCGGACGGTCCCATCACCGCGGTGAACCCGCCGACCGGGAACTCCACTGTGACCTTGTCGAGCGCGACCGTGGCGGTGGCCCCGGAACCGTACACCTTGGTCGCGGCCGCCGCCCGGGCGGCGAACGGTGCGGATTGCATGTCGGCAATGCTGGCGCCGGCCGGGCCGCGGTGTCGTCCTCCCCCGCGACGCTTTCGGCGTACTACCGCCAGCCGGGCCGGACCAGCCCGGACTCGTACGCGATGACCACCAGCTGGATCCGGTCCCGGGCGCCCAGCTTCGCCATCGCCCGGCTCACGTGGGTCTTGGCGGTGAGCGGGCTGACGAACAGCCGCTGGGCGATCTCGTCGTTGGTGAGCCCCTGCGCCACCAGCGCCATCACCTCCCGCTCCCGGTCGGTGAGCGCGTCCAGCGACGGCCAGCGCGGCGCCTGGCGGGTCCGGGCCGCGAACTCCCGGATCAGCCGCCGGGTCACGCTCGGCGAGAGCAGCGCGTTGCCCTCGGCGACGGTACGCACGGCCAGCACCAGCTCGGCCGGCTTGGTGTTCTTCACCAGGAAGCCACTGGCCCCGGCTCGCACCGCCTCGAACACGTACTCGTCCAGCTCGAACGTGGTCAGGATGACGATGTGCACATCGGACAGCTGTGGATCGGCGGCGATGGTCCGGGTGGCGGCGATCCCGTCGGTGCCCGGCATCCGGATGTCCATCAGCACCACGTCCGGCCGGTGCTCCCGGGCCAGCCGCACCGCCTGCTCGCCGTCGCCGGCCTCGGCCACGACGTCGATATCGGTCTGGGCGGCGAGCAGTGCCCGGAACCCGGCCCGCACCAGCTCCTGGTCATCGGCGAGCAGCACCCGGATCATCGCGCTTCGTCCCGGGTCGGGAACCGGGCCCGGACCCGGAACCCCCGGCCGGGGCGAGGGCCCGCGTCGAACGTACCGTCCAATGCGGTCACGCGCTGGCGCATCCCGGCGATCCCTCGGCCGCCGGTGGTGCCATTCCCGGCCGCGCCATTGCCACCCGGGCCGTCATCGTCCACTTGCACCGTGAACGCCGCCGGTGCGTACGCCAGCTGGAGGGTGGCGGTGGCGCCGGCACCGGCGTGCCGGACCACGTTGGTGAGCGCCTCCTGCGCGATCCGGAACGCCGCCAGGTCGACGCCGGGCGGCAGCGAGCAGGGCTCGCCCTCGACGGTGAGCCGGACCTCCACCCCGGCCGCCCGGGTGCGCCGGACCAGCTCGTCGAGATCGGCCAGGCCGGCGGTGGGCGAACGCGGCGCGCCGTCGTCGCCGATCCCCCGGTTGAGCACGTCCAGCACCGATTGCAGCTCGGCCAACGCCGCCTCGCTCGCCTCGTTGATCGCCCGCAGCGCCGGCCGCGCCTGCTCCGGCTGCTGGTCGAGCAGGTGCAGCGCCACTCCAGATTGGACGTTGATGAGGGAGATGTTGTGCGCCAGCACGTCGTGCAGCTCGCGCGCGATCAGCAACCGCTCCTCGCTGGCCCGCCGGCGGGCCGCTTCCCGCTCGACCCGGGCCTGTTCGGCGCGCCGCTCCCGGTGGCTGCGGGCCAGCTCGGCGAGCGCGGCGACCAGCGGCAGCCAGCCCACCCGCCAGAACACGTCATCGACGCTGCGACTGACCCGCTCCTCGGCGTCGAGCATCAGCAACGGAAGCCAGCCGAACGCGACCATCCCGACCGCCACCGCGGCCCAGCCGGACCGGCGCCGCCCCATCATGATCGCGTTCACCAGCGCGAGCAGGAACGCCGGTACGCCGGCCGGCCCGCGCGGGTAGCCGCTCGCCGCGTAGCCAGCGGCGGCGAGCAGCGCCACCGCGAGTGTCGCCACCGGCCAGCGCCGGCGCGCCAGCAGCGCCGCCGGCCCGGTTGCGAGCAGCAGGTAGGCGTACCCGTCAAGTGGCCACGGGCTGGGCTCGTCCCGGCTGTACGCGTACGTCCCGACCAGCTGCACGGCGGCGACCAGCCCGGCCAGCAACCCGTCGGCCACCCTGGCCCGGCCGCCGCCCTCGACCGTGAACCACCCCCGCCAGCTCGTCACCTCAGCACGGTAAGCCGCTGGTCAGGCGGGCGACAACGGCCCCCGGGAGGAGTCGCCGGTACGCCGGCCGGAGTACGCCGGCTCACTCGGGGTCGACCGCGACCAGCGCGGACCGGTCGAGCTCGGCGATGCTCCCGCGGCCGAGCAGGGTGAGGATGGTCATGATCTCGGCCCGGAGCAGCTCCAGCACCCGGGCTACCCCGGCCTCGCCGCCGGCGGTGAGCCCGTAGACCGCGAGCCGGCCGATCACCACCACGTCCGCGCCGAGCGCGATCGCCTTGACCACGTCGGCGCCCCGCCGCACGCCGCTGTCGAGCGCGATCGCGACCTCCGGCCCGACCGCGTCCCGGATCTCGGGCAGCACGTCCAGCGAGGCTCGCTGTCCGTCGAGCTGCCGGCCGCCGTGGTTGGAGACGATCAGCCCGCTGGCGCCGGCCGCGACCGCCGCCCGGGCGTCATCGGCGGTCATGATGCCCTTCGCGAGCCACGGCAGCCCGCCCCGCTCCAGCAGCACCCCCAGCTTCCGCCAGGACCACACGGGCGCGGCGTGCGCCAGCATCTGCCCGAGCTGGCCGAGCGCCTGGTCCACGCTGTCATAGTTCCCGCCGAACAGGGCGAAGTCGGGCAGGTAGCGGTTGCGGAGGTTGCGGTCGCGCCAGCCCACCACCGGGCTGTCACAGGTGATGCAGATGCCGCGGTAACCGGCTTCCCGGTAGCGCCACACCATCCGCAGGAACCCTTCGTCCGTACCGAGTGGATGGAGGTGGCCGAACGCGGCCGCCGCCGGCGCCGCCGCGGCGATCACCTCCAGCGAGTGGCTGCCCGCCTCCGGCACGATGCTGGCGGTACCGGCGGCGGCGTTGGCCCGAGCGATCGCGATCTGTCCGTCCGGATGGAACAGTCCGTCCGCGCCGAACGGGGCGGTCAGCACCGGCAGCGCCAGGTCGACGCCGAGGAACCGGGTGGTGGTGGACGGCACCGGCTGGCCGCTCATCACCCGCGGCACGAACGCCCACCGCTCGAACGCCCGCCGGTTGCGGCGGAGCGTGATCTCATCGCCGGCGCCGCTCTCCAGGAAGTCCTGGGCGGCGGGGGTCAGGTTGGCCAGCGCCGCCTCCCGGATCTCGTCGAGGGTGGCGAACGCGGTCGCGACCGGGTCGAGCGTGGTATCCACCAATGGCTCACCAATCTGTACGTTCGGTACGTTCGGACGGGTTGCCGATGAGCGTTGCCGATTAGGTTGCCGATGAGCGTTGCCAATTAGCGTGACGCTGCACCGGTGGCCGGCGCATCGGGAAGCTGCCCAGTCGCCGCACCCGGTATGCCTTAGTTGTGACCCGGCGGATACCTAGTTGGCCGGTTCCCGTCGGGTTAGGGACGCGGCTGGCGGGTGGCGGTCGGCGAGGTTGGGCCTATCGCCGCAGCCGGGACCGGGTAGGCGACACCGTTGTCGGTACGACTCGCTGTGTGATGCCGCGTTGTCGAACCGAGTCTCGGATTCGCTGCCAGAATCCGGCCATGGACACCGCCGCGGCTGCTCGGCCGGTCCATTGCTTGAGCCGTGGTCACGCCATCGGAACCCTGGCACCGCCCAACCCCCGCTCCAGCTATATGCCGCCCGACCCTCAACGTCAGCTAGAGCTGGGGTTGGTTGAGGCTGAGCAGGGGTGGGTCTTGGCGGACGAGGTATTGCAGGCCGTGGGGTGTCTGCCAGGAGAACACGCCCGGCGACAGCTGGACCAGTCGGGTGCCGGTGGCATGCCGGAACAGGTGGTGGGCGCGGCAGAGGCAGCCGAGGTTGCTGGTGGTGGTCTTGCCGCCGTCGGCCCATGGTTGGGTGTGGTCGATGTCGCAGGTGCGGGCGGGTCTTCGACACCCTGGTGCGCGGCAGGTGCGGTCCCGGGCCCGCACGAACGCCGCCTGCGCCGCGGTCGGCCGGCGCCGGTCCGGATCCCCGTCCAGATCAGGCGTGGGGCGGCTGTTCAGGATGCCGTGGGCGACCAGCTCGTGGGGTTGGGGGGTGTAGACCGAGTAGCGCCATTGGGCGTCCGACATGTGGGTGATGAGGTGGCGGGCTACTTCGGCGAGGATGGGGCGGGAGCCGTTGAGCTCGCCGGGCAGGTTGTCCAGCCCGAGGACGGTGGTCAGCGGTATCTGCAGCTCGATGACGCCACGCCGGGGTGCCGGCAGCGCCGCGGATGACGCCGGCTGGCGGCGCTTGCCGCACACCACACGCTGCCCATTGTGTCCGGTACCGCCGCTGGTGGTGCCACGGGCGGCGATGATGGCAGGGTCGGCTACCCAGCCGCCGGGCCAGTCAGCCGGCCAGTCGGCTGGTCCGTCGTAGTCGTGCCACGCGTCGTCATACCGGTCGACTGGTGGGCCGGTGGGGTCGGGGTGGACGTCGTGGGGGCCGATCGGCTCCCACGGCTGGCTGGGCCATGCCGGATCCCACCCCTCCGCCACCGGTTCCGTCGCAGCCTCGGCAGCAGGCTCAGCGTCGCCGACCGGCTCAGTGGCTGGCTCCGCTTCAACGATCGGCAACGGCTCCTGCGCACCAGCCAGCGACTGCGCCGGTTCGATGGCCGGTCGCGGTGCCGAGTCGGTGGCACCGGCGGCTGTGGCCGGCTGGTCAGCATCGGGCCGCCGCGCAGGGTCGGGCTGCCGATTCTCTGGGTCGGGCTCGGCTGTGGTGTCCGCTAGTTGGGTGTCGGCGTTGGGGAGGCCGCCGCTGTGGTGGGTCAACGGTTGCCCGACGGCGACGCCTTCGCCGATCAGCAGGTCCAGGAACGCGTCGACGCGGAGTTGCTGCATGGTGCGTGGGTCGCCGGCGGCTTTGGCGGCGCGGGCGATCGCGGTCAGCCGCTCCCACGCCGCCGCCGTGTCCTGCGGCGGCAGACTCCGCCCCCACAGCTCGGTGGTGCCGTCGGGGTTGTCGAACCACTCCACCCGCCGGGCCGTCACCGCCGACCGGTACCGCGCCTTGGCGGCCTCCGGGCAGATCGCCAGGATCAGCGTGCGCAGCTTGGCCCGCAACTGCCCGGTCGTCCACTCGGCAGCCTGCGCAACCACCCGCTCGACCAGCTGCCGCCGCGCCTCGACCTGGTGGTCGGGGAGCCACCCGACCAGCTCGCAGATCACCAACGCCTTGGGCATGTCGATCCGCCCAGCTAACAAGGCGGCGTGGACGGCGGGGAGGTCTTCGATCAGCTCGCGGGCTTGGTCGAGCCGGCCTGCGGCGGCGACCCGGGTCCACCGCAGCGCGAAGGCGACTTCCATCTCAGCCCACGGATACCGCCCGGCCTGCTGCGGATCCACCACCCCACCCCCATCCTGGGGCGGCTCCTCCAACGACACCGCGTAGAGGTCTTCCAGCAGCCGGGCCTGCACATACGACGCCAGCCGGTTGCGCGCCCGCGCCAGGCGCAGCCGGTCGGCACCCGACAGGGCGTTGCGGTCGACCGAGTCCAGCAGCGCAGCCAGGTCGGCACCTGGTGGCATCAGCTCCAGGTCTTCCGGCAACCCGGTCCCCACCCGCTGCTCGCTCACGTGTTCGAGTCTAGTCGCGCTACCCGTTCCTCCAAGGGCAAAACCGGACTGTCTACACGCGACACATGCGGGTGCTTAGCCTCGATCGGTGAACCGGTCTGCTGGTACCAGTCCGCCGAGCCTATGGCCGGTAGCGCTCGATCAGCTGGTCCATCAGCGCGTCGACCCGGTCGTCGACCTGCTGCCGGGCCGGGTCTGCGTCGTACCAGGCCACGATCTCCCGGGCGCCCTGCGCGAACGGGATGGTCGCCACGAAGTCCGGCACGATGCTGCGCAGCTTCGAGTTGTCGAAAACCATCGAGTGCGCCTTGTCGCCGAGCAGACCGGCGCCCCACTCCGGGTCGGCGGCGGCGATCGCGTCCGACGGCACGTGCACGATCCGCGGCTCGACCCGGAGCGCCGCGGCGAAGATGTGCGCGATCTGGTCCCAGGTGAGCACCTCGTCGGAGGTGATGTGGAACGCCTCGCCGATCGTGCGCGGGTCGCCGAGCAGTGGCACGAAGCCGCGCGCGAAGTCGATGTGGTGGGTCAACGTCCACAGTGACGTGCCGTCGCCGTGGATCACGATCGGCCGGCCCTGCCGCAGCCGATGCAGGCTCGTCCAACCACCGGCCAGCGGCACCTTGGTCCGGTCGTACGTGTGCGACGGCCGGACGATCGTCGCCGGGAAGCCGTCCTCCCGGTACGCCGCGACCAGCAAGTCCTCACAGGCGATCTTGTCGCGGGAGTATTGCCAGTACGGGTTGCGCAGTGGCGTGGACTCGACCACCGGCAGCCGGGCCGGCGGGGTCTGGTAGGCCGAGGCCGAGCTGATGAACACGTACTGCCCGGTGCGGCCCCGGAACCGCTCGATGTCCGCCCGCACGTGCGGCGGTGTGAACGCGATCCAGTTCACCACCACGTCGAAGTCCCGATCGCCGAGCGCCCGCTCGACTGCGGCCGGGTCGTGGATGTCGGCGCGCAGCACGGTCGCCTCCGCCGGCGGCGGGCGGAGCCCGGTCTGACCCCGGTTGAGAAGGTAGAGGTCGGCGCCCCGGTCGACCGCCAGCCGGGCGCAGGCCGAGCTGATGACACCGGTGCCGCCGATGAACAGGATCCTGAGTGCGCTCACGCAGCCATGCTAGAGGCGCAGGTTGTCCGGCGCGTGCAGCCGGAGCATCGTGATCGCGACGGTCGCCGGCACCCGGTGCCGGGTGAGCAGCGAGCCGGTCACCATCACCGCGAACGCGAGCGGCACCGTCCAGGCAGCCGGCTGCGCGGTCAACGCGCCCCACCAGCCCGGCAGCGGCGCGTCGAACACGGTCAGCAGCACCGAGCCGAGCGCCGCCCCGCCGCCGACCAGGATCCCGGCCGCGGCACCGATGTCGGTCAGGCCGCGCCACCAGATCCCGAGCACCAGCAGGGGGCAGAAGCTGGAGGCGGCCACCGCGAACGCCAGCCCGACGATCTGCGAGACGTCGAGGCTGGCCACGTTGAGCGCAAGCAGCACCGGCACCGTCCCGCCGACCACCGCCGAGATCCGGAAGTCGCGGACCGCGCCGCGGCCGAGCACGTCGGTCGAGAGCACCCCAGCGACGCTGGTGAGCAACCCGGAGGAGGTGGAGAGAAAGGCCGCGAACGCGCCGGCCGCCACCAGCGCGGCGAGCAGCTCGCCGCGGGTGCCGCCGCCCAGCGCGGCGCTCGGCAGCAGCAGCACCACCGCGTCGGTCCGGCCGGTCATCAGCAGCTGCGGGGTATAGACCCGCCCCAGCACTCCGTACAGGGTCGGGAAGAGGTAGAACAGCCCGACCAGGCCAAGCACCACCAGGGTGGTCCGGCGGGCGGCCGCGCCGTCGGGGTTGGTGTAGAACCGGACCAGTACGTGCGGCAGCCCCATCGTGCCCAGGAACGTCGCCAGGATCAGCGAGTACGTGGCGAACAGCCCTTGGTCGGTGCTGGTGTCCCCGGGCAGCAGCCAGTCCAGCCCGCCCTCGGTGTCCACCCCGCTGACCGCCGGCACCGCCGCCCCGGCCGGAAACTCCATCGTGGTGTCCGCCGGGAACCGGTGTTCGCCCGGGGTGAGCGTGCGCGGCCCGCCCCCGCGTACCTCCACTGTGACCGGCTCGGTGACGGTGAGGGTGGCGGCGTGGTCGAGGGTGACGGTGGTCGGCTCGTTGAAGACCGCCCCATCGTCCGGTGTGATCGGTGGCCGCCCGCCGGCCTGCCAGTGCAGCAGCAGGAACAGCATCGGTACGGCGAGCGCGGTGAGCTTGAGCCAATACTGGAACGCCTGCACGAAGGTGATCGCGCGCATCCCGCCGAGCGCCACGTTCCCGGTCACCACCGCCCCGACCAGCAGCGCGCCGATCAGGTATGGCGTGCCGGTGACGGTGGTGACGGTGAGCCCGGCGCCGTGTAGCTGCGGCACCAGGTAGAGCCAGCCGATCACCACCACGAACGCCGCGGCGAGCTTGCGGAGCCGGCGCGACCGCAGCCGGGCCTCGCAGAAGTCGGGCAGCGTGAACGCGCCGGAGCGGCGCAGCGGCCCGGCCACGAACAGCAGCAGCGCCAGGTAGCCGGCGGCGAACCCGACCGGGTACCAGAGCATGTCGACGCCGTGCCGCAGCACCAGCCCGGCCACCCCGAGGTAGCTCGCCACCGACAGGTACTCGCCGCTGATCGCGGCCGCGTTCCAGCCGGGGGAGACGGTCCGGGAGGCGACCAGCAGGTCGGAGGTGGTGCGGGCCAGCCGCAGCCCGTACGCGCCGATCGCCACCGTGGCCACGGTGACGGCGACGATCGCCGGGATAGTGTACGGGTTGTTCACGCGCTCACTTGTCCGGCCGCTCAACCAGCGCAGTGAAGTCCTGCTCGTTGCGTTCGGACAGCCGCACGTACACCCAGCCGATCACCACCAGGAACGGGTAGGGTGCCACCCCGAGCAGCAGCCACGGCAGGTGGATGCCGAACAGCTTCACCTCGGCGGTGTCCGGGGCGGTCGCGAACAGCAGCGGCAGCGCGCCCAGCCCGACCGCCACCACCACCGCCAGCCGCAGCGCCAGCGCCAGCTGCGCCCGGACCAGCCCGCGCAGCATCGCCTCGCCCACCCGGGTCTGCTCGGCGATCTCGGCCCGGGTGCGGTCCTGGTCGGCCCGCCTGGCTACCTCGGCGAGCACCACCCGCACCCGCTGCGGCCGCGGCTCGGTCGGCGGCGGCTCGGTCTGCATACCGGCAGTTTCACACCGCCGGGGTCACCGGGTCCAGTGCTGCTTCGCGGCGCGTACCAGCTTGTCCTTGAGGTCCCGGGTGTGGCGGCGGGAGACCGGCAGCTCGACCCCGTCGACCACCACCACGTAGCCGGAGCCGGTCAGCCGCAGCTCGGTGATCCGCCGCAGCTGCACCAGGTAGGAGCGGTGGATCCGGACGAACCCGGCCTCCGCCCAGCCCTGGGCGAGCGTGGCCAGCGGCACCCGGACCAGATGCGACCCGTCGGCGGTGTGCAGCCGGGCGTAGTCGCCCTGCGCCTCCACCCAGTGGACCGCGGAGCGGGGCAGCAGCCGGGTGGTGCCGGCGAGCTCGACCGGGATGGTCACCTCCTGCTCGCGCTGGCCGGCCGGTGGCCGCGCCGGCTTCGCCCGCGCGCCTACCACCCGGCGCAGCGACTCGGCCAGCCGCTCCACCTGCACCGGCTTGCGGACGTAGTCGGCGACCCCGAGGTCGAACGCCTCCACCGCGCGGTCGTCGTAGGCGGTGACGAACACGACCTCCGGCGGCCGGGCGAACCGGCGCAGCACTCGGGCCAGCTCCATTCCGTCCAACCCGGGCATCCGGATGTCCAGGAACACCGCGTCCACATCGGTGTCCCGCAGCACCCGCAGCGCCTCGGTGGCGTCGCCGGCGGTGTGCACCCGGGCCACCCGGGGATCCCGGCGCAGCAGGTAGGCGAGCTCGTCCAGGGCCGGCGGCTCGTCGTCCACCGCCAGTACCCGCAACCCGGTCATGGTCATCGGACCTCGCCCTGTCTCACGGTCTACTCGCCCGGACATCCGGGTGGAACTTCGGCACCCGCATGCTCACCTTGGTACCGGCGCCCGGCGCGGTCTCCACCACCAACCCGTACTCGTCGCCGAACACGCTGCGGAGCCGCTCGTCCACGTTGGAGAGCCCGACGTGCTGGCCGAGGTCGGTCGGGTCGTCGGTGCCGCCATCGGCCGAGCCGAGCACCGCCGGATCCATCCCGACCCCGTCATCTTCGACCGTTATGTGGCATTCGGCTCCCGCGTCGCGCGCCTCAATGCTCACCGTACCGGTTCCCGGCTTGCGCGACAGCCCGTGCCGGACCGCGTTCTCCACCAGCGGCTGCAGGCACAGGAACGGCAGCCCGACCGGCAGCACCTCCGGCGCGATCTGCAGCCGGACCTGCAGCCGGTCGCCGAACCGGGCCCGCTCGATGGTGAGGTAGCGGTTGATCGAGCGCAGCTCCTCGGCGAGCGTGGTGAAGTCGCCCTGCGGCCGGAACGAGTAGCGGGTGAACTCCGCGAACTCCAGGATCAGCTCCCGCGCCCGCTCCGGGTCGGTACGCACGAACGAGGCGATCGCGGTCAGCGCGTTGTAGATGAAGTGCGGGCTGATCTGGGCCCGCAGCGCCCGCACCTCGGCCCGGGCGAGCCGGGCCCGGGAGGAGTCCAGCTCGGCGAGCGCCAGCTGGGCGGCCGCCCACCGGCCGGTCTGCAGGGTCGCCTGCACCAGCCCGGGCGCGGGGTGGCCGTCGGTGAGCGCCACCAGCGCGGCGGCCCGGCTGCCGGCCGCGGTCAGCGGGGTGACCACCGCGCCCCGGACCTGGCAGTCGAGCCGGTCGCAGACCAGCTCGTTGCCGCCGAGCACGGTCGATCGGCCGGACTCGATCGCCTTGCTCGCCGCCTCCGCGAGCTGCCGGTGGTGGTGCTCGCCCTTGCCGTCGAAGGCGAGCACGCCTTGGGCGTCGGCGAGCGCGAGCCCGGGCGCGCCGACCAGTGCCCGCAGGTAGCGGACCGCCTGCCGGGCGGTGGTCGGGGTCAGACCGGCGCGCAGCGGCTCGGCGGCCAGCCCGGCCGTGTGCAGCACCTGGTAGGTGGCCTTCTGCTCGACGGTGGCGATGCCGCGGCGGGCGCGCAACTGGACCACCGCGTAGACCGCCCCCGCCAGCGCCGCCACCAGCGCGAGCACCGCGAGCGCGGCGGATACGTTCCGCACGGCTCCATCCTGGCAGCCGTGCCCCGACGTGTGCATCCGTCGCTACCCGCCGACGATCTGTACCACCGCGGCGCAGGCGTGTGCCTCCGCAACCACCGGTCCCAGGTCATCGGCAACGCCGGCGCCCGGACCCGGATCGTGGCGGCCCGGGTCGCCCAGGACGCCGGCTGGATCAGACGGGCGACTCGCCGGTCGGTATCGTCGGGTGGTGGCGGGGCGCCGATACGATAGCGCCCGCATCCGAGGAGCAATGGTGATTCGTACCCATCAAGCGGGCAGCTTGCGCGCACCCGACGCCGGCACCACGGTCACCCTGGCCGGGTGGGTGGCGCGGCGGCGCGACCACGGCGGCGTGACCTTCATCGACCTGCGGGACGCGTCCGGGATCGTGCAGATCGTGTTCCGGGAGACGGCCGAGGCGCACGCGCTGCGCAACGAGTTCTGCATCCGGGTGACCGGCGAGGTGCGGCGGCGGCCGGAGGGCAACGAGAACCCGGAGCTGCCCACCGGTGAGATCGAGGTGGTCGTCGACGAGCTGGAGATCCTCTCCGAGAGCGCGCCACCGCCGTTGCCGATCGAGGACGGGCAGGAGGCCGGCGAGGACGTCCGGCTCCGGTACCGGTACCTGGACCTGCGGCGGGCCGGCCCGGCCCGGGCGCTGCGGCTGCGGTCCCGCGCCAACCAGATCGCCCGCCGGGTGCTGGCCGAGCACGACTTCGTGGAGATCGAGACCCCGACCCTGACCCGGTCCACCCCGGAGGGCGCACGCGACTTCCTGGTGCCGGTCCGGCTGCAGCCGGGCAACTGGTACGCGTTGCCGCAGTCCCCGCAGCTGTTCAAGCAGCTGCTGATGGTGGCCGGGATGGAGCGCTACTACCAGCTGGCCCGCTGCTACCGGGACGAGGACTTCCGGGCCGACCGGCAGCCGGAGTTCACCCAGCTCGACATCGAGATGTCGTTCGTGACCCAGGACGACGTGATCGCGCTGTCGGAGCAGATCGTGGCGGCGCTCTGGCAGGAGCTCGCCGACCACCGGATCCCGACCCCGATCACCCGGATGACCTGGCACGACGCGATGAACCGGTACGGGACGGACAAGCCCGACCTGCGGTACGGGCTGGAGCTGACCGACCTGACCGAGTACCTCGCCGGCACCGAGTTCCGGGTGTTCGCCTCGGCGATCGACGCCGGTGGCTACGTCGGGGCGGTGGTGATGCCCGGTGGCGCCAGCCAGACCCGCCGGGAGCTGGACGCCTGGCAGGACTGGGCGAAGGCGCGGGGCGCCCGCGGCCTGGCCTACGTGGTGCTGGACGCGCAGACCGGCGAGCCGCGCGGCCCGGTCGCGAAGAACCTGTCCCCGGCCCACCTGGACGGGCTCGCCGACGCGGTCGGGGCGAAGCCGGGTGACGCGATCTTCTTCGCCGCGTCGGCGAATCGGCGGGAGGCGCAGGAGCTGCTCGGCGCCGCCCGGGTGGAGATCGCCGGCCGAGTCGGGCTGGTCGACGAGTCGGCGTGGGCGTTCTGCTGGGTGGTCGACGCGCCGATGTTCGAGCCGGACGACGAGGGCGGCTGGACCGCCGTCCATCACCCGTTCACCGCCCCCACCGCGGAGTGGGCGGACCGGTTCGAGCAGGCGCCGGGCGATGCCCTCGCGTACGCGTACGACCTGGTCTGCAACGGCAACGAGATCGGTGGCGGGTCGATCCGTATCCACCGGGCGGACCTGCAGCGGCGGGTGTTCGACCTGCTCGGGATCTCGCCCGAGGAGGCCAGCGAGAAGTTCGGGTTCCTGCTGGAGGCGTTCCGGTACGGGCCGCCGCCGCACGGCGGGATCGCGTTCGGCTGGGACCGGATCTGCGCGCTGCTCGCCGGGGCGGACTCGATCCGGGAAGTGATCGCGTTCCCGAAGACCCGGGGCGGGCTGGATCCGTTAACCGGGGCACCAACCCCGATCACCGCCAAACAGCGGGCCGAGGCCGGGGTGGACGCCAAGCCGTCGGAGGGCTAAGGAGGCAGCGTCATGGCGGACGTCAACGGCGCGATCGGGCTCGACCGGTTCGAGCCGGGCTGGCAGGAGCGGACGTCCGTCGAGGAGCTACCGGCGATCGCGGACCGGTTGGCGGCCCGCGCGGTCGAGCTGGAGCGGGCCGGCCAGCCGGAGTCGGCGCTCCGGCTGATGACCGAGGCGGTGACGGCGCGGCGCCGGGTGGTCGCCGAGGCGGCCGACGAGCAGCTGCTCGCTGGCGGCGCCTGGGAGCCGCTGGCGATGCTGCTCGGGCACCGGCGCCGGCTGCTGCGGGTGACCGGCCGGACCGCCGAGCTGGGCGCGATCGACGACGAGCTGGCCGCCCTGCACGAGCGGCTCAACCGGGCGATCCAGGTGGCGGCCGGGCTGCAGGTGGCCCCGCCCCCGGACCCGACGCCGCAGCTGCGCGAGCTGGTGGCGAAGCGGCGGGCCGACGGCGACCTGGCCGGTGCCCGGGAGGCCCAGGAGCAACTGATCGCGGCGCTCGCCGAGGCGGCCACGCCCTCGGAGGACCTGGCCACCGAAGTCGGTGAGCTGGCGAACCTGATCTGGGAGCTCGGGGACCGGCCGGCGGCGCGCACCACCGCCGAGCAGGCGGTCGCCCTCCACGACCGGGCGGGGGAGCCGAAGCGGCCGGCGACCGTCCAGAACCTCACCCGGCTCGGCAGCATGTGCTGGCAGCTGGGGGAGCTGCCGGCGGCCCGGGAGGCGCTGGCCCGCGCGGTGTACGTGGCGGAGCGGGCATACGGCGCCGACCACGTCGAAGTGGGGCGCTGCCTCGCCCACCTCGCGACCGTCCACTACGACCTGGCCGAGTTCGCGGCGGCCCGGGACGCGCAGCAGCGGGCGCTGGCGATCCTGGACCAGCAGCTCGGTCCCGACCATCGGGAGGCGCTGTTCGTCGCCCACAGTCTCGGCCGGACGCTGCGGCAGCTGGGGGACCGGGTGGCCGCGCACGCCGCCCAGCAGCGGGCGCTCACCGGCTATCAGCGGGCGCTGGCCGAGGACCGGCGCCGGCTCGGCTGGCAGCATCCGCGAGTCACCCGCACCCTCAACCGGATCCGGGAGGTACGCCGGGAGCTGGTGCTGCTCGCGGCGGGGTCCCGCGGGAGGAATGAACCGGCGGTGACCGGGTAGACGATCAGCCAGCCCTCGATTCCCCCTGGAGGTCTGGATGTTCGCGATCGTGGCTGCCGTACTGTTCGGGCTCGCGCTGCTGTTCGAGCTGATCGACGAGACCCTCGGTGAGCTGATCACCCCGACCACGCTGATGCTGGCCGGGCTGCTGTTCGTCGCCCTGCACCTGGTGCCGAGCTGGCGAGGCGGCCGCTGGCGCCGGTAACCCGGCGAACCCTCGCGCCTGCCCCGAACCGGGTGAGCGCGGTGTGCACCGGGCCACGGTAGTCGATCCAATCGGCCGGCCCGCGTTATGGTCGTGCGGATGGCGGAGCCCGATGCCCTGTTCCCGGCGCCCGGTCAGCCCTCGGCTACCGGGCCGGCCGAGGGTGGCTTCGAGCAGGCCGGGCCGGGTTCGCCATTGGCGGTGCGGATGCGCCCGACCAGCCTGGACGAGCTGGTCGGCCAGGACCACCTGCTGGCGCCGGGATCCCCGTTGCGCCAGTTGGTGGGCGGGGACAGCCCACAGTCGGTGATCCTGTGGGGACCGCCCGGTAGCGGCAAGACCACCATCGCCCACCTCGCCGCGGGCGCGGGCGACCGAGCGTTCGTGGCGATGTCGGCGCTCAACGCCGGGGTCAAGGATGTGCGGGCGGTGATCGACGCGGCCCGGCAGCGGCGGCGGGCCGGCGGCCGGCCGACCGTGCTGTTCATCGACGAGGTCCACCGGTTCAGCAAGACCCAGCAGGACTCGCTGCTGGCCGCGGTGGAAGACCGGATCGTCACGCTGCTCGCGGCCACCACCGAGAACCCGTACTTCTCGGTGATCTCGCCATTGCTGTCCCGGTGCGTGCTGCTGACCCTGCACCCGTTGAGCGACGATGACGTCCGCCGGCTGATCCGCCGAGCGGTCACCGACGCGCGCGGCCTCAACGGGTCGGTCAAGCTGCACCCGGAGGCCGAGGACCACCTGGTCCGGCTGGCCGGCGGGGATGTCCGCAAGGCGCTCACCGCGCTGGAGGCGGCGGCCGGCTCGGCGACCGCGGTCGGGAAGGCCGAGATCGATCTGGCCACCGCCGAGCAGGCGGTCGACGTGGCGGCGGTGCGCTACGACCGGCAGGGCGACGCCCACTACGACGTGGTGAGCGCGTTCATCAAGAGCCTGCGGGGCTCCGACGTGGACGCGGCGCTGCATTGGCTGGCCCGGATGCTGGTAGCCGGCGAGGACGCCAGGTTCATCGCCCGCCGGCTGGTGATCTTCGCCAGCGAGGATGTCGGGATGGCGGACCCGACCGCGCTCACGGTGGCCACCGCGGCCGCCCACGCGGTGGAGTACGTGGGCCTGCCCGAGGCCCAGCTGAACCTGGCTCAAGCGGTGGTGCACCTCGCCACCGCGCCGAAGTCGAACGCGGTAACCACCGCGCTTGGCGCGGCCGTGGCGGACGTCCGGGCCGGCAAGGGCGGGCCGGTGCCACCCCACCTCCGGGACGCCCACTACCAGGGGGCGCGGCGGCTCGGCCACGGCGCGGGCTACCAGTATCCGCACGACCATCCGCTGGGCGTGGTTACCGCCCAGTACCCGCCGGACGACCTGGTGGGCGTCGACTACTACAGTCCGACCAGGCACGGTGCCGAGCGGGCGGTCGCCGAGCGGCTGCCGCGGTTGCGACGGGTAGTGCGGGGGACCGGCGCGGAGCCGGCCGGAGAGGAGCAGGTTTGACGCCGCGCGACCGGCACGACGAGAGCGAGCGGACCGTCCGCAAGCGGCGCCGGTGGGGGCGTGGCGACAAGGGCGACGCGCCGTCCGAAGAGGATCTCGGCTGGCTGGCGGACCTGCGTAACGCCAAGGAAGAGCGGGTCGACATTGGTCCGGGCGGGCCCGACGCCGGGCCGCCGGTCTCACCGCCGCCGCGTGGGGGCCGGCTGGCTCCGGAGCCACCGGGACCGCCCGGGCCGACGATCGGCCGGCGCGGCGCCGCCGATTCGCCGGTCTCGCCGGCGGGTCGCCGGGGCGGTGTTGACTCGCCGGTGTCGCCCGCAGGTCGCCCGGGTGGCGATTCGCCGGTGTCTCCCGCGGGTCGACCGAGAGCCGCGGGGCCGCCGATCCCGCCGGCCGGCCGGCGCGGGATGGGTGGTGACTCGCCGGTGTCGCCGGCGGGTCGACCGGGTGGTGATTCGCCGGTGTCTCCCGCGGGTCGACCGGGGCCGGCGGGGCCGCGGATCCCGCCAGCCGGTCGTCGGGGTGCCGCGGAACCACCTGAGCCGGAGCGGCGGTTCGGGGCGCCGCCGCGTGGGCGCCGGGCCGCGCCGGAGCCGCCGGTTCCACCGGGCACGCCGCCTCACGGCCGCCGTGGCCCGGCCGACTCACCGATCTCGCCGGGGGTGCCGCCGCGGGGTGGCCGGCCGGCGCCGGAGCCGCCGGGACCGCCACCGCCGATCGGTCGGCGCGACGCCGGCGAACCGCCACCCGGCCGGCGCGGCATCGCTGACTCGCCGGTGTCTCCGGCGGGTAGGCGCGGACCCGCCGATTCACCGGTGTCACCGGCCGGTCGCCGGAGTGCCGCGGAGCCGCCCGGTCCGGAGCGGCCGTTCGGGGCGCCGCCGCGAGGGCGCCGGGCGGCTCCCGAGCCGCCCGGTCGGCTGGGCC
>DATCKZ010000032.1:0-26931 GCA_036564175.1 Natronosporangium sp.
TTCATGCACTGCATGGCCGGCCTGGACGTGGTGACCTCAGGCAGCATCACGATCGGCGACGTCGACATCACCCGCCTGTCCCGCGCCCGGCTCACCGAGCTGCGGCGCGACCGCCTCGGCTTCGTCTTCCAGTCGTTCAACCTGCTGCCGATGCTGACGGCCGGGGAGAACATCCTGCTCACCGCGCGGCTGGCGGGCCGCGATGTGGACCGGCGGTGGTTCGACACGATCGTGGACGCGCTCGGGCTGCGCGAGCGGCTCGGGCACCGTCCCGCCCAGCTCTCCGGCGGCCAGCAGCAGCGGGTCGCGGTGGCGCGGGCCCTGCTGACCAGGCCGGAGGTGCTGTTCGCCGACGAGCCGACCGGCAACCTCGACTCCCGCTCCGGCGCCGAGGTGCTCGGGTTCCTGCGCCGGTCGGTGCACGAGTCCGGGCAGACGATCGTGATGGTCACCCACGACCCGGTGGCGGCCAGCCACGCCGACCGGGTGGTGTTCCTCGGCGACGGGCAGATCGTCGACGAGCTGACCAGCCCGACCGCCGAGACCGTGCTCGACACCATGAAGCGGCTGGACGCCACCTCGCTGCTGGTCGGGGCGGAGGCGCCGGCCGGCGCCGGCACCGGGCAGGTGGCCTGATGCTGCGGGCAACCTTCGCCGGGATGCTGCAGCGCAAGCTGCGGCTGCTGCTGTCCGGGCTGGCGGTGGTGCTCGGGGTGATGTTCGTCTCCGGCGCGCTGATCCTCACCGACACCCTGAGCCGGTCGTTCGACCAGATGTTCGCCGGGGTGTACGCGGAGACCGACGTCCAGGTGCACGGCGAGCCGAACGTGGCGGTCAACGAGTTCGAGGGCGAGCAGGTGGCCGCGCCGTTCCCGGCCAGCACCATCGAGATCGTCGAGCAGGTGCCGGGCGTCGCCTCGGTGACCGGCCAGGTGGAAGCCGACGGCGCCCGGCTGATAAAACCGGACGGCAAGGCGGTCACCTCGTTCGGGCCACCCCAGCTCGGCGTGAACTGGACCGGCGAGGACGGGCTGATCGAGCTCCGGGAGGGCCGCGGCCCGACCGCGCCGGACGAGATCGCGATCGACGCCGCGCTGGCCCGCACCGCCGGCGTGTCGGTCGGGGACCGGGTCGGGGTGCTGACCCTGCAGCAACCGCGCCAGGACTTCACCATCGTCGGGATCTACGGCTTCAGCGAGGGCCGGGACACGATCGGCGGAGCGCAGTTCATCGCGTTCACCGACGAGGTCGCGCAGGAGCTGATGCTCGGCGAGACCGGCGTGTGGACCGCGCTGGACGTGCAGGCCGCCGACGGGGTCTCCCCCGAGCAGCTGCGCGACGACATCGCCGCCGCGCTCGGCGAGGGCTACCGGGGGCGCACCGGCGAGGAGCTGGCCACCGACTCCGCCAAGGAGCTGCGGGACGGGCTGGCGTTCTTCAACTACATCCTGCTCGGGTTCGCCGGGGTGGCGCTGTTCGTCGGCATCTTCCTGATCCTCAACACCTTCTCGATCATGGTGGCGCAGCGGACCCGGGAGCTGGCGCTGGTCCGGGCGATCGGGGCCAGCCGCCGCCAGCTGATCGGGTCGGTGCTGCTGGAGGCGGTGGTGGTCGGGCTGATCGCCTCCACGCTCGGGCTGGCCGCCGGGATCGGGGTCGGGGCAGCGCTGGCCGCGCTGGTCGGCGGGTTCGTCGAGCTGCCGATCGCCGGACTGGCGGTGCCGGTGAGCGCGATCGTCGCCGCGTTCGCGGTCGGCACCCTGATCACGCTGGTGGCGGCGGTGCTGCCGGCGCTGCGGGCCAGCCGGGTGCCACCGGTGGCGGCGATGCAGGAGGCCGCGACCCCGGACCGGCCGCTGACCCGGCTCACCGTCGCGGGCGCGCTGGTGCTCGCGCTCGGCGGCACCGTGCTGACATTGGGCCTGACCGGCAACGCCGCCGGCCAGGAGCTGTTCGCGGTGCTCGGCGGGGTACTGGTCTGCTTCATCGGGGTGGCGCTGCTGACCCCGCTGGTCGCCCGGCCGGTGGTGTCGGTGGTCGGCCGGCTGTTCAGCTGGTCGGTGCCGGGCAAGCTGGGCCGGCTCAACTCCGGCCGCAACCCGCGCCGGACCGCGATCACCGCCGCCGCGCTGATGGTCGGGGTGGCGCTGGTGACCGGGGTTGGGGTGCTGCTGGACTCGGCCAAGCAGAGCATCCGCGGGCTCGCCGAGGACACGCTCAACGCCGAGCTGGTGATCGCCGGCTCGCAGACCGGGCCGCGGCCACCCACCTTCGACGCCGCGGTGCTGGAGCAGGCCGCCCAGCTGCCCGGCGTGGCCCGGATCGCCGGCAGCTATCTGGACATGGCCGAAGTGGACGGCGAAACCACCTATGTGGGGGCCGCCAACGACCTGGCCGCGGTCCGGGACATCTTCGGCCTGCGGACCACCGAAGGCACGCTGGACACGCTCGGCCCGAGCGAGCTGGTGGTCGACGACGAGACCGCCACCGAGCGCGGGCTGGCGGTCGGCGACCGGGTGACCGTCCAGTTCTCCCGCGGCGAACCGCAGACCTATCGGCTGGTCGGGGTGTACGAGGCGACCGCGATCAACAACGGGTACATCGTGCCCGAGGCGGCGGTCGCGAACTTCGGGATCCCGCAGCCGGTCATGGGATTCGTGAAGCTCACCGACGGCACCCCCACCACCGAGGTCGAGCCGGCGCTGTCGGCGCTGCTCGCCGACAGCCCGGAGGTGTCGGTCGCCGACCGCAGCGCGTTCATCGACGAGCAGACCAGCCAGCTGGACGGAGTGTTCCTGATGATCCAGGCGCTGCTGGGGCTGGCGATCCTGATCGCGGTGCTCGGCATCATCAACACGCTGGCGCTGTCGGTGCTGGAGCGGACCCGGGAGCTGGGGCTGCTCCGGGCGGTCGGGCTCAGCCGGGCGGCGACCATGCGGATGGTGACCGTCGAGGCGATGGTGATCTCGGTGTTCGGGGCCCTGCTCGGGGTGGTGGTCGGAGCCGGGCTCGGCGCCGCCGCCAGCCAGGCGCTACGCGACGAAGGGATCACCCAGCTGGCGCTGCCGTGGGCGGACATGGGCCTCTACCTGGTGCTCGCCGCGCTGGTCGGGGTGATCGCGGCGGTGCTGCCGGCGGTCCGGGCGGCCCGCACCAACGTGCTGGCCGCGATCGCGTACGAATGACCTGACCGCACCGCAGCCGGCGGGGTGCCGCTGCACAGCCAGCGGGGGTGCTCGCGAACTGGGGGCCGCGAGCACCCCCGCACCGGTCGTTGCCTGGCGCACAGCCGGCGAGGTCCGGCGCCACCATGATCGGCCGATCGGGCAGACTGGCCGGATGATCGAGCCGACCGGACTCGCCGCGGTGCTGTTCGACATGGACGGCACGCTGCTGGACAGCGAGCGGCTGTGGGACGCGGCCCTGCGGGCGCTCGCCGAGCACCACGGCGGGACGCTGTCGGAGGCGGCCCGGCTGTCGATGGTCGGCCGGAACGCCCGCGAGACGATGCAGATCTTCTACGACGACCTCCGGATCACCGAGCCGGACCCGGCCGCCGACCACCGGTTCGTGGCCGCGAAGATGGCCGAGCTCTACACCACCGACCTGACCTGGCAGCCCGGCGCCGCCGAGCTGGTGGCCGAGGTCCGGGCCGCCGGCCTGCCGACCGCGCTGGTCACCTCCACCGCCCGCCGGCTGGTCGAGGTCGCGCTGGACAGTACGCTCGGCCGCGGCAACTTCGACGCGGTGGTCTGCGGCGACGAGGTGAGCGCCCACAAGCCGCACCCGGAGTCCTATCTCACCGCCGCCGAGCGGCTCGGGGTCCCGATCGACCGGTGCGTGGCGATCGAGGACTCACCGGCCGGGGTCACCAGCGCGCTCGCCGCCGGCGCGGTGGTGGTCGGGGTGCCCGGCGAGGTGCCGCTGACCGGCATCGACGGCGTCCACCTGGTCGCCGGGCTGACCGAAGTGGATCTCGACTTCCTGTCCAAGCTGGTCAGCTCGCGCTGACCCCGACCTCGCGGTTACGTCAACGTCCCCAGCACCCGCTACCCCAGCGAACAGATCCGCGGTCAGATCGACGGCGGACACCTCCACCATCACTGACCGACCACCGCCACCCCCGGGGCGGGCCCGCGCTACTTGGCGTTGAAGTAGTTCGCCTCGGGGTGGTGGACCACGATCGCGTCGGTCGACTGCTCCGGCGCCAGCTGGAACTCCTCCGACAGCTGCACCCCGATCCGCTCGGCCCCGAGCAGTTCCATGACCTTCGCCCGGTCCTCCAGCTCCGGACAGGCCGGATAGCCGAACGAGTACCGGCAGCCGCGGTAGTCGGTGCGCAGGATGCCGGCCAGGTCCGGCGGGTCGTCATCGGCGACCGTCCGGCCCGACGGCAGCACCAGCTCCGAGCGCACCCGCCGATGCCAGTACTCCGCCAGCGCCTCGGTCAGCTGCACCGACAGCCCGTGCACCTCCAGGTAGTCCCGGTACGCGTGCTGCGCGAACAGCTTCGCGGTGTACTCGCTGATCGGGTCCCCGACCGTCACCAGCTGCAGCGCCACCACGTCCAGCTCGCCGGACTCGCGGGGCCGGAAGAAGTCGGCCAGGCACAGCCGGCGCTCGGCCCGCTGCCGCGGGAACTTGAACCGGGCCCGCTCGGCGTGCCCGTTCTCGTCCAGCACCACCAGCTCGTTGCCCTCGGAATAGCACGGGAAGTACCCGTACACCACCGCCGCCTCCAGCACCTGGTCGGCGGTGAGCCGGTCCAGCCACAGCCGCAGCCGCGGCCGGCCCTCGGTCTCCACGAGCTCCTGATAGGACGGTCCGGAGCCGCCGCGGGCACCGCGCAGCCCCCACTGGCCCATGAACAGCGCCCGCTCGTCGAGCAGCTCGGCGATGTCGGCGAGCGGGATCCCCCGTACGATCCGGGTGCCGAAGAACGGCGGGGTCGGGATCTCGACGTCGGTCGCCACATCGGAGCGGACCGACGCGTCGTCCAGGTCCGGCAGCCGCTCGCCGGTGATCGCCCGGTGCCGGGCCCGGCGCTCCCGCCGGGCGGCCAGCGCCCGCTCCCGCTCCGGGTCCACCACCGGCTGCCCGCTCCGCCGGGCGGCCATCACCCGGTCCATCAGCGCCAGCCCTTCGAACGCGTCCCGGGCGTAGTGCACCTCGCCGGCGAAGATCGAACGCAGGTCGTCCTCGACGTAGCCGCGGGTGAGCGCCGCGCCGCCGAGCAGCACCGGCCACCGATCGGCGACCCCGCGGGCGTTCATCTCCTCGAGGTTCTCCTTCATGATGACCGTCGACTTGACCAGCAGCCCGGACATCCCGATCGCGTCCGCGCCGGACTCCTCGGCGGCCTCCAGGATCGCGTTGATCGGCTGCTTGATGCCGATGTTCACGACCTCGTAGCCGTTGTTGGAGAGGATGATATCGACCAGGTTCTTGCCGATGTCGTGCACATCGCCCTTGACCGTGGCGAGCACGATCCGGCCCTTGCCGCCGTCGGCCTGCTTCTCCATGTGCGGCTCGAGGTAGGCGACCGCGGCCTTCATCACCTCCGCCGACTGCAGCACGAACGGCAGCTGCATCTGGCCGGACCCGAACAGCTCCCCAACCGTCTTCATGCCGGCCAGCAACGTCTCGTTGATGATGTCCAATGCGGACCGAGTCCGGAGCGCCTCGTCCAGGTCCGCTTCCAGGCCGTTCCGCTCGCCGTCCACGATCCGCCGCTCCAGCCGCTCGTTGAGCGGCAGCCGGGCCAGCTCCTCGGCCCGGGAGGCGCGGGCGGACGCGGCGTCCACCCCCTCGAACAGCTCGATCAGCCGCTGCAGCGGGTCGTAGCCGTCCCGGCGCCGGTCGTAGACCAGGTCCAGCGCGACCTGCCGCTGCTCCTCCGGGATCTTCGACATCGGCAGGATCTTCGAGGCGTGCACGATCGCCGAGGTGAGCCCGGCCTGCACGCATTCGTGCAGGAACACCGAGTTCAGCACCTGCCGGGCGGCCGGGTTCAGGCCGAACGACACATTGGAGATCCCGAGCGTGAAGTTGATCCCCGGGTAGCGCTCGGCGATCGCCCGGATCGCCTCGATGGTCTCGATCGCGTCCCGCCGGGTCTCCTCCTGGCCGGTCGAGATCGGGAACGTCAACGTGTCCACGAAGATGTCGTGGACCGCCATCCCCCACCGCTCGACCAGGTCGTCGATGATCCGGGAGGCCGCCCGCAGCTTCCACTCGGCGGTCCGGGCCTGGCCCTCCTCGTCGATGCACATCGCGACCACCGCCGCGCCGTGCTCCCGGATGATCGGCATCACCCGGGCGTACCGGGAGCCCGGCCCGCTGCCGTCCTCGAAGTTCACCGAGTTGACGATGCACCGGCCGCCCAGCATCTCCAGCCCGGCCTGGATCACCGCCGGCTCGGTCGAGTCGAGCATGATCGGCAGGGTCGAGGCGGTGGCGAACCGGCCGGCCAGCTCCCGCATGTCGACGGTGCCGTCCCGGCCCACGTAGTCCACGCAGAGGTCGAGCAGGTGCGAGCCGTCCCGAGCCTGGCCGCGGGCGATCTCGACGCAGCGCTGCCAGTCGCCGCCGAGCATCGCCTCCCGGAACGCCTTGGAACCGTTGGCGTTGGTCCGCTCCCCGATCATCAGCACGCTCGCGTCCTGCGCGAACGGCACGTGGTGGTAGATCGAGGAGACGCCGGGCTCGGGCGCCGGCTGCCGGTCCGCCCGTTGCACGCCGGCCAGCCGGGAGCGGACCTCGG
Source organism: Natronosporangium sp. (assembly GCA_036564175.1). Classification (GTDB taxonomy): domain Bacteria; phylum Actinomycetota; class Actinomycetes; order Mycobacteriales; family Micromonosporaceae; genus Natronosporangium. Next base: position 6,764 of record DATCKZ010000032.1, read on the forward strand.
CGATGTGCGCCGGGGTGGTGCCGCAGCAGCCGCCGACCAGCGCCGCGCCGTAGTCCCGGACGAACCTGGTCAACGCCTCGCCGAGCTCCTCCGGGGTCAGCGGGTAGCGGGCACCGTCGGCGGTCAGCTCGGGCAGGCCGGCGTTCGGCATCACCGAGATCGGCACCCGGGCGTGCTGCGACAGATAGCGCAGGTGCTCGGTCATCTCGGCCGGCCCGGTCGCGCAGTTGAGCCCGATCAGGTCGATCCCGAGCGGCTCCAGCGCGGTCAGCGCCGCCCCGATCTCGCTGCCGAGCAGCATCGCGCCGGTGGTCTCCACGGTCACCTGGCAGATCAGCGGCACGGTCCGGCCAGCCTCGGCCATCGCCCGCTTGGCACCGAGCACCGCCGCCTTCGCCTGCAGCAGGTCCTGGCAGGTCTCCACCAGCACCGCGTCCACCCCGCCGGCCAGCAGCCCGGCGACGTTCTCCTGGTACGCGTCACGCAGCTCGGCGTACGCCACGTGGCCGAGGGTCGGCAGCTTGGTGCCGGGCCCGACCGACCCGATCACCCACCGCGGCCACTCCGGGGTGCTGAACCGGTCGACCACCTCCCGGGCCAGGACCGCACCGGCCTGCGACAGCTCCCGGATCCGGTCGGCGATCCCGTACTCCCCCAGGTTGCCGAGGTTGGCGCCGAACGTGTTGGTCTCCACGCAATCGGCGCCGGCCGCCAGGTAGGCCTCGTGCACGCTCCGGACGATGTCCGGCCGGGTGACGTTGAGGATCTCGTTGCACCCCTCGTGCCCGTCGAAGTCGTCGAGGCTTGGGTTGGCGTTCTGCAACATCGTGCCCATCGCGCCATCGGCGAGCAGCACCCGGTCACGCAAGGCGTCCAGCAATGAGGTCGGCACCAGACCAAGGGTAGTCGTTCCGCGACCGGCCCCGGATAGGGTGCTCGCGCATAGCCGGCTGGGGGTGCTCGGACCTGGCCGGATGGTGTGCTTGGGCATAGATCGGCGCGGCCACCGGCACCGATTCGATCGCGCGCCGTAGGCTGGCAAGGTGACCATGCTTGTCGGCACTCGCCCCACAGCTCCCCCACCCGCACCCCGCGGGTCCACCGATCGGGAGGTTGGTGGCGGCAGATGACCGAGTTCGACGGCCTGCCGGTGCTTCGCGAACCGGTGGCGATCGCCGCGTTCGAAGGGTGGAACGACGCGGCCGACGCCTCCACCGCGGTGATCGACCACCTGGAGCAGGCCTGGGAGGCCCGACCGGTGACCGCGCTGGATCCGGAGGACTTCTACGACTTTCAGGTGACCCGGCCGATCCTGACCCTGGTCGACGACGCCCGGCACATCGAGTGGCCGACCACCCGGTTCGCGGTCGCCACCCCGGCCGGCACCGACCGGAACGTGGTGCTGATCCGGGGCATCGAGCCGAGCATGCGCTGGCGCACCTTCTCCGAGCAGGTGCTGGAGGTCTGCCACGCGCTGGAGGTCCGGCGGATCGTGCTGCTCGGCGCGCTGCTCGCGGATGTCCCGCACACCCGGCCGCTGCCGGTCAGCGGCAGCGCCTCCGGCGGCGAGCTCGCCGAGCGGCTGAAGCTGACCCCGACCCGGTACGAGGGGCCGCTCGGGATCGTCGGGGTGCTGCAGGAGGCGTGCTCCCGGGCGGAGCTGGACGCGGTCTCGTTCTGGGTGCACGTACCGCACTACGCGAACAACCCGCCCTGCCCGAAGGCGACACTGGCGCTGCTGCACCGGCTGGAGGAGATCCTCGACCTGCCGGTGCCACTGGTCGACCTCGCCGAGGAGGCGGCCGAGTGGGAGAACCGGGTGCAGACCGCCACCGCGCAGGATGCCGAGCTCGCCGAGTACGTCCGGGAGCTCGAGGAACGGGCCGGTACGGCGGAGCTCCACCCGCTCACCGGTGACGAGATCGCCAGCGAGTTCGAGAAGTACCTCCGCCGCCGCGGCCGCTGACGACGCCGTCCTCTCGCGCCTGCTCGCTTGCCGCTGGCTAGCTCGCCGGTCGTACGGCGGGTCACGCCGCCTATCGCGTCCTAGGATGCTAGGTTATCGGGCATGACCACCGTGAACCCCGGCGCCGCCGAGGTCCCGCATCGACAGATCGCCGAGATCCTGCGTACCCGGATCCGCAACGGCGACTGGGCACCCGGCGAGCGGCTGCCCTCGATCCCGACCATCGCCCAGACCTTCGGGGTGGCCAAGCAGACCGTCCAGCGCACGATCGACCAGCTGCGGGTCGAGGGCCTGCTGATCACCAAGCCCGGCTCCGGGACCTATGTGCGCGGCACCCGCCGCCGGCTGAACCGGCTCTCCCGCGGCCGGTACGGCGCCCACCGCGGCTACCACTCCGACCTCGCCGCCCGCTACCGGCAGTACCTCACCGAGGTCGGCCGCGCCCCGGCCCCACCGGAGGTCGCCGACGCGTTCGGGGTGGCCGACGGCACCGAACTGGTGGTCCGGCGCCACCTGGTCCAGGCCCAGGACACCCCGGTCGAGGTCGGCGCGTCGTGGTTCCGGGTCGCCGACGCCGGCGGCACCAGCCTGGAGCAGGAGCGCGGCTTCGGCCGTCCGCTCTACCAGGAGGTCGAGGAGGTGACCGGCCGCCGGTACGCCTCGGCGACCGACCAGATCACCGCCCGCCAGCCGACCCGCGCCGAGGCCGAGGCACTGGCGATCCGGCCGGACACGCCGGTGCTGCACCTGCTGCACGTCGCCTACGACGAAACGCACCGCCCGATCGAGGTGGCCCAGGCGACCTGGCCCGGCCCGATGACCGCGCTCACCGAGCGGTACGAGGTGCCGGCGCCGCGCCCGGAGCCCGACCGCACCGGCCCGGACCTGGCGCTGGGATAAGGCGCTGGGATAACTCGGGCTCACCGGGCCAGCCGCGCGGTCCCACCGCCCCGCCCGGCCCGGTGCCGGCCGGCAGTGACTCGCACCGGCCGGCGCCGGCCTAGCCGCCGTCGTCGGTCTGCGGCGGCTCGAACGGCAGCTCGTTGTTGAAGAACTCGGCCACCGACTCCAGGTTGGTCAGCAGCAGGAACACCAGCGCCGCACCGATCCCGAACACGATCACCTGGCCGATCCCGCTTTTCGCTTTGACGATCAGGAGGATGCCGACCAGGATCACCACCACCGGCAGGATCAGCGGCAGCATCTCGGTGAGGAAATCCACCCAGTCCCGGATCCACGCCTGGCTGGGCGAGTCATCGGCGGGTGGTTCCTGCGCGAGCGGAAGGAGCACGCCGGCCTCCAGGAGATTTGGGGGTACGACCGATCGTAGCGCTCCGCAGACCGCATCGAAACCCTGCGTGGTGGCGGTGACCCCGCCGCTGACCCACGGACGGGCGACTCAGAGGGCGATCCCCAGCAACGAGTCGACCAGGTTCCGGACCAGCCCCGGCGCCTCCCGGTCGTCGCCGGCGCCGGCGAGCGCGGCGTCCGCCCAGTCGTCCACCAGCGACAGTGCGGCCGGGGTGTCGAGGTCGTCGGCGAGCCGGGCCCGGACCCCGGCGAGCAGCCGGGCCGCGGCCGGGCCGGCCGGCACCGCCACCGCCGCGCGCCACCGCGCCAACCGCTGCTCACCCTGCTTGCGCAGCTCGTCGGTCCACTGCCGATCGTTGCGGTAATGGTCGCTGAGCAGCGCCAGCCGCAGCGCCATCGGGTCCAGCCCGTCGGCCCGCAGCCGGGAGACGAACACCAGGTTTCCCTTGGACTTGCTCATCTTCTCGCCGGCCAACCCGATCATGCCGGCGTGGACGTAGTGCGACGCGAACGGTGCCGCTCCGGTCAGCCGCTCGGCGTGCGCCGCCGAACACTCATGGTGCGGGAACAGCAGGTCGTTGCCCCCGCCCTGGACGTCGATCGTGTCGCCGAGGAAGCTCAGCGCGATCACCGCGCACTCGATGTGCCAGCCGGGACGGCCGGGGCCCAGCGGCCCGCCCGGCCAGGCCGGCTCGCCCTCCCGGGCTCCGCGCCACAACAGCGGGTCGAGCGGGTCCCGCTTGCCGGTCCGGTCCGGATCGCCGCCGCGCTCGGCGAAGAACGCCAGCATCTGGTCGCGGGACAGGTTCGACTCGTACCCGAACCGGGGGGCGGCGGTCAGGTCAAAGTAGACATCGCCGGTGCCGTCGGCCACCCGGTAGGCCGCGCCGTCCTCCAGCAGCGCGACGATCCGGTCGGCGATCTGCGGGATCGACTCCACCGCCCCGACGTAGTGGTCCGGCGGGATGATCCGCAGCGACTCCATGTCCTCCCGGAACAGCGCGGTCTCCCGCATCGCCAGCACCACCCAGTCCTCGCCGTCCCGGGCCGCCCGTTCCAGCAGCGGGTCGTCGATGTCGGTGACGTTCTGGACGTACTTCACGGTCACGCCGGCGTCCCGCCAGACCCGCACCACCAGGTCGAAGGCGAGATAGGTGGCGGCGTGGCCGAGATGAGTCGCGTCGTACGGAGTGATGCCGCACACGTACATCCGGGCGCCGTCGGCCGCCGGGCTGGTCGGCTGTACGGACTGTCGGGCCGAGTCGAACAGGTGCAACGGCTGGCCGGTGCCCGGCAACGCCGGCACCGCTGGAGCGATCCAAGATTCCACCCGCCAAGGGTAGCCAGCGGCTCCGACGATGACCTTAGATCGGCGGCCAGGGGACGGCCGGCCAGTCCGGACTCGGCGTGGCGAATCGGCCGGAATCGCGCAGCCGCTGGATCCGCCGCGTGAGCGCCGCCACTTCCGCCCGGCTCAGGTACGCGGCCAGCGCCTCCCCTAGCGATCCCTCGACCGCCTCGGCGAGCTTGGCCAGCACCGGCTCGGCCTCCGCCGGCAGCGGTTGGTCGGCCCACCCCCACAGCACGGTCCGCAGCTTCGGCTGCTCGTGGAAACAGACCCCGTGGTCTACCCCGTACAGCTGGCCGGCCTCGCTGACCAGCACGTGCCCGCCCTTCCGGTCGGCGTTGTTGACCACCGCGTCGAAGATCGCCATCCGGGCCAGCCGCGGGTCGTCGGCGTGCGCCAGCGTGTACCGCCGGCCGGTCGGGTCCTGGGCGGCGGCGATCCGGTGCCAGTCGGCCGGCAGCTCGTCATCGGCGATGAAGCCGACCAGCGGGTCGCCGCCCTCCTCGATCCACAGCTGGCAGGCACCGGGTCCGAGCGGGCCGTCGTCCCGGTGCACGGTCGGCGGCACCAGCTCCCAGCCGGTGGCCTCGGCGACCAGGTAGGCGCTGACCTCCCGGCCGGCGAGCGTGCCGTCCGGGAAGTCCCACAGTGGTCGCTCCCCCGCGATCGGCTTGTAGACGCACCGGACCTTCACTCCGTCGAGGGTGGCCCAGCAGCGCAGGGTCGTGTTCGAGGCGTCGACCAGCCGGCCCTCTGGCTCCAGGACCCCGCGGGTGAGGACCTCGACGGCCTGGTCCGGCGTGGGATCGCTCAATCCGGCTCCGGTCGGCGGTGGTAACCGTTGTGGCGCGGGCAGATGTGGCCGGTCGGGTTGAGCGGTTGGCCGCACAGCGGGCACGGCGGCCGGCCGGCCGCCACCACCCGGCGGGCCCGCTCGATGAACGCCCTGGTCTCCTCCGGGGTGATCCGCACCCGCAACCGGTCGAGGTGCTCGGCCGGCTCCTGGTCGTCATCGGAGTCACCGACCTCGATCGCTTCGATCACCACCGTGGAGGTGTCGACGTCGAAGGCGAGCCCGAGCGTGCCGACCCGGAACTCCTCTTCGACCGGCGAGGTGAGCGGCTCGTTGTCGATCTTGTCCGCGGGCGGCTCGACCAGCGGCAGGCCGAACCGTCGGTTCGCCTCGCCGAGCAGCTCGTCGAGCTTCTCGGCGAGCAGTGACACCTGCAGCTTCTCCAGCACCACCGACACGAGCCGGCCGCCGCCACTGGCCTGCAGGTAGAACGTCCGCTCGCCGGGCTCGCCGACCGTGCCCACGACGAACCGTTCCGGCGGCTCGAACGCGTACACCTGGTGGCTCATTCTTCGACCTTACCGAAGGACCCGCCACCGGCGCCGCCACCAACCGCCGCGTCCTGCCCGGGCTGGGACTCCGGCGGCGGGAACCGGAGTTCGCCGGTGTCGCCGAGCCGCAGCAGGAACGGCCTGGTCGGGGTGTAGCGGATCGCGGTGACCGAGCCGGGATCGATGACGATCCGCTGGAACAGGTCCAGGTGCAGCCCGAGCGCGTCCGCCACGATGGCCTTGATCACATCGCCGTGGCTGCAGGCGAGCCAGAGCGCGTCCGGACCCAGCTTGGCGTCCCACTCCCGGATCGCGGCCACCGCCCGGGCGGCCATCGCCGCCAGCGACTCCCCGCCCTCGCCGGGAAACCGGGCCGCCGCGGGGTGCAGCTGCACCACCGGCCATAGTGGGTCCTTGGCCAGCTCCTTCAGCGGCCGGCCCTGCCAGTCCCCGTATCCACACTCGACCAGCCGGTCGTCGACCGTCACCTCGGCCTCGGGCAGCGCCAGCGCCAGCGTCTCCCGGCAGCGCGGCAGCGGGCTGCTCACCACCGCGGCCAGCGGCAGCGGGCGCAGCCGCTCGCCGACCGCGACCGCCTGTGCCCGCCCGACCTCGTCGAGCCCGACCGGGCTGTTGCCGGCCAGCCCACCCTCGGCGTTGGCGGTGGTCCGGCCATGCCGGAGAAGCAGGACGGTCGACACTCCGGAACCTTACCCGGTCAGGTGGCGTTGATCGTGCCGGTGGCGAGCAGCGCGATGATCAGCGCGCCCAGCCCGATCCGGTACCAGACGAACGTCAGCAGGCTGTGGCCGGCGACGAACCGCAGCAGCCAGGCGATCGCGACGTACGCCACCACGAAGCTGGTGGCCGCGCCGACCAGCACGTGGGTGATGCTGATGTCCGACAGCGCCGCCGGCAGCTGGAACGCTCCGGCCGCGGTGAGCGCCGGGATCGCCAGGAAGAACGCCAGCCGGGTGGCGGTGACCCGGTCGTAGCCGCGCAGCAGCCCGGCCGAGATGGTGGCCCCGGACCGGGACACACCGGGGATCAGCGCCAGGCACTGGGCCAGCCCGATCGTGAGCGCGTCCCGCAGGGTCAGGTCCCCCTCGCCCAGCTTCTGCCGGCCGAGCCGCTCGGCCAGCACCAGCACCGGGCTCCACAGGATCAGCGCGGCGGCGACCACCCACAGGTTCCGCAGCGGCCCCTCGATGATGTCCTCTCCGGCCAGCCCGACGATCCCGATCGGCAGCGAGCCGGCGATCACGCACCAGGCGAACCGATAGTCCGGCGCCTGCCGGGCCTCGGCCGAGACCAGCCCGCGCAGCCAGCTGCGGGCCAGCCGGACGATGTCGCGCCAGAAGTAGACGAACGCCGCGGCGATCGACCCGACTTGGATCACCGCGGTGTAGCCGGTGACCGCCGGGTCGTCGATCTGCATCCCGAACAGTTCCTCGGCGATGGTCAGGTGGCCGGTCGACGACACCGGCAGGAACTCGGTGACCCCCTCGATGATGCCGAGGACAATCGCCTGCCAGATCTCCACCGGTTACCCTCCCACACCAACCGACTCGGCCGCCTCGACCACGGTGCGCAGGGTCGCGATTCCCGACTCAGCATCACCGGTGAACGGCGTCACCGAGAGCGTCGTGACGCCGGCATCAGCATAGGCGCGCAGCCGATCGGCGATTCGGGCGGGCGGGCCCAACAGGGACGTCTGGTCGATGAACTCGAACGGCACCGCCGCGGCGGCGTCCCGGTGCCGGCCGGCGAGGTACAGGTCCTGCACCGTGTTGGCCGCCTCGCCGTACCCCATCCGGACCGCCAGCGCGTGGTAGAAGTTCTGCTCCCGCGACCCCATGCCGCCGATGTACAGCGCCGCGTACCAGCGGACCAGCTCGGCGCAGGCGGCCGGGTCCTCGCCGACCACCACCGGCACGGTCGCCACCACGTCAAAGCCGGCCAGGTCCCCGCCTCGGCCGGCCCGGACCTGCTCGAGCTGGCCGGCGGCGTGCTCGGGCGCGAAGAAGATCGCCAACCAGCCGTCGGCGATCTCCCCGGCGAGCCGCAGGTTGCGCGGCCCGATCGCGGCCAGGTAGATCGGGATCCGGGACCGGGGCGGGCGGAAGCTCAGCTTGAGCGCCTTGCCCGGTCCGTCCGGAAGCGGCAGCTGGTAGTGCTTCCCTTCGTAGACGAGCCGCTCCCGGGCGATCGCCTTGCGGACGATCTCGACGTACTCCCGGGTGCGGGACAGCGGCTGGCCGAACCGGACCCCGTGCCACCCCTCCGAGACCTGCGGCCCGCTCACCCCCAGCCCGAGCCGGAACCGGCCGCCGGAGACCGCGTCCAGGGTGGCCGCGGTCATCGCGGTCGCCGCCGGGGTGCGGGCCGGGATCTGCATCACCGCGCTGCCGAGGTCGATCCGCTCGGTCTGGCCGGCCAGCCAGGCCAGGATCGTCGGCGAGTCCGAGCCATACGCCTCGGCCGCCCACACCACCGCGTACCCCAACTCGTCGGCCGCCCGCACCATCGCCAACTGGTCTGGCAACGACGTCCCGGCGGTTTGATATCCCAGGCTCAGCCCCAATCGCACCGTGACACAGTAACGGGGGTGGCGCGGCGCCGCCGGAGTGGGCAGGATAAGGCAGATGAGCTACGAATATGCGCCGCTGCGGTTACCAGCAAATGTCGACCGGCCGACCGCGACGGCGCAGTTGACGGTGCAGGCGGAGTTCGGCGGCTGGGAGCTCGCCAAGGTGAAGCTCTATCGGGACGGCACCCGGCAGGTGACGCTCCGCCGGCCGCGCACCTCCGAACCGCAGCCGCATCTGACCTACTGACAGCTGGACCTACTGACGAAATCCGGGCCACGACCCCCCGGCTAGCCGCCGGTGCCCGCCGGCGAGCCGGAGCCTGCTGGCGAGTCGCCGCCTGCCGACGAGTCGCCTTCCTCGTCGTACGGCTCCTCGTCCAGCCGGGCGATCACCCGGTCGCCCTCGCCGGTCCGGAACAGCACGTCCGGGTCGGCCGCCGCCGCCCGCAGGTCGAGTGGCTCGGCGACCTCGACCACGGTGATCACCCCGACCTGCGGCTCCAGCTCGGGCACGTCCAGCCCGGCGAGCGAGCCGTCGCCGTCGCGCACCAGCTCCAGCACCGCCTCGCCCACCGTCGACGGCCCGGCCACGTTCTCGTCCAGCGCCGCCCGCTGGGCGGCCTCCTTACCGGCCGCCAGCAGTGCGCTGGTGCTCGGCACCAGGTAGTCCCGCCGCTGCCGGACCGACACCACCGCCGGGTGTGGATCGGAACGCTCACCCAGCGCCATCCCCGGCTCGGTGAGCACCCGGGGCCGGCCCTCCAGGTCGATCTCCTCGGTGTCCCACGGCGTCACCTCCCCGTACGCCTCCAGCAGCAGCTGGTCGTAGGCGTAGGAGGCGTTGTTGAGCGCGACGTACGTCCGCCAGACGTTTTCATCGTCGATCGCCCCGCCGGCCGCCTTGACCGCGGCGAGGTGCTCGCGCGCGGCGGTGATGACCCGCTCCAGCACGTCGTCGACGGCGGCTGGTTGGTCCGTCATGGGGAGTCTCCTAGCTCGAGCGCAGGAACCGATCAAGAACTCGTACGCCGAAGCGTAGTCCCTCGACCGGCACCCGTTCGTCCACGCCGTGGAACAGCGCGGCGAAGTTGAGATCCGGCGGCAGCCGGAGCGGCGCGAACCCGAAGCACCGGATCCCGAGCCGGGCCCACGCCTTCGCGTCGGTGCCGGCGGTGACCATGTACGGCACCGCCCGGGCGGCCGGGTCCTCGGCCCGTAGCGCCGCCGCCATCGCGTCCACCAGCGGACCGTCGAAGCTGGTCTCGACCGCCGGCTGGTGCTGCACGTACTCGATGCTGATCGCCGGCCCGACCAGCTCCCGAACCTCTTTCAGGAACTGCTCGGAGCGGCCCGGCAGAGTGCGGCAGTCTACAGTGGCCCATGCCTTGCCGGGAACCACGTTCTCCTTGTAGCCGGCCTGCAGCCGGGTCGGGTTGGCGGTGTTCCGCAGGGTCGCGCCGACCAGCGGCGCGACCGGGCCGAGCGCGGCGATCGCCGCTTCCGGGTGATCCGGGTCGAACGGGATGCTGACCAGCTCGCTGATGTGCTCGAGGAACGCCCGCACCGGCGGGGTGAGCTCGACCGGGAACTCGTGCCGGCCGAGCCTGGCCACCGCCTCGGCGAGCGTGGTGACCGCGTTGTCCGGGTGCACCATCGAGCCGTGGCCGGGCGTGCCGGTGGCGGTCAGCCGCAGCCAGTCGATCCCCTTCTCGGCGATCTGCACCAGGTACAGCCGGAGTTGCTCGCTGACGGTCAGTGAGAAGCCGCCGACCTCACCGATCGCCTCGGTGCAGCCCTCGAACAGCTCCGGGTGCCGGTCGACCAGGAAGTGAGCACCCTGGCTGCCGCCGGCCTCCTCGTCGGCGGTGAACGCGAGCACGATGTCGCGCGGCGGCCGGTAACCGGTGCGCTGCCAGTGCCGGACCACCGCCAGCATCATCGCGTCGAAGTCCTTCATGTCCACCGCGCCCCGGCCCCACAGGTAGCCGTCCCGGAGTTCGCCGGCGAACGGCGGCACGCTCCACTCGTCCGGGTCGGCCGGCACCACGTCAAGGTGGCCGTGCACCAACAGCGCGCCGCGGCTGCCGTCGGTCCCCGCGATCCGGGCCACCAGGCTGGCCCGGCCGGGCGCCGACTCCCGCAGCTGCGCCTCGATGCCGACCTCGGCGAGCTGGCCGGCCACCCACTCAGCGGCCGGCCGCTCCGGCGCGGTGGTCTCCGCCTCGCCGGTGTTACTGGTGTCGAACCGGATCAACTCCCGGCACAGGTCGACGACCTCCGCCTCGGGGCTTGGTTGGATCACTCCTCCTTCATACCAGCCCCGGGTTTACCAGTTGTACCCCGCTTCGTAGGAGACCTCGGCGAGCAGCGCCTGGCCGGCCGCGTTCGGGTGGAAGTAGTCCCAACCGGAGACCTGCGCCAGCGTGAACGAGGTGTTGAACACCGCGTTGTTGTCGAACCGGCAGTTCGGCCCGTAGGCTGCGCAGGCGGCGGCGAGCTGCTCGTTGAAGTCGATCACCCGCTGCTGGACCCGGTCCCGGCGGGCGACGTCGTCGGCGGCGTTCGAGGTCGGGTTGGCCAGCATCGACTGGCAGATGTTGCCCAGCGACCAGACCGTGCGGGCCAGGAAGTTGTTCCGGCCGGCCGCCCACAGCTGCTTGATGTCCGGGATGCTGATCACCAGCAGCCGCGCCTCGGGCAGGCCAGACTTCAGGGTGGCGAGCGCGGTGTCGATGTGGCTCCGGAACGTGCTGACCGGGGTCATCGAGGCTTCGCTGCTGGTGCAGGCGTCGTTGGCGCCGATCAGGATGGTGATGTAGTCGACGTCGCCACGGGCCACCACCTCGGCTGCCTGGCCGGGCAGGTCGTCGGCCCGGGCGCCGGACTCGGCGTGGTTGAAGTTGTTGCCGTTGATCGCCGGGTTCACGGCCCGGATCCGCAGGTAGTGACTGTTGATCGAGCTGTTGCTGCCGGTGCTGAACGAGCGGGACGGGCAGTCGATGAAGAACCCGCAGACGTTGAACGCGCGGGTGATCGAGTCACCCATGCTCGCCATCGAGTCCGGTGGCGGGCCGGGGTCGGACTGGGCGGTGGCCGGGGTTGCGGTCGACCCGGCGAGTAACAGTGCGGCCAGCGCGCAGGTGACGCCGAGCCGTCGGAGGATACGCATCGGGGGCCTCCGGGGGGACGGGGGTTACCACCGAGTAACGGTGTAATCCGCACCATAAGCCAGCGGTAACGCCCGCGCAATAGGTCGATGCGAATACGAAGCTCGCCGATGCGAACCCGAACCGCGCTACGGGTTTGCCGAGCTGGCCGCGCACGGGTTCGCCTGGCTAGCCGCGCGCGGGTTTCCCGGGCTGCCGCGCTCCCGGTCGGCCGGTCAGCCGCCTCCCGGTTGGCCGGTCAGCCGCGCGGTCCGAACTCGAGCGTGCCGTTGACCCGACGCGGGATCCGCCACGGGTTGCTGTCCCGCAACGCCGGCGGCAGCAGCGACTCGGGCGTGTTCTGGTAGACCACCGGCCGCTGGAACCGCCGGATCGCGGTCACCCCGACCGAGGTGTGCCCGGGGTTGGTGGTGGCCGGCCACGGTCCACCGTGGTGCATCGCCCAGGTCACCGCCACCCCGGTCGGCCAGCCACCGGTGATCACCCGGCCGGCCCGGGCGGTCAGCCGGTCGACCACCGCGCGCGCCAGCGCCGGCTCACCGTCCACATCGGCGTGCAAGGTACCGGTGAGGCTGCCGGGCAGCCGGTCCAGCACGGTCAGCAGCTGCTCGGTCGAGTCGTACTCGACCAGCAGCGCGGCCGGTCCGAAGCACTCCTGCAGCAGCTGGTCGGCGTGGGCGAGCAGCACCGGCGCCGGCACCGCCAGCAGCATCGGCCGGACCCGGGCGCCCGGGCCGGGCAGCGGCGATGGGTCGCCGAGGATGTTCCGGACGCCGGGGACGGCCGCCAGTCGCGCGGAGGTCAGTTCGTACCCGGACTTGATCCGGGCGTTCAGCAACGGGCCCAGCTCCGCGTCCGCCACCGCCGCCGCCAGCCGGTCGGCCAGCCCGTGCCCGGCCGGCAGCAACAGCAGCCCCGGCTTGGTGCAGAACTGGCCGCTGCCGAGCAGGTACGAACCGACGAAGCCGGCCACGAGCTCGTCGGGTCGCTCGGCCAGCGCGCCCGGCGTGACCACCACCGGGTTGAGCGCGCCGAGCTCGCCGTAGAACGGGATCGGGTCCGGCCGGGCCGCCGCCAGATCGTGCAGCGCCCGGCCGCCGGCCAGTGACCCGGTGAACGCGGCCGCGGCGATCGCCGGGTGCTGGATCAGCGCCTGACCGGTCTCGAACCCGTGCACCACCGCGAACCCGCCGGGGTGGTCCACCGCCTCGGCCACCAGCTGTCCACACCGGACCGACAGGTTGGGGTGGCCGGGGTGGGCCTTGAGCACCACCGGGCACCCGGCGGCGAGTGCGCTGGCGGTGTCGCCGCCGGCGACCGAGAACGCGAACGGGAAGTTGCTGGCCGCGTAGACCGCGACCGGGCCGATCGGCAGCAGCATCCGGCGCAGGTCCGGCCGGGGCGCCGGCCGCGCGGCCGGATCGGGCCGGTCGATCACCACCTCCAGCGGCCAGCCTTCCTCGACCACCTCGGCGAACATTTCCAGCTGGACCCGGGTGCGCAGCAGCTCGGAGCCGAGCCGGGCCGGCCCCAGCCCGGTCTCGGCGTCGGCGAGCTGGACCAGCTCGGCCTCGTGCTTCGCCAGCGCGGCCGCGATCGCTCGCAGCGAATCGGCCCGCTCGCGCGGGGTCAGCCCGGCCAGCCCGGGCGCGGCGGCCGCCGCCGACCGGCAGATCCGGTCCAGCTCCCCGGGCGTGGTGTGCGGCACCGGCTCCCCCACCGGTGCCCCGGTGCGCGGGTCGTATCCCTGGTCGTATCCCTGGTCGGATCGCTGGTCGGGTCGCGGCTGCGTGGTCATGCAGGCATCGTCGCAGAAATGTGAGCTCTCGACATCTGATGTCTGCGTGACTATGGTCGCGTCATGAAGGTCGTCGGCGTTGAGCTGGTAGTGGTCGGTACGCCGTGGCGAGAGCTCACGTTCGTCGAGCTGATAACCGACGACGGCCGGCGCGGTGTCGGCGAGGCCCGGATGGTGAACAAGACCGACACGCTCGGTGCCTGTATCCGCGAGCTGGCCACCCGGTACGTGATCGGGAACGACCCGTTCGACGTGGAGCGGCTGGCCTGGCGCGCCCACTGGGAGGACTACGGCCGGGCCGGCGAGATCACCCAGAGCGCGCTGGCCTGCCTCGACATCGCCTGCTACGACCTGATGGGCCAGGCGCTCGGGATACCGGTCTGGAAGCTGCTGGGCGGCCGGTTCCGGGACCGGGTGCCGGCCTACGCCAACGGCTGGTACCAGGGCGACCGGACCCCGGAGTCGTTCGCGGCGATGGCCAAGCGGGTGGTCGATCGGGGCTACCGCGGCCTGAAGGTCGACCCGTTCGGGGCGGCCACGGTCGAGCTGAGCCCGGCCCAGCTCGGGCTCGCGGTCGACATCTTCGCCGCGGTCCGGGAGGCGGTCGGCCCGGACGTGGCGCTGATGCTCGAGATGCACGGCCGGTTCAACGCCGCCACCGCGGTCGCCGCCGCCCGGGCGTTCGAGCCGTACCGGCCAGAGTGGATCGAAGAGCCGGTCCCGCCGTACCACGTCAGCCGGCTGCAACAGGTCCGGGCCGGCACCACCCTGCCGATCGCCGCCGGCGAGCGGGTGCACACCGTGGCCGAGTTCCGGGAGCTGTTCGAGGCCGGCACGATCGACGTGGTGCAGGCCGACCTCACCCACATCGGCGGCTTCACCCAGCTGCGCAAGCTCGCCGGCTGGGCCGACGCGTACGGGCTGCTGATGGCGCCGCACAATGTGGCCGGTCCGGTCGGCACCGCGGCGAACCTGCACTTCGCGGTCGCCTGCCCGAACTACAAGGTGCTGGAGCACTTCAACGACTTCGCCGACCCGTGGGTGGCCGACCTGGTGGGCGGCGGGTACCGGGTGGACCCGGTCGACGGCTGCTTCCCGCTGCCGACCGCGCCCGGGCTCGGGCTCACCCTCGACCGGGCGGTCGCCGCCGCGCACCCGCGTACCCACGCCCATTTCAACCTGATGCGCGACGGCTGGGAGCGGCGCAACGAGCTGGACCCGCGCTAGCCCGCGCGGCTCAGCCGGTCGGTAGCCAGACCCGCATGGTGGCCGGGCCGCGCTCGGCCCAGGAGTGGTACGGCCGCAGCACGATCTCGGTCGGCCGCCGGGTCCCGCCGCCAGCGCCGCTGGCGGAGCCGTTGGAGTGGTACGGCCAGCCGGCCGGCTCCGGGTCGACCAGCGCGCCGTCGACCACCACCGCGCCGTCCCGGTCCTCCGGCGCCGTGGCCGGATCCACCCGGACCGCGTCCACGTCGGTGTCGCCGGGCAGGTCTACCGACTCCACGCACAGCACCACCGGGCCGCGCTCGACCGCCACCGAGCCCCGGACCGCGTCGATCCGCGGGTCCGGCTCGGTCCACCGCGGCGCCACCGGCAGCGCCAGCCGGATCGTCTCGCCGGCGGTGAACCGCCGGGTCAGCTCGACCGTGCCGGTGAGCGCGGTCCGGGTCTGCCCGTCCGGGTCGGTCCATCGGGCGTGGCCGACCGCCCAGTGCGGCACCCGCAGCGAGATCGTCGACTCCCCCACCGGTGCCTCGACCACCTCGACCGCCACCTCGCCGGAGTCCGGGTAGTCGGTGCGGACCCGGATCCCGACCGGCCGGCCGTCCGGCAGCGTGGTGCTGATCTCGGAGTCGGCGTACTGATGCAGCTGCAGGCCGCGGTCATCCACAGTGGCCACGTATGCGGACAGGCTGGCGAGCAGCCGGGCGAGGTTGTTCGGGCAGCAAGCGACCTGGTTCCACGGCGCCCGCAGCCGGGTCGCCGGCCGAGGGCTCACGTAGTCGGGCGGCAGCGGCTCGCCGCGCACCCGCAGGTGCAACGGGTTCGCGTAGAAGAACCCCCGCCCGTCGGCGGCCAGCGCGGTGGCGACCACGTTGTACAGGGTGCGCTCGATCAGGTCGGCGAACCGCGGCTGGCCGGTGGCGAGCAGCAGCCGCCAGCTCAGCATCACCGACGCCACCCCGGCGCAGCTCTCCGAGTAGGCCCGGTCCGGCGGCAGCTCGAAGTCCTCCCCGAACGCCTCGCCACTGTGGCGGGAACCCATCCCGCCGGTCAGGTAGGTGCGGCGGGCGACCGTCGCCTCCCACTGCCGGATGATCGCCGCCAGCAGTTCCTCGTCGCCGGTCTCGACCGCCACGTCCACCGCGCCGGCGGACAGGTACAGCGCCCGGACCGCGTGCCCGCGCAGCACGGTCGCCCCCCGGACCGGCAGATCGTCCTGATAGTACGCCCGGCCGAGGTCGATGTCGGCGAGCCGGCCGGTCCCCCGCCGGTCCACGAACCGGGCCGCCTGGTCGAGGTAGCGCTGCTCGCCGGTGAGCCGGGCCAGCTCCACCAGCGACATCTCGATCCCGGGATGGCCGCAGATCCCCTCGTTGGCGCCGTCGGCGAAGGTTTCGCAGACGTGGTCGGCCGCCCGGATGGCGACCTCGAGCAGCTCGCCGCCGGTGCCGACCCGGCCGGCCGCCACCCCGGCGTGCAGCAGGTGCCCGTAGCAGTAGAGTTCGTGCCCCCACTCCAGGTCGCTGTACCGGGCCGGCTGGCCGGGCCGGCCGAACGCGGTGTTCAGGTAGCCGTCCGGCTGCTGGGCCGCGCCGACCTCGGCGGCGAGCTTGCCGAGCGTCGCCTTCACCCCGGCGTCACCGGTCCGGGCCGACTCCCAGGCCATCGCCTCGGCGAGCTTGTAGATCTCCGAGTCCGAGAACTCCCGCCCGGCCCGGCCGCTGCCGGGCAGCCCGTCGGCCACCGCCCGGAAGTTGCCGAGCCAACCCAACCGCTCCATCCAACTCAGACAGTGCGGCAGCGTGGCATCGGAATTGACCTGCTGGCGCTGCGCCCAGAAGCCACCGGTGATCCTGACCTCGGGCACCCCGAGCGGGCGGAGCCGGCTCCGCCGTGGGGCAACGGGTTCGCTCATCCCTTCAGAGCTCCTGACATGAATCCACGTACGTAATACCGCTGGAGGAGGAAGAACAGCAGCAGGCACGGCAGTGCCATCACCACCACGCCGGCCTCGGTGACGCCGTAGTCGATGGCGCCATGGGTCTGCACCCGCTGGGTGGCGATCGCCAACGGCAGCGGGAACCGGTCACTGTCGTTGATGAGGAACAGCGGGGCGATGAAGTCGTTCCAGGCGTTCAGGAACGCGAACAGCCCGACCGTGATCATGCCCGGCCAGACCGCGGCGAGCAGGATCCGCCACAGTACGCCGAACGTGCCGCAACCGTCCACTTGGGCCGACTCTTCCAGCTCCCGGGGCACCGCCTCGAACGAGATCCGCATCATGAACACCGAGAACGGCAGCTGGTAGAGGGTGAGCACCAGGGCCAACCCGACCAGCGAGTTGCGCAGCCCGATCTCGCCGAACAGCACCCACAGCGGCACCAGCAGGGTCACGTACGGCACCATCAGGATCGCGATGATCACCAGGAACAGCACGTCCCGGCCCGGGAACCGGAACCGGGCGAACGCGTACCCGGCCAGCACCGACAGCGCCAGCGTGAGCGCGACCGTCAGCAGCGTGACCTGTGCGCTGTTCCACAGGTAGGTGGGCAGGCCGGCCTCCCAGTTGGCGAGCGTCCGGTAGTTGCCCAGGCCGTACCCGACTTGTTGCGCGGTGGCGCCGTGGGGGGAGACCGACGCCACCGCCGTCCACACCAGTGGGCCCAGGAAGATGATCGCCAGCCCTGTGGCGAGCACGTAGTAGGGCGTCCGACCCAGTGCGTGCCGCATCACTCCACCCCCCGCCGCAAGAACCGGAACTGCGCGAAGTTGATGATCAGCAGGGCGACCAGCACCATCACCGACAGCGCGGCGGCCGAGCCGAGGTCGAACCGCCGGAACGCCTCCCGGTAGATCAGCATCACCACGGTGGTGGTGGAGTTGTCCGGGCCGCCCTGGGTGAGGATGTAGAACTGGTCGAACGCGAGCAGCGAACCGGTCACCGAGATGATTAGGCACAGCGCGATCGACGGCCGCAGCAGCGGCAGCGTCACCCGGGCGAACGTCTGCCACGGGGTCGCACCGTCCATCTTGGCCGCTTCGTACACCTCGGACGGGATCGACTGCAGGCCGACCAGCAGGATCAGCATGAAGAAGCCGGCGAACTTCCACACGATCAGGGCGACCGTCGAGAACAGCGCCAGGTTCGGGGTGCCGAGCCAGCGGACCGGCTCATCGGTGATCCCCAGCCGCTGCAGGATCCCGTCGAGCGGCCCGATCGCCGGGCTGTAGAACCCCCAGAACAGCAGCGAGGCGCTGGCCAGCCCGAGCGAGGTCGGCAGGAAGTAGGCGGTCCGGAAGAACCCCACCCCGCGCCGGCGGCCCTGCACCAGCAGGGCCATCACCATCGCCAGGCCGAGCAGCAGGACCACCACCACCACGGTGTACTTCAGGGTGAACCCGACCGCCGGCCAGAACAGCCGCTCGCCGGAGAGCTTCTGGTAGTTCTCCGGGAAGTTGATCCCCTGGTTGCCCCGCAGCAGCGGCCAGTCGCTGGCCGAGATCTGGCCGACCAGCAGCAGCGGCAGCACGAAGAACGCCAGCACGAACACCGCCGCCGGCGAGGCGTAGAGCGCGCCCTTGGCGGCCCGGGTCCGCCACCACGGCCGGCGGCTCGCCGGCCGTGGTGGCGCCTGGTTGGCGCGTTCCCGTTGCAGGACCGCACTCATCGGGGCATCACGCCCATCGATAGCCCGCTAACTCTGCAAGGAAGCATTGACCGCCTCGTTATCTTGCTGGAGCGTGCTGCCGTCGCCGAACACGTAGTTGCGCACCAGCGGCAGCCACGGCCCCTGCGGGTCGTTGAAGGTCTCGCCGAAGTGCAGCGCGTACGGGGTCCGGCCGACCGCGGCGACCTCGTTGATGGTCACCAGCCGCGGGTCCTGCTCCGAGTACTTGTTGACCGCCAGGTCGGTCCGGAACACCACGTCCCGGTTCTTCGCGACCACCTCGATCTGCGCCTCGTCGGACAGGGTCCAGGCGATGAAGTTCCAGGCCTGGTCGGCGTGCTCGCTGTTGGTCGCGATCCCGATGCTGTCCCCACCAACGAATGTGGACTGACCACCGTTGACCCCCGGGATCGGGGCGACGCCGATGTCCATCTCCTCCGGCATCAGGCCGAGCTGGGTGGACGGCATCGGCATCACACCGATGTTGCCCTCCGGGAAGTAGGAGACCCAGGTCGCGCCGGGCTCGTCCTCGTAGCCGGGGGCGACCACGCCGTCCTCGACCAGCCCCTTCCAGACATCGTAGACCGCCACCGCCGGCGGCTCGGCCAGCAGCGACTCGGTGCCGTCCTCGTTCATCACCTCGGCGCCGTCGGCCCAGATGCTGGGCCACCAGGTGAACACGTAGCAGCCACCGCAGTTGCCGCCGAAGAAGGTGCCGTAGATGTCGTCACCGAGCTCGTTGATCGCCCGGGCGTGGTCGGCGAACTCCACCAGCGTCCGCGGCGGCTGCTCCGGGTCGAGCCCGGCCTGCCGGTACAGATCCTTGTTGTAGAACAGCACCGACAGGTCCATGGTGTGCGGGACCACGTACTTGCGGCCGTCCAGGGTGCCGACGTCGATGTGCGACTGTGCCAGGTCATCGGCGAACGGCAGGGAGTCGATCCGGTCGGTGATGTCCAGCAGCGCGCCGGCGTCGGTGAACTGCGGGACGAACACCACGTCGAGGCTCACCAGGTCGGGCAGCTCCTGCGCGCCGGCGGCGCTGCCGACCCGCCCGAGGTACTCGTCGACCGGGAACACGGTCAGCTCGACCTGGTTCTCGTGGGTGGCGTTGTACGCGTCGACCAGCAGCTGGGACTGGGTCTCGGTGGCCGACCGGGTCCACATCGTGAGCGTGGTGCCGTCGTCGACGCCGAGCGGGTCACCGGACCCGCTGCCGCCGCCGTTCCCGTCATCACTGCCGCAGGCGCTGGCGGCGAGGACCAGCGCCAGGCTGGCAGCCGCGATGGTGAGTTTTCTGGTGCTCACGCCGGTCTCCTTGGGTTTCTGGGAAGCTTTGAGTTTTCGGTGTTGATTCGGGATCCGGTACCGAAAAGGTTTTCCGATCAGGCTATGATCGTGCCGTTGGCGTGTCAAGCGGTACCCTGAATCGGAACCGAACCGAGACCTGAGATCCAGACACGAGGAGGACGACCGGATGGTCGACCGGACCGCGGGCCCCCACCGGCTTCGGCGCGCCACCCTGGCCGACGTCGCCAGGCTGGCCGGAGTCTCGGCGTCCACCGCCTCGAAGGCGCTCAACGGCCGCAGCCATGTCCGCGCCGCCACCCGGGCCCGGGTGGTGCAGGCCGCGCAACAGCTGTCGTTCTCCCCCAACACGCTGGCGCAGAGTCTGCTGGCCGGCCGGACCGGCACGGTCGGGCTGGTCACCAGCGACCTGGAGGGCCGGTTCATCATCCCGATCCTGATGGG
>DATCKZ010000033.1:0-107491 GCA_036564175.1 Natronosporangium sp.
GTCTCCACCGCCGCCCGCAGCTCGCCGGGCGAGAACTGAGTCGACTCCAGCCGGTCGGTCGGCGACATCACGCCGCCGCTGGCCATCACCTTGATCTGGTCGGCGCCGCGGCGCAGCTCCTCCCGCACCGCCCAACGCACCCGGTCGGCTCCGTCGACGATGTGGGCGACCATCCCGACCTGGGCGCCGCAGGCGTAGACGTCGCCGTGCTCGGTGGCCAGCCGGCCGTCGCCGTGGCCGCCGGTCTGGGACAGCGGCCGGCCGGAGACCAGCAGCCGCGGGCCGGCGATCAGCCCCCGCTCGACCGCCCGCCGGAAGCCCGCGTCCGCGCCGGCCGCGTCGCGGGCGGTGGTGAAGCCCTGGTCGAGCAGCTGGGCGAGGTTGCGGCCGGCCATCAGCGAGGCCTCGCTGTCGAAGTACCGCCGCTGCTGCTCCCGGCCGTCCGGGTCGAGCGCTCCGATATGGACATGGGCGTCGATGAGGCCAGGCAGCAGGGTACGGCCGGCACAGTCGACGGTGAGCGCGGTGGCGCGCGGCGGGGGTCCGCCGTCGATGACGTCGACGATCCGGTCGCCCTCGATGACCACACTCCCCGTGAACGGTGGCTCACCGGTGGCTGCGATGACGGTCGCGTTGACGAACGCGGTAGCGCCGTCTGGGCGGTCGGGACGTGGCTGCATTGGCGCATCCTATCGCCCCGGCAAACCCCGTGACTCTGGGCAAAAGAGACAGTGGCCATCACCTGAACGAGGGTTGGGCGTTTGTACCGGCGACGTACCACATCCACGACGACGGCAGGACGATGACCGCGCAGCCCTACCAGCGACCCCGCGCCACCCCCGACCGGCATTGGCATCAGCGCAGTGACCCGGCGCTCATCGCCGCCGTCCGCAACGGTGACCTGGACGCGTTCGGGCCGCTCTACCTCCGGCACGTGGCAGCGGCCCGGCGGCTCGCGCGCGGGTTGGCGCGGGACCGGTCGGAGGCCGACGATCTGGTCGCCGAGGCGTTCGCCAACCTGCTCGCCGCGTTGCGCCGCGGCAGCGGACCGACCATCGCGTTCCGGGCCTACCTGCTCACCACCGTCCGCAATCTGTTCTACGACCGGCGCAAGCACGATGGCCGGGTCAGCGTGACCGATGATCTCAGCAACCACGACCCCGGGGTCCCGTTCGTGGACACCGCCCTGGCGAGCCTGGAGCGGACCCTGGTCGCCCGGGCGTTCGCCCGGTTGCCGGAACGGTGGCAGACGGTGCTGTGGCACACCCAGGTGGAGGGCGAGTCGCCGGCGACGGTCGCGGCGATGCTGGGCCTCACCCCCAACGGGGTGGCGACCCTGGCCTACCGGGCGCGGGAACGGTTGCGCCAGAACTATCTGCGCGAGCACGTCACCACCTCGCCGGCCGAAGCGTGCCGGTCCATCGTCGACCGTCTCGGCGCGTACGTCCGCAACGGACTGTCCGCTCGGGACCGTACGGTGGTGGACGGTCATCTCGCCGACTGCCGCCGCTGCCACGTGCTGTTCCTGGAGCTCGGTGACGTCAACGCCGGCCTGCGCGGGCTGGTCGCACCGGCGCTCCTGGGCGACCTCGCGGTGCTGCATATCAGCCCGTCGGAGCCGGCGGCGAGCGCCGAGCCGGACGGGGACGCCGACCCCCGGGCGGCCTGAGCCGGCGGCGATCAGAGCTCGCGGGTGGCGGCGAGCCGGGCGAGCACCGCCAGCTCGGCCGCGGCCCGGCGGGCGCCGGGCCGGCCGGCCGGTGGCTCCGGCAGCGCGGCCCGCAGCTCGGCCAGCGCCCGGCTGAGCAGGTCCTCGGCGTGCGCCTGGCACCAGCGGCGACCACCGGCCCGATCCACCAGCTCGGCGGCGCGGACCAGCTCGGCCGCCGACAGCGGCCGGTCCCGGTCGTAGAGGGCGGCCAGCTCCTTGCCGGCCGGGGTGCCGGAGGTGAGCGCCGCCACCAGCGGCAGCGACTTCTTGCGGCGGTGCAGGTCGGTATGGACCGGCTTGCCGGTGACCGCCGGGTCACCCCAGATCCCGATCAGGTCGTCGGCGAGCTGGAACGCCACGCCCAGCTGCTCGCCGAACCGGTGCAGCCGGGCGACCTGGGCGGCGGTGCCGCCGGCCTGCAGGGCGCCGAGCGCGCAGGCGCAGGCGAGCATCGCCCCGGTCTTCCCCTCCACCATGCTCAGGCACTCGTCGAGATCGACATCGGCGCGAGCCTCGAAGGCGATGTCCGCGTGCTCGCCCTCGGTCAGCCGCACCACCGCGGCGCTGAGGATCCGGACCAGCTGGTGGGCGGCCGGGTGGCCGCTAGCGGCCAGCACGTCGTACGCCAGCGCCAGCAGCGCGTCGCTGGCGACCATCGCCCGGCCGGGCCCGAACACGCTCCAAGCGGTCGGCCGCCACCGGCGGCTCAGGTCCCGGTCGATGATGTCGTCCTGGATCAACGAGAAGTTGTGCACCAGCTCGACCGCGACCGCCGCCGGCAGGGCGGTCCGGGCCGACCCGCCGACCGCCTCGGCGGCCAGGAACGCCAGCGCCGGCCGGAACCCCTTGCCGCCATCGGCGGCGGTGGCCCGCCCGTCCGCGTCCCACCAGCCGAAGTGGTAGCCGGCGACCCGGCGCACCGAGCTGGGGAGCCGGTGCACCGCCTCCCGAAGCGCGGGGTCGACCAGCCGGCGCCCCCAGGCGAGCACTTCGATCGCCGGGCGCGCGCCCGCCTCCGTCACGTCTACGGTCATGGTCCTCCGACCTGGCTGTCCGATCTCGACGGCTGCCGTGGCAGTTCCGAGTGTCTGTCAGATATCCGACAGCTCGTCGCACAGCGTGTGCGTCCCGAGACCCCGCGCGTTCGGGTATTGGCGCGACTACGGTGCTGGAGGCGAGTTGGATCGCCGATCCGGAGCAGGGCAGGATAGATCGCATGCAGCAGCTTCACCCGAACGTGCGGGCGGTGCAGAATGCGCTGGCCGCGGCCGACGCTCGCGACGCGAGCAACCAGCCCAGCCGAGTCCGGATGCTGCCGACCGCGGTCCACACCGCCGCCGCCGCGGCGGCCGCGCTCGACGTGCAGGTCGGGCAGATCGTGAACTCGCTGATCTTCGACGCCGACGGTGAGCCGCTGCTGGTGCTCACGTCCGGTGCGCACCGGGTGGACACCGACCGGGTCGCCACCCGGATCGGCGCCGACCGGGTCCGGCGGGCCTCCGCCGAGTTCGTCCGGGAGCACACCGGGCAGCCGATCGGCGGGGTGGCGCCGCTGGGCCACCCGAAGCCGATCCGCACGCTGCTGGACCGGACCCTCGCCGGCTACGCCGAGCTGTGGGCGGCCGGCGGCGTACCGCAGGCGGTCTTCCCGACCACCTACCCGGAGCTGGTCCGGATCACCGACGCCGACCCCGCCGATGTCTCGTGATGAGGTTGGTGCCCTGGACGCCGGATGACATGGCCCGGCGCATCGACGACGTGCTCGCGGTCTACTCGGACGCGATGGGTTACCGGCCGGAGGCGCTCGCCGCCCGGCGCGGCTACCTGACCACCCACGTGCGCCGGCCCGGCTTCCGGGCGGTCGCCACCCTCGCCACCGGCGGTGAGCTGATCGGGTTCGGGTACGGATACCACTCGGCGCCCGGCCAGTGGTGGCACGACCAGGTCAGCGCCGCGCTCGACCCGGAGGCCCGCAAAGTCTGGCTCACCGACTGCTTCGAGGTGGTCGAGTTGCACGTCCGGACCGCGGCGCAGGGGCACGGCGTGGGAGCGCGGCAGCTGCGGGCGTTGCTGGAGATGGCCTCCGGCGCGACCACCCTGCTGTCCACCCCGGAAGGGGACGAGGCGAAGTCACGAGCGTGGCGGCTCTACCGCCGGTTCGGCTTCGTCGATGTGCTGCGGCAGCTGCGGTTCCCCGGCGACGCCCGGCTGTTCGCGGTGCTGGGCCGGTCGCTGCCGCTGGAACCGGACCGGCAGTAGCGGCGCCCAGGGATCAGACGGTCGGGTCGCACCCACCCCCCGCGAGCGCGACCCGACCACTGGGCCATGGTTACCCGTTCCGGGGCCAAACTGAACCGTTGAGTCAGCTACCGGACTGGCCAGCCGTTACTGGAACGACCTACGCAACATCGTGGTGAGCTGGCCGAGACCGTGCGTGGTGAGGACCAGCCAGCTGGCGACCGCCAACGCCAGCACACCGGCGCCGAGCTGCGGCTGGGCGAGCCCGACCAGCCCGGCCAGGGTGAGCCCGGCGACCGCCACCACCGCTCGCATCGGCCGCTCCGCCTGGGTCTGCGCCCACACCGCGCTGACCCCGGCGGCCAGTGCCTGCGCCCGCAGGTATTCGTAGAGCCCGGTCAGCACCCCGCACCCGAGCACCAGCGGGCCGGGCACCCCGAGCAGCCAGAACCCGACCAGCCAGCCGGCCTCACCGAGCCGGTCCGCGACCGCTTCGGCGATCGCGGCCCCGGGACCGGTCCGCCTGGTCAGCACCCGGAGCGCGCGGCCGAGCGTACCGGCGATTGTGGACAGCAGCGCGAGCCCGGCCGCCACCAGCACCGCGTCCGGATCGGCGGCGGCGACCATCGGCACCGCCAGCGCCGCGGCGAGCCCGACCGTGGTGACCGCGGCCGGCGTCACCCGGATCGCCGCCAGGCCACGCGCCAGCGCGTACCCCGACCACAACCAGCCCCGCACGGTCGCCGGTGCCCGGCGCTGGTCGTACCCGCCGTGCTGGTCGGCCCAGGCGACCGCGTACTGATCCCACTCCACCTCGCATCAAACGAGGCAGCCGGTCAGGCGGGGACGCGCAACCCCAGATTCGCCCACACCTCGCTGGTCGCGGTGGACCGGTTGAGGGTGTAGAAGTGGATCCCCGGCACGCCCTCGTCGAGCAGCCGCCGGCACATCTCGCTCGCCAGCTCGATGCCGAGCGCCCGGACCGCCGCCGGGTCGTCCTTGATCCGCTCGAACCGGGCGCCGAGCTTCGGCGGGAACGGCGCACCCGAGAATTGCTCGGACCGCTCGATCACCCGCATCGAGGTCACCGGCATCACCCCGGCCAGGATCGGGGTGTCGCAGCCGGCCGCCGCGACCCGGTCCCGCAGCCGCAGATATTCGGTCTCGTCGAAGAACATCTGGGTCACCGCGAAGTCCGCCCCGGCCCGGCATTTCTGGACAAAGTAGTGGGTGTCGGACGCGAGGTCCGGGGACCGCGGGTGCTTGTACGGGAACGCGGCCACTCCGATGCTGAAGTCGCCGATCTGCCGGGCCAGCCGGACCAGGTCCGCGGCGTACAACACGCCCTGCGGGTGCGGGATCCATTCCCCCTGCGGGTCGCCGGGCGGGTCACCGCGGATCAGCATCAGGTTGCGGATCCCGCCCGCCGCCAGCCGGCCGATCACGTGGCGCAGCTCGGCGACCGAGTGGTTTACCGCGGTGAGGTGCGCCATCGGCAGCAGCGTGGTCTCGGTCGCGATCCGCTCGGTCAGCTCGATGGTCAGCCCTCGATGCGAACCGCCGGCGCCGTAGGTGATCGACACGAACGACGGGCGGAGCGCCTCCAGCCGGCGGATCGAGCGCCACAGGATCGTCTCCATCTCCGGCGTCTTCGGCGGGAAGAACTCGAACGAGAAGGTCGGCCCCTCGTTGCGGATCAAGTCACCGATCGAGGGGGGTCGACCGGGCAGGCGGCCGGGTGGCGAAGCTACCATGCCACTACCCTAACCGGTCAGTGATCGGTTGGTGGCCAACCGGCGCGCGCCCGGCTGCCGGCAAGGGGACCGGCCGCCGGCGTGAGACAGGTTTGGCGAACACGCTGCGCCGGCGGCCGGCCGATCTGGCCGGATGTCGGGGGCGCCCTACCAATTGTCGGCGACCAGCACGTCACCCGGACTCTCGTAGGTGATCGGGTGGTAGACGCTCGCCACCAGCCGGCTGCCGTCCGGCCGGCGCGGCGGGATGCCGGTGTGCTCGACCACCACCCAGCCGGCCGCCCGCAGCCGGCGGGCGACGGTGAGCGCTTCCTGCCAGGTGGCGTACGGCTGGGCGCACAGATCGACCGCGTCCGGCAACCGGATCGCGGGCTCCTCCAGATCGTTTGACCACACCGTCCACTCTGCCCCGGATCGGAGCGACCATGCTCGATCCGAAAGCTGGTCGCCGGGCCCGAACCAGTCGCGGCACCGAGGCCGGGCACCGGCACCGCGCCGGGCCGGGCAGCGACCCGATGGTGGCCGGCGGATGGATTTGGCCCACACGTTCTGGCCCACAACTTGGCCCCTTTTGGCAGCCGGCCCGCTCCAGCACCGTGGATAGTGCCGATCCACGGCACCGGCCGACGACCAAGGTGCGGCACCGGCTCGCGGGCGGTTGGCAAGCCCGCCGTGCGGTGCGCGACCCGCGAAACCGCGAACCGTAGCCACCGCAACGTTCGCCAACGACCCAGTCGCCGACAGTGGACCGGCGCGGCATGACGAGGAGGCTTTCGACACGATGCACGGGTACGACGGGCCGACGCTCCGGTCGGTGCGGGAGAGCGCCGGAGTGCCACTGCGGCGGGTGGCCCGGCAAGCCGGCATGTCCCACGGCCATCTGTCCAAGGTCGAGCGGGGTGAACCCGGCCGGCCGGTCACCCCGGCCGTGCTCGCCGCCTACGAGAAGGCCACCGGGATCCGGCTGACCGGGGTGGCCGGCCACGGCCCAGCCGACCCCAACCAGACCGGCGGCTGGCGCCGCGGCCACCTCTCCGAGACCCGCCGCCGCACCCTCAACGCCAAGATCGCCGCGGTCGCGGTCGGCGGCCCACTGTCCGAACAGCTCACCCGGATCCTGGACGCCACCGGCCGGCCGATCATCCCCGAGCGGATCGAGGCCCCCGACGCCATCCAGATCGAACAGGCCGCCGCTCTGTGCACCAGCCTCGACCTGCGCTACGGCGGCGGGGTCGCCGACCAGATGGCCCGCGCCCTGCTCCGCTGGGCAGTCGGGCTACTGGAAGCCGCCCCCACCGGCAGCCCGATCACCACCCGACTGCACGCCGCCATCGCCGCGCTCGCCCAACGCGCCGGCTGGGCCGCCTTCGACGCCGACACCCACGACGTGGCCCGCAGCCTGTTCACCGTCGCCCTCTACGCCGCCACCCGCGCCGACCACCCCGACCTGCGCGCCCACGTCATCGCCGACCTCGCCGCCCAACACAACTACCTCGGCTACCCCGACGACTGCCTGCAAGTGGTCCGGTTCGGCGAAGTCGACGAACGCATCTCACCCCCGGTCCAGCAGATCATGCACACCGTCAAGGCCCGCGCCTACGCTGTCCGCGGCGACGCCGACGCCTGCGCCCGCCACATCCACGCCGCCGAACAAGCCCACACCAACACCACCCCGCTGCGCGGCTGGCAGGACACCATCGCCACCGAAGCCCACCTCTACGCCGGCACCGGCCACGCCGCCGCCACCCTCGCCCGCCGCAACCAGTCCCCGACCATCCGCAAAGACGCCCAGCAGCGGCTCGGCCGGGCGATCGACCGGTTCGACCCGGCCAGCCAGGCGCGACCCGCCGCGCTCGCGATGGCCCAACTCGCCACCCTCCACCTGGAAGCCGGCGAACTCGACCAAGGCAGCCACTGGGCCCGCCGGGTGCTGGAGGCCGCCAAGACCATCCGCTCCCACCGGCTCACCGAACACCTCGCGATCATGCGGACCGCCGCCGCCGGCCACCGCACCGACCCGGCGATGCGGGAACTCACCGCCCAGCTCGCCGGCGCCACCGAGCCGGGGTGATCGGTCCGGAAGCGGCCACCCGATCTTCGTACTTGCGTGCTAATTCTGATTAGGGGGTGCGACCGCGACGGCGAGTGGGGAGGCGGGGCCATGGGGGCACGAGCCGGTGATCGGGCGAGCAGCGCGGTGGGCGGTGGCCCGGAGTCGATCGGGCCGCTGCTGACCCGGCTGCGACTGGCCCGCGGCTACACCCAGCTGCTGGTGGCCGAGCGGTTGCGCGCCACCTCCGGGCTCGGCACCGTCACCCGGCACGAGGTCTCCCGGTGGGAGCGGGAGGAGCGGCTCCCCGGCCAGTTCTGGCTGACCTGGCTGGCGGTGGTGCTGGAGGCGCCGCTGGCGGAGCTGGAGGCGGCGGTGGCGCGGGCCCGGGTCGCGGCCACCACCGGGTCGCCACCACCCGACCCGCAACGACTGTGGCGGCCGGTGACCGCCACCCAGCTGCTCGCCGAGCTCGACCAAGCCGATCCCGCCGACCTCCACGACCTCGTGCACGCCTGGCTGGCCGCGCCGGACGAGCCGGCGCTGCCCGGTTCGCCGGTCGCCGGCGGCCGGTGGCAGCCGGTCACCACCGACACCGGGCCGCTGGACGCGCTCGAGGCCAAGCTCGCCGACCACCGGCGGATGGACGATCTGGTCGGCGGGCTCGCGCTCGCCGGCCCGGTCGATCGCGGGCTACGGACCGCGATCGAGCTGTTCGGCGGGTTGCGCGGCAGCCGGGTCCGGCGCCGGGCACTGCTGCTGATCGCCGAGTACGCGCAGCTCGCCGGCTGGGTGCACGCCGACGCCGGCGAGCACGCCGCGGCCCGGCGGGCGTACCGGCTCGGGCTGCGCGCCGCCACGGCCGGCGGTGACCGGGCGCTCGCCGCCCACGTGCTCGGCTCGTTGAGCCAGCTGCTGCTCACCACCGGCGACCCGCGCGAGGCGCTGCTGCTGGCTCGCAGCGGTCAGGCCGGCGCCCGGCCGGACGCCTCGCCGGGCACTCGGGCGTTGCTGCTGCACCGGGTGGCGCTAGCCGCCGCCGCGGCCGGCGAGCGCAGGGCGGCGTACGCGGCGCTCACCGCGGCCGACCGGGCGGCCGACCAGTCCGATCCGGATCGGGAGCCGCGCCGGCTCTACTGGCTCGACCCGGCCGAGCTGTCGGCGATGACCGGTCGCTGCTGGGCGGTGCTGGGCCGGCCGCTGCGCGCGATCCGGCTGCTGGCCGGGCCCCGGCCGGGGGTCGGGCCGCGGACCGCCGCGATCTACGCGGGCTGGCTGGCCCGGTGCTACCTGGCGGTCGGCGAGATCGAGACGGCCTGCCGGGTGGCCCGGCGGGCGCTCCGCGACGCGATCCGGGCCGGTTCGGTCCGGGCCGCCGCCGAGCTGCGACAGCTCCGCCCGCTGCTGCTGCGGCACCGCGACCTGCCGGCGGTCCGGCACTACGAACACGTGCTCGCCACCGCCGGCCAATACCTGCCAGCGCCGCCCGCCCGTGGCCGGCCGGGCGGTGCCGGTCGGGCCGCGGCCGGGGCGCGCCACCCGCCGGCGCGCCCACCGGATACGGTCGCGGAGTGACCTCCTCGCCAACCGCTCCGGGCGACTCGCCAACCGCTCCGGGCCACTCGCCGACGGCCTCCGGTGGCTCGCCACCGACCGCAGACCAGCTGCGAGCCCGGATCGACCGGACCCTGTCGGAGTTCCTGGCTCGGCAGCGCGAGCTGCTGTCGACGGTGGACGCCACCGCCACCATCCCGGTCGCCGACGCGGTGGCGGACTTCGTGCTGCGGGGCGGCAAGCGGCTGCGCCCCGCGTTCGCCTACTGGGGCTTCCGGGGCGCCGGCGGCGCCGACTCCGACGAGCTGGTGGCGACCGTCGCCGCGCTCGAGTTCGTCCAGGCCAGCGCGCTCATCCACGACGACGTGATGGACGGTTCGGACACCCGGCGCGGCCAGCCGGCGATCCACCGCCGGTTCGCCGAGCTCCACCGGGCGCAGGGGTGGCACGGCGACCCGGACCGGTTCGGCACCGCCGCCGCGATCCTGCTCGGCGACCTGTGCCTGGTCTGGTCCGACGAGCTGCTGCACAGCAGCGGGCTGCCACCGGAGACGCTGGCCCGGGCCCGGCCGGTCTTCGACCAGATGCGCACCGAGGTCAGCCTCGGGCAGTACCTCGACGTGCTCACCCAGGCCACCGGCGACACCACTGTGGAACGCGCGCTGCAGGTGGCCCGGCTCAAGTCCGGCAAGTACACGGTGGAACGTCCGCTCCAGTTCGGAGCCGCGCTCGCCGGCGCGCCGCCGGCGGTGATCGCCGCCTATGCCGGCTATGGGCTTCCGCTGGGTGAGGCGTTCCAGCTCCGCGACGACGTGCTGGGGCTGTTCGGCGACCCGTCGGTGACCGGCAAGCCGGCCGGCGACGACCTGCGCGAGGGCAAGCGCACCTACCTGGTGGCGACCGCACTGGCGGCGGCCGGCCCGGCCGACCGCGCCACCCTCAGCAGCCGGCTCGGCGACCCGACCCTCGACGAGGCCGGCGTGGCCGAGCTGCTGCGGATCATCACCGACACCGGCGCGCTGGCCCGCACCGAGCAGCGGATCAGCGAGCTGACCGCGGCCGCGCTCGCCGCCCTCGGCACCGCGCCGATCGAGCCGGTGGCCGCCGAGGCGCTCACCGCACTCGCCGCCGCCGCCACCATCCGCACCGGCTGACCGCCCGGCGCTCAGAAGCCGAGCGCCTGCGCCCGGCGCTTCACTTCGGTGGCGTTCCCGCTGCCGAGCGCCTCGGCCGGCGTACCCGGCAGGGATTCATCGGGCTCGAAGAGCCACCGGAGCGCTTCCTCGTCGTTGTACCCAGCGTCGCGCAGCAAGGTGATGACGCCCGGGAGGTGCTTGAGTACGGTGCGATTGGCCACCAGCGCCGCCGGGACTCGGTCGGCTCCCTCGTGGCGGACCGCCAGGAGCGCGCCGTCGCGGATCATCTGGTGCACCTTGGAGACCGGCAGGTTCAGCCGCTCGGCCACCTCTGCCAGCGTCAACCAGGTATCAGGTGCGGCGTTACTCACCCACCCACACTGCCACAACGACCCCACCCCTCGCCTGCCCGTTCCCCTGCTCGGCTCCCAACGGAAGGACCAGCTCTGTGAACCTCTGGCGTGCGGTGCAACGCGAGGTGGCGGCGGCCGGCCGGTCGCTGCGCTATGACCTACGGCGGCGGTTCCGGCGCGCCCACCGGGCCGCGCCCGCCCCGGCCCGGAGCACCGCCACCGTCCAGCTCCCGGTGATCGGCGAGGACCATCCGGCGTACCAGGCGTACGCCCGGCGGACCCGCCGGATGCGGGCGGCGTTCGCGGTGGCGGCGCTGGCGGTCGGTGGCGCGACCGGCCTGTACTTCGGAGCGGTCGGCCTGACCGCGCTGCTCGCCGAGGAGGGGGCACCGCCCGGTGCCCTGCCGGGGGTCGCCGCCGACCACACTCCCGACGGCGCGCCGCACGACGCCGCCGCCCGGGCGAGCGGGCCCGAGGACGCGCCGGCACCGCAGCCGGCCGAACCCGCGGACCGGCCCTCCCCGAGCCCGGAGGCCGCGCCGGCCGACCCCCGGCCGCCGGAACGCCCGCCGGCGCCCGGCCCGACCGAGACCCGGACCCCGCCGGTGCCGACCCCGGCACCCGATCCGGACCCCACCCCGACCTGCGGGTGCAGCTCGCCCAGCCCGACCGAAACCAGCTCGCCGAGCCCGACCCCGAGCCCGTCGCCGTCGGCCTCGGCAACCGCCTCCGAGCCGCCGGAGTGGGCGGTCGCGCCAGCCTCGTAGACTTTCGGGCGATGACGGATACACAGGTCGCCGACCCGCTCATCGGCACCCTCATCGACGGGCGCTACCGCGTCCGGGAACGGGTTGCCCGGGGCGGGATGGCCACCGTGTACACCGCGCTGGACGAGCGGCTGGATCGGACCGTCGCGCTGAAGATCGTCCACCCGGGTGAGGCGGCCGAGCCGCAGTTCGTCGACCGGTTCATCAGCGAGGCCCGGGCGATCGCCCGGCTCACCCACCCGAACGTGGTGGCCGCTTACGACCAGGGAACGCACGACGGCCTGCCGTACCTGGTGATGGAGTACGTGCGCGGCCGCACGCTGCGTGAGATCCTGGGCACCCGGCGCCGGCTGACCCCGGTCGAGGCGCTCGCGATCGCCGAGCAGATGCTCGCCGCGCTCGCCGCCGCGCACCGCGCCGGCCTGGTGCACCGCGACGTCAAGCCGGAGAACGTGCTGGTCGCCGAGGCGCCCAGTGGCGGCCCGGGCAACCTGGTCGACAGCGTGGTCAAGGTGACCGACTTCGGGCTGGCACAGGCGGTGCAGGCCTCGACCGAGGCGGCCGACGGCGGCCAGCTGATGGCCACCGTCGCGTACGTGGCGCCGGAGCTGGTCACGCAGGGCCGGGCCGACCCGCGCAGCGACGTCTACTCGGCCGGCATCGTGCTGTTCGAGATGCTCACCGGCCGGGTGCCCTTCGACGGCGACAACCCGAACGAGGTGGCGTACCGGCACGTGGACGAGGACGTGCCGCGGCCGTCCCGGTTCGTCGCCGGGCTGCCCGGGCCGGTCGACACGCTGGTGGTCCGGGCCACCCGCCGCGACCCCGCCGCCCGGCCCACCGACGCCGGCGCCTTCCTCAACGACGTGCAGGCGGTCCGCGACCAGGTTGCGGTCGCCACGGCGAGCCGGCAGACCTCGCCGGCGGCCGACGCGACCGTGGTGATGTCGCCGGTGCCGGCCAACCGGGTCGGGACGGACCGGCCGGCGTGGGCCCGGCTGCCGGCGAACCGGCCTCGGCCGGCCGGGGTGCGCGGTTCCCGGGCCGGGACCGGCGGCTCGCCAGCCCGCCGGGCCGCTACCAGCGCGGTGATCGCGCGCCGGCAGCGGCTGGTCGGGATCGCCGTGGTCGGCGTGCTGGTGCTGCTGCTCGCGATCGGCGGCTGGTGGTTCGGGATCGGCCGCTGGGTGCCGGCGCCCGACCTGGTCGGGATGTCCGAGGCCGAGGCGGTCGAGGCCGCGCGGGCGAACGGGCTGGCGGTGGAGTTCACCGAGCCCCAGTACGACGATCAGGTCCCGGCCGGGCACGTGCTGGCCCAGGACCCGACCGGCCGGGTGGTTCGGGGCGGGACGCTGGTGCTGACGCTCTCGCTCGGCCCGGACGTCTTCCCGGCGCCGGACGTGGTCGGCGCCATCCTGGAGGTGGCGCAGCGCCAGCTCGAGGAGGTCGGGCTGGTGATGGTCGAGGCCGAGCCCGACTACAGCAACACCGTCCCCGAGGGACGGGTGATGGCGATGGACCCGCCGGCCGGCACCGAGGTGCGGGCCGGCACCGAGATCACCGTGACCGTGAGCAAGGGCCGGGCGCCGATCACCGTCCCGCCGGTCACCGACCAGCCCGTCGACCAGGCCCGCGCCCAGCTGCAGCAGCTCGGGCTGGTGCCGGTGGTGACCGAGGTCGACGACAACCGGCCAGCCGGGACGGTGCTGTCGCAGGACCCGCCGGCCGGCGCCGGCGCCGAGCCTGGTGACGAGGTGCGGCTGGAGGTCAGCAAGGGCCCGCCGGTCACGCCGGTGCCGGACGTGTCCGGCCGACCGTGCGCCGAGGGCCGGCAGCTCCTGGAGCAGGCCGGGTTCCAGGTGGTGGTCAGTACCCCGGAGCGCGGGCAGGTGCGGTTCCAGAATCCCAGCCCCGGCACCGGCCTACCGCCCGGCTCGCAGGTGACGATCTGGTGCCTCTGACCGGCGGCCACCGGCCGGTCGGTGCCCACGCCCCCACCGCTGGCGGGCTGGCGAAGGCGGCATTGCCCTATATCGACGCCACCAGCGCCGAGGCGGTGCAGGTGTTCGTGAGCAACCCGCGTGGCTGGGCGCGGTCGGCCGGCGACCCGGAGCAGGACGCCCGGTTCGTGGCCGGCTGCGCCGAGCGGGGCGGCGTGCCGGTGTTCGTGCACGCCACCCTGCTGGTCAACCTCGGCTCGCCGACTCCGGCCACGGTCACCCAGTCGACCGCGGCGCTGGCGCACGCGCTGGAACGCGGGGCCGCGATCGGCGCCCGCGGGGTGGTGTTCCACGCCGGCAGCGCGGTCGACGAGCGCCACGCCGGCGCGGCGCTGCGGCAGGTACGCGAGGCGCTGCTGCCGCTGCTCGACACGGCCGCCGAGCGGGGCTGGCCACGGCTGCTGGTCGAGCCGAGCGCCGGTGGCGGCCGGTCACTGGCGGCCCGGGTCGAGCAGCTCGGCCCGTTCCTCGCTGCGGTCGACCACCACCCATACCTGGGGGTCTGCTTCGACACCTGCCACGCCTGGGCCGCCGGCCACGATCTGGCCTCGCCCGGCGGCATGACCACCACATTGGACACGCTGGTGGCGACCTGCGGCCCCGAGCGGCTGTGGCTGGTGCACGCCAACGACGCCAAGGACCCGTGCGGGTCCACCCGGGACCGGCACGAGACGATCGGCAAGGGCTCGATCGGCGAGCCGGGGTTCGCCGAGCTGCTCGCCCACCCGGCCACCGCCGGCGTACCGGTGATTGTGGAGACCCCGAGCAAGGGGCCGGTCGGCCACGACGCCGACATCGCCACCCTGCGCCGGCTGCGGGCCAGCCCCGGCGAGCCGG
The DNA here is from genome assembly GCA_036564175.1 of Natronosporangium sp. Classification (GTDB taxonomy): domain Bacteria; phylum Actinomycetota; class Actinomycetes; order Mycobacteriales; family Micromonosporaceae; genus Natronosporangium. Next base: position 14,401 of record DATCKZ010000033.1, read on the forward strand.
CGGCCAACCGCCGCGCTCCCGGCTCGCTCAGAGCTGGTCGGGCGCGGCGATCCCGAGCAGGCCGAGGCCGAGCTTGAGGGTGTCGCCGGTGAGCTGGCACAGGCCGAGCCGGTTGCGCCGCGCCGCGGCCGGCGCGGTCAGCACCGGGCAGGCGTCGTAGAAGGTCGTGAACGCCTGCGCGGTAACGTAGAGGTGGCTGGCGAGCCGGTGCGGCTCGAGCGTGGCGATCACAGTGTCGATCACCGCCGGCAGCGCATCCAGGTGCAGTGCGAGGGTACGCTCGGCCGGCGCCATCGGGACGGTCGGGTCGATACCGTCGGCTGGCTGGTCGGCGGCCCGGCGGAGGATCGAGCGGATCCGGGCGTGCGCGTACTGCAGGTAGACACCGGTGTTGCCCTGCAGCGAGACCATCCGGTCCAGATCGAACACGTAGTCCCGGGTGCGGCCGGTGGACAGGTCGGCGTACTTGACCGCGCCGATCCCGACCTGGTGGGCGCGCTCGGCCAACTCGGCCGCAGCGAGGTCGGGATTCTTCTCCGCGACGGTCCGGCGGGCCCGGTCGACCGCCTCGGTGAGCAACGAGATGAGCTGGACGCTGTCGCCGGCACGGGTCTTGTACGGCCGGCCGTCCGGGCCGAGCACCGATCCGAACGCGACGTGCACCGCCGGCACCGACTCGGGCAGGTAGCCGGCCCGGCGCGCGGTCTCGAACACCATCCGGAAATGCAGCGCCTGCCGGGCGTCCACCACGTAGAGGATCCGGCCGGCGCCGAGCGTGCTCACCCGGTGGCGGACCGCGGCCAGGTCGGTGGCGGCGTAGCCGAAGCCACCGTCCCGCTTCTGGACGATCAGTGGCGTCGGGGTGCCGTCCGGGCCGCGAACGTCGTCGAAGAACACGCAGAGCGCCCCGTCACTGCGTACGGCGATCCCGCGCTGCTCCAGGTCTTCGGCGATCTCCCGGAGCATCGGGTTGTAGAAGCTCTCGCCGGCGATGTCGTCGTCGGTCAACAGCACGCCCAGCCGGCGGTAGACGTCGTTGAAGTAGACCTTGGACTCGTCCACCAGCTCCTGCCAGGCGGCGAGGGTGGCTGGGTCGCCGGCCTGCAGCGCCACCACCCGGCGGCGGGCCCGTTCCACAAAGGCCGGATCTTGGTCGAACCGGGCCCGGGCCTGCTGGTAGAGGGTGGTCAGCCGGGAGATGGCGGTCGACCCGGTCTCGCCTTCCGGAATCGCGCGTAGCTCGGGATGCTCGAAGAGATACTCGATGAGCATGCCGAACTGGGTGCCCCAGTCACCGAGGTGGTTCTGCCGGATCACCTTGCCACCGGCGAACTCCAGGATCCGGACCAGCGCGTCGCCGATGATGGTGCTGCGCAAATGCCCGACGTGCATCTGCTTGGCGATGTTGGGTTGGGAGTAGTCGATGACCGTGACCGTGCCGTCATCGCCGGCCGGGATGCCGAGCCGGGGCGCGGCGAGCCGGGCGGCGACCTGCCGCCAGATCGCGGCGTCGGTGAGCGTGAGGTTGAGGAACCCCGGCCCGGACACCTCGCACCGGGCGAGCAGGTCGTCGGCGGGCAGGGCGGCGGCGACTGCGGTGGCGAGCTGGCGCGGGTTGGTCCGCAACGGCTTGGCGAGCGGCAGGATGCCGTCTGCCTGGAAGTCGGCGTGCTCTGAGGATCGCAGCTGCGGGTCGGTGTCACCGGCATCCGGCAGCGCGGCCGCGATGGCCTGCCGGAGCCGCTGGTCGAGGACGCTCGTCAGCGTGGTCACCGTACCCATAGGTTCCTCTGCCTGTCTCCTGATGATCTTCCATTGGTGCGTGCCGCCCAGGATAGCCGTCCGGCTTCGGCCCCTCGATGGATTATCGAGACGGGATGTCCAAGCCAGCCAGGTCATCTCGCCTCGGCGAATGACACGGCGTGTCTCAGTCTCCGTCCACAACGATTTCCGACTGTCTACAAGATCGTTGTGCACGTCCACGAGGTGGCCTAAAACGGCCATGTCGATCGATGGCAGCGCCGCTATGATGTGACCGTTGACCATTGGCCATATCCTCGGACTGTCCTTTCAATCATCGATGAATCGCATGATGCCGGGGTTGTGCAGAGGAGGCGGAGGCTATGCCCCTTGAAGGCAAGGAGCTAGCCGTGAGGCTGGTCGAGCTTCGGCACGCCGGGCTCATTGGGCTGCCACGCCTGGCAGAAGTCTTTATCGACGCCAACCGGAGGCTCGCCGCGTCCAGCAGTGCCGACGACGGGTTCCGTCGGTCGTATGGCGGATCTGGGCCCCACGGTGGACCATCCAGCGGAATGGTCTACGGCCCGTGGACAACCCTGCGCGACACGGTCCAAACCGTCCTCGGTAATACCGCGAACAATGTCATCACGGCCGGCCAGGTGCTCAACGAGATTGCCGAAGCCTACGCGTGCCGCGACGCGGAGGCCGCCGCCGAGCTACAGCGCCTGTGGGAAAACCGCGATATTGACGAGACGGATCCGGGGGACGTACCTCCAGGGTCCCTACCAGAGCCGATCTTCCCGGAGTAGGGTCCGATGGCACACCCGACTGAAGCCGAGTTGCGCAACCTCGGCCAAGAGATCCTCGACCTCCTCGTGGTAAAGACCATCGAACAAGCGGACTCGCTGGCACGCGCGTCCGCGAACATGAGCCTCGAAGATCCGGCGTCCTACCCGGACCCATATGAGATAAAGCCTCAAGAGATAGAGGCCTACGTCCGTAGAACCTATGGTTTCATTCCAGATACTTTCGCTTCGTTCGCCGAACCGCGCCCAGAGTCGTTCGAGGACGCCATCTCACAATGTGTGGCTGCAGCAATGGCGCTAAAGCCCGGCCCACAAGACCTGGCAGGAGTTGTACCGGGGAACGTCCAGCCGGGCGGAGGGATCTGGCCTGATCCCAACATCGCCCTGGACGCGGCCGCCCGTTACCCCACCACCGCAGGCGAGCGAATAGACGCTGTCATCAACGACGTTGATGACTGGACAGGTGACGCGGCCACCGCCTTCCATGATCATTACATGATCCAATTTCCCGATTCACTCGCGTACCAACATGCGGCGGTGGCGACCCTCGCCGTCACCCTGGAGGCGAATCGGCGGATCTTCGAATGCGCTGGCACCGACATCCTCGAGATTGGCGCGAAGACCAAGGAAGCTTTGCGGCACGTCACTGACAAGGATCCGGCCGGATATGCGGTGGCCTTCACCGTTTTAGCGGCGGTGGCTACGGTGGTGTCGGCAGGAACGGCCGCACCGGTGTGGGCGATGCTGTGGGCTGCGGTGGCCGTAACGTTCAGCGGCGCAGCGGACGTCATTTCGTCACAATCAGATAGACCCGAACCCGAACCGGCCATCGAAGGCGCGACCACACAAGATATCATGAGCAGCATGATGGAGCGGATCGTAGATCTGCGGCAGTACATCCAGCAGGAGGAGACGAAGCTCGTCCGCTGCCTGGAGGCTGTTCAGAGCAACTACGACCACCCGAGCGTGCGCGCGGAGATCGAACTGCCGTTACCCGACAGCTTCACCAACTTGGACACTTCGTCGTATGACGAGGTCCGAGAAGAGTTCACCTACGGTTGATCACTCGCTCGCCAGCTCAGCCGAGCAGTACGTAAACCTCGGTGTGGGAGTCGTCCGCGCGCTCCGGAACCCCATAGTGCAGGGCCAGCGCCCCCCGTGATCGGCCCGGACTCACCACATCGCTTGCGGCCAACGGGACGCAACAGTCGACTCCACCGACCAGCGTGCCGGCGGCGTCGCGGAAGATTGCTATGTAGTCGCCGCGGGTACCGAAGCCGCCGGGGACCATCTCGCTGGTGTACGCGGCATCGACCGTGAACTCGATGGTCGTGCTGCCGGGCACGCGTACGATCGTCACATCTCGCGCGACCACGGGCTGGTGAAGCCAGTACTCACGGTCCAGGGCCAACCATTCGGTTGCCGGCTTGATCTCCACATCCAGATCAGCCACCTCATCAGAGACGGACTGGGTGGCTCCAACCCCGACCCGCTCCCCTGGGAGCAGCCGGGTCAGGCGTTGGTCGAACGCTGATGCGCCTTCAACCGGACCGTCGATCCGCTCGCCGTCGGCATCGACGAGCCAAATCGAAACGACGCTGTCGTGTGCGACGGCACCGCTCGTGTTCTCGATAATGGCCCCAAAGGACACGACGTTTGCGTCCCCGCTGCCCGGCATGATGGAAAACCCGGTCTCGACAACCTCGAGCCCACCACCGTCCGGTGGAGCCGTGAACACCGTCGGGGGCGGTGCGCCCCGACCATCCGTACCGGGAGGCGACGGTGGGTCATCGGAGTCGCTGCTGGTGCAAGCCGCCGCTCCCGCGAGCAGCATTCCCAGCAATGACAGGAGCATCGCGACCCGCCGACCGGCTCCGCGAGCGCCGGCCGCCGTGAGCTGGCTGAAAGGCTGCCTCACGGTCACCGCCGAGCGATCGCTTCCCGCACCGACGGCGGAAGATCCAATCCGAAGAACTCATCCTTCAGCAACACGGCCCTGGCCTCGTGGTCGGCGATCACATTGGCCACCGCACCCTCCACCTCGACGACGAATTGAGGTTCGGTGAAGCTGGCCAGCGTGCCCGGCTGGATCTCGAACCACCACTCCATGAGCCCGGTGCTGGTGACCTGCACGTTCCCGCTCGGAGAGGCACCGGCTGCGGCGAGCTCCCGGAGCGCTTGCCGATAACGCCGCCGGTTCGGATCCCAGTCGTTGATCACACGCCCGGTTCGCTCCACCTCGCGCTGGTATTCGCGAAGGTAGGCGACCCGCGCCAACCGACCAAGTTGGGCGAGCTGGTGCGCCAACGTGGCTTCGTCATACTGCGGATATGATCCCGGCCGGAACCGCAGCGCAAACCCACCACGGCGGGTGAGCTCCACCGCAAGGTTGGAGTCCGGCGAAGCAACGGTTATCACCGGCGAATCGACCGAGCCCACCATATTGATCTCCGTGGTTCGCGCGTTTGCGCGCCGAGATTAGCACAGGCGGTAACCGCCCGGCCAGACCGAGCGGCTGTCCGAAAGCGGCCTATTCGCCGAGGATCTCGCGAAGGAACTGCAGCTGCTCGGCCTGCTGGTAGGTCTGCCCGCCCTCGTGCGCGTTGTAGTGCCACACCTTCATCCGCTTCGGGCCGGCGTAATGATGGTAGGCCGCATAGACAGTGGATGGTGGGCAGACCGTGTCCATCAGGCCGACGCTGAACAGCGCCGGCGCGCTCGCCCGTGCCGCGAAGTTCACGCCGTCCACATACGACAAGGTACGGAAGACCTGCTCGACCTGGTGCCGCTGGACCGCGCAGTAGCGGACCAACTCCGGGTAGGGTCCGTCGGTGGCGATGTCCAGTGCCCGGCGCCAATGGCACAGGAACGGCACGTCCGGCATCGCCGCGATCAGGCCGTCGGCCAACCCGGCGACCGCGAGGGTCAGGCCGCCGCCCTGGCTGCCGCCACCGACCGCGATCCGCGCCGGGTCGACCCCGGGCGCGACCCGGGCCGCCTCCACTGCCCGCACCGCATCGGTGATCAGCCGCCGGTAGTAGTAGTGCTCCGGGGAGGTGATCCCCCGGGTCATGAACCCGTTGGTCTGCGGGTCGATCGGCGCCGGGCTGCGGTCGGGCGTGTCACCGCGGTTCCAGGTCCCGCCCTGGCCGCGGGTGTCCATCACCAGGTTGGCGTACCCGGCCACCGCCGGCAGCAGCCACTCGTGCGGCAGGCCGCGCCCGCCGCCGTACCCGATGTAGGTGACCAGGCACGGCAGCGGCGGATGGTCGCCGGCCGGCTGGACCAGCCAGCCCTTGATCGGGTCGCCGCCGAAGCCGGGGAACGTGACATCGTGGACGGTGACAGCCCGCAACCCGGCGTCGACCGGCTCGAACCGGGGCCGCATCGGGTGCTGCCTGGCCTCGGCGAGCGTCCGCTCCCAGAACTCGTCGAAGTCGGCCGGTTCGGTCCGCTCCGGTGCGTACCGCTCCAGCTCCGGCAGGCTCCAATCGGCTAGCGCCATCGGGGTGGTCCTCTCTACGGCTCTACGGCTTCACAGCGGTCAGGTGCCACCGCCCGAGGTTCGCGGTGACCAGCGACCCGTCCGGGCGGAAGGCGAGGTTGGTTGGGTGGCACAGTACGTGGGCGGTCGGGTCGTGGGCAACCACCCGGACCGAGCCGTCGCTGTCGATCGACAACACCTGGCTCGGCTCGTAGCAGCCGACGTAGAGCAGCCCGTCCGGGCCGAACGCCAGCCCGTCCGGGACGGTGCCCGGCAGCTCGGCGACCAGCTCCCGCTCCCCGGCCGCGCCGGTCACTGGATCGATCGCGATCCGCCGGACCCCGGGCAGGAACGACTCGGCCACGTACAGCGCCGACCCGTCCGGCGCCAGCGCCACTCCGTTGGCGAACGCGGACGGCTCGCCGTACCAGATCTCCCCCGCGCCGTCGAGGCCGAACCGGAACACCGACGGGCCCGGCTCCTCGGGTGGGTAGCTGTCGGTGACGTAGAGCGCGGACCCGTCCCGGCTGAACGCGATCGCGTTCGGGTTCCGGAAAGCCACCCCGCCGGCGCCGGTGGCGAACTTCGTCAGCTCCCCGGTGGCGAGGTCGTACCGGAACACCGCCCGGTGCGCCACGTCGCACGCGAACACGGCGTCGCCGGCCGGCGGGATCGCCACCCCGAGCAGGAACCCGTCGGTGGCGGCGACGATCGTCGCTGCGGACCCGTCCGGCTCGATCCGGTAGAGCTGGCCGGCCTCACCGCCGCACCAGACGCTGCCGTCCGGGTGCACCGCCACCCCCTCCGGGTGGTCGAGCCGGGGCTCGGTCAGGAACCCGTCGTAGAAGACCCGCATCTGGCTCACTCCTTGGGGATCGCCGCCGGGTTGACCGCGAGCAGCCCGCCGTCCACCCGGTATTCGGAGCCGGTCACGAACGAGGCCCGGTCGCTGGCCAGGAACGCCACCACCTCAGCCACCTCGGCCGGGGTGGCCGGCCGGCCGAGCGGGTGGGTCCGGCCCCACGCCGCCACCGTCTCGTCCACTGTGTGCTCGCCGCGGAACAGGTCGGCCGCCCACCGGAGCATCGGCGTGTCCACCGAGCCCGGGCAGACCGCGTTGGCGCGGATCCGGTGCGGGGCGTAGTCGATCGCGATCGACTTCACCAGCGCGTTGATGCCGGCCTTGCTGGTCGCGTAGGCGGCCACCCCTTGCTGGGAGGCGAACGCCTGCACCGACGAGATCGCCACCACCGCTCCCCCGCCCCGCTCCCGCAGCGCCGGCAGCGCCGCCCGGCAGGCCAGGAACACCCCGGTCAGGTTGACGTCCAGCACCTCGTGCCACAGCTGCTCGGTGGTCTCCTCGACGGTCCCGTACCGCTGGATGCCGGCGCTGGTGACCAGCACGTCCAGCCCGCCGTGCCGTTCAGTCGCCGTACCCACCAGCTCCCGCATCGCCGCCGCCGAGGTGACGTCGGCGACCACCCCGGTGACCGCGAACCCGGCCGCCGTCAGCTCCCGCTCGGTGGCGGCGACCGGGTCCGGCTCGTGGCCGCAGAACACCACCGCGGCACCGGCTTCCGCCAGCCGCCGGACCACCGCCGCGCCGATCCCCTGCGAACCGCCGGTCACCACCGCGACCTTGCCCGCGAACTCACTCATACGATCACCCCCAACGGCCGAGCGGTCAGCCGCAGCCGGCGCCGGCCACCGGCGGCCAGCCGCAGCGCGGTGCCGTTGGCTACCGCCGCCGCCAGCCCATCGGTCGGATAGCTGGAGAACGGCTCCAGCCCTACCACGAACGCCCGGCCCCACCACGGATAGTCGGTGGTGGCGCCGAACTCCTGCCACAGCCACAGGTACGGCAGGACGGTCGCGTCCCACTCCACCCGCAGCCCGGCGCCGCCGCGCGGGTCGGACACCTCGTACCAGCCGATGTCTTCGAACCCGGTCAGGTACACGATGTCGCTCGGCGTCCCGGGCTCCGGGATCACCGAAAGGTCCACAGTGTCCAGATCGGTGCCCGGCACCACCGGCCACCGGTACGGCCCGCCCGGGGCGACCCGCCGCCGGCCGGACGGGTGGATCGGGACCGGGTGCGGGATCACCGAAATCCCGTCCGGCAGCCGGATTTTCGCGCCGGGCCGCAGGAACGGCTCCCCGAACGTGATGTGGTGGCCCCACATCACGTCCAGCGGCACCAGCGCCTCGTTGAGCAGCTCCTCGTCGATTTCCAGCACGCCGGTCCGCAGCCGCATCACCTTCAGCAGGCTCAGCGGCAGCCGCCGGGTGCTGACCGAGAACCGGACCGCGTGCTCGTCGACCACCTCGTAGGCCCACGGCACGGTCGCGACCTCACCGTGCTGCGGCAGCCGCGCGCCCCGGTAGACCGACGGCGCGCCGCCGTTGGGCAGGATCTCCTGCCAGCCGCCCGGGTACGTGTCGAGGAAGGCGGCGACGTCGTCGGCGGCGGCACCGGGCGAGACCGTCGCCGGATGCCGGATCCCGGTCGGCGACCGCCAGGTCAGGTCGAGCCCGCGCAGCTTGTCGGTCAGCTCGACCACGTCGGCGCCCTTGCCGGCGAGCACGGTCACCCGCAACCACTCGTCCTCCAGGGTCACCGCCGGCAACCCGGCGAGGACGGTCTGAAAGACGCTCACGGCTGCGCCCACCGGTCGTTGGGAATCAACGGATACCAGTCCGGCCGGCCCGGGTCGCGGTCGTACGGGTAGTCGCCGAGCTCCCGGTACAGCTCCGCGTACCGGGCCAGCCGCTCCCGGTCCAGCTGGACCCCGAGCCCCGGCCCGGTCGGCACCGCAATCGATCCATCCACATAGGGCATCTTACCGCCCATGATCACGTCATCGGTGAGATGGTGGTAGTGCGCGTCGGCGGCGTAGCCGAGGTTCGGCAGCACCGCGCCGAGGTGCAGCATGGTGGCGAGCTGGATGCCGAGCTCGCCGGAGGAGTGCACCGCCACCTCCAGCTGGAAGGTCTCGCACACCCCGGCCGCCTTGAGGCACGGCCGGATCCCGCCCCAGAACGTGGTGTCGAGCAGGATCACGTCCACCGCCGGGTCGCGGACGTTCGCGGCGAGCTGCTCGAAGTTGACCACCACCGTGTTGGTGGCCAGCGGGATCCCCAGGTCGCGCAGCTGCCGCAGCCCGTTCAGCCCCCAGGTCGGGTCCTCCAGGTACTCGTTCGGCAGGTCGGCGATCGCCTTCCCGAACCGCCGCGCCTGCCCCACCGAGAGCGCCGCGTTCGGGTCGTACCGGAGCCGGTCGCCCGGCAGCGCGGCCGCCAGCGCCCGGTAGCAGTCCAGCTCGTAGTCGGGCGGGAACACCCCACCCTTGAGCTTGTGCACCGTGAACCCGTGCGCCCGCTTCAGCTCGGTGGCGTGCGCGACCAGCTGCTCCGGGGTCCGGACCTCCCCTTCGCCGGTGGTGGCGTTGGGGTACCGGAAGAACAGGTACGAGGCGAACGGCACCCGCTCCCGTAGCCGGCCACCGAGCAGCTCGCTGACGCTGACCCCCAGGTGCTGCCCGATGATGTCCAGGCAGGCGAACTCGATCGCGGCGTGCAGCTGGGTCCGGTTGTTGTAGAGGCTGGCGGTCGGGTTGGTGATGGCGAACCGCAGCGCCTCCAGCTGGAACGGGTCGTGCCCGCGCAGGTAGCCGGCGAGGCCGCGGATCGCCGCCTCGGCGCTTTGCCCACCGCCGCCCAGCTCGCCGAGGCCGACCAGCCCGGTGTCGGTCTCCACCTCGACGATCGTCCGCACGAACCGTCCCCAGTGGGCACCGTTGGAGTGGCGCAGCGGCGCCGCCAGCGGCACCGTCACGGTGGTGGCACGGATATCGACTATTTTCACTCGGAACTCCCCAGGTTCAATGCTAGGGCCAGCAGGCCGCCGGCGGGCAGGGTCACCTCGACCGCGCCGTCGCGCACCGGCACCGGCCGTAGGTCCCGCTCCAGGCTGCCGCCGAGGTACGCCGACCGTACGCGGTACGGCAGCCGTACCGTTGTTTCTACTGTGGATGTTTGCCGGTTACGGAGGTAGACCACCAGGTCATGGCCGCGCCGGGAGCGGGCCAGCGAGGAGACCTGCACGGCCGGGTCCGCCACCTCGGCGAACCGGTGCTGCTCCGGGGCCGCCCGGCCGACCCCGGTCAGCGGCACGGCGAGGAACGGGTCGACCAGCCCGGCGGCGACGGTGTCGGCGGCACCGCCGGAGGCGATCGCGTACCGGAACGTGGTCTCGCCGTGCTGCTGGCCCGGGAAGTTGGTGTCCCAGATGTTGTTCATCGCCCACGAGTAGACGGTGCCCGGCTCGGCCGGCTCCGGCCGCACCGACGGCGGGAACGGCGAGTACGGCAGGTACAGGTCGCCGATCATCACCAGCGGTGCTTCCAGAGTCGCCCAGCCGATCGGGAAGTCACCGTCCCGCAGCGACACCCAGTGCCGGATCGGCTGCAGGTGCTGGGCGGCGCCGGGCACGGTCGGTACGTCCGGCCCGCCGATCCCGCCGGTCAGCTCCCACCCGGTGGCGGCGCCGGCGGCGAACGGGAACGCGAAGAAGATGCTTTCCTTGCTGGTGGTCCAGCGCTTGTGGAGCCGGTTGGTGATGTCCACCCGCGGCACCCCGGCCGGCAGCGTGATGGTGGTGCGCAACCAGTCCACCCCGTCGCCGTCCAGCGCCACCTCCAGCACCTCACCGGCGGCGGTGCGCTCGGCCCGCACCAGCGACGGCCGGCGGCCGAGGGTCCGGCCGGACAGCAGCGCCAGCTGGTGGGTGCCGGCCGCCTCGATGTGGCCGGAGAGGTGGTTCACCTCGCCGATCGTCGAGTACCGGTCGTACACGTACTGGTTCATCCCGGCGTACGCGTCGCGGTTGACCAGCTCCCGGCCGGCCCGCTTGTCGAAGATGGACCCGATCACCCCAGCCTTCAGGTCGTACTCGACCCGGTAGTGGTCGTTCTCGATGGTGCCGGTGAGCCCCAGATCGGCCACGGCCGCCGGGCCGTCACCGGGCACCACGTCCAGCCGGACCGCCCCGCACGCCGGGACGTCGGCGACCGTGAGCAGCAGCCGCCGCCCGTACGGCCGGGTCGGCCACTCCTGCGGCCGGACCAGCTCCTCGTGGTGCGGCAGGACCGCGCCGGTCCGGGCGTCCACCACCGCGACTGAGGTGGTCAGCGGGACGGTGCTGGTGGGGAGGAACGCGGTGACCGTATCGGACCGCGCCTCGCCCCCCGGGTTCACCACCAGATAGGACGCGAGCACACCCGGCGCCGGCGCGTACCCGGCCCCGAGCCGCCGCGCGCCGGCGTGCCGCAGGTCCTCGGCGTCGTCCGCCGCCTGGTAGGCGAGTTCGCACTTGCGGGCCCACTGCAGCCCGCCGGAGTCGAACCCGTCCTCGTGGTCGTGCCACGGGTTCGCGGCGCCCCAGGTGTGCTCGTCGAACAGGCCGAGCTTGTCGTAGACCGCGTCGACCGCGGCCGACGCGTCCGACCCGGCGAGCGTGTGCAGGGTCTCGGCGTGCCGGACCGCGTGCTGGGCCCGGCGGGCGTAGCCGAGCGGCCGGGCGCCGGAGCCGAGCCCGTCGGCCCACCAGTCGGTCCAGTCGCCGGTGTGCTCCTGGAGCCGCTCGCCCAGCCGCTGCTCGGCGGCGGCGAAGAAATCGGTGTTGGTGGCCATCCGCAGCTTCGGGAACGCGTACCGGGCGTTCCACTCCCGGATCACCGACGGCGGCACCAGCGACGGGCCGGCGTTGTCGGCGTTGCCGCCCTGCACCCGCAGGTGCAGCAGGTCGTGCGGGTACGGCGGCCGGGTGATGTCCACCCCGGTCAAGCCGGACCAGCCGAACGCCTCGTGCCGGTACGGGACCGGCCGGCTGGCCAGCGCGTCCAGGTAGCCCGGGAGCAGGTCCACGGTGGCCGCGAAGCTCTCGGCCAGCCCGACCACGTTGCCCTCCATGTAGGCCATCCCGTGCGGGGTGTCGGTGAACCAGACCAGTACCCGGTTGCCGGCCGGCGACCGCCACCAGAACGGCCGGCCCAGCTCCTGGCCCCGGTGCAGGAACGGCACCGACCGGCCGGCCCAGTTGTGGGCCGCCGACAGGTACCGCACCCCGGCGGCGGCGAGCGCGTCCACCAGCCCGACCACCGCGCCGGGCACGTCGGTGTGCATCGCCGAGCTGATCGGGATCCCGTACTCCTCCCGCAGGTCGTCGGTGAACCGCAGCAGCCGGTGCAGCTCCTCCGTGGAGCACGCCTCGGTGTGCAGCTGGAACGGCAGCGCGGTGACCTCGATCCGGCCCGCCCGGGTCAGCTCGACGAACCGGGCCACGTGCGGTTCGGCCCGGGCGGCGAGCCACCGCCGCACCGGCAGCGCCGACTCGACGGTCCAGCGGAACCGGGCGTCGTCCGGCCAGTCGTCGGTAGCGGCGGCCAGCTCCAGCGCGGAGTCCAGGTACTCCAGGTGGTTGCGCAGCACCACCCCCTGCCGGTCGGTGTAGCCGATGTCCAGGTGGGAGTGGTGCACCACGTACACCGTCCACTTGCGCTGCGGCGGCACGGTCAGCTCGGCGGTGCCGAGCTCGCCGGCGGTCAGCGTGAAGGTCCGCGGCTCGGTCAGCTCCGGCAGCCACAGGTCGACCGGCGCGCCCTCGGCCACCTCGCCGGCCGCCTCGCCCAGCCGGACCGGCAGCGGGCCGGCGCCGCCGGTGACCGCGACCCGGACCGCCTGGCTCAGCCCGCCGCCCGGCTCCTGCCGGAACAGCGGCAGCGGCTGGGCGTGCACCGCGATCCCGCGCCCGGTCAGCACCGGTGCGGTGTACGTGGGGCGCAGGGTGGCCCGCATGTCGTCGTAGGTCGGCGAACCGAAGCTGGCACGTAGTAACCGGGTGGTCATGCGCACTCCGTTCTAGAACTGGCCAAGGGACAGCCCGCGGGCGAACAGTCGTTGGGTAGCGAGGAACAGCACCACCGTCGGCAGCGACACGAACACGCCGGCGGCTAGCACCACCGGGATCGCGGTCCCGGCGTACGCGCTGTTGAGCGCCGAGACGGTGGTCATGATCGGGCGGACCGGGTCCGACTGCGACAGGGTCAGCCCGAGCAGCAGGTCGTTCCAGATCAGCGTGAACTCCAGGATGTAGATGGCGCCGAGCGCCGGCAACGACATCGGCAGGTAGAGCCGCAGGAAGATCCGCAGCACGCTGGCACCGTCCACTCTGGCGGCTTCGAACACCGACCGGGCGATCCCGGTGAAGAAGTTCCGCATCACGAACGCGGCGAACGGCACCAGGATCGCGGTGTAGATCAGGATCAGCCCGGTCCGGGTGTCGTACAGCATCACCTCGCTGTAGCTGACGAACAGCGGGATCAGCAGCATCTGCAGCGGGAACACGGTGCCGCCGAAGATGAACATGAACCACCAGAACCCGCCCCGCAGCCGCAGCACCACGATCGCGTACCCGGCGAGGGCGCCGAGCAACACCGCGAGCGCCGGGGACACGGCACTGTAGAGGAAGGTGGCGGCGATGCTCGGACCCAGCCCGACCGCGTCCCAGGCCGCCCGGACATTGTCGACGAACGCGAGCTCCGGGTCCGGGGTCCAGATCTGCTCGCCGTCGTAGTTGGCCGGTGGCCGGAACGCGTTGACCAGCAACAGGTAGATCGGGATCAGCCAGAGCACCCCGAGCACGATCAGGACCAGTCGCCGGATCACGCCAGCCCCCTCCTCGCCGACAGCTGCCGGCGCAGGTACCCGAACGAGACCGCCCCGGCCACCACGGTCAGCACCAGCGCGACCGCCGACCCGTACCCGTACTCGTGGCTCACGAACGCGTTGCGGTACATGGTGACTGCCAGCACCTCGGAGGAGCGGCCCGGCCCGCCCTGGGTGGTCACCCAGACGATGTCGAACGTCTTCAGGGTCGCCACCAGCGACAGTCCGACCACGACCGTGGTGAGCGGGGCGAGCAGCGGCCAGGTGATGTGCCGGAACAGTCGCCAGCCGCTAGCCCCGTCCAGCCGGGCCGCCTCGATCGGCTCCTGCGGGATCGACTGCAGGCCGACCATGAACAGCAGCGCGTTCACGCCCACCTGCTGCCAGGTGAACGCCATGATCATCACGAGGGTGTTCTGCGGACTCTCCAGCAGGAACCGGGTGTCGGCGCCGGGCAGCCCGAGCCATTCCAGCACGTCGTTGAACGCGCCCCCGGACTGCAGGATGAACCCCCAGATCACCGCCAGCCCGGCCCCGGAGAGCGCGTACGGCAGCAGGAACGGCAGCCGGTACCAGGTCCCGCCCCGGATCCCGTACGACAGCACCGCGATCAGCAGCCCGAGCGCCACCGGCACCACGGTGCCCCCGACCGCCCACATCAGCGTGTTGCGGATCGAGGTGAGCAGCGCCGGGTCGTCGAGCAGCCGGATGAAGTTGTCCAGCCCGACGAACTCGGCCGGCCGCAGCCCGTCGTACTCGTGGAAACCCAGGTAGAGCGTCCACAGGAACGGCGCGTACAGCAGCGCCGCCACCAGCAGGACCGCTGGCGCCACGAACCCCAGCCCGGCTCGTGGCGCCAGCGTCGAAGACTTCCTAGCCACCAGCCGATGCCCAGTAGTCCTCGTGCGCCTGCTGGATCGTCTCCAGCTGGCTCTGGTAGTCATCCGGGTTAACCACGAACGCCCCGAACGCGTCCAGCGCGGCGGTCAGCACCGGCGCCGGAGTCGCCTCGAAGTACCGGTTGTAGAGGGCGTAGTCGTCGGTCGCCGCGGCCTGCGTGACCTCGTTCAGACCGGGGTCGGCGATCTCCACCTTCGGGTTGCCGGAGACGTCGCCGCGGGAGTTGGACCACAGCTCCTGCGCGCTGGGGGTCACCCACCACTCCAGGTAGCGCATGCTCTCCTCGCGGTGCGGCGCGTCGTCCAGCATGCACAGTGGACCGCTCTCGAACAGCACCGCGGTCTGGCCGTTCTGCGGGTTCCGGTTCGGGATGAAGAACATCCCGTAGTCCTCGCCGGGCGTCATCTCCTGCTGGGTCATGCTGGTGTTGAACCAGGTGCCCCACGCGCCCATCGCTACCTTGCCGGACTTGAGCTGGGCGGCCGGGTCGGTCTGGTCACCCGGGTCGGAGAAGTAGCCCTTGTCGATCATCTCCTTCCACTCCTCCATCACCGCGACCACGCCCGGGTCGGTGTAGTTGGCGGTGCCGTCGGAGAGCGCCTGGTAGAGCGCCGGGTCGCTGCCGACCAGCAGCTGCTGGAACCAGACGAAGCTGAACAGCACCGAGGTGTGGTAGAACGGCGTGATCCCGTTGGCCACCAACGTGTCGGCGATGTTCATCAGGTCGTCCCAGGTCTCCGGCGGCTGCAGGTTGTGCTCGTCGAAGATCTGCTTGTTGTAGAACATCACCCAGTACGCGGTGTTCAGCGGGACGCAGTACTGCTTGCCGTCGATCGTGTAGTACGGCTTCAGGCTCTCGGTCAGGTCGCCGTTCGCGATCGCCTCGGTCCACAGGTCGGTGGTCTCGGCGACCACCCCCTCGGCCACGATTTCCTCAAGCCGGTGTCCGGTGCTCCAGGTGAACAGGTCCGGCTTCACGTTGGTCCGGAACGAAGCCTTGATGAACGCCTCGTAGGTCGGCTCGTCGGTGTAGCCGACCGGCTCCATCGACAGCCCGATCTCCTCCTTGGACAGCTGCCCGACCTCGACGAAGAACTGCTCCCAGGCGCCCTTGTCGTTGTAAAGCTTCAGAGTGTCGGTGCTGCCGCCATCGCCCGAGTCGTCACCGCAGGCGGTGACGACCAGCACCACGGCGGCCAGGGCCGCCGCCATCCGGAACCGTCTCATGTCTCCCGCTCCCCGCTGCTGGTACCCATTTGTGCCCTCCTTATGCCCTGTCGGGGGATTTATCAGCTTGTTTTGCTCGTCGCTGCCACCGCCGGCCCGGGCGGTCGCCGCGACCGTCAGCCGGCCGCGGTGTCCTCCGCACTCGCCCGCCGGGCGATCACTTCCTTGACGTCCGCCAGGTGCGCCCGCATCAGCTCGCTCGCCTGCTCCTGGTCGCCGGCCACGATCGCGGCGAGCACCGCCCGGTGCTCCTCGTGGTCGCGGGCCCGGTCGTCGAACAGCTGCAGGATCTCCAGCTGCTCGCTGGCGTGCACCCACAGCAGCGAGTCGATCACCTCGTACAGCACGTCGTTGCCGCTCGCCGCCGCCACCGCCCGGTGGAACGCCATGTTCGCGTCGTGCAACGCCGGGTCGTCACCGGGCTTGCCGGACAGGTGCCGTTCGGCCGTGCCGAGGATGTCCTCCAGGGTGGCCAGCCGCTCCGGGTCCCGCCGCGCCGCGGCCAGCCCAGCCAGGTGCGGCTCCACCACCAGCCGGGCGTCGAGCAGCTGCAACAGCTGGTCGCGGTGCAGCGTGGACAGGTTCGGGTTGGGCAGCACCACCCGCCCGACCGTCGCTCCAACGTAGACGCCAGAGCCGTGCCGGATCTGCACCGCGCCGGTCGCCTCCAGCCGGCGCAACACCTCCCGCAGGGTCGGGGTGGCGACCGCGAACCGCTCGGCGAGTGCCTTCGCGGACGGCAGCCGATCCCCCGGCCGCAACCCCTGGTCGCGGATCAGCCGGAGCACCCGCTCGGTGAGCGCGTCCGACAGGCTCTGGCGTACGACTTCGGTCATGGTTCGAGTGTCACTTCGATGAACCGCGGCCGGTACTTGGTCACGTCGTCCAGCACACCCTGGAAGTCGAGGCTGTTCACGTTGTAGGTGATCAGCAACCGGTCGCCGCGCCGCAGGTCCGGGTGTTCGTGGGAGTTGTACGTAATGACGTTGGGGTCGCCGTAGCTGCCGGCCGCGCCGGTCTCCGGGGTCCGGTACAGCACGGTCGGCGACTCGAACGGCCCGGTCGGCGAGTCTGATACGTACCCCAGGATCTCGTTGCTGAACAACACGTTCGTGTCGTGGGTGACCAGCAGGTACCGGCCGCGCCAGCGGGTGACGCTGTACTCGTTCGCCACCCCGGCCATGATCCGCGCCGAGTCCTGCTCGTTCGGCGACCAGCCGGAGCCGTCGAAGAACTCCCACGGCTCCCGCAGATCGTCCCCGGCCACCCGGGCCACGTGCATGTACTTGACGCTGCTCAGGTCCTCGGTGCCGTACACATAGGTGTATCGGCCGTCCCGGGTCAGCCAGGACGACCAGGTGATCCCGGCCGCCGACGGCATCGGGTGGGTGCTCAGCAGGCTGAGATCCCGGGGATCGAACCGGGCCAGCAGGTTGTCCCGCCAGACCCAGTCCCACATCCCCGGGCCGGTCCGCTCGAACCGGATAAACATGATGTTCACCGCGCCGCCGCCGAGGTAGCCACCGCCCAGCCAGTACCACTGGTTGGGACCGGCCACCAGCACCGCCTCCGGCTCCTCCGGCGTTCCACCGTGGATGGTGGTCATGTCGGCACCACGCTGGACGATGAACGTGTTGTTCACGATCGGCGAGTCCGGCGGCCGGGAGCCGTCCGGGTTCACGGTGCCGAGGAAGGTGTCGGAGAACATCCACAGGTGGCGACCGCCGGGCAGCCGGAACGAGTACGTACTGTCCGCCCCGGTCCAGCCTTCGCCGCTGTCCCCGTACGCGGCGAAGGCACTGGTCAGCTCGGGGTGGGGCGCGGCGGAGACCACCCGCGGCGGCTCGGCCGACCGCCGCCCTGGCCGCCGGCCACCGGCCGAGGCCGGGCTGGCGAGGGCGCCGCCCGCGAGCACGAGGGCGGCGGGGGTCGCCGCGAGCCCGGCGAGGACCCGGCGCCGCACGACCGCCCGGTTGCTGAGAGTGAGGTCTCGCATCGTTGCTCCTCACGGCCAGGGGGCATCTGGTCAAGTCATCTAATCACCTTGTCATTTGGCTGTCCAGCGCCTGTAACAAAACCGTGATCTTCGCGAACCTCGATCTTGTTGGCTGCGGGGCCCGCGCGGCCAGCGGCGGGTGGGCTAGGTTCGAGCTGTGCCGAGACACATCAGCCAGCCGACCAAGGTCGCCGCGGTCGGCACGCCACCGAAGACCATCGAGGAGTACGTGGGCCTGGTCAACACCCGGACCGACCAGGTCAGCCTGGCCAAGATGACCAGCCCCGCCGGCTGGCGGGAGCCCGGCCAGCGACCGGAGTTCACCGAGTGGACGCTGGTGCTGCGCGGGGTGCTGGTGGTCGAGCACGAGGGCGGCAGCCTGGAAGTCAAGGCCGGCGAGGCGGTCCAGGTCAACGCCGGAGAATGGGTGCGCTACCGCACGCCGTACGAGGGCGGCGCGGAGTATGTGTCGGTGTGCCTGCCCGCCTTCTCCCCTGACACCGTCCATCGCGACCCGGAGTAGCTGGCCGAAATTCCGTGGCGCGACCGCCCGGTGGCCGGCACGATCCGGGTCATGACCTTTCCGGACGAATCCCCAGCCACCGCCCCGATCTGGGACGAGCGGGATGCCGCCCACTACGACCAGGGCTCGGCCGAGATGTTCGCGCCGGAGGTGCTGGAATCGACCGTGGACTTCCTGGCCGGGCTGGCACCCGGCGGGCGGGCGCTCGAGCTCGCGATCGGTACCGGCCGGGTCGCGCTGCCGCTGAGCGCCCGTGGCGTGACGGTCGCCGGCATCGACAACTCAGCGGCGATGGTGGCGGTACTCCGCGGCAAGCCCGGCGGGGACCGGATCGAGGTGGTCATCGGCGACATGGCCGACGCGACCGTCAACGGTACGTTCGACCTGGTCTACCTGGTCTTCAACACGATCGGGAACCTGCTGACCCAGGATGCGCAGGTCGCCTGCTTCCGCAACGCGGCCCGGCACCTGCGGCCGGGCGGCCGGTTCGTGATCGAGATGTTCGTGCCCGACCTGCGGCGGCTGCCGGTCGGCGCGCTCGGGCAGCTGTTCCGGTAGCCGACGACGGGGTCAGCTTCGACACCTTCGACCTGGCCAACCAGCGGCTGGTCTCGCACCACTACCGGATCGAGGCCGGCCAGGCCGGCGTCTTCCGGACCCCGCAACGGTTCGTCTGGCCCTCCGAACTGGACCTGATGGGCAAGCTGGCCGGACTGGAGCTGGCCGAGCGGTGGGCGGACTGGCGGCGGACCCCGTTCACAGCGGACAGCCCCGGCCACGTGTCGGTCTGGGAGAAGCCGGGCTGACCGCGGTTCAGGACTGCAGCCCGTCCCAGGACCAGCGGGGAATGGTGAGGCCGGCCGGCACGTCCTCGGCGGACTTGGGATACCGCGCCATGCTGACCGTGGTCGCCCAGGCGAAGTAGTCGTGCAGCACCTGCCGGAGCGGTTCGGCGGTCAGCCCGGCGTCGACCAGCGCTTGGTCGAAGCAGGCGATCGCCCGGCGATCCATCTCCGGATGCTCGCCGTTGCCGCTGTGCATCCGGACCACCGACGACTCGTCGCCGTAGCGGGCCGAGTAGTCGGCCGGACCGCCCAGTGCCTCCACCCAGTAGGCGGCGAGGCGCTCAGTGTGCTGCGGGTGAAAACCGTGGCTGAACGCGTGGCTGACCACCTCGTCGGCCATCACCCGCTGGTGCCAGGCCTCGGCCAGCCGGAGCAGCCCGGCCCGGCCGCCGGCGGCCTCGTAAACGGTCCGCATCGTCTCAGCGTGCCAAACCGGTGACGCGCGCGCCACCCGGCGACCGGAGCCGGGGGCAGTCCCACCGGCTCCTATGACTCTGCTCAGCCTGCCGAGCGCGACGAGCGTGAGGCCGACCGCGCTCGGCAAGCAGAGCAAGCGCTTGACCCCGGGAGCCTGCGCTCAGCCGGCCGAGCAGAGTCGTAGGCACTCGAACGACACACCCACCCCGACGGGTGGCGGTGAGCCCAGGTCGGCGCTGGCCCCGCCCGCCGGGTTACCGGTTCTGCACCGGGTTGCCGGCCAGGTTCCTGCCGCGGGCGTGCCAGAGCAGATGGCCCGCGTTCCGTGGATGGGCCGGGTCGAACCGCAGCTCCTGCGAGAAGTACCGGATCGTGTAACCCGCCCGCCGGCGAGCGCTGCGGTTCGGGTCGGCGCCGTGGATGATCCGCGCGTCGTGCAACGAGAACTCGCCCGGCGCGAGTTCGAAGTAGACCGCCTTCGATTCGTCCACCCCGCCCTTGACCACCCGGTCGAAGCTGAACTCGTCGGGGTCGGCGAACTCGTACTCGTTCGCGCCGGCCAGATGGCTCCCCGGAAGCACCTTCATGCAGCCGTTCTCGCGGTCCACCGCGTCCAACGCGATCCACACGGTGGTGATCCGGTCCATCCGGTCGAACCGGCCCTCCCAGAAGTAGGAGTCCTCGTGCCACGGGGTGGCCCGGCCGGTGTGCGGTTCCTTGGACAGGAAGGCACTCGCGAACAGCCCGATGTCCGGTCCGATCAGCGGCTCGACCACGTCCAGCAGCTCGTCGGCGAGCAGGAACTCCAGCAGCCGGGGATCCCGGACGTGCGGCATGTCCAGCTCACCGGAGTCGCCCCGCTCGCCCCGCTGCTGCGCCTGCGCCAGGTGCTCCTCGAAGATGGCGACCAGGGCGGCGAACCGGTCGGGCGGAAACGCCTGCCGCCCCGGCAACAGGTAACCGTCGCGGTGATAGCTCGCGACTTGTTCGGTGGTAAGGGTCATGGCTCGAGCGTGCCGGGCCAGCCGGCCAGCGTCGTTACCACCGCCGGCCACCGAGTTGACGGATCCGGCCACCGATCGGTGGGGAGCCCGGATCCGGGGCGGCTAACCGGGTGGGGCGGTGAGCACTGACGACAGGTCACCGGTGTGCCGGAACCGGCCGGGCGGCTGCCCGTACCGGCGCGCGAACGCCCGGGTGAACGGCGCCACCGACGGGTACCCGACCGCGGCGGCGACCTGCTTGATCGGGGTGGCGGTGCGGACCAGCAGCGCGGCCGCCCGGTCCAGCCGGGCCCGCTCCACGTACGCGGCCGGCGAGCACCCGACGTGGCTGGCGAACAGCCGGGTCAGCTGCCGGGGCGAGACGTGCACGTGCCGGGCCAGCTCGGCGACCCGCAGCGGCCGGTCGAGGTTGTCGTGGATGTAGCGCACCGCCTGCCGGGCGGTCCGGCCGGCCAGGTCGACCGGCTCGTCGGGGATCGCCGGCAGCTCACCGGCGCCGGCCCGGGCCAGCCCGAGCAGCAGCGCGCTGGCGAGCGCCGCGAGCTCGGCCCGCTGGCCGCGCCGGGCCGGGCCGGCGGCGGCCGCCCGCAGCGCCTCCCACACCGCCGCGACCTCGCCGCCGTCGCGGGCCAGTGGCAGGTCGGTCCGGGTGAACGCCCGCAGCAGGCCGGTGACCTCGGGGTCGGTCCCGTCCCCCGCCCCGGTGGACAGGTCGAAGGCGACCCACGACAGCTGGATCCCCGGTGCCTCGGCGCTGATGATCTGGTGCCGCACCCCGGGCCGGATGAACAGCAGGTCCCCGCCGCCCACCTGGTACGCCCGGTCGGCCACCACGTACCGGCCGTGCCCGCCCTCGACCCGGCACACCTCGAAGTAGGTGTGCCGGTGCGGTGGGTTCACCACCTCGTCGGCCCAGTACGCCCACTCGTACACGTCGACGGCGTGGCCGGCCAGCCGCAGTCGCGGCACCGCCGCGTTGAGCCGGTCAGTCCACCTCATTCCGGCAGGGTACGGCGCGGCGCTGGCATGCTTGGACGCATGTGCCGGAACATTCGCGTGCTCCACAACTTCGACCCGCCCGCGACCGAGGAGGAGATCCAGGCCTCCGCGCTGCAGTACGTCCGCAAGATCAGCGGGACCAGCAAGCCGTCGGCCGCCAACGAGGCGGCGTTCAACGAGGCGGTCGCCGCGGTCGCCGACGCCACCCGGACCCTACTGAACCGGCTGGTCACCAAGGCGCCGCCGCGCAACCGTGAGGTCGAGGCGGCCAAGGCGCGGGCGCGCGCCGCCGAGCGCTACGCCCGCGCCGGCTGACCTCAGCTCCCGTACAGGCCGTTGCCGGTCTCCAGCAGGGTCTTCAGGTCGCTGAGGACCTGCGTCCAGCCGCCGCCGGCGCCGGTGCTCTCCAGCTCGCCGCTGAGCATCCGCGCGAGCCCAGGCGCGCCGGCCAGCTCGTGGATGACTGTGAGCTTGCTGACACCGCCCTCGCCCGCCTCGATCTCGTAGGTGAGCCGGGTGGCCTCCTCGACCGGCTCCCACTGCGCCTGCCAGGTCAGCACCAGCTTGCGCGGCGGGTCGGCCTCGATCACCTCCCCGATCACCGCCACTTCGGGCAGCCCCGCCTTCCGCATCTCCTCGGTGGCGACCGCCCGGTAGGTGGCGCCGGCCCGCAGCTCCGGGTCCCACTCCGCGCGGCTCGGGTACCCGTACCGCTCGGTCCACTCCGGCTTGGTGATCGCGTCCCAGATCGCCTGCGGCATCGCTCTGATATAGACCCGGTAGACCTGGGTGGTCTCAGTGGTCGTCGTGCTCATGATCGCCCTCCAGTTCCCGCTTGAGCTCGGTGAGCGCCGAGGCGCGGCGCTCGGTGTATTTGTCGATCCACCGATCGTGGATCAGCCGGATCGGGACCGGGTTCAGAAAGTGCAACTTCTCCCGGCCCGACCGGCGGGTGACGACCAGCCCGGCCTCTTCGAGCACCCGCAGGTGCTTCATCACCCCGAACCGGGTCATCGGGTGCGCCGTCGCCGCCAGCGCCGACTCCAGCTCGGTGAGGGTCCGCCCGTCCCGCGCGAACAGCAGGTCGAGCAGGAACCGGCGAGTCGGGTCGGCGAGCGCTTTGAACACCCGGTCGTCGTCGGTCACGCCACCAAGATACGTGACCAAAGGGTCACATGTAAAGCCCTACCTGCGAAGGGATTGTGCGAGCTGCTAGGTTAGGTCAACCTAAGGAAGGTAAGGCTTACCGTCGTCGCGAAGAGAGATCATGTACGTCTGCATCTGCTCCCGGGTCCGCGAGTGCGAGCTGCGAGCCGCGATCCGCGCGGGCGCCCGTACCGAAGCGGCGGTGGGCGACGCGTGCGGCGCCGGCACCGGCTGCGGCACCTGCCTGGACCGGATCTGCGACCTGATCGACGAGGAGCCGGCGCTCGCCAGCGCCGACACGCCCGCTCGCGCGGCGGCCTGATCTGGGCCGGCACCGCGGTACGACCGGCTACGCTGGTCGGTCATGCAGGGTGACGCGCGGGTCCTTGAGTTCCTGAACGAGCAGCTCACGGCCGAGCTGACCGCGATCAACCAGTACTTCCTGCACGCCAAGATGCAGGAGAACTGGGGGTACACCCGGCTGGCCGCGCACACCCGGGCGGAGTCGCTCGACGAGATGCGGCACGCCGAGGTGCTCACCGACCGGATCCTGTTCCTGGAAGGGCTGCCGAACTACCAGCGGCTGTTCGCGCTGCGGATCGGCGAGTCGGTGCCGGAACAGTTCCGGTGCGACATGCAGATCGAGGTCGAGGCGGTCGACCGGCTGCGGCGGGGCATCGAGTACATGCGCTCGATCGGGGACGTGACCTCGGCCCGGCTGTTCGAGGAGATCCTCGCCGACGAGGAGCACCACATCGACTACCTGGAGACCCAGCTGGAGCTGATCGAGAAGCTCGGCGAACCGCTCTACCTGCAGAACGTCACCGAGCACCCGGCACCCAACTAGCCAGCCCGCTACCGTTGCCGGCGTGCCACACCGACCGTACCGGCGCGGACCGGGTTGCTCGCGGAGCTGCCCGCCGGCTGGGTCCCGGCCCGCCGGTCCGGCTGCCCCGGCACCCCTAATGGCCGGCTTCGGGCAAGTCGTTCGGGTCGGGCCGCTCGCCGGCCGGGGTGGCGGTCGCCGGCACCGGCGCCGGGGACCGGTTCGTGAACCGGACGGTGACCAGGAACAGCAGCGCCACCAGCAACGACGGCGCCAGCGTCCGCTGCGCCGATCCGTACCGCTCCAGCAGGAAGCCAGCGATGATCAGGCCGAACATCGCCCAGGCGAAGGCGTGGTATGCCAGCAGCGACTGCCGCAGCCACAGCGCCAATCCGGCCGCCGCGACCAGCACCGCGAAGCTCACCACCATCGCCGGCTCGCTCGGGATGCCGAACAGGCCCCGGTTCGGGTATTCCGCGCGGGCGATCGTGGTCAGCACCTCGAACCAACCCACGAACGGCAACGAGAACCGGCCCAGCGCGCCGTGCGGGTTGTAGACCCACGGCAGCGTGTGTTCAACGTAGACCCACCAGCCGAACAGGGTGACCGCGCCCGGTAGCACGATCGCCGCCAGCTGGCGCAGCAGCCGGCGGGTCACCGCCTGCCGGGCGATCGCGTCGACCACCAGGAACACCGCGGTGACCGCGGCGAACGCCAGGTACGTCTCCTTGGTGAGCGCGGAACCGGCGAACGCCAGCCCGGCGAGCAGATAGCGCCGGTCGAGCACCAGGCTGATCCCGAGGATCCCGAGCGCCAGCGCCAGCGGTTCGGCGGTGCCCCAGCCGAGCCCGATCTGGGCGCCCGGGACCGCCGCGAACAGCAGCCCCCACCATGGCGAGCGACCGTACGCGGAGACGATCCGGCCGGCCACCGCGCAGCCGAACCCGAACGCGAGCATGCCGACCGCCAGCAACGCGTACGGGGTGGCCGGGGCTTGCCCGGCGGCGAACAGCCAGCCGAGCGCCGGGTACAGCACCCGCAGTGCCCGGTAGCGCGGCGCGTCCATCCGGTCCAGCAGGTCGGTGAGCGCCAGCGGGTCGTTCGCCTGGATCAGGTACCACTGGCCGTCGTACCCGACCACGCTGAGCTGGTCCGGCAGGTCGATGCCGCGCTCCCGGAGCTCGACGTCGTAGCCCCGCTCGGTGCCGACCACGAACGGCGCGGCCGGCTCGAACGTCTCGGGCAGGCCGACCCGCTCGGCCACGAACCAGCCGGCGATCAGCACCCCCACCAGCGCCACCGGCAACACCCGGAGCCACGGGGCCTGCCCGCCAGCGTCGAGCCGGGGTTGCCCGGCGGCGGTGTGGAACCGGGTAAGGAGCTTCGCCAGCCGCGTCATGGACCCATTCTCGGTAATCGGCTCAGCTCGACACGCCGCGGGTCTGTCCGCGGGCCAGCCGACACCCGGCCGCGGCCGATCGGTGCGGCGGCCGATCGGATGGCCGGCAGTATCCTGGCCTGATGGCAACCGGCGTCAACCGAGCGTACGAGGATCTGCTCCGGCTGGTGCTGGAGACCGGGACGCACAAGCCGGACCGGACCGGCACCGGCACCCTGAGCAGCTTCGGCCACCAGCTGCGGTACGACCTGTCGGCCGGGTTCCCGCTCATCACCACCAAGCGGGTGCACCTGAAGTCGGTCGTGTACGAGCTGCTGTGGTTCCTGCGCGGTGAGTCCAATGTGGGCTGGCTGCAGGAGCACGGGGTCACGATCTGGGACGAGTGGGCGGGGCCGGACGGCGAGCTGGGCCCGATCTACGGGGTGCAGTGGCGCTCCTGGCCGACCCCGACCGGCGAGCACATCGACCAGATCAGCGAGCTGATCGAAACCATCCGGCGGGATCCGGACTCGCGGCGGCTGATCGTCTCGGCCTGGAACGTCGGCCAGCTCGCCGAGATGGCGCTGCCGCCGTGCCACGCCCTGTTCCAGTTCTATGTGGCCGATGGCAAGCTCAGCTGCCAGCTCTACCAGCGCAGTGCCGACCTGTTCCTGGGGGTGCCGTTCAACCTCGCGAGCTACGCGCTGCTCACCCACATGGTGGCCGCGCAGACCGGCTACCAGCCGGGCGAGTTCATTTGGACCGGCGGCGACTGCCACATCTACCTGAACCATCGGGAGCAGGTGCGCGAGCAGCTGTCCCGGCAGCCGTACCCGTTCCCCCGGCTCCGGCTGGCACCCCGGGAGTCCATTTTCGACTACCGGTACGAGGACGTCGAGGTGCTCGGGTACCAGTACCATCCGGCGATCAAGGCACCGGTGGCGGTGTGACCGTCGGCATGATCTGGGCGCAGTCGACCGCCGGGATCATCGGGTGGGGCGGTCGGATCCCGTGGCGGCTGCCCGAGGACCTGGCCCACTTCCGGGAGCTCACCGACGGCCAGCCGGTCATCATGGGCCGGCGCACCTGGGAGTCGCTGCCGCCGCGGTACCGGCCGCTGCCCGGCCGGCGCAACATCGTGCTCACCCGGCAACCCGACTACCAGGCGCCCGGGGCCGAGCTGGCCTGGTCGCTGACCGACGCGATCCGACTGGCGGAGCAGTCGGATGGGATGGTGTGGCTGGCCGGGGGGGCGGATGTCTACGCCGCCGGGGCGAACGGTCTGGCGAGCGTCGCCGAGCTGACCGAAGTGGAGATCGACGTGCCGGGCGACACGGTCGCGCCGCCGCTGACCGGGTGGCGGCTCGACCACGCCGGTGACTGGCAGGTCTCGCCGACCACCGGCCTGCGCTACCGGTTCCTGCGCTACCTGCGGTGAGCGGAGCGCGGCGTCAGCCCTTCAGCAGCTCGGACAGCACCTCGATCGCCCGGTCGATGCCGGTGTCGTCGACGTCGAGGTGGGTCACCAACCGGATGAACCTGGGCCCGAGCACGGAGATCAGCACCCCGCGCTCGGCGGCGGCCGCGGCGAGCGCCGCCGCGTCGACCGGCGCCTTGCTGAGGTCGAGCCGCACGATGTTGGTGCGGACGCTCGCCGCGTCCACCACCCCGAACGGCGCCAGCGCCGCCGCCAGCCGGGCCGCTCGGGCGTGGTCGTCGGCGAGCCGGTCGATGTGATGGGCCAGCGCGTACCGGCCGGCGGCCGCGAGCACCCCGGCTTGCCGCATCCCGCCCCCCATCCGGGCGCGGATCTCCCGGGCCTGCTCGATCCGCTCCGCCGACGAGATCACCAATGACCCGACCGGCGCACCCAGCCCTTTGGACAGACACACCGAGATCGTGTCGCACAGCCGGCCGTACTCCGCCAGCGGCACCCGGTCGGCGACGTGCGCGTGCCAGATCCTCGCCCCGTCGCAGTGCAGCAGCAGCCCGTGCTCGTCGGCGAGCCGGCGCAGCGCCTGCATGGTCGCGAGCGGGATCACCGTGCCGCCGGACCGGTTGTGGGTCTGCTCGATCGCGAGCGCGGTGGTCGGCACCGCGTGGTAGCCGGCCGGCCGGATCATCGCCGCCACCAAGTCCACGTCCAGGTCGCCGCCGACCGCCGGCCAGGTGCGGGTGGAGACCCCGCCGTACGCGGCGGCCGCCCCGCTCTCGTAGGTGACCACGTGCGCGTCTGCGTCGCACAGCAGCTCGGTGGCCCGGCGTGCGACCAGCTGGACGGCGATCTGGTTCGCCATCGTGCCGGACGGGGTCAGCAGCGCCGCCTCGTGCCCGAACCGGGCCGCCACCTCCCGCTCCAGTGCGTTGACGGTCGGATCCTCACCGTAGACGTCGTCACCAACCTCGGCGTTCGCCATCGCCTCCCGCATCGCGGCGGTCGGCTTGGTCACCGTGTCACTACGCAGATCCACCGTCGTCACCCGGCCATGGTAAGCCGGGCCGGACCGGCCGGTCACGCCCGCGGGTCAGCGGTCGGGCCGGCAGACCACCCCGTCGCCGTTGCGGTCTGGGTACCACCAGTACTCGGGGTCCCGGTCCCGGAAGTAGGGGCCGTACCCGTTCCGGTTCGCCTCGGCGCAGTTGGGGAACCAGGGATCCACCGGGTCCTCCGACGAGGTCGGACTCGGCGTCGGCGACGGCGAGGGTGACGGCGACTCGGTCGGCGAAGGCGGTGGCGGTGGCGGCGCCGCTTCCGGCGGATCCGCGAGCCGCACCGGTTCCCGCGCCTCGGGCGCCGGCGCGGCTTCGGTCGGGTTCGCCGGCGCGGTGGTGGCCGGTGCGACGGTCGCCGGCGGCGGCTCGGGGGTGGCCGGGAAGGCGTCCGCCGGCGGGTCCCGGTCGGGCAGCGCGATCCCGATCGCCACCAGTGACACCAGCACCGCGCCACCGGCGGCGGCGACGGTCAGCCGCCGGCCCCGCCCGCTCGGCTGGGCGGTCGGCGGGGCCTCGTCCGGCGTGACCGGGGCCGGCGGCGCCGGCTCCGCCCGGGCGTGCTCGTCGACCCGCTGCTCGAGGTCGGCGACCAGCGCCTCCCGCTGGCCGGCCTGGTCGGCCAGCGCCAGCGCCAGGTGCAACCGGAAGGCGGCCACGTCGGCCGGCGCCGGCGCGATCCCGGCCACCTGCCGGCCGGTGGTGGCCAGCAGCCAGGTCTCGCCGCCGACCGTGTGCGACATCCCGATCAGCTTGGCGAACTCCCACTGCCGCACCATCCGGCCGATGTAGACGATCCGGCGATCGGTGATCGCGACCCGCCCGGTGTCGACCGGCGGCCCGGCGGCCGGCTCGTCGGCCCGGCCGAACTCGCGGTGGTGCGGCGGCCGCAGCCGCAGCACGTACGGCGCCACGATCAGCCCGGCGTCATCGGCCGCCCAGTAGACCCGCTCCCCCTCGGCCAGCTGGAGCCAGTCGCTCCAGTCGCCGTCCCGGGCCGGCGCGGCCTCGGCGGCGGTGGCGAGCTGGTCGCGGAGCTCCGCGTCCCGCTCCCGCCACCGCGCCAGCTCCACCTCGTAGGCGGCAGTCCGCCGCTCGGTCTCCTGCTGGGCCCACCGTTCGCGCCACCCCTCGCCACGTCGACCCATCACGGCTTGCAGTGAACCATCCGGACGGGGGCAAGCGACTCAGCCAAACGTCCGGTTCCCGGTCAGCCGCGGAGCATCTCGGCGACCAGGAACGCGAGCTCCAGCGATTGCTGCGTGTTGAGCCGCGGGTCACAGGCGGTCTCGTACCGGTCCGGCAAGTCGGCGTCCTCAATCGACTGGGCACCGCCCAGGCACTCGGTGACCGGCTCACCGGTCAGCTCGACGTGCAGCCCGCCGGGGTGGGTGCCGAGCTCCCGGTGCACCTCGAAGTAGCCGAGCACCTCGTCGACGATCCGGTCGAAATGCCGGGTCTTGTACCCGTTGGACGACTCGAACGTGTTGCCGTGCATCGGATCGCACTGCCAGACCACCTTGTGGCCGGCCGCGGTGACCTTGGAGACGATCGGCGGCAGCACCTCCCGGACCCGCTGGTTGCCCATCCGGCTGACCAGCGTGAGCCGACCGGGGATGTTTTCCGGGTTGAGCTTCTCGCACAGCGCCACCGCGTCCTCGGGGGTGGTGCCGGGGCCGAGCTTGACGCCGATCGGGTTGACGATCCGGGACACGAAGTCCACGTGCGCGCCGTCCAGCTGCCGGGTCCGCTCCCCCACCCACAGGTAGTGCCCGCTCAGCCCGTACGCCTTGCCGTCGGCGATCCGGGTCAGCGCCCGGTCGTACTCCAGCGCCAGCGCCTCGTGCGAGCAGTAGAGCGTGACGGTCCGCAGCGCCTCGTCGTCGGTCATGCCGCAGGCCTCGATGAACGCCAGCGCCCGGTCGATCTCCCGGGCGATCGCCTCGTACCGCTCGCCGGCCGGCGAGTCCCGCACGAACCCCTTGTTCCAGTCGTGCACCGCGTGCAGGTCGGCCATGCCGCCGCCGAGGTACGCCCGGAGCATGTTCATCGCGCTGGAGGCGTTCGCGTACGCGCGGACCATCCGCTGCGGGTCGGCGACCCGGGCCGCCGGCGTGGCCTCCAGCGAGTTGATCATGTCGCCGCGGTAGACCGGCAGCCCCAGCGAGTCGGTCTCGTTCGACCGGGGCTTGGTGTACTGCCCGGCCACCCGGGCCACCTTCACCACCGGCATCGACGCGCCGTAGGTGAGCACCACCGCCATCTGCAGCAGGGTGCGGGCGTTGGCGAGCAGGTGCTGCTCGGTGTTGTCGGCGAACGTCTCGGCGCAGTCGCCGCCCTGCAGCAGGAACGCCCGACCCTCGCACACCAGCGCCAGCCGCTCCCGCAGCTGGTCCACTTCGTACGGGGCGACGATCGACGGCACGGTGTCGAGCACCCGGCAGACGTCGGCGACCGCGGCCGGATCCGGCCACGGCGGCGTCTGGGCGCGCGGCAGCTCCCGCCACACGTCCAGGCCCAGCGCCTTCGCCTCGACCGGGTCGGTCGCCGGGCGGGCGACCGCGAACACCGGGGACGCCACCCCGGGGTACGAGAACTGGTGCCACTGACGGCTCATGACTGCTAAGCGTACGACCGGCCGTAGACTCGCTGTAGCCGAGGCCGGCGGTTGACCGTACGTCGGGATCGGTCGTGGTCTGAGTGCCTACTCTTATCGCCGGTTGCGGTTGGCGCGGGCGCAGGCCGCCCCCGGCTGGCTGGCACGACCCGTACCGCGGCCACACCGCGCTCGGCGGCGACCACCCGTCCGCCGCCTGCCCAACCAGCTAGGCCGGCGCGGTCTGGGCGTACAGGAAGTCCATGATCGCCGGCGCCCAATCCTCGGTGAGCCGGGGCACATGGCTGCCGCCCTCGATGGTCCACAGTTCCACCCGGCTGCCATCCCGGCAGCCGGTCAGGTAACTGGTCACGGTGGTCTCGGCGCCCTCGATGGTCGAGTCCAGATCCAGCGGCTCGCCGGTCTCCGGCTCCTCGGCGCAGCCGTTGTGCTCCCGCCACAGC
This sequence comes from Natronosporangium sp., assembly GCA_036564175.1. Lineage (GTDB taxonomy): Bacteria > Actinomycetota > Actinomycetes > Mycobacteriales > Micromonosporaceae > Natronosporangium. Next base: position 44,967 of record DATCKZ010000033.1, read on the forward strand.
GCCAGCGTGCCGTCGACCGACGGGAACGGGCGGCCGAAGTTGGCCCCGCCGTCGAACGGGATCACGGTGTCGTTGGTCCCGTGCACCTGTAGCACGCTGACCGGCCGGGCCGGGGCGCACTCGGCCGGGTCGTTGGTGGCGGCGCCGGCGAGCGACACGATCGCCGTGACCACGTCGGCGTGTTCGCAGGCGAACCGGTGCGCCATGAACCCGCCGTTGGAGTGGCCGACCAGGTAGACCCGGGAAGCGTCGACCGGGTACGAGGCGGACACCGTCTCGATCAATGAGCGTAGATATCCGGCATCGTCGACCTCCGACCGGTGGAAGTCGCAGCAGGCGTCGGTGGCGTTCCAGAACTGCTCCCCGTCCGGATCCTCGGTGCCCTCCGGCAGCGCGTACAGGAACCCTCGCTGGTCCGACTCCGGGCCGAGCTGGAAGTAGGCCTCCTGCTCGGTGCTGCTGGAGGTGAAGCCGTGTAGCAGCACCACCAGCGGCGCCGGCGTGGCCGGATCGTAGGACTCCGGGATGTGCAGCCGGAACGGCCGGTCAGCGACGTCTACGGTGACCGTCTCCCCCGGCGCGCCGGTCGGCGCCGGCGGCTCCGAGGATTGCGCTGGCGCCGGGTCTTGCCCGCACGCCGCCACGGCGATCAGCAGCAGCCCGGCAGAAATCGAAGGTCGCCACCTCATGTACCGATGGTGCCAGCCCGACCGGCGTACGGCCGGGGAATCTCACTTGGAGAGAAACTGCGAGATCATCGACACCAGCCACTCCGCCTTCTGGACCAGCGTGATGTGGGTGGTGCCGGGCAGGATCGCCAGCTGCGAGTCGGGCAGCCCGACCAAATCGCCGATCACGCCGCCACCGAGCAGCCGGAACATCTCCACCTCGTGCTCCGGCTTGACGATGTCGGAGTCGCCGGCGATCAGCAGGAACGGCTTGCCCATCCCGGTGATCTGCTCGGCGGTCCAACCCTTGAATGCCCGGTCGAGCGCGTTCTTCTTCTCGACCACGGTCGGCAGCGCGCTCGGGTCGGGCGCGATCCGCTGGTACTCGTCCCAGAACGGGGTGCCCTGCAGGTGCTCGGCCTTGAAGTCCTCCAGCCCGTCCATCAGCCCAGGCTGCAGACCCTCCAGGAAGAACGCGCAGGAGCCGACCACCAGCTTGCGGACCAGCGCCGGATGCCGCAGCCCGAGCTCGACCGCCACCGCCGAGCCGAAGCTGTACCCGAACACGTCCACCCGGGCCACGTCCAGTTGAGCCAGCAGCGCGGCGATGTCGTCCGCCCAGATGTCGTACCCGAACGGCCGGTCGATGTCGGCGGTCCGGCCGTGGCCCTGCAGCTCCACCGCGATCACCCGGTGCCGCTCGGCCAGGCCGGGCAGCAGCTCGCCGAACGAGGTGCCGATCCCGGAGAAAGCGCCGTGGATCAACACCAGCGGCAGCTCGCCCTCGCCGTGCACCTCGTAGTACATCGACAGACCGTTGACGTCTGCGTACGGCATGATTCACCTACCTCCCGCGCGGATAGCCAGGCAACCGGCTTACCGTATCGGGCGCGGAACTCGGCCGGTCAGGTCGTGGGCCCAACTGTGGCCTGGAACCCAGTTGGCAGCCGATGTTCGACGATGGTGACCGCGACGATGGCGATCTCGAGGGCCACGATGCACACCACCCGGCACCGGGCCGACTGTCAGCCGGCCGCCGCCGAACAGCCGCCGGAGTCGCAAGTGGAACGCCAGGCTGTGATAGTAGCTCACGGGCGGCTCCTCGGTGCGGTGACCCCGCGGGCATTATGCGGACCCGCCAACCGCCCGGCCAACGGGTAGCCTGAACATCGTGACTGTGTTCGACGTGGACATCAACGCGCTCGGCGGCGGCCCCGCCCAGCTCGGACAGTACCGCGGCCGCGCCATGCTGATCGTGAACGTGGCATCGCAGTGCGGCCTCACCCCCCAATACGCCGGGCTGCAGGCGCTCGCCGACACGTACGCCGACCGCGGGCTGGTCGTGCTCGGGGTGCCGTGCAACCAGTTCGGTGGCCAGGAACCGGGCACCGAGGCGCAGATCGCCGAATTCTGCCAGACCAACTACGGGGTGACCTTCCCGCTCACCGAGAAGATCGAGGTGAACGGGGCCGGGCGGCACCCGCTCTACCAGCGGCTGGTCGGGGTGGCCGACGCCGAGGGCTACACCGGCGACATCCGGTGGAACTTCGAGAAGTTCCTGATCGCCCCGGACGGGTCGGTGGCGGCCAGGTTCCATCCCCGCACCGAGCCGAACTCGCCGGAGCTCACCAGCGCGATCGAGAAGGTGCTGCCGGACTGACCGCGCTCGCTCGGCGGGTGCCCGGCTACTCGGCCACCGGGCGGCGGCCGGCGAAGCCGGTGTCGAGCCGGTGATACCAGGCCAGCTCGGGCTCACCTTCCAGCCAGCACCACAGCACCGGTACGCCGTCCCGCTCCCCCGGCCAGTCCAGCAGCAACGGCGCCCAGCCCTTCACCTGCGCCCCGGTGTCCGCGATCCGCTCCAGTTCGGCGTACAGCCGGGCCTCGAGCGCCTTCGCCTCGGCCACCCCGCCGAGCCGGCTGGTGCCGTTGGTGTGCAGGTCGGCCCGCAGCTCGGCGAGGTCGGCCCGCAGCTCGACCAGTCGGTCCAGGGTGGGCCGCAGGTCGGCCAGCGCGACCCGGGCGGCCGCCAGCGTGAGCGGGCGCGGGCCGGTCACTGCGCTTCGCTCTGCTCGGCGATTTCTCGGGCCCGGTCGCGGGCGGCCTCCAGCGCCTCGATCAACGCCGCCCGGACCGCGTGCCGCTCCAGCTCCCGGATCGCCGCGATGGTGGTGCCGGCCGGCGAGGTGACCGCCTCCCGCAGCTTCACCGGGTGCTCACCGGAGTCGCGCAGCATGATCGCCGAGCCGATCGCGGACTGCACGATCAGGTCGTGGGCGACCTGCCGGGGCAGCCCGAGCAGGATACCGGCGTCGGTCATCGCCTCGACCAGGTAGTAGAAGTACGCCGGGCCGGAGCCGGACAGCGCGGTCACCGCGTCCAGTTGCGACTCCGGCAGCCGGATCGTCCGGCCGAGCGGCTTGAACATCTCCTCGGCGAGCGCCAGGTGCTCGCCGGTGGCGTTCGGGCCGGCGCAGATCGCGGTCATCGCCTGGTCGACCACCGCCGGGGTGTTGGTCATCACCCGGACCACCGGGGTCCCCTCGGCGAGCCGGGCGCTGAAGAACCCGGTGGTGAGCCCGGCGCAGAGCGAGATCACCAGCTTGTCCGGCGGCAGCTTCGGCCCGATCTCGGTGAGCAGCGCCGGCGCGTCCTGCGGTTTGACGGCGATCGCCACCACCTCGGCCTCGGCGACCGCGGTCGGGTTGTCGAGCAGCCGCAGCCCATACCGCCCGGACAGCTCGGCCGCCCGCTCCGGCCGGCGGGCGGTGGCGAGCAGCCGGTCGACCGGCCAGCCGGCCCGGAGCAGGCCGGCCAGCAGCAGCTCACCGATCTTCCCGGCGCCGATCACGGCAACCGTGTGCACCCCCGGTGCCATCTGTCACCTCCGTTCCGGACCGGCCGTGGTTGGCTCGGCCGCCGCCACAAGTCGCCCGCCGCCCGGCCCGCGTTGACCATGGGGTTTCCCGGCCGACCCGCCGAGAAACCCCATGATCGCGGCGAAGGGCGAGGGCTAGGACCCGAAGAAGACTTCGACTTCCTGGTACCGCTCGACCGGGACGGTCTTCAGCTCGGCGGTCGCCTCGGACAGCGGCACCCGGACGATGTCGGTGCCGCGCAGCGCGACCATCTTGCCCCAGTCCGAGTCGTGCACCGCGTCCACCGCGTGCAGGCCGAGCCGGGTCGCGAGCACCCGGTCGAACGCGGTCGGGGTGCCGCCGCGCTGGATGTGGCCGAGCACCACGGTCCGCGACTCCTTGCCGGTCCGGGCCTCGATCTCGGCCGCCACCCACTCGCCGATGCCGCCGAGCCGGACGTGGCCGAACGCGTCCCGCTCCTGATTCTGCAGCACCATCTGGCCCTCGACCGGGGTGGCGCCCTCGGCCACCACCACGATCGGCGAGTAGTGGGTCTGGAACCGCTTCTCCACGTACGCGGCGACCTGGGCGATGTCGAACGGCCGCTCGGGCAGCAGGATCACGTTCGCCCCGCCGGCGGTGCCGGCGTGCAGCGCGATCCAGCCGGCGTGCCGGCCCATCACCTCCACCACCATGCACCGGTGGTGGCTCTCGGCGGTGGTGTGCAGCCGGTCGATCGCCTCCATCGCGATGTTGACCGCGGTGTCGAAGCCGAACGTGTAGTCGGTGGCGCTCAGGTCGTTGTCGATCGTCTTCGGGACGCCGACCACGTGCACGCCCATGTCGTACAGCTTGGCGGCGACCCCGAGGGTGTCCTCGCCGCCGATCGCGACCAGCGCGTCCACCCCCTGGCTGGCGAGGTTGTTCTTGATCCGCTCGACCCCGTCCTCGATCTTGAACGGGTTGGTCCGGGACGAGCCGAGGATGGTGCCGCCGCGCGGCAGGATCCCCCGGACCGCCTGGATGTCCAGCGGCCGGGTCAGGTTCTCCAGCGGACCGCGCCACCCGTTCTGGTAGCCCACGAACTCATACCCGTACGAGGTGATGCCCTTGCGGACCACCGCGCGGATGACCGCGTTCAGACCCGGGCAGTCACCGCCACCGGTGAGCACGCCGATTCGCATGATCGTCAAACCCTCCATCCAGGGGCGTGGGATACAGATTGATTTGGCCGGCGTCGGCGTCGTTGCCGGCCTCGGGCCGCATCCGCCACCTTAGCCCCTGGCGCGGGCTCCGTCCGGAGCGGGCTGGCCGGTCATCGCCCGCCAGCGCGCGAGGTTGTGGCGGGCGTCGACCAGCGCGTCGTGCCGGCCCGCCTCCGGTGCCGGCAGCTTCGGACAGCCCCGCTCGTCCCACAACTGCCGCAGGTCCTTGGTGAACCGCGGGATCTCCCGGGGCAGCTGCGGCATCGCGCCCCACAGCTGGGCGAGCGCCACATGGTCGTACGCGGCGAACCACGCCCACAGCTCGATCTTCTCGCCTGGCCGGTCCCGCACCGGCTCGATCAGGAACTCCCACAGCTCGTCGCGGATCTGCTCCCGGGAGCGCCAGGCCGGGTCGCCCGGTGACGGCAGCTTGTCCAGGACATGTTTGCGGACCCACGGCACCGCCCGGCTCTCGTCGAACTCGGTCGACACCGCGTAGAACTCGCGGTCGTACTCATCGACCACGCCGATCGAGACGAGGTCGACCACTCGGCCGTCCTCGATGAACTCACAGTCGTAGAAGTATCGGTACACCATCGTCGCTCATCGTCACACTACCTGTGCGTCACGGGCTGCGGACCCGGCCAAATCGCGGCTAGTCTCGCCGCCATGACGTTCTCGATTGTGGCCCGGTCCGACCACGCGTACGGAGTGGCGGTCGCCAGCAGGTTCCTGGCGGTGGGCGCGGTCGTGCCGGCGGCCGAGGCGTCGGTCGGCGCACTGGCCACGCAGTCGTACGCGAACGTCGCATACCGACCACAGGGGTTGGCGCTGCTGCGGACCGGGGTGGCCGCGCCGGAGGTGGTGGCTGGGCTGACCGCCGCCGATCCCGGTCGGGAACGCCGGCAACTCGGGGTGGTCTCGGCCACCGGTCCGGGTGCCACCTACACCGGCAGCGAATGCCACGACTGGGCCGGCGGCGAGGCCGGCGACGGCTGGGCGATCCAGGGCAACCTGCTCACCGGGCCGCAAGTGATCACCGCGATGCGGGACGTGTGGCTCGGTGGCGACACCGACGCGCCGCTGGCCCGCCGGCTGGTCGCGGCGCTGCGCGCCGGTGACCAGGCCGGTGGCGACCGGCGTGGCCGGCAGAGCGCGGCCGTGCTGGTGGTGGCGGCCAGTCAGGGGTACGGGCAGACCAGCGACACGGTGGTCGATCTGCGAGTCGACGACCACCCGGACCCGGTCGGCGAGCTGGCCAGGTTGCTGGAGGTCCACACTATGCTGTTCGGCAAGCCGGAGCCGGATTCCCTGCGAGAGTTGGTCGCTCCGCTCGATGACGAGGTCCGCAGGCTGCTGTCCCGGGTAGGGCATCCGGTCGCCGAACCTACACCGGCGGCGCTCGACGCCGCGCTCGCCGACTGGGCGGGCATTGAAAACCTGGAAGAACGGATCGTTCCGGGCAAGATCGATCCACTGGTGCTGGCCCACCTGCGAGCCAGCGCGGGCTGATGGGGAGGTAGTGCAGTGGAGGTACGCCTGCCGCCGGAGGGCGGGGACGCGCTGACCGGGGTGGAGATGTTCGCCGGCCTGGAACCGGACGTACGGCAGCGAGTGATCGCCGCGGCGGTCCCGTGCACCTACCGCAAGGGGCAGGTCCTGTTCGAGCAGGACGACCCGGGCGACTCGCTGATCGTGCTGAAACGGGGGGCGGTGGCGGTCTACCGGACCTCGCCGTCGGGCGAGCGCGCCTTGCTGACCGTGGTGCGCCCGCCCGACGTGTTCGGCGAGGTGTCGCTGCTCGACGGCTCGCCCAGGTCGGCCTCGGCGGAGGCGATCGAGGACTGCACCGCGCTCGCCCTCTCCCGGGTGGCGTTCCTGGAGCTGGTCCAGTCGAAGCCGGTGATCCTGGACGCGGTGATGCGCTCGCTCGGCGGGCTGATCCGCCGGCTCACCGAGATGAACGCCGATCACGTGTTCCTGGACCTGCCCGGCCGGGTGGCCAAGGCGCTGGTCCGGCTCGCCGGGGACAGCCAGGCCCCGATGGTCACCATCGAGCTCAACCAGAGCCAGCTCGCGGAGATGGCCGGCGGCTCCCGGCAGAGCGTCAACCAGGCGATCGGCTCGTTCGCCGGTCGGGGCTGGTTGCGCACCGAAGGCCGCCGGATCGTCGTCACCGACCTGCCGGCGCTGCGCCGCCGGGCGGGCATGCCGACCAAGGGCTGACCGGCCGGTCAGTCGGTGCTGGGGCTGCCGGGCGCCGGCCAGCCACCGTCCGGCTTCGGCGAGCCCGGTGCCGGCCAACCGCCGTCCGGCTTCGGCGAGCCGGGGGCCGGCCAGCCGCCGTTCTGGTCATCGCCGCCGCCGGACTCGGCGACGATCCCGCTCGCCTCGAGCCGCGCCAGCGTGGCAGCGTCCACATCGACCATTTCGCCGGCCTGGTGCGCGGCGCCATTGGCGTCCGTCCAGTCCTGGGCCAGCCGTACGTAAACCATGCTCGATCCCTTCCCGATTGAGTTCGGTTTGGAGGCGGTCGACCGGCCCTGAGCGTAACCGCGAGACGGACGACCCACTGCTCATCCGGCAGCGTCTGTCAGGTAGCCAACAGACGGGTATCGGACAGTGTGGCAAGCCGGCATACTCAACCAAGTGGCCTGCGCAACGTGTGGCCGGGCGGTGGCGGCCGACGACCGATACTGCGGCGGCTGCGGCTCCGCACTGCCTGTCCCGTGCCGCGAATGCGGCCGGCGGGTGCCGCCTGGCCAGGCGTTCTGCACCAACTGCGGGGCCGCCCAGCCGGCCGCCGCACAGGCCAACCAGACCACCGAGGACCGCCGCCGGGTCAGCGTCCTGTTCATCGATGTAGTTGAGTTCACGCGGTACGCCGAGCAGGCCGACCCGGAGCTCGTCCGCCGGCTGCAGCACGAGTTCTTCGCGACCGTCCAGCGGGTGGTCGGCCAGCACGGCGGGGTGGTCGAGAAGTACATCGGCGACGCCGCGATGGCGCTGTTCGGGGCGCCGGTGGCGACCGAGACCGACGCGCTTCGATGCGTGCGGGTCGGGCTGGAGCTGCAGCGGATCCTCACCGACCCGGCCCGCCCCGGCGGCAGCCAGCTGCAGTTCCGGGTCGGCATCGCCACCGGTGAGGCGGTGGTGGACGTCGCCGCCGCCCGCAACGGCGGCCAGGCGATCGTCTCCGGCGACGTGGTCAACACCGCCTCCCGGCTGCAGTCGGTGGCCCCGCCCGGCGGGGTGCTGGTCTGCGGCCGGACCCACGCGCTGACCGCGAACGCGATCGACTACCGGGAGCAGCCGCCGGTGCTGCTGCGCGGACGGGCCGCGCCCACCGAGGTCTGGCTGGCGCTCGCGCCGGTGCCGCGCCGGCTCGCCGACCAGCGGCCGGACAACACCCCGCTGGTGGAGCGGGAACACGAGCTGGAGCTGCTCTCCGGCGCGTTGCGCCGGGTGGTCCGGGACCGTACCCCGCAGCTGGTCACGATCTTCGGGCAGGCCGGGATCGGCAAGAGCCGGCTGGTTCGGGAGCTGCGCCGGCGGGCGGACCGGCTGGTGGCCGCGGAATCGGAGCCTGGGCAGCTGGCCGACCAGGCCGAGCCGCTGGTCTGGCTGACCGGCGACTGCCCGCCGTTCGGCGAGAACGTGACCTACGCCGGGCTCGCCGACGTGGTCAAGGCGGCCGCCGGCATCCTCGACACCGACTCCGCCGCCACCGCGCGGGACCGGCTGCAGGCTGCCGTGCGGCAGCTGGTGTCCGGTCCGGACGCGGACCGCCTGGTGACCGCGCTGGAACCGCTGGTCGGCCTGCCAGGCCTGGGCCCGACCACCGAGAACCGGGCCGAGGAGGCGGAGTCGGCCTGGCGGCGGTTCCTGATCGCGATGGCCGCCCGGCGCCCGACCGTGCTGGTCTTCGAGGACCTGCACTGGGCCGACGAGTCGATGCTGCGGTTCATCGAGCTGCTCGCCACCGCCGCCCGGGACGTGCCGCTGCTGGTGCTGTGCACCTCCCGGCCGGAGCTGATCGACCGGGACGCGAGCTGGGCGGGCACCATCACCGGCTCGTTCACGATCACCCTCCCGCCGCTGCGAGACCGCGGCATGGTCGCCCTCTACCAGCACATGCTCGGCCAGGCGGCGTTCGCCACCGAGCTGCTGCGGCCGTTGATGGAGCTGGCCAACGGCAACCCGCTCTACGCCCAGGAGTACGTCCGGATGCTGGTCGAGCGGGGGGCGGTGCCGCTGGGCACGCTCGGCCAGCCGGTCGGCGACGGCGGGCTGCCGATGCCGGACAGCGTCCACGCGGTCATCTCCAACCGGGTCGACCTGCTCGAGCCGACCGACCGGGCGGTGCTGCAGGCGGCGGCGGTGGTCGGCATGCAGTTCTGGCCCGGCGCGGTCGCGGCCGCGCTGGGCCGACCGGCGAGCTTCGTCGAGCGCGCGCTGCGCCGGCTGGAACAACGCGAGTTCATCGCCGAACAACCCAGCTCGAGCATGGCCGGGCAGAGCGAGTTCCGGTTCCGGCACGTGCTGGTCCGGGACGTCTGCTACCAGCGGCTGCCCCGCACCGAACGGATCGGCCGGCACGAGCGTACGGCGGACTGGCTGGACTCGATGTCGCAGCAGCGCGACACCGACCTCGCCGAAGTGATCGCCAACCACCGGTGGGCGGCCCGGGAGATCGCCGAGACGCTCGGGCTGCCGGTGGCACGGTACACCGAGGCGGCCCGCCGGGCGCTGGCGCTGGCGGCCCGGCGGACCTACGCCCTGCACGCGCTCGACACCGCCGCCACCCACATCGGCCGGGCACTGGAGCTGCTCGACGACACCGCGGAGGAGCCGGAGCGGCTGCGGCTGGAGCTGTTCGCCACCGAGATCGCGTTCTACCAGGACCACCACGGGTTCCTCGCCGGTGGCGGTGCCGACCAGCTTCGGGTGCTGGCCGAGCGGCTCACCGCGGCGGCCGACGCCGAGGACGCCGAGGTGGCGCCGGACGCCGCCCGCGCCTGGACACTGCTGGCGCAGACCGCCTGGCTGCGGGCCGACCGGGCGGCCGGGCTGGCCTGCCTGAGCCGGGCGATCCGGCTGTTCCAGCCACTGCCGGACAGCGCCGAGAAGGTCGACGCGTACGTCGAGCTGGCCCGGCACCACATGCTGAGCTACGAGTTCGAGCCGGCGATCGCGGCGGCCGGCACCGCGGTCGCGATCGCCGGCCGGCTCGGGTTGGCGGAGGCCGCCGCCACCGCGGAGATCATCATCGCCAGCGCCAGGTACCAGTCCGGCGACCCGGCCGGCTACGCGCAGATGCGCGAGCTGGTCCAGCGGTGCCGGGACCAGCGGCTGCTGGAGCTGCGCCGGGCGATCCGGAACCTCGCGGTGCTGGTGCTCGAGGAAGGCGACTGGGCCCGGTCGGTGGCGCTGCTCAACGAGAGCCAGCAGCTCGACACCCCCGGCAGCCACCAGCTCACCACCGAGTTCGCCCAGACCGCGATGCAGGCCTACTTCACCGGCGACTTCGGCGCCCTGGACACCGCCGAGGCGGGCGTGGAGACGCTCTGGGAGGAGAACCGGGACCTGCGCGCCTGCATGCGGGCGCTGCGCGACGACCCGGGCGCCACCGCCGACGCCGACGCGGCGGTGGCGGCGGCCCGCGCCGGCGGCTTCCAGCGGCACCTGTGGCCGGCGCTGGCCGCGGCGGCGCTGTGCCGGGCGGTGCAGCGCCACCACGCCGAGGCGGCCGAACTGCTCGCCGAGTTGACCGACCAGTGGTGCAAGGTGACCGTGATCCCGAGCGGCGAATGGGTCAGCAAGGCCGCGCACGCGGCGGCGTTGACCGGCCCCGGCCCGGCCGAGGCACTGCGGGCGCCGCTGGCCGACCTGGCCTACCGGACCCCGTGGGCGGAGGCAGCGCTGCAGGTGGTGACCGGCGCGGTGGCGCGGGCCGGCGGGGATCCGGCCGAGGCGGGCCGGTGCTACCTCGCCGCCGCCGATCGCTACCGGGCGATTCCGGTCGCCACCGACCGGGTGCTGGCGCTGGCGCTGGCCGCGGCCGCGTTCGCCGAGGCCGGCCAGCCGGACCGGGCCGCGCCGGCGTTGACCGAGGTACGCGCGTTCGCCGAGCGCAACTCGGCGCCGGGGCTGCTCCGGATCGCCGAGCCCGGCCGCTGACCGGTCCCCCGGCGCGGGGTGGTGCTAGCTGGCCGGCGGCCGGTCGTCCGGTGCCCCGGCCGAGGTCAGCGCCGGCACCTGCCGCTCGGCCTCGGGCTTTTTCACCGCCGCCTGGGCGGCCTTCACCTTCTGCGCGTACATGTCGACGTACTCGCGACCGGAGAGCAGCATCAGCTGGTACATGATCTCGTCGGTGACCGCCCGCTCCACGAACCGGTCGCCGGCCATCCCGGCGTACCGGCTGAAGTCCATCGGCGGCCCGAACCGGATCCGCGGCCGCTTGAGCCGCGGCAGGATCTTGCCCGGCGGCTGCAGCTCGTCGGCGTTGAGCATCGCCACCGGGATCACCGGCGCGCCGCTGACCAGTGCCAGCCGGGCCACCCCGGTCTTGCCCCGGTAGAGCCGGCCGTCGGGCGAGCGGGTGCCCTCCGGGTAGATCCCGGCCAGCTGGCCCTGCCGCAGCACCCGCAGCTGGGTCTCGAGCGCGGCCTGCGCGGCCCGCCCGCCGGTGCGGTCGACCGGGATCTGGCCGTTGCCGATGAAGAACATCCGCATCAGCCAGCCCTTGAGGCCGCGGCCGTTGAAGTACTCCGCCTTGGCCACGAACGTCACCTTCCGCCGCTTGATCACCAACGGCATGAAGAACGAGTCCGCGACCGACAAGTGGTTGCTGGCGATGATCGCGGGGCCCTTGGCCGGGACGTACTCGCGACCCTCCACTATCGGCCGGTAGATCAGCCACAACCACGGGCCGAGCAGGACATACTTCAGCAACCAGTACAGCAACCCCGGCCCTCCGACTCGTCGCCAATCAAGTTTGAGCTTACGGAGCCGAGGCCGGTGGTTACAACCGCCTCCGGCTGCGGTCGCCCCGCCCGGGCCGCCGTGTCACGATTGCCTGAAGCGGAACACCGAAGGGAGCCGGAGCGGGTGTCAGCAGCCGAGCGGCGGCGCGGCCGCCGTGACAACGGGCTGGACGCGTCGGACTGGCGCGCCATCGACGACCTCGACCCGCGGGTGTCGGAGGAGGTGCTCGCCGAGCTCGCCGCCCAGGGGATCGCGGCGTACGTGCAGCCGGCCCAGGACGTGGACCCGGTCACCCGCTCCACCACCGTCCCGAGCCGGCCCAGCGACCGGCTCTATGTGGACCGGCAACGGGTGCAGGCGGCCCGGGAGTGCCTGCGCCGGGTGCTGGACCGGAGCTCGCCGTCCATCCCCGACATCGACGCCGCGTTCGCCGGGATCGTCGCCGACTTCCACCGGTCCGACCCGACCATCGCGCCGTGGCCGTCGCTGGAGGACGCGCCCCGCGACCCGGAGCCCGATCCGGAGCCGGACCCGGAGCCGCCGGTGGCTCGCCGGGCGCCGGTGGACGCCCGCCACGTCACCGAGCCGAGCCTGCTGGACGGCCTGGACACGTTCGGCGCCAACCTGCCCGACGAGGAGCCGCCGGAACGGTTCGTGCCGCCACCGCCGCCGCCGCTGCCCCGGCTGTCCCGGCAGGCCGTGCTCGGCACGCTCGCCATCGTGGTCGGGCTGGTGCTGCTGCTCGGCCAGCCGCGGGTGATCCCGCTGGCCGGCGGCACGATGGTGCTGCTCGGCTTCGCGATGGTGCTCGGCGGCGCGGTCGCGCTGATCCTGCGGCTGCGTCCCGACCCCGACCCGGACGAGGACCCGCCCACCGACGACGGCGCCCAGGTATAGCCCCGGCGACCCGCTTCGCCAGTGCTGCTACCGCTTCGCCAGCCAGCCGCTGCTCCGCCAGCCAGCCGCTGGTTACAGCTTCTCCAGCCAGTCCAGGATCGCGTCGATCGGCTCCCGCCAGCGGGCGTCCAGCATCAGCGCGTGGCCCATCCCCGGGAACAGCAGCGGCGCGGCCCGGTAGTGCTGCGCGGCCCGGGCCAGCGCCGAGCCGGGCACCACCGGGTCGTCCGGGCTGCCGAGCACCAGCACCGGCGGCTCGCCGACCGGTGGTTCGGGCGCCCGGTGCCACAGCAGCTGCCACTGGGCCAACGGCGCCGCCCGGCCGAGCCGGCTGGTGTACTCCGCCGCCACCTGGTCCGGCAGCTCCCGGCTGAACAGCTGCCGGCGGCTCAACCGCAGCCGGCCACCGAAGACCGCCGGCAGGGTGCCGGCCGGGTTGCGGACCAGCGCCCGGCCCAGGGTCGGGAAGCCGCCGAGCACCGGCGCGGCCAGGACCGCCGCCCGGGCCGGGTAGCGGGCCAGCGCCCGGGCCACCACCAGCGCGCCGGCGCCGTGCCCGATCAGCACCGCCTGCCGGGGCAGGCTCGCCGCGACCTGCACCACGTCGTGGGTGTACGCCCGCAGGGTGGTCCGGGGTGCCGAACCGCTCTCGCCGTGCCCGCGCAGGCTCATCGCGTACGCCCGGAACCCGCGCTCGGCGGCGTGGTCCAGCCAGTGCTCGGCGTACACCCAGGCGCCGAACCCGAACCCCGGCACGAACAGCAACGGTGGCGGCTCCGGCTCGGCCGATCCGTACCCGGACGGTGCCATCGCCGGGGCCGGGGTGGCGGCGAGCAGCTCGCGGTGGACCGGCCGGATCGGCCGGGCCAGCTCCCGGCGGCGCAGGATCTTCATCGGGCGGCCTCCAGCTGGTCCAGCGCGCGCTGCAACCCGCGCAGGTAGCGGACGTGACTGACCTCGAACCAGTGCCGGGACGAGTCCTTCGGCTTGGCGTCGTGCCAGCGGGCGCCGGCCTGGCCGGCCAGCCAGCGCCAGACCGCCTCGGCCCGCTCCGGGTTGCGCTCCCGCAGCCGCAGCCAACGGGCGATCACCACGGTCTGCCAGTGGATCAGCCCGAGCACGCCGGAGTCCGGTTGCAGCAGGCCGGCGACCGCCAGCGTCGGGTGGCGGCTGAACATGTGCAGCGGCAACCGCGGCCGGCCCTGCTCGTCGAGGTCGAGCAGCTCCGGTTCCAGGAAGTCGAACCGTGGGCGGTAGCCGGTGGCGAGCACCACCAGGTCCGGCTCGGCGGTCCGGCCGTCGACGAACTCGACCGACTCGCGGTGAAACCGGGCCACGTCCGGCACCGGCGTGATCCGACCGTGTCCGATGTAGTACAGCAGCTGGCTGTTGACGATCGGGTGAGTCTCGTAGACCCGGTGGTCGGGCTTGGGCAGGCCGTACCGGGTCAGGTCGCCGACCGCCAGCCGGAGCGTCCGGTGCAGGAGCCACTGCCGGGCTCGCAGCGGCAGCCGCAGCGCCTGCACCCGCGCGTTGAGCTGGTCGACCGGCAGGCCGAACAGATACTTCGGGATGTACCAGTAGCCGCGCCGGCTGGAGTGCCAGCAGGCGTTGGCCCGCTGCGCCGCCTCCACCGCGATGTCGCAGCCGGTGTTCCCGGCGCCGATCACCAGTACCCGGCGCCCGCGCAGCTGGTTCGGGTCGGCGAAGCTGCGGGCGTGGATCACTTCGCCGGCGAACCCGTCCAGCCCTTCGTAGGTCGGGAAGTTCGGCCACCAGTGGTGACCGTTGGCGACCACCACCGCGGCGTACCGGTAGGTGCGGCCGGACCCGCCGCCGGTGCTGCGGGTGGTGACGTCCCAACCGCCGTCGGCGGCCGGCCGGACCTTGGTCACCTCGGTGCCGAACCAGACGTGCCGGCGCAGGTCGAAGTGGTCGGCGTACCGCTCCAGATAGGACAGCACCTGGCTGTGATGCGGGTAGTCCGGCCACCAGTCCGGCATCGGGAAGTCCGGGAACTGGGTGGACGGCTTGGACGAGATCAGGTGCGCGGTGGCGTAGACCGGGCTGCGGTCGTGGCGCCAGTTCCAGGCGCCGCCGACCCCGGTCTCCCGCTCGTAGCAGTCGACCCCGAGGCCGTGCTCGAGCAGGTTCTTGGTCGCGACCAGCCCACTGGCGCCGGCGCCGATCACGCACACCTTCTCGCGGTTGTCGCCGGGAGGGTACGAGGGGTTGCTCACCGGTGGCATCTTTCCTGGTCACTCCCCCGCTGTCCAGTACTAACCAGCAGAACACCACACGACCTCGACCTCGCCGTGATGCTGACCGGCCAGGGCGAGTTCCTGCGGGTCAGGGAGATCGCCCGCTGGCTCGAGGCACAGCGCCAACCCGGCTGGGCCTCAGTCGGACACCGGCAAGCGCAGGTCGGCGACGACCGGGAAATGGTCGCTGGCGCGGCGGGCCTGCGGAGTGTCGATCACCCGGAAATCGGTGACCTCGACCCGCGGGTCGACGAAGATCGCGTCGATCCGGCGGCGTGGCTCGGTGCAGGAGAAGGTCACGGCCGAGTCGTCGCCGCAGGCGTCGACCAGCCCGCTGGCGACCACCCGCCAGGCCTCGCCGTCCGGCTCGTCGTTCAGGTCGGCGCCGACCACCACCGGCCCGTCGACCTCGGCCAGCATCGCCTTGAACAGCTTGGCCTGGCTGGGCCGTTCGACCGGGTCGGTGGCGAGGTGGGAGCCGGCGACCACGAACCGCGCCCCGCCGACCGTGCACCTGGCGAACACCGCTCCGCGCAGGTGCCGGCCCGGCGTCAGTGGATACCACCGGCACCAGCTGTCGGTCACCCGTACCCGCAGGTTGGTGAGCAGCAGGTTGCCGCGACCGGGCTGGCCACCGGCGCCGACCACCAGCCCGAACTCGTGCGCCAGCTCGGCGCACTTGTGCCGCCACTGGAACCGCTGCGGCGCCTCCTGCAGCAGCAGCACGTCCGGTGCCAGCTCGCGCACCACCGCGACCAGCGCCGCCCGGTCGTCGCGCAAGCCGTGGATGTTGTACGAGACGACCCGCAGCTGCACCGGCGGCCGGGCCGGCTGGCTCAGTTCGCTGCTCACCTGGTCCCCCGCAGCCGAGCCAGGTCGGCGGCGCCGACGACGCCGGCGATGTTGCCGAGTTGTGCGACCCGCACCGGTGCGACCGGCAGGTCACCCCGCGCCGCGAGCGCCTGCCGGTAGGAGTCCCGGGTCGGCGCCAGCAGCAGCTCGCCGGCCTCGGCGACCCCGCCGCCGATCACCAGCACCTGTGGGTCGAGCAGTTGCACCAGATCCGCCAAGCCCACCCCCAACCACTGTCCTACCTGGTCGAACGCCTCCCGTGCGACCTTGTCACCGGCCCGGGCGGCGGTGGTCACCTGCGGCCCGGTGACCTGCTCCGGGCTGCCGGCCAGCGCCAGCAACGAGGCGGCGGCGCTCGGGTTCGCCGCCGCGCCGGCACGGGCGTACCGGACCAGTGCCCCGCCGCTCGCGTACTGCTCCAGGCAGCCCCGCCGGCCGCAGCCGCACGGCAGCCCGTCCGGCACCGCGACCTGGTGGCCGGGCTCGCCGGCGAAGCCGTGCCCGCCGCGGATCAGCTGGCCGCCGATCACCAGCCCGCCACCGATCCCGGTGCCGAGCGCCACCAGCACCATCGAGTCGTCGGCCGGCTGGCCGGCACCGAACGTGAACTCCGCCCAGGCGGCGGCGTTCGCGTCGTTCTCCACGACCACCGGCAGGTCGACCGCGGCCGCCACCTGGTCCGCCAACGGCTCATCACGCCAGGCCAGGTTCGGGGCGAACCGGATCCG
Organism: Natronosporangium sp.; assembly: GCA_036564175.1. Lineage (GTDB taxonomy): Bacteria > Actinomycetota > Actinomycetes > Mycobacteriales > Micromonosporaceae > Natronosporangium. Next base: position 61,423 of record DATCKZ010000033.1, read on the forward strand.
GTCCTGCCGGTCGATCCAGCCGGCGGCACCGATCCCGACCGCGGTGACCGGATGCGCGGCCGCCAGCTCCCGCACCACGTCGATGATCACGCCGCGGGTGCGGGTCGCGTCGTTCGCGGGCGTGTCGGCCCGGGTCAGCGCCCGGACCCGGCCGCGGGTGTCCACCACCCCGCCGGCCACCTTCGTACCGCCGATGTCGATCCCGATCGCCAACGGCTCCCCGGCGTCCTCCGTCACGACTCGGACGCTCCGGTGGCCCGCTTCGGCTTCGCCGCCGCCTTCTTGACCGCCGCCTTCTTGACCGCCTTCTTCGCGACGGCCTTCTTCGCGACCGCCTTCTTCGCGACCTTCTTCTTGGCGACCGGCTTCGCCGGCGGCGGTGTGGTAGCGGCGGCGGCCGCGTCGGCGGTGGCCGCGGCCCACGGGTCATCCGGCTCGTCGGTCGCGGCCCGCGGCTCCGGCTCGGCCGGCGGCTCCGGGGCCGCCGCCGGCGCTTCGGTCGGGGCGGCCGGAGCTTCGGTCGGCGGCGTCGAAGCCTCGGCCGGCGGCGTCGAAGCCGGCGTCGGCGGGGGCGAGTCGGCCGCTGGCGGCGCCGACGGTGCCGGGCGGGCCATCGAGGTGACGTCCGCGACCGTGCGCATCATCCGGGCCGTGGCCTCGGCCACCATCCCGACCCCGGAGGCGAGCCGCTCCGCGAACCCCGGGCTGGGCTGCCGGGCCGCGGCGATCACCCGGCAGACCGGGCACTTGCAGCACTCCGGGCTGTCGTTGGCCACGCTGTGCCGGCGATGACCCGCCGGCCCGAACAGCATGTCGCCGAGCGCGTCGAACCCGGCCGCCGCCGCCCCACCGCGCTCCCGGGTGGGGGCGCCGATCCGGTCGGCCACCATCGACACGGCGGCGAGCCCTGCCGCTACCAGCCGCTCCGCCTCGGTCCGGATCGCGTCCGGATCCGGCTCTCGACGGCGGGTTTCCTCTTGTGTGCTCGTCATCGCTCGCTCCCCTCCCTGGCGATCGACTCCACCCGCCGCTTCAGCTCCTTCAGCGCGGTGTCCATGATCATCCGCTCCGCCTTGCGCCGGATCATCCCGAACATCGGCAGCGCCAGCTCGACCTCCAGGGTGTAGGTCACGGTGCAGCTGCCGTCTCCATTGTCCTCGATGTCGTACGACCCGGACTGCGCCTTCTGGACGCTGGAGGGGGCGACCAGCCGCCACTCGATCCGCGACAGGTCCTCGGCGTACTCGTAGGCGAGGGTGTACTGGTCCCGCAGCGGGCCGGCGTCGAGCACGAACCGGACCTTGCTGGCGTAGCCGTCTTGGTACTCCTCCAGCACCTCGGCTTCGCGCAGCGCGCCGGTCCATTCGGGGTAGCGGGGAAAATCGCAGATGACCTGCGCCACCTGCGCCACGCTGGCGTCGATGACGATCGACTTGGTCGCGGAATCCGCCATGCCGGGAGGCTACCTGAGCGGGGCGCGCGCCGGTCAGCCTGGCATGGCTATCCTGCGGAGAGGTTCCCATGCAAATGCCCAGCGTTACCCGGACCCGTACGGCCGCGCTGCGGCCACCGTTCGGCGCGCCAGCCGCGCCGAACCCGTTGGTCGTCGTGGCCCGGATCGTGCTGCTCGGAATCGTCGCCGGGCTGTCGCTGGCCGCCACCCGGGAGCCCGCCACCCTGTGGTGGATCGGGGGGCTGGTGGTGGTCGAGGTGTTCGCCACCGTGCTGCGCCGGCACCGGTGGCTCGGTCCGGCGACCCGGTTCGCCGAGGTGGTCATGGTCGGCGTGATGGCGAGCGCGGTGGCGGCCGCCGCGAACACCGCCGGCACGCTGACCGACGGCTGGGGAGCGCTCGCCGTCCTGCCGTACCTCGCCGTACCGCTGGGGGTGGCGGCCCTGCAGCGGCGCGACCTGGAGGCGTTCGCGCTGCTGCTCGCGGCCGCCGCGACCATGACCGCGGCCGGCGCGCTCACCGTCGTCGGCGACGAGCGGCAGCTGGCCAAGCTGGGCTACGTCGCCATCTGCATCCAGTGGCTGCTGCTGGCGGCGCTCGGCACGATCGCGACCGGCGCGCTGCAGCGGGTGATGCAGGCCCGGCTCGGCCAACCCCAGCCGTACGCGGAGGCGACCCGGCTGCTGACCCAGCTGCGCAGCGTCGCCCGGCAGCTGCCGGGCGCCACCCTCGACCCGGGCGGGATCGCCGAGCACCTGCTGGACGAGGTGAAGGCGGAAGCCCCGGTCGCGCGCGGCGCGGTGCTCACCGCCAGCGGCGGCGGCCGGCTGGTGGTGCTCGCCCAGACCGGGGTCGAGCGGGTCGATTGGGAGACGTCGCTGGACGCCGATACCGCGATCGCCGACGCCTGGGCCAGTCAGCAGCCGCAGACCGAGTCCCGCTCGCAGACCCGGTCGCACGCCGGCGGTGAGGTCTCGTCGCTGGTGCTGCCGCTGGTTTCGGGGGTACGGACGATCGGGCTGGTCGCGATCGAGACCGACACCGCCGGTGCGTACCCGCCGCCGGTGGTGGAACGGCTGCGCGGGATCGCCACCCCGGCCGCGCTCCGGCTGGAGGCCGCGCTGCTGTTTGACGAGGTCCGCTCGCTGGCGACCAATGAGGAGCGGCAGCGGCTGGCCCGCGAGATCCACGATGGTGTGGCGCAGGAGCTGGTGATGGTCGGGTACGGGATCGACAACGCGTTGGCCACCCTGCCGCCGGGCGCCGAGGAGACCGACCGGGAGCTGCGCAGCCTGCGCGAGGAGGTGACCCGAGTGGTCACCGAGCTTCGGATGAGCCTGTTCGAGCTGCGCAGCGAAGTGGACCGGCACGGCGGGTTGGCCGCGGCGATCGCCGAGTACGCCCGGACCGTGGGCGCTCAGGCGGGTCTACGTGTCCATCTGTCGCTCGATGAATCGACCGCGCGGCTACCGGCGGCGACCGAGGCGGAGCTGCTACGGATCGCTCAAGAGGCAATCACGAATGCCCGGAAACATGCTGGTGCGGCCAATTTGTGGGTGACTTGTGCAGTTGACCCACCTATGGCGCAAGTTATTGTGTCGGATGACGGACAGGGGATAGCAGATCCGCACCCAGATGGGCGGTACGGTCTTGCGATCATGGCGGAGAGAGCGGAACGTATCCGAGGCAGGCTAGAGATCAAGCCGCGACACCCGAGCGGCACCACCGTGGCGGTCGTGCTCGGCGGTCGGGATACGACGAGATAGCTTGTGAGTACCACCAATTGGAAGGCACCGGGCATGTCCACCACTAACAGCACAGCCACCCGCACCACCAAGGTGCTCCTGATCGATGACCACGACCTGGTCCGGAAGGGCCTCCGGCACGCGTTCGACCGGGACCGGCAGTTCGAGGTGGTCGGCGAAGCCGGCACCGCTGCCGAGGCGCTGCGGCTGGCCGGTGCGCTCAACCCGGACGTGGTCATCACCGACCTGCGCCTGCCGGACGGCAGCGGTCTGGACATCACCCGGACGTTGCGGAAGAACAGCACCACGATCGGGATCGTCGTGCTGACCATGTACGCCGGGGATGACCAGCTGTTCGGTGCGCTGGAGGCGGGCGCCAGCGCGTTCGTCCCGAAGACCGCGCCGGCCGACGAGGTCGTCGCCGCCGCCCGGCACGCCGCGTCGGCGCCGCAAGCGTTCACCGCCGCCGACCTGGCCGAGGCGATGAAGCGGCGGCTCGCGCCCTCCGGGCCGCAGCTGTCCCCGCGGGAGAGCCAGGTGCTGAAGCTGCTCGCGGACGGGATGAGCGTGGCCGGCATCGCCAAGCAGCTGTTCGTCAGCGAGTCCACCGCCAAGACCCACATCTCCAAGCTGTACGAGAAGCTGGGTGCGGCCAACCGGGCGCAGGCGCTGATGACCGCGCTGCGGCTGGGTCTGCTCGAAGCCCCCGACGCGCCCAAGTTCTGACGGCCGGGCGGATGGGCTCCCACCCCATCGACCGGATCGCGGCCGCGGAACAACGCCTGGCAGCCGCTCGTGCCGGCGAGAACCCGGCCGTGATCGCCAAGCTGCGCAGCGGCTACGTGACCATGGGCCAGACCCAGTTCCTGCCCGGATACTGCGTGCTGCTGGCCGACGCCGACGACGCCGACCACCTGACCGACCTGCCGCGGGCGGCGCGGGCGCAGTTCCTCACCGACCTGGGCCTGCTCGGCGAGGCGCTGATGGCGGCGTGCGTCGCCTGGGACCCGGCGTTCACCCGGCTCAACTACGAGATCCTCGGCAACCACTGGCGGCGGCTGCACGCCCACGTCTTCCCCCGGTACGCCTGGGAGCCGGCGGAGCACCGCGAGGCGCCGGTCTGGGCCTACCCGCGCGACCAGCTGACCGACCCGAAGCACGCGCTCGGCCCGGCCCATGACCGGCTCGCCGAGCTCATCACCCGTGAGCTGAGCCGGGTCCTCGCCGAAGCCTACTGACCCGCGGCAACGGGCAGGACTCGGCGGGCGAGCGCGGCCAGCGCCGCCACGATCCGGTCCTTGCTCAGCCCCTGCTGATACCGCTGGAACTGGTAGAGCTCCGGCGCCAGCGGTGCCAGCAGCAGGTCCACCGTGGCATCGACCTCGGCGTGCCCGGCCGCGACCAGCAGCGTCCGGACGTGCAGCCGCCAGAACCCGTACGCGCCGGTGCGGAACCGGGCGCTGCCGGTTTCGGCCCCCAACGCCAGGTGCAGGTGCTGCTCCAGCAGATCCGCCATCGCCGCGTAGAAGGCGGCGAGCCGCTCCCCCGGTGGCGCGCCCGGCCCCAGCGAGGGCTCGCCCCGGATGATCCGCTCCTGCAGCCGGCGCTCGTGCTCGTCGAGCAGCGCCAGCGCCACCGCCGCCGGGCTCGAATACCGCCGGTACAGGGTGGCCCGGCCGACCCCGGCCGCCCGGGCGATGTCCTCCATCGTGACCTTGCCCGGGTCGGCGGTCGCGAACAGCCGCTCCGCCGCCGCGAGCACTCGTGCCCGGTTGCGCGCCGCGTCCGCCCGGAGCCGGCCCGTGTCGCTCGCCACCCGACCAGCCTACCCGATAACTGGACGCTGTGTCCGGTTACGCGCTAGCGTCGAGTGCTAACCGGACAGCACGTCCGGTTAGCAAGGAGTGGATCATGTACGCAGTCCTGCTCACGACCGCGCTGCTGGCCGGCTCGCTGCTGGCCGTGCAGGCGGCCGCCAACCTCCAGCTCACCAAGGCGGTGGGTACCCCGTACGGCGCCGCCACGCTGCAGCTCGGGCTGGCCGCCGGCCTGCTGTTCGCGCTCGCGCTGGCGGCCGGCGCGGTGGGCGCGCTCCGGCTGGTCGGTGACGTGCCGGCCTGGCAGCTGCTGGGCGGCCTGGCCAGCCCGCTCTACATCACCACCGGCATCCTGCTGTTCCCGCGGCTCGGCGCGGTTGCGACGGTCGGCCTGTTCGTGACCGGGCAGGTGCTCGCCTCGCTCGGGCTGGACCTGTTCGGCTGGTTCGGGCTGGACCGGGCGCCGCTCGGCGCCGGCCTCCTGCTCGGTGCCGCCGCCGTCCTGGTCGGCATCACCATGATCATCCGGGGCCAGCCGCCGGCTGCCGGCCGGGCACCCGCCGCCACTGCGCCGGTACGCACGGCCGCGCGCACCCGCCAGCCACTGTGGCTCGCGCTCGGGGTGCTGGCCGGGGCTGGACTGCCGGTCCAGGGCGCGATCAACGCCCAGCTCCGGGCGGCGCTCGACCAGCCGCTGGCGGTCGGCGCGATCAGTTTCGCGGTGGCGACGCTCGCGATCGGCGCGGTGCTCGTGGCGCTGCTCGCGGTCCGGGCCACCCCGGCACCGGCGGTACGGCCGCTGGCCCGGATGCCGTGGTGGGGTTGGCTCGGTGGCGGCTGCGCCGCCGCCTACGTCACCGCCACGTTCCTGCTGCTCCCGACGATCGGGGCGGCGACCACGGTGGCGCTGACGGTCACCGGCCAGCAGCTCGCCTCAGCCGTGATCGACCGCAACGGGCTGTTCCGGATGCCCCGGCGGGTGCTCGGGCCGGCCCGGCTGGCCGGGGTCGGTCTGCTGGTCGCCGGCTCGGCCGCGGTCCAGTTCGCCTGACCCCACCACGGCTCAGCCGGTGAGCAGCTCGCGCAGCCGGCCGGCCTGGGTGTCCCACCGCCACTCGGTCTCCACCCAGGCCCGGCCGGCCGCGCCGAGCTTCGCCGCCAGCTCCGGCTCGGTCAGCAGCCGGGTCAGCCGCTCGATCAGCGCCGGCTGGTCGCGACCGTCCACCACGTACCCGGTCTCGCCGTGCCGGACCGCGTCCGGCGCCCCGCCGGAGTCACCGGCCACCACCGGCAACCCGGTCGCCGACGCCTCCAGGTAGACGATGCCGAGCCCTTCCACGTCCAGCCCGGCCCGGCGGGTCCGGCACGGCATCGCGAAGACATTCCCGGCCGCGTAGTGCGCGGGCAGCTCCTCGTGCGGCACCGAGCCGGTGAACACCACATCGGACTCGACCCCGCCGTCCCGGGCCAGCCGGGCCAACCGGGGCCGGTCCGGCCCGCCCCCGACCACCAGCAGCGCCACCCCCGGCACCCGCCGGCGCAGCTCCGGCAGCGCCCGGATCAGCGCGTCCTGACCCTTCCGGGGCACCAGCCGGGACACGCACACCACCACCGGCCGGTCGGCCAGGCCGTACCGGTGCCGCACCATCGAACCATCCACATCGGGGTGGAACGAGTCCACATCGACCCCCGGCACCAGCCGGCGCAGCTCGGTGAGGCCGCCGATCGCCCGGGCCAGCCGGAGCCGGGTGTACTCGCCGAGGTAGGTCACCACGTCCTGGTCGCGGGCGATCCGCCGCAGCAGCGCCCGGGAGCCGGGCAGCGCCGCCCAGCCGATCTCGTGCCCGTGGGTCAGCGCCACCGCCCGCACCACCCCGGCCTCCTGCCGCAGCCGGCGGGCGAGCAGCCCGAGTGGCGCGGCCGCCCCGAACCAGACCGCCTGGCACTCGTACCGCCTGGCGAGCTCGACCGCCCGCCGGCTCACCGCCCGGGTCGGCAACAGCATGCCGGTGTCCTCCCGGACCACCTCGAACGGCTGCGCCGCGTCGAACTTCGCCGCCCCGTCGTAGGTCGACGCGTACACCACCAGCGAGCCGGGCGGCTGCCGGACCGCGAGGTTGTGTACGAACGACTGGATCCCGCCCGGCCGGGGCGGGAAGTCGTTGGTCACCAGCAGCGTCCGCGTCACCGCTCCCCCCGTTCCCAGGCTCGGGCCGCCGCCATCCGTTCCACAGTCGACGGATGGGAGGCGAACAGCAGGTGCTCCCAGCGGGGCGGGTCGGGGTCGGACCGGTTGACCGCCGACAGCCGGGCCTGCATCGCGGTGAACGCCGCCGGGTCGCCGGTCAGTGCCAGCGCGTGCGCGTCCGCCCGGGCCTCGATCCGCCGGGACACCAGCGCCTGCGCCGGGCCGGCCACCAGCCCGACCACCGTCACCACCGCCACCAGCAGCGCGATCGCCCGCGGCTCCGCGATCGAGTCCACCCCGGCCGCCCGCAGCAACCCGCGCCACGACCCGAGCAGGTACAGCCCCACCACCGCCGCGGCGGCGCCGAGCGCGCCCAGCGCGGTGCCGGTGGCCACGTCCTGGTGCTTGGCGTGCGCCAGCTCGTGCGCCACCACGCTCACCACCTGCTCCGGCGGCGCCTCCGCGAGCAGCGTGTCGTAGACCACGATCCGCCGGGTCGGCCCCAGCCCGGAGACGTAGGCGTTCACCGCCCGGGTCCGCCGGGAGGCGTCGGCCACCAGCACGTCCCGCACCGGCACCCCGTCGCGTTCGGCCATCGCCATCAGCTCGGTCCGCAGCGGACCCGGCTCCATCGGCGTGAACTTGTTGAACACCGGCTCGATCAGCACCGGGAACACGAACGACAGCAGCACCACCAGGCCGGCCGCGCCGACCGCCGCCACCGTCCACCACCAGCGCGGCATCAGCCGGGTGATGGTGAAGAACACCGCCAGCGCCAGCGCGCCGATCACCGCCGAGATGGCCGCGGCCTTCGCCACGTCCACCGCCCAGCCGGCCCAGCCCTGAGTGGACAGTCCATGCCGGACCAGCACACTGTGCCGCCAGGCCGCCAACGGCAGGGTCACCAGCTGCCCGACGAACAGCACCGCCAGCCCGCCGAGCACCGCCGCCGCCAGCCAGTGCCCGCCGAACGGCCGGGCGACCGCGGTCACCAGCCGGGCACCGAGCGGAGTCAGCCCGAGTCCGAGCGCCACCAGCAACCCGAGCAGCAACGACCCGTACGACGGGATCCGCAGCGCCGCCCGCAGCGCCCGCCCCCGGGCGACCTGTTCGGACGGTAGCTCGGCGAGTGCGGCCAGCTGGTCGGCCCGTGGCGCCGGCGGCCGCTGCCACGGCACCGTGGCCGCCGCCAGCACCGCGACGGCGACCACCAGCAGCGCCAGCACCAGCACCGCCCACCCGCGCACCGAGCCCTCCTCGCTCACCGGCCACCCCTGGCTGGCAATAGATCGACGAGGATAGCCAACCTCAGCGGAGTCGGCGCAGCAGGGTCTCGGCCGGCAACGGGTAGGCACCGGCCCGGCGGACCCCGTCGGCGACCTCCCGGTCGGAGGAGATGACGATCACCGGCCGCCCGTCCGGTTCGGCCCGCACCAGCGCCCGGATCAGGTCGTCGGCGGTCTGCCCCTTGCGGGAGAACAACACCCGCACGCCGCGGGTGGAGCCGGGCAGGCCGGGCATCCGGTCGGCGCCGTCGAAGGCCACCGTCACCTCGGCGCCGGTCTGCGCGGCGATCCCGGACAGCGCCTTCACCAGCCGGTTGCGCTGCTGCTCCAGGTCGAGGTCGCCGTAGCCGCGCTTGGTGACGTTGTAGCCGTCCACCACCAGGTGCGCCTTCGGCAGCGCCAGCAGCTGGTCCAGCCGGGCCGGGTCGTCGGCCGCGAGCGCCCGGGCCGGTTGCTTGCCGGCGCCGGTCGGCTGGGCGTGTTCTCCGGCGACGAAATCGGCCGGCAGCAGCTTCGCCGGGTCGAGCGCCAGCTCCCGCTTGAGCCCGACCGCCGCCTGCCCGATCGTCTCCAGCAGCAGCCACAGCCGCGCCTCGTCGACCGTACGGGAGTCCTTCGCGGCCGAGCGGGCAGCGCCGATCGCCGCCTCGGACTCGGCCAGCCGGCCCCGCAGCCGGCGCAGCTCGGCGTCGTGATCGGCGGCGGCTCGGGCGAGCCGGCCGCGTTCGGTGGCGAGCAGCTCGTTGGCGCGCTTCTCCCGGGCCTGGCTCTCCCGCAGCGCCCGGGCCACCAGCCGGTGCTCGTCGCGCAGCGAGCTCAGCTCCTCCCGGACCCGGGCCAGCTCGGCCCGCAGCTTGTCCGCCTCCACCCGGGCCAGGGTGAGCTCGTGCTCGGCCGCGCTGGCCCGCGCCTCCGCCTCTTTCACCTGGTCGACGACCGCGGTCCGCTCCGCCTCCGCCCGTAACGCGGCGTCGGCCGCGTCGACCAGCTCCCGCCAGCCGGTCGGCCGGATCAGGTAGGCCAGCGCCGCCACCTCGACCGGATCGGCGGCCGCCGGGCTCACCCCCTCGGCCACCGCCGCGCCGAGCTCGCCGGCCTCCGCCTGCACCCGCGCCCCGACCCGCTGCCGGAACACCGCGTCGCTGGCGAGCTGGGCGGCGATCGCGGCGCCGGCGAGCCGGGCGCGGCGGTGCGGTGCGAACTTGGCGACCTTGCGCAGCTGGGTCGGGACCTGGTCAGCGGGTAGGTTGCCGATCACGGCGGCGGCGAGGCTGACGATCCGGGACCGGACCGGTTCGGGCAGCGGCCGCTCGGAGGCAGGGTTGTCCGCCCCCTCGGGATCGAGGCGGTCCTCGTTCACCTCATGGACGGACACGGGTCAAGTGTCCCACCTCATGCGCATCCCAGCATCCCGTCTACCTCTACCCTTGCCGAATGAGCCGCCTGCCCGCTTCGATCCGCCGCCGCGCGCTCGCTGTGATTTACCCGATCTTCTACCGATTGCCCCATTCCGCCCGGATGTGGCTGGTCCGGCGGGTAGCCCCGACCTACACGGTCGGCGCGGTGATCCTGGTCCGGGACCGCGACACCGGCCGGCTGCTGCTGCTCCGCCAGCCACCCGGCCGGGCCTGGAGCCTGCCGGCCGGGCTGCTGGCCCGGCACGAGAGCCCGGTCGACGGGGCGGTCCGGGAACTCGCCGAGGAGAGCGGGATCGCGCTCGAACCGGATCAGCTGCGACCGGCGGTCCCGAACGCACTGGTCCACCATCGCGGCCGGTGGGTGGACATGGTGTTCGAGGCGACCGTCCCGGCCGCCACCACCCCGCTTCGGGTGGACGGGGCGGAGGTGCTGGAGGCGGCCTGGCACGACGTCTCGGCGCTGCCGACGCTGACCCGGCAGACCGCCCGGCTGCTGCACTGCTACGGGATCGGGCCCGGGGTGCCGTCGGACCTGGCGCCGCCGGCCGAGTCATGACCGAACTGTGCGCGATCGTGCTCGCCGCCGGCGCGGGCACCCGGCTGCGGCCGCTGACCTGGCTGCGGCCGAAGGCGCTCTGCCCGGTCGGCAACGTCACCCTGCTCGACCGGGCGCTGACCCGGCTGGCCGAACTCGGGCTCACCGGCCCGGACCGGGTAGCGGTGAACGCCGCCTGGCTCGCCGACCAGGTGGCGGCCGCGGTCGCCGGCCGGGCGTACCTGTCCCGGGAGCCGGCCCCGCTCGGCACCGCCGGCGGGGTGGCCCGGCTGCGGCACTGGCTGGCCGGCCGGCCGGTGCTGGTCGGCAACGCCGACGCCTACCTCGCCGGTGGCAGCCTGGCGCCGCTGGTCGACGGCTGGGACGGCGAGACCGTCCGGCTGCTCGGGGTGCCGAGCGCCCCGGGCATGGTCGGCACGTTCGCCGGCTACGGGTTCGGTGGGTACTCGCTGCTGCCCTGGTCGTGGGTGCGCGACCTGACCGAGGACGCCGGCGAGCTGGTCCGGGCGGTGTGGCGGCCGGCCGAGGCGGCCGGCGCGGTCGAGGTGGTGCCGTTCACCGGCTACTTCCGCGACACCGGCACGCCGGCCGACTACCTCGCCGCCAACCTGCACGCCGCCGGCGGCGGCAACCTGATCGCGCCGGACGCCGAGGTCACCGGCGAGTGCCGGGAAGCCGTGATCGGCGCCGCCGCGACCGTCCGCGGCACGGTGCACCGCGGCGTGGTCTGGCCCGGCGGGTTCGTGGCGGAAGCCGAGCACCTGACCGACGCCGTCCGAGCCGGCACCGACCTGACGGTACGGGTGACCGCGCCGGCCGGCTGACCCCGGCACGGCGCCGATCCGCGCACCACCCCGATATCCATCTCAGGATCAGATATCGGGGCGCGCCCGCAACGGCCGTCCGGGGTCAATGGATCGACCGGCCGGGTGGTTGACCGCGGCCCGCGATATCAGTTCCCGATATGGATATCACCACCGATAGGGTCTCCCGGACCGGCATTCGTCCCGGACCGGCGCCCGACTTCATCAGAGATGGCGGGACCACCAGTCCAGGATCGCCTCGAACCGGGCCAACCGGTGCTTCGGCCGGCCGGACCGGGACAGCTCGTGCCCCTCGCCCGGGAACAGCAGCAGCTCCACCGGCACGCCCCGCCGCTTCAGCGCCACGTACAGCCGCTGCGCCTGCTCCACCGGGCAGCGCCAGTCCTGCTCGGAGTGGATCAGCAGCATCGGGATGTTGATCTGGTGGGCGTAGTTGAGCGGGCTCTGCCGCGCCTGCTGGGCCGGGTCCTCGCCGTACAGGTCGTCGGCGAACCAGGAGCCGATGTCCGAGGTGCCGATGAAGCTGTCGATCGCGTTCACCGCCCGCTCGCTGATCGCCGCCTTGAACCGGTCGCCGTGGTGGGCCGCCATCCACGTGGTCATGAACCCGCCATGGGAGCCGCCGAGCACCCCGACCCGGTCGCGGTCCAGGGTCGGGTCGCCGGCCAGCGCGGCGTCGAGCAGCGCCAGCAGGTCGGTGGCGGAGACCTCGCCGACGTTGCCGATGACCGCCTGGGCGTGCGCCTGCCCGTACCCGGAGGAGCCGCGCGGGTTGCCGTACACCACCGCGTACCCGGCCCCGGCGTACACCTGCGCCTCGTCGAACATCGTCCAGCCGTACTGGAAGAACGGTCCACCATGGATCATGAGCAGCACCGGGTGCGGCCCCTCCCCGGCCGGCTTGACCACCCAGCCGTGCACCGGGTAGCCGTCCGGCGCGGTGCCGGTCAACTCGACCATCGGCCGGACCTCGATCTCCGTACCCCAGGCGGCGTTCCAGGAGGTCAGGGTCTTGAGCTCACCGGCCTCGGCGACCGCCAGCTCACCGGGGCGGTACGGGTCGGCGTAGGTCACCACGGTCACGCCGCCGGCGGCCGCGGCGCCGATCACCTGTCGCTCGCCGTCCACCACGGTCGCCGGGTCGCCACCCTGGTACGGCACCCGCAGCAGCCGGATGCTGCCCCGGTGCTCGTCGGTGAACAGGACGCCGTCCGGGGTGGGCAGGATCATGCCGGCCGGCCGGGCGAAGTTGTAGGTCTCCTCGTCGGTCAGCCGGGTCGGCTCGCCGCCGGCCACCGGCACCGACCAGAGCCCGGCGTTGCGGCACACCGCCGCCCGGTTCCCGGTGCCGAGCTTCGCGGAGACGAAGCAGACCGCCTGCCCGTCCGGCGTGAACCGGGGCTGGGCGGCGCTGAACCCACCGGCGGTGAGCGCCCGCAGCCCGGAGCCGTCCGGGGCGCACACCCAGACATCGGTCCGCAGGTCGTTGCCGGCGTTCTCGTGCCGGGACGCGGCGAACGTGAGCAGGTCGCCGGTCGGGCTCCAGTCGACGCCGGTGTGGTCGTAGTCGCCGTCGGTCACCCGCACCGGCTCGCCGCCGTCCAGGTCGACCGTCCACACGTGCGACCGGCGGTCGATCAGGAAGCCGATGTTGTCGAACCGGTACGACAGGGTGGTGATCCGCCGCGGCGGCTCCGCGTCCGGCGTGACCTTCTCGTCGGTGCCGTACCGGCCGGGCTCCGGCACCCGGGCGGTGTAGGCGAGCCGGGTCGAGTCCGGGCTCCACACTGGATCACTGACGCCGAGCGGGTGGTCGGTCAGCCGCCGCCCCTCCCCGCCGTGCGCCGGCAGCACCCACAGCTGTGGCCGGCCGGTCTTGCCGGTCTTCGGGTCCCGCTCCGCCCGCAGGAACGCCAGCCACTGGCCGTCCGGGGACCAGCGTGGCTCGACGTCCCGCCAGCCGTGGGTGAGCTGGCGGCACGGCGCCGAGCTGTCGGTCGGCACCAGCCACAGCTGGGCCCGGTACTCGTCGGAGTCGAGGTCGGGGGTGGTGACCGCGGCGACGGCGTACCGTCCGTCGGGGCTCAGCGTGGGTTTGCCGGGGGCCCGCACCGCGGAGATGTCAGAGGGCTTCATGACTGCGCACTCTACCGGCCGACCGGCCCCCGATCAGTACGCTGTGAGGATGGCCTCCGCACCTTACGCGCAGGAGTGGCTGGCGCGCGGCACCGAACGGATCGGTCTGCACCGGTACGACCCGCCCGCTGACCCGGCCGCGCCGATCGTGCTCTGCTTCCCGGCGATGGGCGTGCCGGCCCGGTTCTACCGGCCGTTCGCGGTCGCGCTCCGCGATGCCGGACTGGCGGTGGTGGTCGCCGACCTGCGGGGCACCGGCGCCAGCCAGCCCCGGCCGTCCCGCGCCTCCCGGTACGGATATGCCGAACTGGTCGAGGACGTCGGGGCGGTGCTGGCGCACCTGGAACCGGACCGGGCCGGCCGACCGATCGTCCTGCTTGGGCACTCGCTCGGCGGCCAAGCTTGCCTGCTCCGGCTGGCGAGCGCCGCCGAACCGGCGGTGGCCGGGCTGGCGCTGGTCGCGGTCGGCCTGCCGTACTGGCGGGTCTACCGCCGCCGGAAGCTGGCGGTGCTCGCATTCACCCAGGCGATCGGCGCGGTCGCGGCGATGCTCGGGGTCTGGCCGGGCTGGGGGTTCGGCGGCCGGCAGGCCCGCGGGGTGATCCGGGACTGGGCCTACACCGCCCGCACCGGCGCCTTCCCGCCACTGTCCGGGGTGGACATGGAGGCGGCGTTGGCGGAGGTACGCACGCCGGTGCTCGCGATCAGCGTCGAGCACGACCAGTACACCCCGGCGCCGACCGTCGACCACCTGGTCGGCAAGCTCACCGCCGCGCCGGTGCAGCGGGAGCACTACGACGGCAGCGCCGACCACTTCAGCTGGGCCCGCACCACCGGGCCGGTCGCCGGCCGGGTGGCGAAGTTCGTGGCCGAGGTGACCTGAGCCCCGGACATGCTATGGTTACCGAGTAATTTACTCGGTAACCATAGCCCAGGGTGGTCAATGTCGGTACGAAACGGACTGCTGGCGCTGCTGGCGGAGGAGCCACGGCACTGCTACGCGCTGAAGGCCGGGTTCGAGGAGCGGACCGGTCAGGCGTGGCGGGTCAACATCGGCCAGGTCTACTCGACCCTGGAACGCCTGGAGCGGGACGGGTTGGTCGAGCCCACCGGCAGCGGCGAGGGCGCGGCCCGGTCGTACCAGCTCACCGGCAGCGGGCTGCGGCAGCTGCAGGAATGGTTCGCTCAGCCGGTGATGCTCGACCCGCCACCCCGCGACGAGCTGGCGATCAAGCTGCTGCTGGCGGTCGGCGCGCCGCAGGTGGACGTGCTGCAGCTGATCCAGCGGCAGCGGGCGGCACTGATCCGGGTGCTGCAGCGCTACACCCACCAGAAGGAGCTGCTCGACGAGGAGACCGAGCTGCCGAGCGTACTGCTGCACGACTCGCTGATCCTCAACGCCGAGGCGCAGCTGCGCTGGCTGGACCTGTGCGAGGCGCGGCTGCGCCGGCGCGGCCTGCTCGCCCGACCCGCGACCGGAACGGAGCCCGCGGCATGACCGAGGTGATGTTGCGACTCGAGGGCGCCAGCAAGACCTACCGGCAGGGGCCGGCCGAGGTGGTGGCGCTGGCGCCGACCGACCTGTCGATCCGGGCCGGCGACTTCGTGGCGGTGATGGGGCCGAGCGGCTCCGGCAAGTCGACCATGCTGCTGCTGTTGGGCGGGCTCTCCGACCCGACCACCGGCCGGGTCACGATCGACGGCCACGACGTCGCGAGCCTGACCCCCCGGCAGCGGGCGGCGCTGCGCCGCCGCTCGATCGGGTTCGTGTTCCAGGAGCTGAACCTGCTGCCCGGGCTGACCGCACTGGAGAACGTGACCCTCCCGCTGGAGCTGGACGGGGTCCGGTTCCGGCAGGCTCGCGGCCAGGCGCTGGCAGCGCTGGAGCGAGTGGAGATGGACCGGTTCGCCGACCGGTTCCCGGACGAGCTGTCCGGCGGCCAGCGGCAGCGGGTGGCGATCGCCCGGGCGGCGGTCGGGCCGCGCCGGGTGCTGCTCGCCGACGAGCCGACCGGGGCGCTGGACACGGTCACCGGCGAGGCGGTGATGCGGCTGCTCCGCGCCCACTGCGACGGCGGCGGGACGGCGGTGATGGTGACCCACGACGCCCGGCTGGCGTCCTGGGCGGACCGGGTGATCTTCCTGCAGGACGGCCGGATCGTCGACGACGCCCGGGACGCCGACCCGTCGGTGCTGCTGCCGGGAGACGCCCGGTGACCGCTTCGTGGGGCGCCCTGCTGCGGCTGGCCCGGCGGGACGCCCGCCGGCACCCGCGCCGGGCCGCGCTGGTGGTGCTGCTGGTGGCGCTGCCGGTGGCCGGGCTGGTCGCCGCCGGCACGCTGGCGCTGACCGTCCGCCCGTCCGGGGCGGAGCGGGCGACCGCCGAGCTCGGCGCCGCCGACCTCGCCGCCTACCCGGTCGACCTGACCGGCGACGAGCTCGCGCCACCGGCCGGGCTGCCGGCCGGCTCGCGGGTCGAGCCGATCTGGCGCGGCGAGCTGCCGGTCGGCGGCGCGCCGGTGCCCGCGATCGGGGTCGACCTGACCGGGCTGGGCGCCGGGATGTTCGAGGTCACCGAGGGCACCGCACCGGCGCCGGGCAGCGGCCAGCTGGCGCTGACCGAACCGCTGGCCCGGCGGCTCGGGGTCGGGGTCGGTGACCAGGTCCAGACCGGCTCCGGCACCGCCCGGGTGGCCGGGATCGTCCGCGACCCGCTGCGGCTGGACCGGCAAGCGGTGGTGGTCGACCCGGCGGCGGTGACGGCGTCCGGGTTCCTGATCGGACTCCCCGCCGGCACCACCGGCGCGACCGCTACCGGGGCGCTGGCCCGCGCCGGTTGGGTCACGATCGCCCGGGCTGACCTGGCCCGGGTGAACCCGGAGGAGCTGGTGACGATCCTGGTGCTGGGCGGGTTCGGGTTCCTGGTCACCAGCCTGGTGACCGCGGCCGCGTTCGCGGTCTCCGCCCAGCGCCGCCGGCACGACCTGGCGCTGCTCGCCGCCACCGGCGCGGACACCCGGCAGCTGCGCCGGTCGGTGCTGAGCTCGGCGCTGCTGCTGGGAGCCGGCGGGACGGCGCTCGGACTGCTGCTCGGCGTCCTCCTCCCGGCGGCCACCCTGCCCTGGCTGGAACGCTGGTCCAACCAGGCGGTCGACGGGTTGGCGGTCTCGCCGGCGCTGCTGATCGCCGCCGGCGGGCTGGGCGTGGTGGTGGCGCTCGCCTCGGCCTGGTTCACCGCCCGGTCGGCCGGCCGGACCCCGGTCGCCGCCGCGCTGACCGGCCGCCAGCCGCCCCGCGCCGCCAGCACCCGGCTGCTGGTCGCCGGCCTGGTGGCGGTCGGCCTGGGGGTGGCGCTGACGGTGGCGAGCGCGGCCGGCGCCGCCAGCGAAGGCAGCGCGCTGACCGTCGCCGCCGGGGTGGTGATCGGCGCCGCGCTCACCATGCTGGGGCTGGGCGCGATCAGCCCGTGGCTGCTGGAGCAGTTCGCCCGGTGGACCGGCAGCCGGCTGCCGATCGGGGTCCGGCTGGCGATGCGGGACATGGCCCGGTTCCGGTCCCGGACCGGCCCGATCATGACCGCGATCGTGGCCGGGCTCGGCCTGAGCATCGCGGTCGGTGCCGCGCTGGAGACCGTCGAGGCCGGCCTCGCCCGCGACTACCGGCCGCAGCTCGCCGCCGACCAGCTGCTGGTCGACGGGACCGCCCCGGCCCCGTTGGTCAGCCAGCTCCGGGAAGACCTGCCGGTGGCCGCCGACAGCCCGGTGACCATCGTCGCCCCGGCGTCGACCACCGCCGCCCGGTCGCTGCCGCAGTACGTCACCGTCGCCGACGCGCGGCTGCTGGACACGCTCGATGCCCCGCCGGCCGCCAC
Source organism: Natronosporangium sp. (assembly GCA_036564175.1). Classification (GTDB taxonomy): domain Bacteria; phylum Actinomycetota; class Actinomycetes; order Mycobacteriales; family Micromonosporaceae; genus Natronosporangium. Next base: position 78,717 of record DATCKZ010000033.1, read on the forward strand.
CGCCGCGCTCGCCGCCGGCGACGTGCTGGTGCTGCACGATCCGGCGCATCCCGCCGAGCCGCTGGTACGGCAGGCCGAGCTGATCGCGCCGGGTCGGGTCACCGCGGTGGAGCTACCGCTGGCGCCGGAGGCGGTGCCGGGGATCGTGCTCTCGCCGGAGACCTTCGAGCGCACCGGCGCCAGCCGGGCCCGGGAGCTGACCCGGTGGCTGATCCGGCTCACCGGCCCGGTCGAGCCGGCTCAGCTGCAGCACGCGCAGCAGCTCGCCGGCCGGTTCGGCCAGCGGGTCACTGTGGAGACCGGGCCGCCGGAGTTCGACAGCGGCGGGCTGCAGGCCGGCGCCACCGCCGCCGCCGGGGTGCTGTCCCTGCTGATCGTCGGGGTCGGGCTGGCGCTGGTGTCGCAGGAGGCCCGGCGCGACGAGTCGGTGCTCACCGCGGTCGGCGCCGCGCCGCAGACCCGGCGCAGCCTCGCCGCCGCCCGGGCGGGCACCCTGACGTTGCTCGGGGGCGTGCTCGCCGTACCGGCCGGGTTGCTGCCGATCTGGGGGCTGTCGGCCGCCTCCGGGATCGGCGCGGCGAGCGAGCTGATCGCGCCAGCCGCCTCGATCGTGGCGGTGATCGTGGTGGTCCCGGCGCTGGCGGCGGCCGCCGCCTGGCTCGCCACCCGGCCCGGGCCGACCACGCTGCCGCTGTCCGGCCCGTGATCGCGAGGCCGGCCCCCGGTTAGCCCGGCCCTCGGTTAGCCCGGCTGGCCGGCGGTGGTGGTCGGCTCGGCGGTCACGGCCGGCGCGGCGACCGCAGTGGTCGCGGGGACGGCCGCGGCAGCCACGTCGGCGGTGGTGCTGGCGGTGGCGGTCGCGGTGGTGAGCCAGCGCTCCAGCGCGGCGGCGGCGGCACCGGAGTCGATCGCGGTCGCCGCCCGCTCCAGCCCGGCCGCCAGCTTCTTGGTCAGGTCGCCGTCCAGCCCGTCCGCGGCGGCGAGCGCCGCGGCCGCGTTGACCAGCACCGCGTCGCGCACCGGTCCGGGCTCGCCGTCGAGCACCCGCCGGGTGACCTCGGCGTTGAAGGTCGGGTCACTGCCACGCAGGTCGGCGGCGGCCGACCGGGCGATCCCGAGGTCCGCGGCGTCGATCACGGCCTCCCGGACGGTGCCGTCCCACGCCGCCCAGACCCGGGTCGGCGCGGTGGTGGTGAACTCGTCCAGCCCGTCCTCGCCCCGCATCACCAGCGCGGTCTGCCCGCGCGCCGCGAACACCTGCGCCATCACCGGCGCCATCCGGGCGTCCGCGCAGCCGATCGCGCACACCCCCGGCTGGGCCGGGTTGGTCAGCGGACCGAGCACGTTGAACGCGGTCGGGACGCCCAGCTCCCGCCGGACCGGCCCGGCGTGCCGCATCCCCGGGTGGAACCGGGGCGCGAAGCAGAACCCGATCCCGGCCTCGGCGACACACCGCGCCACCTCCGCCGGCCCCAGGTCCAGCGGGATCCCGAGCTGCTCGAGCAGGTCGGCGGCGCCGCAAGAGGAGGAGGCGGCCCGGTTGCCGTGCTTGACCACCGGCACCCCGGCGCCGGCGACCACCAGCGCCGCCATGGTCGAGATGTTCACGGTGTGGGCCCGGTCGCCGCCGGTGCCGACCACGTCGACCGCGGCGGTCCGCAGCTCGGCCGGCAGCTCGACGGTGGTCGCGTGGGCGAGCATCGCCCGCACCAGCCCGGCGATCTCGGCCGGGGTCTCGCCCTTGGCCCGCAACGCGGTGATGAACCCGGCGATCTGGGCCGGGCTGGCCTGGCCAGCCATGATCTCACCCATCGCCCAGGCGGTCTCGTCGGTGGAGAGCTCGTCGCCACGCAGCAGCGCGCCGAGCAGGTCCGGCCAGGCCCGCTGGGGCGGCTCGTTCGCTCCGGCGGTCACGGCACCCTCCTTACGGAAAGCTCAGGCATACACGAAGCCAGTGCTGGACTGACGACGGCAGCGCGGGTTCGGCCGGAACTCAGGTGGCGGCGGCGGCGCGCTGCAGCAGACCAGCGATGGTCCGCCCGGTGGTGACCGGGTCGAGTGGGTGGACAAGGGTGGCGTCCGCCCCAGCGTACGCCGCCAGCCATCGATCGGCAGCCCGGGCGATGACGACGCAGATCGGCGGGCAGTCGACGAACTCGTCGTGCAGCTGCCGGGCGATCCCGAGCCCGCCCGCGGGCTGGGCCTCACCGTCCAGCAGCAGCAGGTCGATCTCGAAGTTGTCGACCAGGTAGACGCACTCCCGGTAGTTGGTGGCGTCCACGAACTGCACCGTCAGGTCCGGCGCGGGGCGGGTGCCGACCGCCAGCCGCATCCGGTCGCGGACCTCCGCCTTGTCGCTGTACAGCAGCACCGTCTGGGTCACGCCGTCATCGTAGCCGCGCGGCCGCCGCGGCCTCGGCCCGGTCCAGCTCCCGGTCGATCCGGCGGGCCTCCCGCTCGGAGGCCTGGATCCACTGCGCCGCCAGCACCCCGAGCATGACGACCGAGACCAGCTCGCCGCCGGCCCACAGGATCCCGCCGGCGAGCCGCTGGTCGGCCGCCGGGTCGGCCCAGGTCAGCCCGAGCGCCGGGTACCAGTCGCCGCCGAGCAGCAGCTCGCTCTGCATGATGGTCAGCCCGAGCACGGTGTGGAACGGCACCATCAGCACCATCAGCAGCACCCGGCCGGGGTGCGGCCAGCGGCCCGGCACCGGGTCCAGCCCGACCAGCGGCCACAGGAACAGGCAGCCGGTGACTACGAAGTGGACGTGCACCCACTCGTGCACGAACTCGTTCTCCAGGCTGAGCCGGTACAGCCCGGTGAAGTAGAGAACGAACGGGTTCACCACGAAGATGACGAACGCCACCACCGGGTTCATCAGCACCCGGATCGGCGGCGAGTGCAGCACCGCCAGCAACGCCCGGCGCGGCCGGCGCGGCAGGGTCCGCAGCGCCAGCGTCACCGGCGCGCCGAGCGCCAGGAAAATCGGCGCCACCATCGACAGCACCATGTGCTGCACCATGTGCGCCGAGACCAGGGTGGTGTCGTACGCTCCGAGCCCGCTGACCGTGACCGAGGCGATCCCGCCCAGCCCGGGCAGCAGGAACGCGAGCGTACGCTGCACCGGCCACCGGTCGCCCCGGCGGTGGAGCCGGTGGACCCCGAAGAGGTAGGCCGCGGCGACGAGCACCAACACCACCGACAGCCAGTTCAGCGGCTCTGCCTGGGTGATCAGACCCGCCGGCGTCAGTGGCTCGGGGCCGGTCGGCGACTCGTGCGCGAACACGTCCACCCCCGCAGGATAGCCACCGTTAGGGAGAGGACATAATGACCGCGTGACTGCGGCGCCAGCGATGACCAGAAGCCATGTCCCCGCGCTCAACCGGCCGAACATCACCAGCGTGGGCACGATCGTGTGGCTCTCCAGCGAGCTGATGTTCTTCGCTGGGCTGTTCGCGATGTTCTTCTCGATCCGAGCGGCCGCACCGGAGCTGTGGGCGGAGCACACACCCCACCTCAACGTCTACTTCTCACTGCCGTTCACGGTGATCCTGCTGCTGTCGTCGATTACCTGCCAGCTCGGGGTGTTCCGGGCCGAGCGGGGCGACGTGTACGGGTTGCGGCGCTGGTTCGTCATCACGTTCTTGATGGGCCTGACGTTCGTGGTCGGCCAGCTCATCGAGTACGGCAACCTGGTGCGCGAGGGCATCAAGATCAACGCCGACGCGTACGGCTCGATGTTCTACCTGACCACCGGGTTCCACCTGCTGCACGTGATCGGTGGGTTGGTGGCGTTCATCATCTTCCTGATCCGCACCACCATGGGGCGGTTCACTCGCGCGCAGGCCAGCTCCGCGATCGTCGTCTCTTACTACTGGCACTTCGTGGACGTCGTGTGGATCGCGCTGTTCGCGATGGTCTTCTTCCTTCCCTAGTTCCCGTCGGAAAGGCTGGCGATGACATCTGAGAGCAACGAGTCGGCACGGCGCCGGCGGCGGCGCAGCCGTGGCCGGCGGCGGATGGGCGCCGCCGTCCGGCTGACCGGTGCCCTGCTGATCGTCGGCTTCCTCTACACGGCGTTCGCACCCGGACTGTCCGCACAGGACCAACCACTGTCGGACACCGCCGCCGACGGCAAGGAGCTGTACGAGACCAGCTGCATCAGCTGCCACGGCCCGAACGGCACCGGGGTGGAGGGGCGCGGCCCGAGCCTGATCGGGGTCGGCGCGGCGGCGGTCGAGTTCCAGGTGAGCACCGGCCGGATGCCGCTGGCCCGGCCCGGGGCACAGGCGGTCGAGAAGCCGCCGGTGTTCGACGAGGCCGGCACCGCCGCGCTCGCCGCGTACATCCAGGAGCTCGGCGGTGGCCCGCAGGTGCCGCCCGGCGAGGACCTGGCCGCGACCGACGAGGACGCCGCCGCCCGCGGCGGTGAGCTGTACCGGATCAACTGCTCCTCCTGCCACGGCTACCCGGGCAACGGTGGCGCGCTGTCCAGCGGCGCGTTCGCGCCCCGGCTCACCGAAGCCACCGACCGGCAGATCTGGGCGGCGATGCTGAGCGGCCCGCAGAACATGCCGGTGTTCGGGGACAACCAGCTGTCCCCGGAGGAAAAGGCCGAGATCATCGCGTACATCCAGCGGCTCGACGAGGACGGCGACCCGGGTGGGGTCTTCAACCTCGGCCGGCACGGCCCGGCCACCGAAGGGTTGGCGATCTTCCTGGTCGGGATCGTGTCGCTGGTGTTCGCTTCGCTCTGGATTGCAGGAAAGTCATGAGCGCACCGAGTAAGGAACTGGCCCCGGCTGGTGAGCCGGGCGAACTCGACGTCACCGATCCCCGGCTGACCACCTTCGAGGTGGTGCGGGAGGGCGCCCGCCGCGACGGCGTGGAGATCGTGCACTACGAACCGCGGTTCCCGGCCGGCAGCCGGCCGGAGCGCCGGGTGGTGCGGACGATCGCGTTCCTGCTCCTGCTCTCCGGCGCCGCCGGGCTCGCGTTCGGCGTGGCGTACGTGTGGCCGTGGGACTGGCGCGGTGGCGCGGTGCCGGACAGCAACTACTACACCCCGATCCTCGGCGTCCTGCTCGGGCTGACCTTCATCAGCCTCGCTGCCGCGATCGTGGTGTGGGTCAAGAAGCTGATGCCGCACGAGCTGGCGGTGGAGACCCGGCACGACGACCCGTCCAGCCCGGCCGACCAGCGGATCATGGGCGCGGCGCTGGTCAACGCCGTCGACGACACCCGGGTCATGCGCCGGCCGCTGCTCAAGGGCGCGGTGGCGCTCGGGCTGGCACCGCTCGGGATCGTGCTCACCGCACCGCTGATCGGCGGCCTGATCGTCAACCCGCACAAGAACCGCACCGGCATCGAGGGCTTCAACACCTCGCCGCAGGACTACACGGGGTGGAACCCGGCGTTCAACAATGGCCAGCCGGTCCGGCTGGTGCGCGAGGACGGCACGCCGATCCGGCCCGCCGACGTCAGCGTCGGTGGCCAGGTGACGGTCTTCCCGGGCATCCCGAACGGCAGCAGCAACCAGTTCGCCGACTCCCCCACCCTGCTCATCCACCTGCGGGAGGAGGACGCCCGGGAGCTGGAGAGCAACCTGTACGAGATGAACCAGGGCAGCATGGTCGGCAACTTCGTCGCGTACTCGAAGATCTGCACGCACGCCGGCTGCCCGCCGAGCCTGTTCGAGCAGCAGACCAACCGGCTGCTGTGCCCGTGCCACCAGTCGCAGTTCCTCACCACGGACAACGCCCGGCCGGTGTTCGGCCCGGCCGCGCGGTCGCTGCCGATGCTGCCGCTGGCGCTGGACGATGAGGGGTACTTCGTGGCGGCAAGCGACTACAAGGTGCCGGTCGGCCCGTCGTTCTGGGAGCTGTAGAGAAGATGACGACCACTGTCAAGCCGAGCGCGCTGACCAGGCGCAAGCAGCAGCTCAAGGAGCTACCGGCGGCGACCGGCCGCAGCCTCGACGAGCGGCTGCAGCTGGCCAACCCGTTCATCCGGCGGTACTTCGTCAACAAGGTCTACCCGGACCACTGGTCGTTCCTGCTCGGCGAGATCGCGCTCTGGTCGTTCGTCGTGCTGCTGCTGACCGGTACGTTCCTGGCGCTGTTCTTCGACCCGTCGATGGAAGAGACGGTGTACGACGGCAGCTACACCGCCCTGAACGGGGTGGAGATGTCCCGGGCGTACGCGTCCACCCTCGACATCTCCTTCGACGTGCGCGGTGGCCTGCTGATCCGGCAGATGCACCACTGGGCGGCGCTGCTGTTCATCGCCGCGATCGTGGTCCACATGGCACGGATCTTCTTCACCGGCGCGTTCCGGAAGCCGCGTGAGGTCAACTGGATCATCGGCGTGCTGCTGTTCTGGCTCGCCTTCCTGATGGGCTTCACCGGCTACTCGCTGCCGGACGACGCGCTGTCCGGCACCGGCCTGCGGATCGCCTCCGCGATCGTGCTCGCGATCCCGGTGGCCGGCACCTGGGTGGCGAACGCGCTGTTCGACGGCGAGTTCCCGGGCAACGCCATCATCTTCCGGGCCTACATCGTCCACGTGTTCCTGCTGCCGCTGACCGTGCTGGCGCTGATCACCGCGCACATCGGGATCATGATCCACCAGAAGCACACCCAGTGGCCCGGGCCCGGTCGCACCAACCGGAACGTGGTCGGCGAGCGGTTCGTACCTCGGTACGTCCTCAAGCAGGCGTCGTTCCTGCTGCTGGTCGCCGGCGTGATCGCCGCGATGGCCGGGCTGTTCCAGATCAACCCGATCTGGCTGTTCGGCCCGTACAAGCCGGCGGTGGTGGCGGTGGCGAGCCAGCCGGACTGGTACGTGCTGTTCCTGGAGGGCTCGACCCGGCTGTTCCCGGCCTGGGAGATCAGGTTCGGGCTGTTCGGGTATGACTACACCGTCCCGACCCTGTTCTGGCCGGCGGTGTTCCTGCCCGGGGTGCTCACCTTCCTGCTGATCGCCTACCCGTTCATCGAGGCCCGGAAGCACCGCGACCGGCAGATCCACAACCTGCTGCAGCGGCCGCGGGACAACCCGGTGCGGACCGCGCTCGGGGCCATGGCGATCACGTTCATGCTGATCCTGACCCTCTCCGGCGCCAACGACATCATCGCGAAGACGTTCGACATCAGCCTGAACGCGACCACCTGGGCCGGCCGGATCGGCTTGATCGTGGCGCCGCCGGTGGCGTACTGGATCGCCTACCGGATCTGCCTCGGGCTGCAGCAGCACGACCGCGAGGTGCTGGCGCACGGGGTCGAGACCGGGATCATCCGGCGGATGCCGGACGGCCGGTTCGTCGAGGTGCACCAGCCGCTCGCGCCGACCGACGAGCACGGCCACGGGCAGCTGGAGTACACCGGCTGGGTGGTGCCGAAGAAGATGAACCGGCTCGGCGCGCTGGGGCCGGCGATCCGCGGCTTCTTCGTCCCGATCGAGCAGCCGGCTCCGCCGCCGGCCGCCGAGGAGCCGCGGCCGAACGGCCGCCACCGCCGCGACGAGGTGGAGCAGCCCGCCGACCAGTCCCGCTGACGGCGGTTCAGCGCAACGCCGGGGCCCCCGCCCGTTCGGGCACGGGGGCCCCGCTCGTTTCCCGCGCGCCCGCCCACGCGGACAGGCCCTGCCCACGCGGACACCGGCAGCTCCCCCTGCCCATCTCCTCACGAGCTGCTAGCACCACCGCAACGGCCAACCAGCCGCACAGCAGCAGCGCTCACCACGGGGATCGCTGGACAAACCCGACAGCAAATCGCCGGACCACCCCCGATAGCACCGGTGCCGGCAGGTCCTGAGGGGCCCGCAACCATACCCCTGACCAAGGCCTCCCAACGGCAGATCAGCACGGGTGAGGGCGCTGAACCGCAACCGTGGGACCACCGCAACCGTGGGACCGACGGCCGACCCGGGCCACCCCGGAGCCGGCCGGGCACGCCAGCGACCGTGCAACGCCGCATACGAGAACAGCAGCACCGGACCGCGCGGGTCGGGTGCTGCTGTCCAGCTACGCGCTTACTGGACGCTGGTGCGCCGGGTGCCGGTGTAGTACTCGAAGAGCATGCCGGCGGTCGCGAGGATGACCCCGATGAACCCGGCGATGATCATCCACCACATCCAGAAGACCAGGCCGAGCCCGACCACCGAGGCCGCCGCCGCGATCCCGAACGGGAAGTAGCTGCCCGGGCTGAAGAACCCGACCTCGCCGGCACCGTCGGCAATCTCGGCGTCGTACCGGTCCTCCGGTCGCGGCTCGATCCGGCGCGACACCACCCAGAAGTAGCCACCCACCATCGACGAGAGGGCGAACGACAGCAGCAGCGCGATCGTGCCGATCCACTCGATCTCGCCCAGCTCATACCAGGTCCACCAGCCGTAGCCGGCGGCCGCCAGGATGAAGAACAGGGCGACGCCACCGAAGATTCGCGACTCGGTCTTCACAACTGGCTCCCTTGTCAGCTCTGCCGGGTCTCGAACGGCGAGGTGGTGGTCGCGTACGGCTCCTGCCCGATCGACTGCAGCGCCTCCGCCTGGCTCATGCCGGACTGGAGCGCCGCGACGTAGTCCTGATAGGTCTCTGGCGAGACCGCCCGCAGCTCGAACGTCATCATCGAGTGGTAGGTGCCGCACAGCTCGGCGCACCGGCCGACGTAGTGGCCCTCCTTGTCGACCTGGAAGGTCACCTCGAACACGTTGCGCAGGTCCTCGCCGGGGAACACGTCGCGCTTGAACAGCAGCTCCGGCACCCAGAACGAGTGCACGACGTCCTGCGAGGTGAGCTCGAACCGGACCACCTGCCCGGTCGGCACCACCAGCACCGGGATCTCGTCGCTCGAGCCGACCGTCGAGGCGAGCGTGTTCGCCTCCGGGCCGGGACCGTCCTGGTAGTTGAACTGCCAGTTCCACTTGAACGCGACCACCTCGACGGTCACGTCCGGGTTGTCCTCGACCGCGCCGACCTCGTTCTGGATCACCACGGTGTAGTAGAAGAGCACCGCGACGACCAGGAACGGCACGATCGTGTACAGCACCTCGATCGGGAGGTTGTACCGGGTCTGCGGCGGCAGCTCCTCGCCACGCTTCCGATAGCGCACGACGCACCAGAAGATCAAGCCCCAGACCAGCAGCCCGACCAGCAGCGCGGCGGCCACCGAGCCAAGCCACATGTCGTACATCCGCTCCGACTGGTCGGTGATGCCGCCCTCCGGCCAGCCGAGTCCGTCCACGCTGTCCCCGAGGTCGCGCAGACATCCACCCAGCAACATCACCGTCGCCGTGCCCGCTACGGCGAGCCCGATTGCCCGGCTCTTCGCGCCCACCAGTTCTCTGCCTCCTTAGCGGCGACACCCTTCTCAGTGGCGACACCGACCCAGGCAGATTACCGGACCCGCACCGGCGCGCCTGCCGTGGGTCTACTCAATGTCGTAGCGTCGACTGGTGGCTTCCACACCGCCGGTCACGTACCTTGACGCAGCGACCGCCGCACCGCTACATCCGGTGGCGCGGCAGGCTTTGCTCGCCGCCCTGGACGACGGCTGGGCCGACCCGAGCAAGCTGTACGCGCAGGCGCGGCGGGCCCGCCAGCTGCTGGATGCGGCCCGGGAGGCGGTTGCGGAGGTGCTGGCGGTACGGCCGGACGAGGTCTTCTTCACCAGCGGTGGTACGGCGGCGGTGCGGGACGGGGTCGCCGGCCGGCTCCGCCCCGGTGGCGCGATCGTGCACTCGGCGATCGAGCACTCGTCGGTGCTCCGGGCCGCCCAGCGCTACCAGGCCAGCGGCGGCCGGGCGGTGTCGGTGCCGGTGGACCGGCTCGGCCGGCTGGACCTCGACGCCTGGCGGGCGGCGGTGACCGGGCCCGGGGTGGCGATCGCCGTGCTGATCAGCGCCAGCCACGAGGTGGGTACGGTGCAGCCGGTGGCGGACGCGGCGGCGGCGTGCGACGCGGCCGGCGTACCGCTGCTGGTCGACGCCGCCCAGTCGGTGGGCCGGGTGCCCGTGCCCGAAGGCTGGTCGCTGCTCACCGCCTCCGCCCGCAAGTGGGGCGGCCCGCCCGGGGTGGGCGTGCTGGTGGTGCGCAAGCGCACCCGCTGGTCGCCGCCGGAGCCGGACGCCGGCCCGGACCCGGGGCCGGAGCTGGTGCCGGGCACGCCCGGGGTGCCGGCGGTGGTGGCGGCCGCCGCGGCGCTGCGGGCGGTGGCCGCCACCGCGCAGGCCGAGGCGGCCCGGCTGTCGGCGCTGGTCGACCGGATCCGGACCACGGTGGCGGCGACCGTGCCCGACGTGGAGGTGGTCGGTGACCCGGTCGACCGGCTCCCCCACCTGGTGACGTTCTCGTGCCTCTACGTCGACGGCGAGGCGCTGCTGCACGCCCTGGACCGGCGCGGGTTCGCGGTCTCGTCCGGCTCCTCCTGCACCTCCTCGACGCTGCGGCCAAGCCACGTGCTGGAGGCGATGGGCGTGCTGTCGCACGGCAACGTCCGGGTGTCACTCCATTCGGAGACCACATCGGACGATGTCGACCGGTTCCTGGCGGAGCTGCCGGGAATCGTCGCCCGGTTGCGGGCGGAGGTCGGGGTGTGACCGAGCCGGAGCTGCTCGACTGCCGCGGCCAGCGCTGTCCGCTGCCGGTGATCGCGCTGGCGAAGCGGTTGCCGCGGCTCCAGGTCGGCGCCGTCCTGCGGGTGCTCGCCGACGATCCGGCGGCGGCCAACGACATCCCGGCCTGGTGCCGGTTACGGGGCCAGGAGTTCGCCGGCTCCCCCGCGCCCGGCGTCTACGAGGTCCGCCGTACCCATTGACAATCACCGGCCGGAAGCGGACAATGTGGGAGCGCTTCCATCGGCGTTGTTCTGCTGCGGAAAGGGCGAGCCGCAGCCGGCCGCCATCGACGGGTGTCGTCCGGCGGCCGACCAAGGGTGGGTGGCTTGCACTTGTTTCCCGAGGATGGAGAACACACGACTATGGAAGCAACTCCCGCACGCAGACGAGTCGCGTTCTGGCTCGTCGTTCCGCTCTTGGTCGCGGTCAGCGTGGTCGGTAGCGTCGCCTCCCCGGCGAGCGCCCAGACCACGCTGCGGCAGGCCGCGGCCGACGACTTCTTCGTCGGCGCCGCGCTGGGGAACAACTTCCTCAGCAACCCGACCTACGCGAACATCGCCGGTTCCCAGTTCAGCTCGGTGACCGCCGAGAACTCGATGAAGTGGGACACCACCGAGCCCAGCCCGAACCAGTTCAACTTCGGCCCGGGCAACCAGATCGTGCAGTTCGCGCAGCAGAACAACCAGCACGTCTACGGCCACACCCTGGTGTGGCACAGCCAGACCCCGTCCTGGGTGCAGAGCCTCGGCAGCTGCGACCAGCTGCTGTCCGCGATGCGCAACCACATCACGGCGCTGCTGACCCAGTGGCCCGACGTCGGCCGGTGGGACGTCGTCAACGAGGTGATCGATGACAACGGTGGCCAGTTCCGGAACTCGTTCTGGTTCCAGCGGTGCGGCAGCACCTACATCGCCGAGGCGTTCCGGGCCGCCCGCCAGGCCGACCCGGATGCCGTGCTGTGCATGAACGACTACAGCATCGACGGCATCAACACCAAGAGCGACGCCTACTTCCAGCTGGTGCAGCAGCTGCGCAGCCAGGGTGTGCCGATCAACTGCATGAGCTTCCAGGCCCACCTGATCCTCGGCCAGGTTCCCAGCAGCATGCAACAGAACCTGCAACGGTTCGCCAATATCAATGGCATTGACGAAATCTGGATCACCGAGCTGGACATCCGGATTCCAAGGCCGGTCGACTCGCAGGAGCTGCAGCAGCAGGCGGCCGACTACCGCCGGGTGTACGAGATCTGCCAGAACGTCCCGAAGTGCGCCGGGGTCACCGTCTGGGGGGTCCACGACGGACAGTCGTGGGTGGACAGCACCTTCCCCGAGTTTGACTCGCCGCTGCTGTGGGACGACAACTTCCAGCCGAAGCCGGCCTTCAACGCGGTGCTAGACCAGCTGGGCGGCGGCAACAACAACCAGCCGCCATCGGCGCCGACCGGGCTGACCGCGACCGCCGGCGAGACCAACATCCAGCTGACCTGGAACGCCTCGGCCGGCGCCACGGAGTACCAGATCCTGCGCGCACCCGGTGCCTCCGGCGGCACGTTCACCCAGGTCGGCACCTCCACCACCACGTCGTTCAACGACACCGGTCTGCCGACGAACACCACGTTCCGGTACCAGGTGACCGCGTCCAACGCCAACGGCACCTCACAACCGTCCAACACGGTGGTGGCGACCACCGGTGACGACAGCCAGACACCTGGACCCGGCGGCTGCACCGCCGCGGCGACGGTCCAGACCGAGTGGGGTGAAGGCTACGTGATCCAGCCGGTGCTGGTCACCAACACCGGCACCAGCACGGTCACCAGCTGGGAGGTGAGCTTCACGCTGCCGGCCGGCCACACCCTGGTGAACATGTGGAACGCCCAGCCGAGTGGCACCACCGGCACGATCACCGCTGAGAACATGAGCTACAACGGCACGTTGGCCCCGAACAGCAACACCAACTTCGGGTTCCAGGTCAACCGGCCTAGTGGCGACACCTCGACCCCGGCCAGCTTCTCCTGCTCGGCGAGCTAGCTAGGCAGCGGGGTTGGTAGCACGGCGCCCCGGCACCGGATCCGGTGCCGGGGCGCCGTGCTACTCGGCTCAGCGGCCGGCCAGGTGGGCGCCGACCTCGGCGGCCGCATCCTCCCCGTACGACATCGCGAACCGCTTCACGAAGCTCTCCGGGTGCACCTCGTATTCCTGTGGCCCGACCGTCTCCAGCACCAGCGCCGCCACCAGCGAGCCGACCTGCGCGGCCCGCTCGAGGCTGAGCCCCCACGACAGCCCCGAGAAGAACCCGGCCCGGAAGCCGTCTCCCACGCCGGTCGGATCGGTCGACGGGTTCACGTCCTGCACGATCGGCACCCGGATCGGCTCGGCCAGCTCCCGGCCGGCGATCTCGACCCCCGCCTTCCCGAGCGTGGTCACCTGGATCCCGATCCGTTCCCGGACCTCCGCCTCGCTGAGCCCGGTCTTCGACTCCAGCAACGACTTCTCGTACTCGTTCGTGACCAGGTATCGCGCGCCCTCGATCAGCGCCCGAGCGTCCTCACCGGACATCCGGGCCAGCTGCTGGGACGGGTCGGCGACGAACGAGTAGCCCCGCTGCCGGCACTCCTCAGAGTGGCGCAGCATCGCCTCCGGATCGTTCGGGCTGATCAGCACCAGATCGAGCCCGCCGATCCGGTCGGCCACCGGGCCGAGCTCGATGTTGCGGGCCTCGCTCATGGCGCCCGCGTAGAACGAGGCGATCTGGTTCAGGTCGTCATCGGTGGTGCAGACGAACCGGGCGGTGTGGGCGACCTCGGAGACGTGCACCGACTCGCAGTCCACCCCGTGCCGCTCCAACCAGGACCGGTAGTCGTCGAAGTCGGTGCCGACCGCCCCGACCAGCACCGGGTTCAGCCCCAACTGGCCCATCCCGTACGCGATGTTGGCCGCGATCCCACCGCGCCGGACCACCAGGTCGTCGACGAGGAAGGAGAGCGAAACCTTGTCCAACTGGTCCGGGACGAACTGGGCGGCGAACCGCCCCGGGAAATGCATCAGGTGATCCGTCGCGATTGAGCCCGTTACGGCGATCTTCATATCATCCCTCGCGGTAGCGTACGGCGGCGAAACCAGCGTACCGATACGGTGACAGGGTGGGGCATCGGGCAGTACCGCACACCGCTGACATCCGGATCGAAGCCTGGGCGGCGACCCGGGAGGAGTGCATCGCCGAGGCGGTCGTGGCGCTGGTGGAGAGCTTCGCCGACACCACCGGCGCCGAGCCGACCGGCACGGTGGAGGCGCTGATCGACCCGGGCACCGACGAGGACCTACTGGTGGACGTCCTGAACGAGGTGATCTACCAGCTCGACACCGGCGGGCAGGTCCCGCTCGCGGCGCGGGTGAAGGCGCTGCCGAGCGGGCTGCGGGTGAAGTTCACGATGACCGACGTCGACCAGGTGGAGCCGGTCGGCGCGACGCCCAAGGCAGTCTCCCTGCATGACCTGCGGTTCACCGGCGACGCGGCCGGCTGGTCGTGCACGGTCACCCTCGACGTCTAGCCGGTCTACCCCTTCACCACTCCGATCGGCACCAGCTTCGCCACCCGCCGGCACAGACCGCCGCCCTCGGCGGTCTGGACCACCTCGGTGATGTCCTTGTACGCGTCCGGCGCCTCCTCGGCCAGCCCGCGCCAGGACGCCCCCCGGACCGCGATCCCCTGCCGCTCCAGGTCCCGCTTGAGGTCCTCGCCGCGCACCGCCTTGGCGGCCTGGTGCCGGCTGCGGACCCGGCCGGCGCCGTGGCAGGTGGAGGCGAACGCCGGCCCGCCGGGGACGCCGACCAGCACGTACGACGCCGTGCCCATGGAACCGGGCACCAGCACCGGCTGGCCGACCTCCCGCAGGTCGGGCGGCAGGTCCGGGTGGCCCGGCGGCAGCGCCCGAGTGGCGCCCTTGCGGTGCACGCACAGCCGGCGCGGCTCGCCGTCGACCGGGTGGGTCTCCAGCTTCGCCAGGTTGTGGGAGATGTCGTAGACCAGCTCCAGGTCCCGGCCGACCACCGCGGCGAACGCCCGCCGGGCCGCCTCCGCCAGCGCCTGCCGGTTCGCCCGGGCGTAGTTGGCGGCGGCGGCCATCGCGCCCAGATACGCCTTCCCTTCCGGCGACTCGACCGGCGCGCACGCCAGCTGCCGGTCCGGCACCTCGATCCCGTACCGCGGCATGGTCCGTTCCATGACCCGGACGTGGTCGGTGCAGATCTGGTGGCCGAGCCCGCGCGAGCCACAGTGGATCATCACGCAGACCTGGTCCGGCCGCAGCCCGAACGCCGCCGCCACCGGCTCGTCGTAGATCTCGGCGACCGCCTGCAGCTCCAGGAAGTGGTTGCCGGAGCCGAGGCTGCCGACCTGCCCGAGCCCGCGCTGGGCGGCCTTCGGCCCGACCTGCGCCGGGTCGGCGTCGGCGACCGCCCCGAAGTCCTCGCACCGGTCCAGGTCCCGCTGCCCTCCCCAGCCCTGCTCCACCGCGTACCGGGAGCCGCCGGTGAGGATCGCGTCCAGCTGGTCGCGGCGCGTCACCCGCCAGACCGCGCCCTTGCCCATGCCGCGCGGGATCGCGGTGTCCAGCCGGTCCATCAACGCGGTCAGCTTCGGCGCCAGCTCGGCCCGGTCCAGGTCGGCGGCGAGCAGCCGGACCCCGCAGGAGATGTCGAAGCCGACCCCGCCGGGCGAGACCACCCCGCCGGCGTCGACGTCGGTCGCCGCTACCCCACCGATCGGGAACCCGTAGCCCCAGTGGATGTCCGGCATCGCGTACGACGCCGTGACGATCCCGGGCAGGGTGGCGACGTTGGCGACCTGCTCCAGCGACTTGTCCTCGCGGATGTCCGGCAGCAACCGGTCCGAGGCGAACACCACGCCGGGCACCCGCATCGCGCCCACCGGCTCGATCCGGTAGCGGTAGGGCGATTCCCGCACCAGCTGCATGGCGCCTCCCTCGACGTACGCTTGAGGTGGGACATCGTACGAGTGTTCGGGCAGGAGGGAGCGAGGGGCGATGAAGGGAGACCAGGTAGAAATCGTAGTCGACGCGGGTGCCCAGCCGCTCACCTATCGCGTCGCCGCGACCCGGGCCGGCCGCCGGGTGGAGACCTCGATCGGCCGCGGCGTGGTGGAGGTCGCCGAGGTCACCCGCGGCGGCACGGTGGTACGCACGGCGCGGTTCATGGCCAGCCGGGTGCTCGCGCTGGTGGAGCATCCGGTGCCGCGCCGGACCGAAGCCGACGGCAGCCGGCCGGACGGCGCCGGCAACACCGGCTGACCCGGGTTAGCTTGCCCGCCGGCTCAGTGGAACGAGTCGCCGCACGCGCAGGAGCCCTGCGCGTTCGGGTTGTCGATGGTGAAGCCCTGGGCGTCGATCCGGTCGGCGAAGTCGATGGTGGCGCCGGTCAGGTAGGGCGCGCTCATCCGGTCGACAACGACCTCGACCCCGTCGTACTCGTCGATGTGGTCACCTTCCAGCGACCGCTCGTCGAAGAACAGCTGGTAGCGAAGCCCAGAACAGCCGCCGGGCTGCACCGCGATGCGCAACCGCAGGTCGTCACGGCCCTCCTGCTCCAGCAGTGACTTCACCTTTTGAGCGGCCACGTCGGTGAGGTTGATGGTCCGCGAGGCAGGCGGCGTGTCGGTCGGTGTGGTCACGTCTGTGCTCCCTGAGCTCCGGAACGAGTTCGTCCTCGTCAACGCTAACCGACGCCGCCGGCATTCCGCCATCGGCCCGCGACATAGTCCCGGGCGAACTCGGCGGCGAGCGCCCGGAGGCCCTCGGCCGGCCGGGTCATCGCCCGCTCGACGTCGCCGTCGAAGTGCTCGACCAGCGAGGCCGCGGCCGCGACCCCGGCGTCCGACGGGTCCACGGCGACCCGCCCAGCGGCCACCAGGCACGGGATCCCCCGCTCGGCCGCCGCCGCGGCGACCCCGGCGACCACCTTGCCGCGCAGCGACTGGGCGTCGAACGAGCCCTCGCCGGTGACCACCAGGTCGGCGGTGGCGAGCGCCTGGTCCAGCCCGGTGAGCTCGCGGACCAGCCCGATCCCGGAGCGGCGCTGGCCGCCGAGCGCGAGCAGCGCGGCGCCGAGCCCGCCGGCGGCACCGGCCCCGGGCAGCGTCGCCAGATCCGGCGGGCAGCCGGGCAGGTCCCGGACCAGGATCTCGGCGAACCGGGCCAGCGCCGCGTCGAGCAACCCAACGTCCTGCTCGCTGGCCCCCTTTTGCGGGCCGAACACCGCGCTGGCGCCGTGCGGCCCGAGCAGCGGGTTGTCGACGTCGGTAGCGGCCACCAGCCGGACCTGGCGCAGCGCCGGGGTGCCGGCCAGCCGGGCGGCGCCGAGCAGCCCGGCTCCCCCGTACGGCACCGCCCGCCCGGCGTCGTCCAGCGCGACGGCGCCCACCGCGGCGAGCATCCCGGCGCCGGCGTCGTTGACCGCCGAGCCGCCGAGCCCGACCACCACCTCCCGGGCGCCCGCCTCCACCGCCGCGGCGAGCAGCCCGCCCAACCCGTACGAGGTGGTCCGCTTCGGGTCCCGCTCGGCCGGGCGCAGCAGGTGCAGCCCGCAGGCCTGCGCGCTCTCGACGTACGCCGTGGCGCCGACCAGCAGCACCCAGCCCTCGACCGGCCGGCCGAGCGGGTCGACGGTCGGCACCGGCAGCCGCCGGCCACCGAGCGCGGCGTGCAGCACGTCCAGGAACCCCGGCCCGCCGTCGGCGAGCGGCCGGGTCACCAGCTCGTGGTCGGGGGCGACCGACCGCCACCCATCGGCCAGCGCCTCGGCGGCGGCGACCGCGGCGATGCTGCCGGCGAACTTGTCCGGGCAGATGACCACTCGTGTCACGCGTATCACAGTATGGTGGCGACTTTTGCCATGGGACGATGGGAGCCGTGAGCTGGGTGGAGCCGTCCAACACCGCGACCGCATTGCTGCTGCTCGGCCGGGGCAGCGACCCGGGATCAGAGCGGGGGGTAGAGTGCCCGGGCGAGCTGCCCGCACCCAGCGACCCCGACCTGGTCGAGCGGGCCCGCGCCGCCAAGGCCGCGCTCGGTGACCGGCTGTTCGTGCTCGGCCACCACTACCAGCGCGACGAGGTGATCCAGTTCGCCGACGTCACCGGTGACTCGTTCAAGCTGGCGCAGCAGGCGGCGGCCCGGCCGGAGGCGGAGTGGATCGTCTTCTGTGGCGTGCATTTCATGGCCGAGTCCGCCGACATCCTCACCGCCGACAACCAGCGGGTGATCCTGCCGGACCTGGCCGCCGGCTGCTCGATGGCGGACATGGCCGCACTGTCGCAGGTGGAGACCGCCTGGGAGCGGCTCACCGAGCTCGGGATCGCCGAGCGGACCGTGCCGGTGACGTACATGAACTCGTCGGCCGACATCAAGGGGTTCGTCGGCCGGCACAACGGCGTGGTCTGCACCTCCTCCAACGCCAAGCGAGCGCTCGACTGGGCGTACGGTCGGGGCGAGCGGGTGCTGTTCCTGCCGGACCAGCACCTCGGCCGCAACACCGCGGTGCTGGAGCTGGGCTTCGACCTCGCCGACTGCGTGCTCTACGACCCGCACAAGCCGGGCGGCGGGCTGACCGAGGCGCAGCTGCGCGAGGCGAAGCTGATTCTGTGGCGCGGCCACTGCTCGGTGCACGGCCGGTTCACGCTGGACTGCGTCAACGAGGTCCGCGAGCGGGTGCCGGGGGTGAACGTGCTGGTCCACCCGGAGTGCCGGTACGAGGTGGTCACCGCCGCCGACTACGTCGGCTCCACCGAGAAAATCATCAAGACGATCGCGGCCGCGCCGGCCGGCTCGGCGTGGGCGGTCGGCACCGAGCTGAACCTGGTCCGGCGGCTGGCGCACACCTACCCGGACAAGCAGATCATGTTCCTGGACCGGACCGTCTGCTACTGCTCCACGATGAACCGGATCGACCTGCCGCATCTGGTGTGGGCGCTGGAGGAACTGGTCGCCGGCCGGCCGGCGAACCAGATCACGGTGGACCCGGTCACCGCGCACTACGCCCGGGCCGCGCTCGACCAGATGCTGGCCCTGCCGTAACCCACTCGGCGGGCATTGATTGCCGCCGATAGCTTCGACGGCGTGTTACCGCATAGACGCGCAGCGTCCCGTGGTTTCCAACGGTTTCCACTCGGTCGGATCAGTGGTACCCGGCGTCCGCCCATAGCCGCCACCCGGCGACTATGCTCACCCCGCGGACATTCGCGATCTAGAGAGAGGTTTCCAGATGAGCCTGCCCTCTCGCCCGGACATGCTGGCGGTTCACGGCGGCACCCCGCTGCAGGGCGAGATCCGGGTACGAGGTGCGAAGAACCTCGTCTCCAAGGCGATGGTGGCCGCGCTGCTCGGTGAGCAACCGAGCCGGCTGTACGACGTGCCCCGGATCCGCGACGTCGAGGTGGTCCGCGGCCTGCTGGAGCTGCACGGGGTCCGGGTCGAGGAGACCGAGGACGCGCTGGTGCTCGATCCGGCGAACGTGGAACGCGCCGCGGTCGACGAAATCAACGTGCACGCCGGCTCCAGCCGGATCCCGATCCTGTTCTGCGGGCCGCTGCTGCACCGGCTGGGGCACGCGTTCATCCCCGACCTGGGCGGGTGCCACATCGGCCCCCGGCCGATCGACTTCCACCTGCAGGCGCTGCGCGAGTTCGGGGCGGTGGTGGACAAGACCGAGGCCGGGCTGCAGCTGTCCGCGCCGAACGGGCTGCGCGGCTGCAAGCTGGAGCTGCCCTACCCGAGCGTCGGCGCCACCGAGCAGGTGCTGCTCACCGCGGTGATGGCCGAAGGCGTGACCGAGCTGCGCAACGCGGCGGTCGAACCAGAGATCATCGACCTGATCTGCGTGCTGCAGAAGATGGGCGCGATCATCACGGTGCACACCGACCGGGTGATCGAGATCGAGGGCGTGCCGCGGCTCACCGGCTACGTCCACCGGCCGATCCCGGACCGGATCGAGGCCGCCAGCTGGGCGGCGGCCGCGCTCGCCACCGGCGGCGACGTCACCGTCCGGGGCGCCCGGCAGGTCGACATGATGACCTTCCTGAACGTGTTCCGGGCGGTCGGCGGCGCGTACGCGGTGGACGACTCGGCCGACGGCGGGATCCGGTTCTGGCATCCCGGCGGCGAGCTGCGCGCCACCGCGCTGGAGACCGCCGTCCACCCCGGGTTCATGACCGACTGGCAGCAACCGATGGTGGTCGCGCTCACCCAGGCCCGCGGCCTGTCGATCGTCCACGAAACGGTGTACGAGCAGCGGCTCGGCTACACCCAGGCGCTCAACCAGATGGGCGCCACCATCCAGACCTACCGGGACTGCCTCGGCGGCACCCCGTGCCGGTTCGGCCGCCGCAACTTCACCCACTCGGCGGTGATCGCCGGTCCGTCGAAGCTGAACGGCGCCGACTTGAAGATCCCGGACCTGCGGGCCGGGTTCAGCCACCTGATCGCCGCGCTCGCCGCGGAGGGCACGTCCCGGGTGTACGGGGTCAACCTCATCAACCGCGGGTACGAGGACTTCGAGGCGAAGCTCGCCGCGCTCGGCGCCCACGTCGACCGGTGAACCGCGCACGTCGTCCGGTAACCCGGGCGGAACCCGGCCGGGTAACCTTGCGGCGTGGCATCGCTGTTTCGTCGTAAGTCCGCCGAGCTGGTCGCCGACCAGGACAACGCCAACGAGTCGGCGGCGGCCCCGGAGCCCGAACCGAAGCGCCCCAAGGGTTACACGCCGAGCAAGAAGGAGCTCGGGGTGGCCACCCCGAAGCGGCCGGCCGCCAACCCCCGGCTGGCCAGCTCCGAGATCAAGCTCACCAAGGAGGAGCGCCGGGCCAAGCGGCGCGAGGCGATGGAGGGGATGCGGCGCGGCGACGAGCGGTACCTGCTGCCCCGGGACAAGGGTCCGGAGCGGGCGCTCGCCCGCGACGTCGTCGACTCCCGGCGGACGGTCGGCACCTGGTTCTTCGCCGGCGCGGTGGTGGTGCTGATCGGTTCCTCCACGCAGATGCCACCGGTGATCCGGCTCGCCGCCAACCTGCTCTGGGCGCTGCTCGCGATCGCGCTGCTGCTGGATGCCTACCTGCTCTGCCGCAAGCTGAAGAAGCTGCTGCGCGAGCGCTTCCCGGACTCCAAGGAGCGGCGCGGCTCGCTCTACCTCTACGTGGTGATGCGGTCGATCACGTTCCGCCGGCTGCGGATCCCGCAACCCCGGGTCGAGTTCGGCGACGACATCTAGCGTCCGCTGCTCACCGGACGCTAGGGCACGCCGAGCAGCCGCAGCCCGGCGGCGGTCACCGCGGCGGCGATCACCACCACCGCGAACGGCGCCTTGCGCCAGGCCAGGATCACCCCGACCAGCACGCCGGCGGGGCGGGCCACCCCGGCCCAGCGCCCGGCCTCGGTGAGCGCGGCGGTGATCGCGAGCGCGGCCAGCAGCGCCACCGCGGCCAGCGGCAGCAACCGCCGGACCGGCTCCGGCAGCGTGATCCGGCCGGCCAGCGCCACCCCGGCCAGCCGCATCCCGTACGTCCCAAGCGCCAGCAGTGTGATCACCACGACCGCGGTACTCACGCTCACGCGCTTGCCACCTCCTTCTTCCGGCGGCGGACCGCCACCACCAGCAGCCCGGTCAGCGCCAGCAGCACCGGCACCCCGGCCGGCAGCACCGGCGTGGCGAGCAGCGCCACCGCCGCCCCGACCAGCGCCACCCATCGCGCCACCGGCTCCCGCAGGCTCGGCAGCAGCAGCGCCAGCAGGCCGGCCGGGAACGCCGCGTCCAGCCCGAACGCGGTCGGGTCGGCGACCGCACCACCCAGTAGCGTGCCCAGCACGGTGCCGACGTTCCAGGTGACGAACAGGGTCGCGCCGGTGAGCCAGTACGCCCGGCGGCGCCGGACCGGATCGGTCTGGGCCATCGCGAACGCGACCGACTCGTCGATCAGCAGATGGCTGCCGATCAGCCGGCCCCGCCAGCGGTCGGCGATCTCCTCCCCGACCGCCAGCCCGAACGGCAGGTGCCGGGCGTTGAGCAGCAGCCCGCCCAGCACCGCGCCGACCGGGCTCCCGACCGCTAGCAGGCCGACCGCCATGAACTGCGCGCCGCCGGCGAACACCAGCACCGACATCGCGATCACCAGCCAGCCGGGAAGGTCGGCGGCGGTCGCGATCGCCCCGAACGACACGCCGATCGCGAGCGCCGCCAGCGCGATCGCCCCGACGTCCCGCAGGATTGCCCGATCTGCCCGGTCGTGCGTTCGGAGTATCGTCCTCACGTTCGCCATAATGAACAGGCGTCGGCGCGTTCGTCAAACCGAATTTCTATTCCGGTAAAGTGAACATGTGACGAAGAACTCACCGCACGCAGTGATCGCCGCCGCGGTCCGCCGGGAGCGCGAGCGAGCCGGGCTCACCCTCACCGCGCTCGCGCAGAGGGCCGGCGTCGCCAAGTCCACGCTCTCCCAGCTCGAGGCCGGCACCGGCAACCCGAGCGTGGAGACGCTGTGGGCGCTCGGGGTGGCGCTCGGCGTGCCGTTCAGCCAGTTGGTGAGCGAGCCACCGGCCCGGGTGCAGGTGATCCGGGCCGGCGAAGGGCCGCGGATCCGCGCCGACCAGGCCGACTTCATCGGCACCCTGCTCGCGGCCGGCTCCCGTCACGCTCGGCGCGACCTCTACGTGATCGAACTCGGGCCGGGTTCGGTCCGCAAGGCCGAGCCGCACACCCCCGGCAGCGTCGAGCACCTGGTGGTCGCCGCCGGCCGGCTACGGGCCGGCCCGACCGACGCCTCGGTCGAGCTCGGGCCGGGCGACTACGCCGCGTTCCCCGGCGACGTCCCGCACCAGTACGAAGCGCTCGAGCCGGACAGCTGGGCGGTGCTGGTGATGGAGCATCCGTAACCGATCCCGCCGAATCGGCTGCTGGCGCCGCCGGCTCGTGCTGCACTTGGGGGGAAACGGGGGGACGAGATGGTCATGAGCACGAACAGTCAGCCGTTGCTGCACCAGCACGGCCGGGAGATCCAGCAGTTCGGTACGGTCCGGCAGCTGCCGCTCGGGTTGTCGTACGAGACCCGGCTCTACTCTGCCCAGCGCCTCAACCAGATCCTCGCCAACAGCCAGATCCTGTACGCGCTCTACAAGAAGCACCACTGGCTGATGCGTGGCCCGACCTTTTACCAGCTGCACCTGCTGCTCGACAAGCACGCCTCGGAGCAGGCGGCGGTGATCGACAAGGTGGCTGAGCGGGTGCAGACGCTGGGTGGGGTCGCGGTCGGCGATCCCCGGCACGTCGCCGAGATCACCGCGGTGCCGCGACCGCCGGACGGCGCCGAGGAGGTGCCGGCGATGCTGTCCCGGCTGCTCGAGGCGCACGAGATCATCCTTACCGACGCCCACGACGCCGCCACTCGGGTCGACGAGCTCGGTGACGACGGCACCAACGACCTGATCGTCAGCGACGTGATCCGGACCGGCGAGCTGCAGGTCTGGTTCCTCGCCGAGCACCTGGTCGAGACCCCGCTGGTGCGCGCCTGACCGGCCGGCGCGAGCTCACGCCCGGTGCCGGTAGAGCCGGGTGATGACGTCCTCGATCGCCGGCTCCACCACCGACAGGTCGCGCAGCGACCCGGCCGCGGCGAGCTTCGCCACCAGCTCGCCGGCGCTGACCCCGTCCAGGGTGTAGGTCAGCCGGTGCCCGTCGGCGGCGACCTCGGTCAACCACACCCCGGGCAGCGTGATCGGCGCCGGCAGCGGCTCGGCCAGGTCGACCACCACCTGCCTGGTCGAGCCGTACCGGGCGTGCAGCGAGTCCAGCGAGCCGTCGTGCACCACCCGGCCGTGGTCGATCACCACCAGCCGCCGGCAGAGCCGCTCGATGTCGTTGAGGTCGTGGGTGGTGAGCACGATCGTGGTGTCACCGGCCGCCGACAGCTCCGCCACGAACCCCCGTACCGCCTGCTTGCTCACCACGTCCAGGCCGATCGTGGGCTCGTCGAGGAACAGCACCTGCGGGCCGTGCAGCAGCGCGGCGGTGATCTCCCCGCGCATCCGCTGCCCGAGCGAGAGCTGCCGCACCGGCGTGTCCAGGAACTCGTCCAGCTCCAGCAGCGACCGGCAGCGGGCCAGCCGGGCCGCGTGGTCGCCGGCCGGCACCTGGTAAATGTGCCGGAGCAGGTCGAATGAGTCCCGCAGCGGCAGGTCCCACCACAGCAACGACCGCTGGCCGAACACCACCCCGATCCTTCGCTGTAGACGGTCATCGGGTAGGTGGTGAGATCCCGGCCGCCGTAGGTGACCGAGTTGGCGATCTCCCCCGACTCCACCCACCAGAACGCGACCGTGGCGCCGGCTACGAAAATCGCTCCGAAGAAGACCACCCCGGCGATCGGCGCCGCCACCGCCAGCAGCACCCGCGCCGGGTTCCAGTCGATCGGGGCCCACGCCAGCGCCGCCAGCAGCGTCCCGACGCCGACCGCGATCCGGCCCAGCCGCCGCAGCGCCAGGTCGACCAGCACCAGTTGCGGCAGCGTCCGTAGTGGACGGACCAGGATCGCGTCGAGCAGCCCGGTCCGCACGTAGGTGCGCAGCTTCTCGACGGTGCCGACCGCCAGGTCGGCGGTGGCGAACGCGGCCGCCGAGAAGCCGACCATCACCAGCGTCTCCCGGATCGTGAAGCCGCCGAGCCGGGTGGTCACCTGGAACAGCACCAACACCGCGACCACGTCGAACACCGTCGACCAGAGGCTGCTGCCCAGGTCGACCACGAACGAGGTCCGGTACGACGCCTGCGCGCGTAGCTGCGCCCGTACCAGCTGCAGGTACGGGCTAGCCACCCTGGATCACCAGCCGGCGTTCGGCCCGCCGCTGCACCAGCCGGCACGCGGCGAGCAACAGCACCGCCCAGCCCAGCTGCACGCCCACCAGCGCCAGCTGGATCGGCACCGGATCCCGCTCGACCAGCACGTCGAGCGGGATCTGGACCACGCTCGCGAACGGGGTGGCCAGGTAGGTGGTGATCGCCAGCCAGTCCGGCAGAAACCGCAACGGGAAGTGGAGCCCGGCCAGCACCGGCGCGCCGATCCCCCACACCGCCAGCACCCCGCGCAAATCGAGCAGCCAGTACGCGACCGCGTTGACCAGGTACCGGCACCCGAAACAGACCACCACCGCGAGCCCGGTCGAGAGCCCGAACAGCGGCCAGCTGGCCGGGCGTGCCGGCAGATAGAGGTCGAACGCGAGCGCGCCGACCAGTACCGGTGGCAGCAACCGGAACAGCAACGCGTGGCCGGCCCGGCCAAGGTCGCTGGCGAGGTAGAGCGCCACCGGGTTGATCGGGCGCAACAGGTCGGTGGCGACCTCGCCGGTGCGGATCCGGTCCGCGAGATCGGTCCAGCCCCACAACGCCACCACCACCAGCAGGCCTTGGCCGACCCACACGTAGGTCATCAGCTGGTCGCCCTGGTAACCGGCGGCGACGCCGCCGGCACCGGCCGCGACCGCTAGCAAGACATAGGCACGGAGGAAGCCGAAGACGGTGTTGGTGATCGCACCCGCGACGGTAGCCTGGCGGTAGGTGGCGTACCGGCGGAAACCCGCCCGGACCAACGCTCGGTATGTAGAGATCGTCCCAGGGAGGTTACCGGCCGTGTCGTGGTCCGCGATGGCGGTAACCACACCCACGCCGTACCCTCCTAGCAAACCGCGTGTTTGGCCGGGTCACCTTACCCGGTTCCCGTGGAGCCGTGCCGCTGAATTCTCGGGGGGAGGTGTCTCCGCTTGAACGACGACCGCAAGGACGGGCGTCGCCGGCGGCGGAAGCCTGACCCCCTGGACCGGATCGCACCTAGGTCACCGGAGCCGGAGCCGCAGACCGAGGAGCAGGTCCGGATCACGCCGGGCCTGGAAGACATCTACCGACCGGTCTCGCGGCCCCGGCCGGCGCCCAACTACGCCGGTCAGCCGCCGCAACCGAACGGGCCGCGGCCCGGCCCGGCCCGGCCGATCCGGCCGGGCGGCCCGCCCCCGGGCGCGATCCCGGGTGGCCCACCGCCCCAGCAGCTGCCGCCGCACCAGCTTCCGGCACCCGGTGGCGGGCGGCCCCGCCAGCCACCACCCGGGCAGCCGCCGCGGGTCGGCCCACCACCACCCGGTCGGGGCCAGCCGGGTCCACCGCCGGGCCGCGGCCTGCCACCGGGGCAACCACGCCGCCCGATGCCACCCGGCGGCCAGGCGCCGCCACCGCAGTACCAGGGTGGTCCGGGCCGGCCGCCGCCACCGGGCGGGGGTCGGCCGATGCCGCCACCGCCGGGAGCCCGACGCGTCCCGCCGCGGCCCGCGCCCGGCCAGCGACCGGTGGCACCCGGCAGCGTGCCGCCGGGGGGCCCGCGACCGGGCAGTGTGCCGCCGGGGAACGCGCGACCGGGCAGTGTGCCGCCGGCTGGCGCACCACCCGGCCGGATGCCCCCGCCCGGCATGCCGCCGGGCCCGCCGCCCGGCCCGCCGCGGCGCGGGCTGCCACCGGGCGGCCGGCCGCCCGGCCCGTTTCCGCCGCCGATGGCGAACCGGCCGGCGAGGCCACCGGCCCGGCCCGGCGGGCCGCCACCGGCGCTGCCGGCACAGCCGGCACACCCGGCACAGCCCGCCCCACCGGCGCAGCCGGAGCAGCCCGAGCACCGCTCCGGCTGGTGGGACACCGGGCCCAAAGTCCGGCCACACTCGCCGGCCACGGGCGACACACCAGCCCTCGGCTCCCCCGCGCTCGACGCGCCGACCCCGGTGTCGCCGACGCCGGCCGTCCCACCGCCTCGGTCACCGGCAACGCCGCTCGCCGCCGCACCCGGCTCCCCGGCGTCGCCCGCCCCGCCGACCGGCTCACCGATGGCGCCGACCACACCGGCCGGGTCGCCGGTCGCGCTGCCCGCCGCCGCGACCGGCTCACCGGTAGCGCCGGCGACCTCGGCGGCGCCAGCGTCCCCGGCCGCACCGGCCACGCCGGCGGTACCGGCGACCCCGGCGAACGCCCCGGTCACCGGCGAACCCGTCGCCGCGGCGGCCCCCGCGAGCCCCGCCCCCGCGGCGCCGGCACCACCGGCACCCGCCGACGGCCTGCCACCCCTGCCGCAGCGCCGCCCCAGGCACGCGGCGCCCGCCGACGACCAGACCGCAGCCAACTCTGCCGATCCTGGAGAGACCGGGTTGGACCAGCGACCAAGCTCTACCGACAGCCAACCGCCGCGGACCGGCCGGACCGCCGACACGGTGCTGCCCGCACCGGACGGTCCGGTCAGCGGCGCGGCGACCGCGCTCAGCGCTCCGACCATGCTCGCCCCGATCGTGGTCCCGGGCCGCCGGGACGGCGACCCCGGCGCCGCGCCGGGCGGGCCGGCCAGCGGGGAACCGCCGGCCGACGCCGAACCGGCCGCCACCGAGGAGGAGCCGGACCCGGAAGAGGTGCTCGCCAACTACCAGTGGCGGTTCCATCCGGACACCCTGCGCGAGATCGTCGAGAACCCGGACGAGCTCCGGGAACTACGGGACCGGCTCACCAAGAAGCTCGACCGGGCCACCGACCACGCCTCCCGAGCCCGGCTGCTCAGCCTGCGGGCGGTGGTCTCCCGGATCCTCGGCGACCTCGGCAAGGCGCTCGCCGACGGCAAGCTCGCGCTCACCCACGCCGAGGCGACCGGCCAGCTGCGCCGGATCGCGATCGCCCAGGCCCGGCTGGCGCACGTACTTCAGTGGCGGGGCGACTTCGCCGAGGCGGACCGGCTGTTCGCGCTCGCCAACTCCCCCGAGCTGCCGGACCGGCTCCGGGCCACCATGCACGAGCACGCCGGCCGGTCCTGCTACGACCAGGGCCGCTACATCGAGGCGTGTAACCATTTCGAGAAGTCACTGGACCTCCGGAAGGTCGAGGACCCCGACCTGATCGAGCGCACCGATCTGGCGCTGGACGCGGTCGCCCGGAAGATGGCCGAGAACGGCGTCGGTCCGTACCCCCGGACCATGGAGGAGATCCTGCAGCTGCACCGCCCGCCGGCGCCGACCTTCGACGAGCAGGCCGGTGCCTGGGGGTACGCGAACGCCGACGGCGAACTGGTGATCGCCCCGACCTACGCCGACGTCCAGCCGTTCCGCGACTCGGTGGCCTGGGTCCGCCGGCAGGAACGGCAAACCTGGGAGCTGATCGACGAGTCCGGCAAGCTGCTGATCGACGCCAGCGCCGGCTGGCTCGGGGTGGGGTCGTTCTCGGAAGGGCTGGCCTGGGTCTCCCGGGACGGGTCCGGCAACTGGGTGGCGATCGACAAGTCCAACCGGGTGGTGATCTCGACCGGGTTCGACGATGTCCGGCCGTTCCGGCGCGGGGTGGCGCCGGTCCGGCGCGGCGGCTGGGGCGCGGTCGACAAGGTCGGCCGGGTGGTCGTGCCGTTCCAGTACCAGGCGTACGTCACCGCGCTGACCGACGGGCGCTACATCGACGGGTTCACCGACGAAGGGCTCGCGATCGTGGACGCCGGTGGCCGCAAGGGGGTGGTCGACCGGACCGGCCAGGTGCTGGTGCCGCCGGCCCACCCGGACCTGGTGATCCACCCGGTGGCGTTCCTGATCAGCGGCCAGGACCGCCGATGGGGGGCGCTGGACCGGCGCGGCCAGCCGCTGATCGAGCCGACCCTGCCGAGCCGGCTGGCGGTGATCGAGGAGATCGACCGGCTGCTCGCCGACACCAAGCCGGTTCTATAAGGTCGACGCATGGAGTTTCGTAACCTCGGCCGATCCGGCCTGCGCATCAGCGAGATCTCATACGGCAACTGGCTCACCCACGGGTCCCAGATCGAGGAGGACGCGGCCACCGCCTGTGTGCGGGCCGCCCTGGATCTGGGCATCACCACCTTCGACACCGCCGACGTGTACGCCGGCACGCGGGCCGAAGCCGTGCTGGGCCGGGCGCTGGCCGGCCAGCGCCGGGAAGGGCTGGAGATCTTCACCAAGGTCTACTGGCCGACCGGTCCGGGTCAGAACGACCGAGGCCTCTCCCGCAAGCACATCATGGAGTCGATCAACGGGTCGCTGCGCCGGCTCCAGACCGACTACGTCGACCTCTACCAGGCGCACCGGTTCGACCACTTC